>NZ_JBSXOD010000001.1:0-3681 GCF_056859255.1 Sulfitobacter sp. L-8
CGCAACCGGATCGAAATCATGTTCGGCAGGCTGAAGGATTGGAGGCGCGTTGCAACCCGGTACGACAGATGCCCGAAGGTCTTCCTGTCCGCCATCGCACTCGCAGCCGTCGTCATCTTCTGGCTATGTGTCCTGACCCTACTCCAGCTGCATGCGCAACTGACTATCCAATGAAGGGAAAAGACCCATGAAAAAGGACATTTATCAGAAAGTAACAGACAAGATCATCGCTGATCTGGAGCAAGGAGAGTTGAGCTGGCTCAAGCCGTGGAGCGGCGGCAATCTGGAAGGCAAGATCGCCAAACCGCTACGGCACAACGGCATGCCCTATAACGGGGTCAACATTTTGATGCTGTGGGGTGCATCTGTTGAGGCCGGATATTTCTCCCCGTACTGGGTGACATTCCGCCAAGCCAAGGAGCTGGGTGCGCATGTGAAAAAGGGTGAGCGCGGCAATCTGGTCGTGTATGCGAACACCATCACTAAGACCGAAGAGGGCGAGAACGGACAGGACGAAGAGCGAAAGATTCCGTTCATGAAAGGCTATAGCGTTTTCAACGTCGATCAGATCGAAGGCTTGCCCGAGCACTACTATTCCAAGCCCGAGCCGATCATTGATCCAGCGTCGCGGATCGATCATGCGGAAGAATTTTTTGCTCACACCCGCGCTGATATCAGGCAAGGGGGCAATTCCGCCCACTATGCAGGCGGCAGCGATCATGTGCAGATGCCGCAATTCGAAACATTTCGTAGTCCTGAAGCGTACTATGCCACGCTTGCGCATGAGCTCACGCATTGGAACAAGCACAAGAGCCGTTTTGATCGTGAATTTGGGCGCAAGAAGTGGGGCGATGAAGGCTTCGCCCGCGAGGAACTTGTTGCCGAGTTGGGCGCGGCGTTTCTATGCGCCGATCTGGAACTGACACCGGAGGTGCGAAGCGATCACGCCGCCTATATTCAGAGCTGGCTCAAGGTGTTGAAGGAAGACAAGCGGGCGATCTTTTCCGCCGCCGCCCATGCGCAGCGCGGCGCTGATTTCTTGCATGGGTGTCAGCCTGTCATTGAGGAAGCGCAGCAAGGAGCCGCCGCTTAAGGCGGCTCCACAGTCAGAAAATTTCGCCCGCCAGTTGGCGGGCGGAAAATCCATGTTTTGGATGCATGTGGATTTGCTCAATCGGGTTGAGCAAAACGCCCTTCATGCAAACCTTGATCGCGTGCTCAAGGTTTGAGGTGGCGCAGCCGGTCCAAGACCGCGCTGCGGATCGAAGTGACAAGCACTTCTGGAAACCCTACGGGAAGCGCAGAGAAAGTCTTGTCCATCGCGGTTTGCGCCGATGTATGGAAGTTTTCAAAAATGTCGGCAATGGCTTTGCGGGATAGGCCGGACTCAACGCCCGTCTCCATAATGTGACGCCCGATGATATCGCCGACCTTGTAGTGATTTGATTTGCCAAAGCGCATCGCCAGCTTGAAGTCCTTGCGCTGCACTTGGCCGTCATCAACACTGGGCTGCACGGTCAGCACGTCATAGAACGGCGTCATCCGAAAACGGCCACCTGGTAGCAAGGCAAGGCTAAAATTCTTGGCATGCCCATCGGTGGCGCCGCTCAGCCAAAACAAGATGTTGGCTTTGAAGAATTCCATCCTGTCCTGCGCAGGTTCGTCACTTCCGAGCAGAAGGCCCATGATATCTGCGATACTTGGCCCGCCTTCATTCTGGTATTTCTGTGTCGGCGGCACTGATAGGGCTTGCGCGCAGTCTTCTTGCGGCAAGCGGATGAGACGGCCACCCTTCGTCCAGAGGCGGTCAAACCGCTCGATAACAAGAGCCTTGCGCGCACCGAAGCTGGACATCTCGACATTTGCGGCGCGCAGGCCAAAGCCTTCCATCAGTTTCAGGCACAGATACTCGTTTTCGACGCTGTTCGACAAATCCATGCCGTTCGGGAGCCGCCCGATCTGCGGCTTGATGATATGTGTTGTCGGTGTGGTGCCCGAAGGTTCTAACCACTTGCCGTCATGCCAGAGAAGGGCGGTTTTTTCCTGCGCGCCTGCCACCGATATCCGGAAGTCCTTTTCTCTCCTGATGCCGAGCGGTGCGACATCCAGTTCACCTAGCAACGCTTCGATGTCCGTCTCACTGACCGCATGGCCGGTGAGATCATCGGCGGCTTGCGGCGCTTCGCCGTCTGGCAAGAATTGCAGCGCGCCCACACAGTCCCGGCCAATTTCACTGAGCAGGCTATAGGCGTCCGTGCCCGCCGCGCCAACGCGCTCCGCAACGCGCCGCCGTATTCCATCATTATCCGGCAGCAAATTTTCGAAAACGGCCATGACGGGTGCGCCGATATAGCGGTCTTCACGGAGCGGCAAGGAAAGTGAGACAGGGAGCCTGTGCTCCCATGCCAGCCAGTCTTTATCATAGACAAAGCTGATCGCGCCCGTACTTTCCCGCAAAAGCTGGCCGACATGGCGCGCATTCAGAAAGACATTCAGCGGTGGATAGCTTCGTTTGCGTCCCATCTTAAAAGATGTCCTCGAAGCTTTCAGCCGAGCCCTTGCTGCGCCCTTGCACCAGAATCTCAAGATCAAGCGCGGCAAAGATATCGAAGAGGGTTTCCAGCTTGGTGCCGGATAAGCCGTTCTCAACCTTGGAAATCGTCTCCTGCCAGACGCCGCTACGCTCAGCGAGCTCTTTCTGCGTCAGCTTCTTTGCCTTACGGGCTTGGCGGATGGCGTGCCCGATATCGTTTGGTGTGCGTGCCAGGTTCTTCATCTGTAACTCCTTACAGCCCAGTATGATCCTTAAGTCATAAAATGTCAATATGATCTATAGGGCATAAATGACACTTATGATCTGCGGGGCATAAAACATAAGTATGATCTGGAGATCATGAAAGCCTATGACGCGCACGAAACGACGAAAAAAGCGACTGACCATGTGGCCAGCCGCATGAGATCAGATGCTTGGCGAACGGGTCGCCAGTTCATCCTCGATGTTGCGCATCGATGCCAGCGCATCGCGGCGCTGATCGCTACCGCGCGGTGCTGTTGCAAAGGCGTTGAACGCTTTGGTCAGAAGACCATGCAATTCTGCCGTGCTGCGGGATGCCGCTTCAAATCGTGAGACGAGTTTCATGGCACTCCTCCTCTTGTTTCAAGGAGGCCCCGAACCACTCAGGGCCTTTCGGCCCGGACACACACAATCATCGGCCAGTGAAGGCGCTGATGGTTCGGCAACGATCTTGGAATGGGGGAGCGGTGCGCTTGAAGATCGCCCAGCTCGATTTGTTCAGGCCTATTCAGCAGGTGGAAAAGGATTGACCGGACTACTGGCGGGGTTTCTCGACATGAATTTGCCAGCCACACCGATAAATTCCGCGCTGCTCTTGCCCTTTCTGCATCGAAACTCTCAGGAGGGGATGACGGCGGAACGCCAAGATTGAACTGCGGCAGTGATCATTGGACAGGTCGCGATTTTTCGAAGGCCAGAGTTTCCAGTCTTGCTTGGGGAGTGCTTGCAACAAGAACCCTAAAATCCCTAGGGTCAGGACCCATTGATTTCCGCGTAGGGGCGTGATTCACGGTTCGAAAACCGAGCGGTGAACATGTCTGATCTTTTCTGGCTGACGGATGCGCAGATGGCGCGCCTTGAGCCCTTCTTTCCGAAGTCACCCGGTA
>NZ_JBSXOD010000002.1:0-3788 GCF_056859255.1 Sulfitobacter sp. L-8
TCGATCGTGGGTTTGAGTTTTGAACCTGGCGCAAGCTCAAGTCCGGCATCGGCACCTATAGCGGTTTGTGCGGCCCGCAAGCACCTTGGCAGCAGGACCCATCGAAATTCTTAAAAACGGGCCCGCCACTACTTACCCAGCTGTCGCGTAGCCCTTAATTGTGAGATGAGAAATTCAACGAAATCAACGGCTGTCCTTTGCCCTTAAATATGAGATTTTGCCTTTAATTCCGATATTCTTGCCCTTAAACCTGAGACAGGGTTCACAGACATGTGCGGCAAATATCGATGGATGATGATGGCGAAGCCTCCGTTGCAGTTGGTGCTGAAGAGTCGCGCAGGGCCGCCGTGCTACGTCCGCTTGTTCAGGCATATCTCAATGGGGCTGGCAGTCTGGAAAGCGGCATCAATGACGCCGTTTGGGAGCTTGGTGTCAGCAGGGCGACGGTCTGGCGTTGGATAAAGCGGCTGGCGGAAGAGGGTGGGCGCACCAGCGCGCTGGCTCCGCGGAAACGGGGTCGTCCGGCCGGTACAACTTTGATATCCGGCAAAGTTGAATCGGTGATCGAAGAGCATCTTCGCCGATATTTCTTGCGCCGGGAGCGTTCGAGCCTCTCGCGCGTCGTGACTGAGATCCGCAGCGCGTGCTGGCAGCAGGGCTTGCAACCGCCGACACGGCGGACGGTTCAGCGTCGTCTGGATGCAATGGATGCCCGCGAAGTTGCAAAGGCACGAGAGGGGGCAAAGGCCGCCCGCCAAAAATTTGCGGCCGTCACAGGCGAGAACAAGGCCAGTCAGCCACTGGAGGTCGTGCAAATCGACCATACACCTGCCGACATCATTCTTGTTGACAGTTTTGAGCGCCAACCAATTGGCCGACCGTGGGTCACGCTGGCGATCGACGTCGCAACGCGGTTGGTAACGGGATATTACACCTCTCTCGAGGCACCTTCGCGTCTGTCAGTGGCGCTTTGCCTGACACAGGCGGTAGCCCCCAAGGCGGAACTTCTGGCGGAATTGACGTGCAATATTCCTTGGCCCGCACAAGGCAAACCGCAGAGCATCCATGTCGACAATGGCCGCGATTTCCGGTCGCGGGCCTTTCGGTCGGCATGTGCGGAATGGGGGATCGATCTGATCTATCGGCCGCCGGGAAGTCCTCACTTCGGGGGTCACATCGAGCGGTTGATCGGGACGATGATGGGGGCCGTTCACCTGTTGCCGGGAACAACGCAAGCCTCAATCGCGGCCAAGGGCGACTATGACGCCGAAGGCCAGGCCACGATGACCCTGAGCGAATTCGATCATTGGTTTGCTCTCGAAATCTGCCGTTACAACAACAGCATTCATTCAAGCATTGGCTGTACGCCCGTTGCCAAATGGGAAGCGCTCTCAGAGCAAATGACGGGCGACATCCCCTTCGAGATGGAAGCCTTTCAGGTGAGCTTCCTGCCCAGCGAACTGCGCAAGGTCAGGCGTGACGGCATCCATCTGTTCCAGATACGGTACTGGTCCGATGCCCTTGCAGGCTACATTGGGCGCGCCGATGGAAAGGTGGTTGTTCGCTACGATCCTCGCGATATCTCAATGATCTGGGTTGAACTGGAAGATGGCCGATATGTTGAGGCGCGGTACAGAAACCTTGAAATTCCGCCTGTGTCGCTCTGGGAATATCGCGAAGCCATGAGGAAGGCCCGTGCCCTTGGCAAGTCCGGGTCCAATGAGCTGGTCTTGGCTGAGCTGATCCGACAGCAACGCCAGATCGAGACTGAAAGCCGGGGCCTGACGAAGGCCGAACGCCGATCCCGTGAAAGAAAAGGTGCATTGGAGGGCGCCAACTCGGCTGTCTCGACAACCGAAGGGCTGCGCCCGATCGACACGGGTGATACATCGCGCCCATTGTTCAAGGTGGAGAGATGGTGAATTGAGGGCAAGGACAACTGAGGCAGACGGTCGGATTGCCCTCATTCAATCGGATATCTGGATCGGCTTTCCGCGGGCCGAACAGGTGTTGGACCGCTTGCAGGGTATGATCGAAGCGCCACGGCAAACCCGTATGCCTGGGCTTCTTGTGCATGGTGCCTCCGGGATCGGCAAGACGATGATCGCCCGAAACCTGTCGCGCAAGTACGCACCAGAATACGATCCGGCGTCAGGCATCACCCGCACACCGCTGCTGCTGTTGCAAGCGCCGCCCGCACCAGACGAACGGCGGTTCTACCTGCACATCTTGGCCGCCGTCGGCGCCCCGGCGACGGCACTGAGCGCCCGCGCTCAAAATGTGGCTTCCCTCGAAGTCCGCGTCATCGCGCTCCTGCGCGACCTTGGCCTGCGGATGATCATGATCGACGAGGTTCACAACCTGTTGGCCGGGACCCACCGCGAACAGCGCCGCTTTCTCAATGTTCTGCGGTATCTAAGCAATGAACTAGAAGTGTCGCTGGTATGCCTCGGGGTCAGCGAGGCCGTCGATGCCATCCGTGGTGATATCCAGCTTGCCAGGCGGCTGGACGAACATCACCTGCCAAACTGGCGCGACGATGCCGAGTTCTCGGACATGATCCAGACACTCATCGCGGCAATGCCCCTCGAGAAGAAATCCAATCTGAAGGTCAAGGCACTCAAGCAGATACTTGCGCTGACCGGTGGGGTGACCTCGCGCATCTTCGCCCTGATCAAGGATCTTTCCATCGACGCCATTGTCAAAGGTGATGAATGCATTACTGACGACGCGATCGCAAAATGGACGCCGGTTTGGTCGCGCCATGCGAACGCCTATCGGCGACTCGAGAAGTCCGGGGTGTGAAGCCGCGCCCGCTGCCGAAAACTGTCGCGCCGCTGCCAGACGAGTTGTTGTCAGGTTGGTTATCTCGGCTGGCGGCGGCCAACTACTGCGATGACGCGGAACTGCTGGCTCATATCAAAATCGATACCGCGCATGGCACCGCCTTGGACTTCAGCGTCGACGCGGCTATGGCGGAGAAGATTGCCAACGCAGCACGACTCGACCCAGATGTTGTGCGATCTTTGACCTTTCCAGCTATGACGCCACGAGAAGCCTCGCTAACGGCTCAGATGCCGTTTCAGCATTGCCTGCAATGCTCCAGAGAGGGTCTTTCGCTCAGGCATTGGAGGCGGGCCTGGGCATTTGACTGCCAAGTTTGCGGGACGAGACTTGTGCAGACCCTTGGCAAACCCCGTGAGGAACAAATATCTGAAAAACTGATTTGTCGAGCGCGCCGCGGGGCAGGTATACTTGAGTGCGCCGCGCGATCACATGGCCCCAAGCAACTTCGGCGCGCAATGCGCGCAGTCACCTTTGCCATGTCGCTTAAGACCTTCCGCGGGGATCCGTCGTTCGCTCTACAGAACCCCAGATCGGAAGTTAGGCTGTTCTGCCTCGCCGCAATCGCCGCCGCTCGATCTCATCCCTTGGCTAAGGCAGCCATCGTCAGCAAAAGCATTGACGACTATGCAAGGGTTGCTCTCTTGCGCGCCTTCGAGAAGGAGCCACGATTGCTTGCCGCGGTTGATCACATCGCGCAAAGGCGCGCGAAAAGCGCCGGCCCCATGACAGCATCATCTCACAATTAAGGGCAAAAATTGCCGCCAAACGCGTCCCGTCTCAGATTAAAGGGCAACGCGACAACTACTGATGGATGTCAGGGTGCCCCGGCCCCAGCGAGTTTGTAAATCCATCACCTTCGATCGTGGGTTTGAGTTTTGAACCTGGCGCAAGCTCAAGTCCGGCATCGGCACCTATAGCGGTTTGTGCGGCCCGCAAGCACC
>NZ_JBSXOD010000003.1:0-7209 GCF_056859255.1 Sulfitobacter sp. L-8
CCCACCTCATGCTCCAAACCCGGGCCCGCGCGCTTGACGGGACTCTCCGCGCCAAGTTCGAGCAGTGGTATCCCGGTCTGAAATCTCACGAAGAAACGCAAATGGTGGCCTGATTGCCCCGCACTTTGCGGTGCTCTCCACCTAGCCCGAGCGCACCTATTACGCCGCCGCCCCCGAAGAGGTAAAAAGTGCAATCATCCGATCAACAGACGCCGATGTCAGCTAGCGGAGGGGTCTTCATCCCCGACAACGCCAGACCCCTTCCCAGTGCTCCGTCCTCGTCGCCACCGCCGAAGAAGTGAGGGGGCGTGCCTAATGCGCACTTCTGAGATTTCTCCGGCAGGAATTATCGTTATTTCCGGCCCCCAGTCACCATGCTCGGGATCAACTTTTTCCCACTCACCGGATTCTTTGTCTCGGTAGTCAGTTACATAGAGTGCGATAGAGCCATCTTGCCCGAGTATCATTGGGCCGAAGGGCGCTTTCTTGAAGTCGTCAAGACGCTCGCATTGCAGTGTCGTCCCGTCTTTTTTTACGACAGTGATCTGCGACGGTCCGGAATCTTCTCGATTGATAACGGTTTCCCATGCGGCGGTATTTCTGTCTGACGACGATATTCCTGCGCCACGCAGAATTTCTGGAAGGCTGTTAACGCTCACACGCCGCCAGATGGCAGCGACAATGAGTGCAGCCACTATACCCCCAACACTGACAGCGTATCCGGCCCCTAAGGGCAATGCGGCAGCATCGCTGGATGTGGGGCCCCACGCCAGATAGATCGCCAGCAGTAGAGCAGATGCGGCTTGCGCTATGAACGTAAAGACAAGGGCAATCGCCAAAGTGTCCAATGTCTGGTGCGTGCTATCGCGCCCGGTGTAGGCCAGCCGATAAGAAAGATATCCGGCAACCAAAATCGCCAGGGTTTGATAGGGTAGCTGTAAGAGCCTTTCGATAGCTTCCATGCCGATAGTCAGAGCACTGTTTCGCCGCGCCTGCAACATGGCTGCGCGCAGCCATGCGGGCGGCGTTACTGCTTGTAAGCTGAAAAAATCTCACTACTGCGAGGGGCTGAAAAGTATAGTAACTATACCATTTTCATCTTATATTATCCTTCATGAAGTTCGAGTATGACCCCGACAAGAGCGCCGCGAACCGTGAAAAGCACGGGATCGACTTTGATGAGGCCCAGGCTCTCTGGGACGATCCTTATCTGATCGAGGCCCCCGCCAATGTCACGGATGAGCCGCGCTTTCTGGCGGTTGGCATGATCGGGGCCAGACACTGGACGGCTGTCTACACATACCGGAGCGACCGGGTGCGGATCATCTCCGTGCGCCGCGCTCGCAAGCAGGAGATTGACCACTATGAAGGCGACTGAATTCGACGAACGCTTCGACGCGGGCGAAGACATGTCCGCCCATGTCGATTGGACAAAGGCGCGCCGACTCAATGTTGAGGCCAAGCGGGTGAACGTGGATTTCCCGACCTGGGTTGTCGCCGGTCTGGACCGGCAGGCCCAGAAGCTCGGCATCACCCGTCAGGCACTGATCAAGATGTGGATCGCTGAGCGCCTAGAGTGACGCCCAATGCGCTCAGGTGCGCATGAAGCCAGGCTTGTCGCCATCCGTAGAGAGAGAAGCCGTAGTATAGAGCCGACCGATGGCGGCAAGAAAGACCACTAATTCATGAATTTGTTCAACCGTAAGACCCTGAAGCGCCACATCAAAGCCGATCCGATCCCGTCAGAGCATCTGGCTGCGCTGGAAGCCTGGGCGGAGCTGATCAGCTCGGGCCGGATTGAACGCCTGAAGGAAACCGCCCTGCATGGGCAGTTCGCCTCCAAGATCGTCGAAGGGGTTCTCGGCTACCACGGCCCCGCTGGCGGCGCAGATTACAACGTTTCCACGGAACAGAATATCCTGCGCGGCAGCGTCGATCTCGCGCTTGGGCGCTTTGGCGGCAAGACGCCTGACATCGTTGCGCCATTTGAGCTGAAGGGCGCGGATACCCGCGACCTCGATGCTATCATGCCGGGCCGGAACAAGAGCCCCGTTCAACAGGCGTGGGAATACGCCATGAACGCACGCGGCGTGAAATGGGTTCTGGTCTCGAACATGATCGAGCTGCGTTTCTACGGTTTTGGGGAAGGCACCTCGACCTATGAAGTGTTCCACCTCGACCAGCTGACAGACCCAAAAGAATATGCGCGTTTCATGCTGCTGCTGTCAGCGGAAAACCTGCTGTCTGGCCGCACGGCTGATCTGCTGAAAGAAAGCCGCCGCGAAGACAAGGACATCACAGACAGCCTGTATCAGGACTACAAGGACCTGCGCCTCAAGCTCCTGAGCGCCGTCCAGAAGGCCGATGCCGCGATCGCGCCCCTCGAAGCGATCGCCCTCGCGCAGAAGATCCTTGATCGGGTGCTGTTCATCGCCTTTGCCGAAGACACCGGCCTTCTGCCAGACAACACCCTCGAAAACGCCTTCGTCGCCCGTGATTCCTACAATCCCCGCCCCGTCTGGGACAACTTCAAGGGCCTGTTCCGCGCCATCGACGAAGGCAACAGTGATCTGAAAATCCCCCGCTACAACGGGGGCCTGTTCCGTCAGGACGACACGATCAACGCCCTGAGCCTGCCCGATGACATCTGCGAAGGGTTCAAGACCCTTGGCGATTATGACTTCGCCTCCGAAGTCTCGGTCACCGTCCTAGGCCACATCTTTGAACAGTCGATCGCTGACGTTGAACGCCTGCAAGCGATCGCGCGCGGCGAAGAGGAAGAGCCCGAGAAGACCACTGGCACAAGCGGGCGGCGTAAGCGGGACGGGGTGGTCTACACCCCCGACTACATCGCGCGCTTCATTGTGGCCGAAACTCTTGGCACACACCTCAAAGAAATCTTCGAAGGCATCCTGCGCAACCACGCCAGGAAGGGCGTGGATGTCACCGACTATGAAAACATCGCCTGGCGGAAAAAGTCGGCCGAGTTGGAAGCCTGGCGAGCCTACCGCGACCGTCTGAAATCCCTGCGCATTGTCGATCCCGCCTGCGGCTCTGGCGTGTTCCTGATCATGGCGTTCGATTTCATGAAGGCCGAACTGACCCGCGTGAACGACAAAATCAAAGACCTTTTGCCCAAGGCCGAACATTTTGGCGACCTGCTCGACTATGTCCCGGACAGCGAGATTCTGACCGACAACCTCTTCGGCGTGGACGTGAACGAGGAAAGCATCGAGATCACCAAGCTGTCGCTCTGGATCAAGACCGCCCGGCGCGGCAAGGTTCTCGACAGTCTCTCGGGCAGCATCCGCGTCGGCGACAGCCTGATCGAGGACAGCAACTTCGCCTATCTCGATCACGCCTTCACCTGGGAAACCGCATTCCCCGGCGTCTTTGCCGAAGGCGGCTTTGACGTGGTCTTGGGCAATCCGCCCTATGTTCGCATGGAATTTCTGAAGCTGCTGAAACCCTATCTGGAAAAGCGCTATGAGGTCGTGTCCGACCGGGCCGATCTCTACTGCTATTTTTACGAGCGCGGCCTGCGCCTGCTGAAGCCGGGCGGACGCTTGGGTTACATTTCCTCGAACACGTTCTTTAAGACCGGATCGGGCAAGCCCCTGCGCGAATACCTACTGAAGGAGGCCACCATCGAAAGTGTGGTCGATTTTGGCGATCTACAAGTCTTCGAAGGCGTGACCACCTACCCGGCGATCCTGACCATGAAACGCGGGGTCGCGCCCAAGGGGCATGAGCTGCGCTTCTGGAAAGTAGATGCCCTGCCAGACAATAACTTCCTCGCCACTTGGGAAGCTGCCGCCGGCCCGTATCCGCAAACTGCTCTGGGGGCCGGATCATGGGAGCTAGAAAACTCCGCCCTTCGCGCTCTGCGGGACAAGATCAAGAAAGGCAGGAAGACCCTAAAGGAAATCTATGGATCACCGCTCTACGGCATCAAGACCGGGTTGAACGCGGCCTTTGTGATCGACAATGCTACCAAGGAGCGTATCTGCGCCCAGGACCCAAAGTCTGCCGATCTGCTGAAACCCTTCCTCGAAGGCAAGGACCTGAAACGCTGGCGTGCCGAGCCGCGCGGCCTGTGGCTGATCTACATCCCTAAAAACCGGATCAACATTGACGATTATCCGGCCATTCGGGATTGGTTACTGCCATTTAAGGAACGCTTGGAATGTCGAGCGACCAAGCAAGAGTGGTTTGAACTTCAACAGCCACAAGAGGCATACGTGCCTGGTTTCGAGAAGACTAAAATCACGTATAGGGACATCGCCGCAGAGAACCCTTTTCACCTCGATAAATCCAGTAGTTACCTTGAAACAACCGCGTTTGCTTTGCCCTCCGATGACTATGCGATTGCGGGGCTTTTGAATTCGAAAACCCTGTGGTTCGTATTTCGCTCCTTAACTCCGCTTGCCAGCGGTGGATACTTCAGGATGAAGGCCCAATATGTCGGACAGTTGCCTATTCCAAGAATGCCTAAAAGCATCCGCCAAGCACTAGCATCGCAAGCCGTCATAGCTCAGAAAGCCGCCCAAGAACGTCTGAAGTTGCAAGCAGCTCTCACACGCCGCATCCCCGATCTCTGCCCGCCTGAACGCGAACCCAAGCTGACCAACAAGCTCAAGGAATGGTGGACCCTGCCCGACTTCGCCGCCTTCCGCGTCGAGGTGAAGAAGGTGTTCAAGGCCGACATTCCGCTGACCGATCGTTCCGACTGGGAAGACTGGATCAACCGCGACCGCGCCGAGATCGCCCGCCTGACCGCCGCAATCGCCCAGGCCGAAGCCCAGATCGACAGCATCGTCTATGACTTGTTCGATCTGACCGAAGAAGAAATCGCGCTGCTAGAGGCGGCGACCTAACCAGTGCCTACAGAGCGTGTTGCTCCGTAGCAACACCTAGAGACGCAAGAGAACAATTGAAGAACCCCTGCTTGCAATTTGGTAAATTTTCTGTTATAATAAAAAATGGACCGAACCCTTTTGGGGCCGGTCCTTTTCCGTAACCGCAGTGCGATTCGGCTTAACTGTCAAAGGGTATGTCCCATGAAGAGGAACACCCGTCAAGCAAAATCGTACTGCACCAGCGTCATGAAAGGACGTAAATGCAGTATACAATGCAAATTTTTGAGTACGAAGACAACGATCAGTTCCGTGTGATCGATCGTGAAGGAGAGCCTTGGTTCGTTTTGACTGAGGTCTGCAAAAAGATCGGAATTGCGAACCCGCGGGATGCCGCGAGCCGTCTTGATGATGATGAGAAGGATGGCGTCGGAATTTCCGACGCCATGGGAAGGGAGCAGAAGACCACGGTCATCAGCGAGTCCGGCCTTTACTCTCTCGTGCTGCGTTCATCCAAGCCAGAAGCAAAGCGTTTCAAGAAATGGATCACCTCAGAAGTCCTTCCGAGCATTCGGAAAACCGGCTCTTATGGTGGTCACGTTCCTGCGTTCATCAAGCGCTACAACGAGAACTGGAACCGGGTCAGCGGTGGTCATTTCTCAGTGATCAACGAACTGGTTGTCAGGTTGTGGGGACGCCTTGAAATGGTCGGCCACATGATGGCGGATCGGGCCCCGAACGGGACGCAACTACGCCCCGATACCAGCGTAGGAAAGCTCTTCGCAAAGTGGCTCGACGAGAACCATCCCCAGCTGTGTGGATCTCATTCGATGTATTCACACAAGACAGATGAGTGGGAAGGTGATGCAAGGCAGTATCCAAACAGCATGCTGCCGCTGTTCATCGAATTCGTTGATAACGTTTGGATTCCCGAGCATTCGGAGCGTTACTTCAACACTCGTGACCCAGCGGCGCTGCCCCATCTGCCCAAGTTGCTACCAGCGAAGGCGGCTTAAGATCGTCCGCCCCCTTGGGGGCGTCCGCGCGAAGCGCCGGGCCTGTCGGCGGGTGGCCTCTAGGCTGCCCGCCGACAGGTCACCCTGAAACCGCCTACAACCAAGATCACGCCACAACGCAAATAGGCCCCCGCCTGATGACGGGGGCCTCGATCATTTCAGCGGTGCGGGCTGTTACTCAGCGGCCATCCGGTCGGCCTGCGCGGTTCGATCCATGATGTAATCCACGGCCTTCTGGGCCTCGGACGCGGCGCGGAATATCGCGCGGCTGTCTTCCTTCATCGCCTCAAGCCACCCTTCGACATAGGCCGCGCTCTGGTCAAATTCAGGCTCCACCCCGATCTGCGCGCAAAGCATGCAGTTTCCGATTTCTGCGACCAGCTCCTCGAACGCGTAGGCCTTGCGGTCATTGAACCGGCCCAAGCGGTCCAGTCGCTTTGTCGCCCCTGTCCAATGGGTCAGCTCATGCGCCAAGGTGCCGTAATACCCTGCGGCCCTGTGAAACGTGCCAATCGGCGGCATGTGGATGCGGTCGGTCTTGATGTTGTAATAGGCGCGCGGCTCCTCGGTGCTGTCGATCTGCGCGCCGGTCGCGGCAAAGAATGCCTCCAACGCTGGATCGGCGACGGTGCCAAGATCACGGGGCGGATCGGGCAGAATGTAGAATTCAGCGGGCAAACCCTCGATTTGGTCGGCGTTGAACACGCGGTAGGCCTTGGCATAGGGGATCTGACGCTCTTCGCCGTTCTCGTCCTCGCGCTCGACGGTGCCGTATTTCACCACGGTGGCAGATTTCTCGCCCTTGCGGACATGGCCCCCAAGCTCCTTGGCCTGATTGAACGTCATCCAACGGGCTGAGCTGTAATCCTTCGCCATCGCCGTCGCCCAAAGCATCAGGATATTGATGCCCCGATAAGCTTCGCCGTTGAACCGTTCCGGCAAGCTGACCGATACACCGCCGCCGGTCCACGGCTTGCGCCAGGGCGGTGTTCCCGCCTCGATCTGCGCGATGATCTGGTTGGTGACATGGGAATAAACGTCAAACTTCTCTGCGGTCATTTGTGACCCTCCTTTGAGTGACGCGGTCCGGGTCTCTTCCCTTTCCGCCAATGGGCGGGCCTTCCTGTTCTGATCTTTGGAATGCCCATGCATTCCGAAGGGCAGAGCAGGTAAGGGCAAAGCCCGTCCTGCGGCCTGGCGGGGCCGTGACAACCGGGTGGAGGGCGTGAATTTGGGAGGGAACCGCGCGCCTTGCGCGTGGGAGGAACCGGAATTCTCGACCGGAACCGACGCCACAGGCGGCGCTTGCCGGTTTTCTCGGACCTGCCAGGATGGCA
>NZ_JBSXOD010000004.1:0-7121 GCF_056859255.1 Sulfitobacter sp. L-8
CCTGTGCGTGCGTTCACACCGCTATAGGTCGCATGCACAGTCTGAGCGATCCCCTGACGGAAGGACGCCTTGCCCGCCACGTTGGACTGATAGTAGGCCCGCTTCACACGACTGCCTTCACGCGCATCCCCCTGATACTCCCCGATCCGGGTCCAGCCTGTCATCCGCAGCTTCTCATGCTCAGAGGCATCTGCCACGATCACCTGGCTGCCTGAACCAAGCGCAGGGATGTACCCCTGGATCGCGTTGTTCAGTGCCACGTTGGCTTCGCTTGGATCATCGGACAAGGACTTCTGACGCTCAAGCTCACGCACGGATGCCAGCAAGCCTGTGACGGTCTCCATGCCTTTCTCTTCTGTCTGAGCCAGACCTTCGATGGACGCTCGTGTGTCCGCATCGAGCTCGCCGTAAGCATAGAGGCCAACTAGCCGCTCGATGGCTTTGATCAGATCCTCTGTCACCGTCTTTGGATCAGGACGATCTGCTTCACCGAACAGATGCGCGATAGCACGGGCATTCTTCAGCAAATGGCGGGATGTCACATCGCCCTTGGTCTGGTAAATCGCCAGAGCCTTGGCCTTTGCCTTGTAGCGATCGAGATTAACCCCGGCCAAGCCTGCAAGGGTCTCTTCCGCTGCAGACACACGACCGGCTAGGCTTGCCGGATCTTTCAGCAATGCACGGGCTTCTGTGAGACCCAGTGCCATCAGATCCGTTACAGCCATGCCCGCGTGCAGCGCAGACCATTCTTGTCGGCTCAGCTTGCGGCTAAACTCACTGGCCAGGATCTTTGGTACACCTTCTCGGAAGTCCTGCCGCAGAGCGTCGATCTTGGCTTTGACCAGGTTGACCAGGCGCAGCACAGGCAGGTTGCTCTTTGTCGCCCCTCGCAGATCGTGCAGTGCAGAGCGCACAGAGTCCCAGCCCTCGACGTTGTTGAGGAACATGGTCAGGCTTTCACCTTTTACCGCTGAGGCATTCTTGGAGCCCATAGCCGTGACAAAGCTCAGCACCTTGAGCCCCATCTTGACCGGCTTGGCCTTGTCCTTGGCAAAGGCATCAACCTTGGTTGTTGCCGCATCGGAGGCCTTCTCGAGGTACTTCGAGGCGTAGTCGTTGGACGCTTCGATCTTGTCACCGATCTTGCCAACAGAATTTACCACCCTGTTCTCGGATTCCATCTCTGACAACAATTGGGTCAGTCTATCCAGCTCTTTGCCCACCGAACCAAGACGACCGGGCTTTTGTAGGGACATGCGGGCCAGGAAGGACATGGAGGCTGTACCAACGCTGTTAATCGCTTCGTCCACCGAGTTCCATTTCACTTCTGTGCTCAAAGGAGCCTGCATCTCGACCAGGGCATTTCGTAGGCTCGGGCTTATCTGTGCCAGCGCCATGAAGCTCGCCAACATGTCGTTGTCCCGCCCGTTCTGTAGGAAGGCCAGCTGTGCTTCAGCCTCGTCCCGCAACGTGTTCCCGTCTGCCATCAGCATATCGACAGTCAGGTTCTCCAGTACATAATCATGCAGGTTATGAACCTGGCGCAGTTGTGTGGGATCCAGAACCAAGGAGCTGGTGAATGCCCCGTGGATTGATCGGAAAGCCTGACGTTCACGGGCAGTCATACGGAACCCAGAGGCCGCAGCACGCTCGGCTGTCTTCTTGCTTGACAGCAGGAACTCGGTCATATCCTTGCGCGCAATTGCGCGGGCATCGGTCTCGCTCAACCCGTCTTTGAGCAGCCCGTTCTTGTGCGCTGTCACCACTTGGGTCAGGCGTTTGGTATAACGGGATTCAAGATTGGACAGGCGGGCATCTGTGTTCCCTTCTGACTGGTTCAGAACCATGCCTGGCTGTGCACTCGGCAATGCAACATCTGCCATGAGCACACCTGCGTTGAAGCGCACATTGCTGAAGATATCCCGCCCTGGCAGATCCCTATTGCGAAGGCCCAGTAGATCTTTCAGGAGCTTCATCCCGGCCCGGACAATCCGACCCAGACGCTGATAGGTGTTCTGCGACTTACCAAGCTCGATCAGATCCTGGTTCGTCAGCATGTAGGAGAGGAACTCCATCACCTGCATGACAAGCATATGGATCCAGAACCCTGAACCCCACCTGTATCCTAATCGCTATTCTGACCAAAGCCCAAGAGAAGTACTGAGAAGTCTGGAGAACTTCTACCATGCAGGGGACATTCAGGTCGGGATGTTTTGGACACTGATAGCTAGGAGCCAGGCTATGTACGCCTAGGGATGTTAGGACCCTGTTTAATCAATCTATGAGGTAGTACTTTTTTTTGCAGTTATATAGTATACTCTCCAGGCACCCATCCCTCGCAGAAAAATGTCCGTCAAGTAGTGGTCACTTCGTTCTTGGTTCTGCTGACGCAGGCATAGAGATCCAGAAGAAGGGGCAGTCGGTAACACTGGGGCAGGTCGATACCGGGGAGGCTCGACTTGCTCTGAGGTGCGGTATGGCTTTACTCCTGTTGTAGACGCCTGCTTTAGGGGTCTCTTATGAGACGCGCGAAAGTCAATCTTACGCTGGACGCGGACGTCACTGAAGCGGCACGATCGCTCAGTCTCAACATGTCGCGTCTCGCCGAAGCCGCGATCATCGAGGCCGCCAAGATCGAACACAATTGCAAGTGGCGTGCAGAGAACCAGTCAACGATCAACGCCTATGCCGAGGAGGTCGCCGAAGAAGATCTTCCACTGGCTGAGTTCAGAAGTTTTTAGAAGGGAAGCACCTTCAGACAACAGATCACGGTGAACCAACGTCCAACTTCACCAAAGACGGGCTGAACCAAGACAAAGGCATCTCAAAGTCGGGTATTTGTGGTTCTGCTCTGAACCAACCCATGATGTGATCATTGCTCAGATCATGACAGCCGCCCTATTTCATATAAAACGTAAGTGATCACTGATCACATCTTGACGGTCGCCCTACTTCAGACAGAATACAAGTGATCATTGCTCACATATGGAGAGATGTCATTGACCAGAACTACGAAGCCTTATCATCACGGTGATTTGCGCAATGTCTTGCTCAAGATCGGGATGGATCTGCTGAGACAGGACGGGCAGGCGGCTGTCATCATGCGTGCCTGCGCCAAGATTGCGGGATGTGCTCCATCGGCCGTGTCCCGTCATTTCAAGGACCGTAAGGCTTTGGCGACAGTGCTGGCCAAGGAAGGATTTGATCTGTTGGGCAATCGAATGAACGCAGCTGTCGAAAATGTGGATCAGAACGCTCGGCATCACGTCGCGGCAAGAGCTTATATCGACTTCGCCATGCGAGAGCCGCACCTGTTCCGGCTGATGTTTCAAGGTGATCTTATTGATATCGAAGACCCCGATCTGCGTGCCGCCTCTGAGTTCCTTCGAAACGATTCTGCGCTAGCCAACCCTACAGCACCCAACCAAAAGGACGATGAAGCTGTATTGGCTTGGGCTATCGTGCACGGGCTAGCTAGCCTGGCCATAGACAGCCAGCTGTGCCGAGGTCTGCCAAGTGACCCAAAACAGAGAACAGACGCACTCATGAGGATCCTGGATCAGACGGCATCGCCTTTTAAAGACTGACATCAAGCCGTGCGTTGTGACGAACCTCCTGATCGGAGGCCGCGAGGGTTAGATCAGCTACGGAAAGGTACAAGGCACGCGCTGACGCCAATGGTTCCTTCTCACCCCCGATCTAGGGAGCAGAACGCACTGAACTGACTTTTAGGTCAAGACGCAGGCGTCAAACGGCGCAGACCTCGAGTAATATCAGCCTTCTTCTGGCGCACCTGCGCCAAGTCGTACGCAACTTGCATCCGCAACCAATGGTCGGCACGGCCCCCAATCACAGCTTCCAGTCGCACGGCCATTTCGGGCGAAATCGCACTGTCGCAGGAAAGGACACGGTGCAACTGTTGGCGCGTGACGCCAAGAGCCACAGCGGCTTGCGCCGTGGACAGGTTCAAGGCCTCCAGGTCGTCTTTCAGACCTTCGGCGGGGTGGGGCGGGTTCATCATAGGCATTTTGCTCTCCTTTTTAGTGGTACTGCTCCAAATTCAGGATATCGAACTTGCCGTCTTCATGGGTGAAGGTGATGCGCCAAGGGCCATTCACGCTCACTGACCAGATCCCCTTTCGGTCGCCTGTCAACTCGTGCAACCTTAAGGATGGGCGGCTCAACTCTTCTAGGCCTTCTGCCTCATCCAAAATGGCTAAGATTGAGGCTATACGACGGGCTTGATCAGGGCGGATTCCCTTCGCTTTTCCGGTCGAATAGAAGGTTTGAAGTCCTTTGTGCTTAAATCCGATAATCATAGCTCGCTGTAGCATGTAAAGTTACATATTACAATAAGTATGTATTGCCGCCCGTTGGATGATGGGGGGCTTTGTCTTAAGTGCCTTTCCCTTCGCAGCCGCTGTCGCTGATGCCCTAGCGGAAGCGGAGTCCCTCACAGGGCAAAGTCTGAGAATAGCGAGCACCTACCCTTTGATGCAGGTTCCCGACTAGACTCAGGCATCTATCTGCGACTGCGCCCGCAGTTGCATCAATCCCACAAAGAGATGAACCAACCTGAACGCCCGCAAAACTTGATAAAGTAGACCATCGAGAACATGTCTAGCTGTATAGCTAGATAGGATGATAGCCATGTGGACACTTCAGGGTGCAAAGAACAAGTTCAGTGCGGTCGTTGATGCTGCTCTTGCCGGCACACCGCAGGAGGTCACCCGACGTGGTAAACCTGCCGTGGTCATCTTGGCTGCTGACGAATACCACCGCTTGCTTGAGAGTGCCGTTCAATCACGGGAAAGCTTTGCGGATCATCTGATGGTTTTCCCAGGAGAAGATATGCCTCGGGCTCAGGCAGCTCCGCGTGACGTCAGCTTTTGATGTACATTCTTGATACCAACATCATCTCCGCCGTGCGTCGGCCAGATCGCGCACCCAAAATGGAAACGTGGTTGCGTGGAAAGCGCGAGCAGGATCTGTTTCTAAGCGTCATCACGCTTGGCGAAATAGAACGCAGCATTCGACAGCAGGAAACACGAGACCCTGGATTTGCACATGACCTGCGGACCTGGCTCGATCGGACAGTGTCGTTTTTTTCCGACCGGCTGCTTTCCTTTGAGGCTGAGGACGCCCGTATTTGGGGCCATCTCTCGGCAAAGGTTGGGCATACCGGCCCAGACCTGATGATTGCAGCGACAGGGCTTCGACACGGGGCGGTTGTCGTCACTGGCAACGTCAGTGACTTTGCCCCAACGGGTGTGTCGATTGAGAACCCGTTTGAATAGGGTTCAACAGCGCGACGCAGTTTGGAAACCCGCAGGCTAGGTCAAGTTGATTTGAAACTGGTTCCCGCGACATTGGTAACGGCAGGTCAAACATTGATCGCGCTCCAAAGGGCGCTTACCGGAAGTGCAAAGTTCCTGCCCCCGAAGGTGAGCTTTTCTTGCCCAAGGTAGAATACAATCCCTGTGCATGTTCTACTGCGGCCAGGTCCGTCTTTCGAGAACCATTTGAGATGTTTGAAATCTTCGCTGCCGACTGATGCAGACGCTTTGACCTCTACGCAAACCAGATGGCTGCCTCCATCAATCAGAATGTCGATTTCCCGCTGGTCTGCACTGCGCCAATGGTAGAGACGATAATCTGCATCCTGCATTGGTACCGCGCGCTGAATTTCGTTTAGAACAAAGCTTTCAAGCAGGCCACCAAGCGCTTGTGGGTTGTTATCGATTGTGAAAGTTGCCTCAGTAAAACGCCGCAAAGCGCAGGCGATACCTGAATCTGCGAAGTGATATTTTGGGTTTTTGATTTCCCGCTTACCCTCACCCGATGTCCAAGCCCCTAGCTTGGTCAGCATCGACAACCGCAACAAGATGTCCAGATATTGCTCAACTGTACTGCGTTGCAGTTTGGTCAGTTTAGACAGTTCGGAAACATTGATTTCTTGCGCGGACCGTGCTGCCATCTGATCGATCAGGATCCGCAAAGCGTCTGGCTTTCGAACTGGTGTAATATCGGCCACATCACGTTCAACCACTGCATCTATATAGTCTCGATACTGCCGCTGACGGGATCTGAGTGGCAACCCTCTGGTTTCTGGGAAACCACCTTGCAGAACAAGAGCGATATAGTCGCTTCGGCTGACAGGCGCTGGATCGGCTATCTGCTGT
The DNA here is from genome assembly GCF_056859255.1 of Sulfitobacter sp. L-8. Classification (NCBI taxonomy): domain Bacteria; kingdom Pseudomonadati; phylum Pseudomonadota; class Alphaproteobacteria; order Rhodobacterales; family Roseobacteraceae; genus Sulfitobacter; species Sulfitobacter sp. L-8. Next base: position 6,183 of record NZ_JBSXOD010000004.1, read on the forward strand.
AACTTGGGGTCGTTTTGCATCGCCCAATCCATCAGGCGGTTGACAGGGGCGCGTTTGATTTCAGCGACTGACAAAGGCCAAAGCTTGAGTGTACGCATCCTGCCCGCAAGCGAGTCAGCGACGTCCGTGGTTGTGAATACATTGGAGGAACCAGTAAGGACAAATTGTCCCTTGCGCCGGTTAGCGTCGACCACCCTTTTGATTGCGAGAGCCAGCTTCTTGGATCGCTGAGCCTCATCGATGATAAGCGGCGCGGCGTCCAAATTTTCTATCAGACTGGTAAGCTGCCCTTCCGGGTCCGCTTCAATGGCAGCTAAGACTGCCGCGTCATCCAAAGTGATAAAACGGCCATTGCCAAACAAGTCTCTGACAAGGGTTGTCTTACCAACCTGCCGTGGGCCAATAAGATTGACGACACGTGCTGTTGCGATCGCATCTTCAAGCTCTGCAACAAGATGCCTTGGCAGATAGTCTTCTGCATCAGTCATGGACTTTGGTTTCTTTCCAGCGTCTGGGGTATACGAAAAAGAGGGCGGCTCATCGCATCGAGCTGCATCTCAAAGTTATCACCATTTGTCTACTAAAAGACTCACCATTTGTACATTAGAAGTATCACGATTTGCTCATTACAGTTTCATTTCTAAGTGAGTTGAAGGCCGTCAGAATCAGGAAGCCGGGGTTAGATCCAACCAGTTTCGGAGTAGCTGCGTCAGATGGAACCAAGGAAGGATGGGGAGAGCATGCTTCAAGCCCTCGCGCGCGCTATGATTCAATCTATTTAACTAGATTCTCTATAGCGCTTGTAGCTCGAACAGGCACTCGCCGCTGCGCGCGGCTGCGCCGTGCTCGGGCGGCACCTGTTCGAGCTACAAGCTATAGAGTTTATTAAATTATATAGATGAAGTGTCAGATGATAGAATGGCTATGCATTGTATACAC
>NZ_JBSXOD010000005.1:0-3141 GCF_056859255.1 Sulfitobacter sp. L-8
GTAAACCTCCGCCGAGGGCCGTCTGGCTGCTGGGCTGTGAGATCGTTTATCGAGTGTCCTTATGGACGCACACGAAGACACCCCCCGCATTCAAGTTTTGTCGGTCTCTGATACTGGCCGTCGCCGCCGTTGGTCAGATGACGAAAAGATCCGTATCGTTGAGGAAAGCTTTGGCGCCGGCGTGACATTGGCTGAGGTTGCACGACGCCATGATGTTTCGCGGTCTCAGCTTTACGATTGGCGTTATCGCCATAAGAACGGATTGCTTGGTTCTGGCCCGCAATTTTTGCGTGTTATGAAGATCGAAGATGCTTCTGATGGCTCTGGCACTGCGCCAGCGCCACAAGCTCCTGTCATGACCATTGACCTCGGCCCGCGGTGTCGTGTGGCGATTCCGTCAGGTTTTGACATGGAAGCTGCTGCGCATCTGCTCAACGGCTTGATGGTGCGGTCATGATCGCGTTTCCGGCTGGAACGAAGGTGTGGATTGCAGGTGGTGTGACGGATATGCGCCGAGGCATGAATACTTTAGCGCTGACAGTGCAACAGGGGCTTGGGCGTGATCCGCATGCGGGCGAGATCTTTTGCTTTCGCGGCCGCAAAGGTGACCTGGTGAAGCTGCTCTGGCATGACGGGGTGGGCATGTCGTTATATTTGAAGCGTCTTGAGGCGGGGAAGTTCATCTGGCCGGTGAGCCAAGACGGGACGGCGGTTGCGATATCTGCGGCGCAGTTGGGCTATCTTCTCGAGGGGATCGATTGGCGCAATCCACGCTGGACGCAAAGGCCCAAAGCGGCTGGATAATTCGTTCTGAAGTGCCTGTTTTTATTGGCGTTTAACGGCTTCTGTGGTAAATATTTGCCATGTCACACGCCGCTTCCGAAATTGCCAGATTAAGCGCTGCACTTGCCGCGCAGACCGCCCGAGCGCAGGCTGCGGAAGCCGAATTGGCGCAGGCCCGCGCGCTGGCCTCCTGCACGGACGCAATGATCCAAGAATTGAAGCTGGAGATCGCCAAGCTTCGGCGCGACAAATACGGCACCTCCTCCGAGCGTCGCGCGCGGCTGATTGATCAGCTGGAATTGCAGCTTGAGGAATTGGAAGCGGCCGCAACGGAGGATGCGCTGGCGGCTGAACAGGCTGCGGACAAGACCAGCACCGTGCGTGCCTTCACGCGACGCAAGCCCGTGCGCAAACCCTTTCCCGACCATCTACCGCGCGAGCGTGTCGTGGTAGAGGCCCCGACCAGCTGCACCTGCTGTGGTTCAGACCGCATCGTTAAAATGGGCGAGGATATTACGGAGACACTGGAGGTCATCCCACGCCAGTGGAAGGTGATCCAGACGGTCCGCGAGAAGTTCACTTGCCGAGCTTGCGAGAAGATCAGCCAACCGCCGGCCCCGTTCCACGCCATTCCACGCGGTTGGGCAGGGCCGCAACTGATCGCGATGATCGCCTTCGACAAGTATGGACAACACCAACCGTTGAACCGGCAATCCGGGCGAATTGCACGTGAGGGGATTGATCTGAGCCTGTCCACCTTGGCTGATCTGATCGGTCATGCTTGTGTGGCGCTGACCCCCATTCATGCGTTGATCGCGCGCCATGTGTTGGACGCTGGCCGCTTGCACGGTGACGATACCACCGTGCCGCTTCTGGCGCGTGGCGGCACAAGGACAGCGCGACTGTGGACCTATGTGCGCGATGATCGACCGTGGGATGGGGATGCGCCACCCGCCGCCCTCTTCCACTTCTCAACAGATCGCCGGAAAGAACACCCAACACGGCATCTGGCCGAATGGCACGGTGTTCTTCAGTCGGACGTTTATGGCGGCTACAATGATCTGTATCTCGCAGATCGTAGTCCGGGTCCGGTCCGTAGTGCGCTGTGTTGGAGCCACGCAAGACGCAAGTTCTTTGAACTGGCCGACATCAAGGCCATAGCCCGCAAGGGCAAAAAGGTAGCACAAGAGATCTCGCCCATCGCGCTGGACGCTGTGACGCGGATCGATGCGATCTTTGCTGTCGAGCGTGACATCACCGGCCTGTCAGATGCAGCGCGTCATGAAGCCCGGCAGCAGTGGGTAGCGCCGATGGTCAATGATCTGCATGATTGGATGCTGGCCGAGCGGGCCCGGATGTCAAAGCACAACCCTGTTGCCAAGGCGATCAACTACATGCTCGAGGGGACAGGTCGCTGGGAGGCCTTCACCGCATTCCTTGATGACGGATGCCTCTGCCTAACGAACAATGCCGCCGAACGCGCGCTCAGAGGGATCGCATTGGGTAGAAAGTCATGGCTTTTTGCAGGGTCTGAACGCGGTGGCGACAGGGCAGCCTTCATGTATACACTTATCGTCACGGCAAAGATGAACGACATCGACCCGCAGGCATGGATGGCAGACGTCTTGGCGCGACTGCCCGATATGCCTGTGTCACGCCTACCAGAACTGTTACCCTGGAATTGGAAGGCCGCCATGGAATTGAAGAGGATTGCTGCATGACACTGGTCGCGCGCCTCAAGGTCACATTGTCCGATGTCGAGCCTCAGGTGCTTCGGCGCTTTGATGTGGCCCTCAAGATCAAGCTGAACCGCCTGCATGATGTGATCCAGGCTGCCATGGGATGGACCGACAGTCACCTGTATGAGTTCAGGGCCGGCGGCAGCGGCTGGGGCGTGCCAGATCGAGATGGCTTTTACGATGGCCCGATGCCCGCCAGCAAAACCAGCCTGCTTGACGTGATCGAAGATGTTGGCACCAAGACCATCCATTACATCTATGACTTTGGCGACAACTGGCATCACGTGATCAAGGTCGAGAAAATCGATGATGCCATCGCGGGTGCCGCATATCCACGCCTTGTCAGGGCCATCGGTGCTTGCCCTCCGGAGGATGTGGGTGGCTTTCCCGGCTACACTGCCTTCCTCGAAGCCATGGCCGACCCCAAGCACGAAGAACACGGCCAGATGCTGGAATGGTGTGGGGGACAGTTCGACCCGGATGAGGCAGAGATCGGCCGCATCCTCGATAACTTCGAGCGTCTTGCCAAAAAATGGACCCCGAAGCCGCGTAAACCAAAAGCCGTACCCGAACACCTCTGATCAATACGGCGCGCCCACGGCCTTCGCCGAATGGTTAC
>NZ_JBSXOD010000006.1:0-5757 GCF_056859255.1 Sulfitobacter sp. L-8
GCGCGGCTGCGGGATAGTCTCATAAATATCGACTCCTTTTCCTCTACAGTATCAATTACCCCGACTCAATCTCAAAATGAAAAAACCACAAACCATTGAAAACACATGGCACCCAGTCTCAAAAACCTCGGCACAACGACAAAATCAAGTTCAGAGCCGCCAATCGGGTCTTCTGCCAACGAAGACAACCAGAGAGATCGTCCTGACGGCGAGGCCTTGAGCCGGCCTTCCTTTGTGGCGAGCTCAGGTACGCTCGATCGCCTGGTCGATACGGCTCGCGACTATGCGCACGCGGCAGCGTCGGAGAACACGCTGAAAGCTTATGCGAAGGACTGGGCGCACTTCGCACGCTGGTGCCGGATGAAGGGCGCGGAGCTGTTGCCTCCCTCGCCGGAAATGATCGGGCTATACCTTGCGGATCTGGCGTCCGGGACGGGCTCCTCCCCTGCCCTATCGGTCAGCACAATCGACCGCCGCCTGTCCGGTCTCGCATGGAACTACGCGCAGCGCGGTTTCGCCCTTGATCGTAAGAACCGGCACATAGCGACGGTGCTGGCCGGGATCAAGCGCAAGCATGCGCGCCCACCGGTGCAGAAAGAGGCGATCCTGGCCGAGGACATCCTCGCCATGATCGCGACCCTGCCCTTTGATCTGCGCGGGCTCAGGGACAGGGCGATTCTGCTGCTGGGCTATGCCGGCGGACTGCGCCGCAGTGAGATCGTCAGCCTGGATTGCGGAAAGGACGACACGCCGGACAGCGGTGGCTGGATACAGATCTTCGATAAAGGCGCTCTGCTCACTCTTGATGCCAAGACCGGTTGGCGCGAGGTCGAAATCGGGCGCGGATCGTCCGAACAAACCTGCCCCGTCAACGCGCTTGAGCGATGGCTGCACTTTGCAAAAATCGATTTTGGGCCGGTGTTCGTCGGCACCTCGCGGGACGGCAAGTGCGCACTGGAGGCGCGACTCAACGACAAACACGTCGCGCGCCTGATCAAGCGCACGGTGCTGGACGCGGGCATCCGATCCGACCTGCCCGAGAAAGACCGCCTGGCGCTTTTCTCCGGTCACTCGCTGCGCGCCGGCCTCGCCAGCTCGGCAGAAGTCGACGAGCGCTACGTTCAGAAGCAGCTTGGCCATGCAAGCGCTGAAATGACCCGCCGTTACCAGCGCCGCCGAGACAGGTTCCGCGTGAACCTGACGAAGGCAGCTGGTCTCTGAGCCCCTGCCCTATCACGCCGCCTGCCCACTGAGCCTACCATAGAAGCTGCGCTCGAGATGCAGCTCCCCTGCCCCGGCCTTCTCGACCATGCCCCGCAGATAGCCGCCCGGCGAGGCAACCTCGCCCGCACTGTGCTTCTCGAAGACGAGGGCAAACGCGGCCGTGGCCACCTGGGTGCCCATTCGGTCCTGCGCCACGTTCCAGGCATGCTCAGAGATCCCGATCATCGGCCTGAGTTGACCGGCAACCCGGTGCAGATCGCCCCAATCTTTCAGGAATCCACCCAAATTCCGCGCCCAGGATGCGAATTCCGGACAGGCCTGCATGATTGTCGGCAGATCGAGCGCTGTCCGCTTCTTGCGTACCTCGGCAACCCAGTCTTCCAGCTCCCTATCAACCCGCTCTTCGGGTTGGGCATTAGGCACCACACCCGCCGCTTCCTCTTTTTCAGAGGAATTACTAGTTACAGGATTAAGTTGGTTTGTAATTAGTATATGAGGTTCAGAAATGACCTCCCTGGGGTTCATTTCTTGAGTCTTCTTCGTGACTTGGGCGTGTTTATCATCGGTGTTTTCCACAGGTTTTGTCGCAACAGTCGCCTTAAGATAAGCCGCCTCGACCCGTTCTTGGAGTTCCTTGAACCATGCCAATAGCCGCTCCAACTGCTCTGAAGCTTCATGACGGCGCGGAAGTCGTTCCAGAAGCTCCTCAAAAAGCCCCGTGAATTGCCTCCAGGGCCCACGCAGAGCGCTGCTGAGAGCTGCCTCGATCCGGGCTCGGATCATCCGGCGCGCCACAGTGATCTGGCGCTTCAGGCGTAGGCAGAGCTCGCGTTCAGCCTGCAACTCAGCATGAAGCTCCTCGAACTCCTCGACACGGGCTGAGAGCGGCGACAGATCGAAGCCATAGGCCTCGACGATGCGGCCATCGACGTCTCTGCGGCCCCACCGCTTGCCATTGGGGCTATCCTGGAAGGAGATCACGCCGATCTCAGCAAGGCGCCGCGCGTGGCGCTTGAGGGCAGACAGCGAAAAACCCGTTTGCTCCATCAGATAGGCGTTCGACGCCCAGACGATCGGACGCTGCCCCTCCTCCCAGTCCTGGGCCTGGGTAAAGGCCCCGAGCGTGTCGAGGAGCAACATGTCTCCGGCCTTCAAGCCGATATGTGCCCCCACGCGCTTAAGTGCCACGAATGCCCGTGTTTTGGGTACTGCTACCCGTTCACCGGCTTGGGCAAGTTGCTCAGCAACCCCAAGACCCGGTGTCGGCTTGCGCCAACCTGTATGTTTCATGCCTGTATCTCACCTCCGTTTATGTGGAGGCAAAAGAAAGCCGTTCGCTCAGGAGCGTTCGTCGTTGACAGTGAATCCTGCGAGACTTATCTTGAAGGTGACCAAACCATTAAGATCAGCTCTCAGGCCACACCGCTTGGGGGCTTTTCTTTTGCCTTTATTTCGATTGTCGTTCCTTTTTGCTCCTTGCCTCGTCGTTCTGGAGGATATGTCGCTGACATTGTCGTCAGTCGGTTTCCTTCCCCGAACCTTCGGCGCTCAAGTAGTCGGCGACTAAATCTCCGAGCTTCTCGAGACGCTCTTGGTCTATCGGCACACCTGCAACCTTGATGGATAGGTTTCCATCGACTGAAGTCGCCGAAAGATTTCGGTTGCCCACCTTGCGTTTGACCGTGAGCTTTCTGGGCTTTGCCTTCGGTTTGAGCTTGGGTTTGTTCACCCTCTCCAAGCTCGCTAAGGCTCCCTGCAAATCACGAAAGCTCATGTCGTAGACATTCTTGAACGCGTTCAAGATCTGATCCTGCGCAGCGAAAACAGACCTCGCTCGTGAGACTAGGCTCTCATGCACGCCAATTTTCTTTGCGAAGGCCACAGCTGTCAGCTTGTCTGCCCCAGAAGCCAACGTTTCATACATTTCACCAATCGAAACCAAACGCTCAAATGGGCTAAGATTCTCGCGCTCCTCATTCTCGCGGAACCGCAGAAACAACATCTCAAACTTGCTGTTCTCGGCGTTTCGCGCTTCCGGCGAAGCGAGGATTGCACGAAGAGGTAAACCCAACTCCGACGCGGCCGCCAGTCGGCGGCGTCCTGTAAGCATGACAAATGGAACACCAGTGACGTTCGACGGCTCCAACGGATCCGGCTCCCAATCCGGATCCTCGGGCCACACCAGAATGGGTGTGTCCTGCCCGTTCGAGGCAATGCTGTTTACCAGAGACCTGAATGCTTCCTGGGACATCCAGTCTTGACGGCGGTCTGTCCCCATCGGATCTGATATCTGGTCTGGCGACAGGCTTATTTCGTGGCGGCCGTTTAAGATATCCGAACAAAGCTCAGCTCTGCTTCGCTCCACAGCGGCTTGCGATTGCGCAAGCGCCCCTGATTTCCAAGCACTGCCGGCCCCCTTGAAAGGAGTAGAAACAGCGTCGCCCGTTTCTGCCCGGCCTTCGGGACCGGGCGTGCGCTCCTTGGATGTGTCGGGACTAGTAGCCTTGCTGACCAGCGACCTTGGAATACTGCGTTTCATGCTTCACCCTCGCCGTCATCTTCATAGAACTCGTCCATCCATGTATTGGCATAACCGCGTTCGAAGCCCGGCCAGAGTCGCGATACTATGGCGTCGTTAACCGCATCGGCATTCGTGATGAACCGGTTGATCCCCTTGCGTTTTCCCGGCGTGTCCGGCTCATATTCGTATACGGATTGATAGACGTCCGACGCATTCGAGATTGCGTCGGAACGCAGATAAAACACCGGCAGAATTTCCGTGGGGCAGTGTTCCAGCAGGTTTCCGATGTGGTTTAGATCCTGCGCATTGGATCGTTGGACGATCGTCGGCAACAGCATGTTGGCACCAGTTCCTATTTCGATCCGTTCATGGGCCAGAATATGCTGAAGCATCCCCAGCAGGCCGGTCACAAAGGTCGACAGCGTTGCGATGTCAAACCCCTTCATGGTTTGCGGGATGACCAGCGAAGTCGACGCAATCACGTTATTCAGCTGGAAAAGTGTCAACGCAGGCTGATAGTCGATGATGATGACATCGAGGGTCTCGGTCAGCGCAGCGTTCAGTCGCTGCTGATCGACCTTGCCCTCGACTACCAATTCGTTGGGCAGCGTTTTTGGCGGGTGGCCCGCTTTCCAGCGATCAAGGGCATCGCGCAGGTAGCGATAGAAGCTCTTTCCGGCGGGGGCCTCTCGCACAAGGCGCGCAATCTGGATCTCTCCCTCAGACGTTTCGCCATGTGCCGGCAGCAGACGCAGCCCCGGCCAGGAGGTCTTTAGAAAGAAGCTGTCGAGCGTCTGCGCATCGTGATCAGTGTATGGCGCATCTTCCGACTGGAAGAGGCCGGCAAAGTCCACCATGGAGGCGGTGTTTTCGTCGGGCATCTGGGGAAGACCTTCACCCCCGACAAAGTAGAGCGTTATCGTGCTTTGCGGGTCTGCATCCATGACACCAACGCGCATGCCGTAATGCAAGCTGAGATACTGCGCAAAATGCGCGGCGCTCAGGCTCTTAGCCGTGCCCCCTTTCTGGCTGGCAAACGAGATGACGGGTAAGGGGGCGTCGGGTTTGCGCCAGGCTAGGTAGTCGTAGGGCCGCTTTGCCGAGGCCGCCAGAAGGGCCCGCATGTGCATCAATTCGGAAAGCGTGAAAACACGCTCTCTTCCAACATATTCGCCCGCGGGAAAGTCGTCGCTCGAATTGGCGAACTTGGTTAGATACTGAATACTGACGTTCATAAACCTTGCGCACTGGCGCATTGACCACGTGCGCTTGATGCGCTGACGCAAGGTGAGTTCCTTGTTCACTGCCACCATCGTGCGCTCAAGCCCACGTGACAGGTCCGTCAAAAACTGTTCTAGACTACCGCTCATTCCTAAGCCCTGACTTCGGTTGGGTCCGAGTTCGACTCGATTCTGCTTCTATGGTAGCACGGTTTTGGAGGAAAAATAAAGATACCACGCGCCTATGAGTTTCAGGCGCTTATTTAGAAGCTCCACCACCCCTAAAACTCCAATCTTGAACGCGTTCAAGATTGGAGTCTTGATGGGCCGGTCGGTGGAGAACCGCCCGGCCTTAGCCGTCACGGGGCGTCTTTGGGACCCCAGGGGATGACGGCCTGCAGGGACAGATCCTCCTGGTTCGCGGCCTTGCCGAGGTTGGCGTTGAAGCCGTGGTGGCGGATGGTCAGCGTGTAGTAGTCAGCGCCGGTCTCCTTGTTCTGCTTCTTCCAGATGCCGCCGCACTCGACCAACTTGCCGCGCGGGGAGCGGCCGAGGACGCGGTGCGTGGGGGCCATCGGGTTCGAGCTCGCGACGGGTTCGACCGTGATGTCGAGGTCGAAGGTCAGGGTCGAGATGGAGCCGACGCCCTTGGCGGTTTCGATGTCGGCGCTGGTGAATTTGATGCAGTTCGTGGTCATTGCTCTTCTCCTTGTTTGCGTTGCAATGATGGTCACCTTGCAGCTGGCCAAGGCCCGGCCACACCGAAGGCGGAGCGCAGCGGAGAGGGGCAGG
>NZ_JBSXOD010000007.1:0-9696 GCF_056859255.1 Sulfitobacter sp. L-8
TCTGCCCTGTTGCGGCCGTGGACGATCAGTTTGGACAGCATGGGGTCGAAATCGGTGGTCACTTTGCCGCCGTCCAGAATGCCGCTGTCCACGCGGACGCCTTCGCCGCGGGGTTCGTCCAGCAGCAGGATGTCCCCGATCGCGGGGCGGAAATCCTGGGTGGCGTCTTCGGCGCAGATGCGCAGTTCGATCGAATGGCCGTTTTGCGCGATGTCGGCCTGCGCGGCGCTCAGCCCCTCGCCCGCCGCGATGCGCAGCTGTTCGGCCACCAGATCAAAGCCCGTCACCATTTCGGTCACCGGGTGTTCGACCTGAAGCCGGGTGTTCATTTCCAGAAAGTAAAACGATCCGTCCTGGGCATAGATGAATTCGACCGTGCCTGCCCCGCGATAGTTGACGGCGCGGGCGATCCCGGCGGCGGTTTCGCAGATCTCGTCGCGTTGTTCAGCCGTAAGCGCCGGGGACGGCGTTTCCTCGATGATCTTCTGGAACCGGCGCTGGATCGAGCATTCGCGTTCCCAGAAATGGACGACATTGCCCTGCCCGTCGCCCATCACCTGCACCTCGATGTGGCGCGGGCGCTCGATATAGCGTTCGACGAACAGACGGCCATCGCCGAAATAGCGCTCGCCCTCGCGGCGCGCGGTGTCGATCTCGGCTTCGAGTGCGCCGTCCTCGCGCACGACGCGCATCCCCTTGCCGCCGCCGCCCGCCGACGGCTTGATCAGCAGCGGGTACCCCACCGTGCGGGACCGTTCCACGAAGGTCGCCGGGTCGTCATCCTCGATGGCGGAGGGCGCCACCGGAAAGCCGCGTTCCTCGACAAAGGCGCGGGCGCGGATCTTGTCGCCCATCAGGTCGATGACCTCGGATGTGGGGCCGACGAACGTGATGCCGGCCTTTTCCAGTGCGGCCACGAAGGCGGCATTTTCCGACAGGAAGCCATAGCCCGGATGCACCGCATCCGCGCCGATCCGTTGCGCCGCCTCGACGATCTGCGCAATGTCGAGATAGGCCGCCACGGGCGTTGAACCTTCGATGGTCACGACCTCGTCGGCAATCAGATGGGCCGGGCCTTCCTGCTCGGAGCTGTGCCGCAGGACGGCGGTCTTGATGCCCTTGACACGGGCGGTGCGCACAACTCGCGCCGCGATCTCGCCCCGGTTCGCCACCAGCAGTTTGGAAATAGTCATATCCGGCGTCATCCTCTTTCGTTACCGTCCTCCCCCGCAGGCTGGCGGGGGAGGTTATTGCATGCGGAATCAGCGGATTATTCGACTTCCATCCGCTCGGATACGATCGAGAACGTCTTATCCTCGGCATTGGATTGCAGGACCATTACCGCGGTCGGCGCGTGACGCACGCCGTCGCCATAGGTCACCGGACCGAACAGACCGTCCGTTTCGAAGCCGTCCAGACCTTCCATTTTCTTGACCACGCAGGCCCGCGTCAGATCCTCGCCACATTCCGTCATGGCATGTTCGAAGATCATCGCCCCGGCATATCCTGCCAGTGCATAGCGGTTCAGCGAATCCATTTCGCTCTCGCTGAGATATTTGTTGGCCAGGTCCATGAACCGTGCCACGCCAGGCACTTCCAAAGAGTTCAGTGCCGGAACGTAGTCTGCGGCGTAGTATCCGTCACCCGCACTGCCCGCCAAAGCCTGCACCGGAGTCAGGTGGGCGGAATGCGCACCGAGAAACGTGATATCCATCCGGTTCTTGGCGGCTTCCTTCAGCAGGGTGGAATGTTCCGCCACGACACCGCCCGACACCAGCACGGTGACGCCGGCGGCCCTGGCTTTCAGCATTTCGGCGGAAAAGTCCTTTTGGCCACGCTTGAATTCCAGCTCCAGTACGTTGTCGAGACCGTATTTCTCGACCCCTGCGAGGTACCCGCAGCGAACGTCATCGCCGAATTCATCGTCCTGAAATGCAATCGCGTATTTCTCGTCCTTCAGGCCAAGCTCTTCGACGAGATACGTCATTCCCGCTGCGATTTCCTGACAATAGGTCGGACCGACAACGAACAGCGTTTCGAGAGGCGGATTGAAATGGTGCGAATTCACGGCCATGTTGTTCAGAGCCGGGATTCCGAGTTCGTCGATCAGGGGCATCATCGCCGCCAGTTGCGAACTACCGGAGGTACCGATCAGAGCGAATATGTCATCGACCTCGACCATTTTCTTCAAGGACTGAAGAGAGCGCGCGGGGACATATCCATCATCCTCGAACACGATCTCAACCTTGCGACCGTTGATTCCGCCCCGGGCGTTCACATCCTCCTGCCAGACTTTCAGCGCCAGCGAATGGGCCTTGCCCAGAAGGCTTGGCGGCCCGGTCAGCGGATCGACAGCACCCAGGACGATCTTGTCCTCTGTTACACCGGGTGCCGCCATGGCACCAACCCCACCCATCGTCAGAAGGGTAGCCGTCAGCGTCCCTTTTAGAAACCAGTTCATTATTTCTTCTCCCCTTTGTTGTGTTTACGTGCCGAGCGTTTGGTTCAGTATCTGAACGGCCAGTTGACCCAGCGGTTCTTGTATTCGCGGTAGATCCCCATCAGCCCTTCCGGTTCAAACCGCAGGAACAGGACGATCGTCAGCCCGTAGATGAAACCTTTCAATTCGAGCACTGAAACCGACCCCAGTGTACCCCCCATCGACCCGATGACATAGTTCAGGACTTCGGCCAGCCCTAACACGAACACGACGCCGATCACCGCCCCGGCGGTAGAACCGAGCCCTCCGACGATGATCATGGAGACGGCTTCGATGGAAATCACCAGGCTGAAGCTGTCCACATTCACAAACCGGATGTGGTAGGCCATCAATGCACCCGCCACGCCGACGTAGAACGAGCTGACCACAAAGGCATAGAGCTTGTACCGCGCCACAGGTACACCCATCACACGCGCCGCGATGTCCTGCTCGCGGATCGCCAGAAACGCACGGCCTATTCGGCTGCGTTTGATGTTTGCAGAGCCGAGGATCGCCAGCGTCAGGATTGCCAGGATGAGATAGTAGAAGGATTTGTCTGTCGCGAGTTCCACCCCGAAGATCGCGGGTTTCGGCGTTGATATTCCCGACGAGCCATGCGTGATGCTTTCGGCACTCAGGATGATATGCGTGATAATGATGGTAAAGGCCATCGTGGTGATCGCCAGATACAGACCCTTCAGGCGCAACGACGGTATCCCGACTATCAAACCGAAGGCGGCTGCCATCAGCCCGCTGGCGGGCAGACAGAGCCACAGTGGCATACCGTAGTCGGCCGACAGGACCGCCGCCGTATAGCCACCGACCGCCAGAAATCCGGCCTGGCCGAATGAAATCAGACCCGTCGTTCCGGTCAGGAGATTGAGACCGATGACCCCCACCGCCGCAATCATCATTCCGTTGACCAGGGATGTGAGGTGATTGGTCAGCAATAACGGAGCGACGAGCGCCGCGAGCACGAGTGCGACTGTCCAATAGGTCTGCGTCGGATTGCGGTAAAGCGATATCAGCTCGCTATAGCTTTCCTCGAATACACCGGTGCGCATGGATTAAACCCTTTCGATCTCGGGCGTTCCGAACAACCCGTAGGGGCGGATCATGAGAACCACCAGAATGACGAGGAACCCGGAGATTTCCTTGAGTCCTTGTCCGATGTAACCTTCGGACAGGTTTTCAAGGACACCGATGAGAATACCGGATATCGCGGCACCAAAGACGGAATCCAGTCCGCCGAGAATTACGGCCGGAAATGCGCGCAGGCCTTGCGTCCACAGGTCAGGGCCAAGGCCATAGATCGTCCCCAGCAGAACGCCCGAAATCCCGGCGATGACCGCGGCAATCGCCCAGGCGATTGCGTAGACATGCGTCACGTTTATTCCCATCAGCAATGCAGTGGTCTCGCGCGCGGCAGTGGCCCGCATTGCGACGCCCATGCGCGAAAACCGGAGAAATACCCACATTCCGAGCACACAGAAGGCGAGCAAACCGATGGCGTAAAGTTGGGATGTATAGAGGAACACCAAGCCGAATTCGACGCCGCTGTCGCCGATGTCAGTCGGCAGGAGCAGTGGATCGGCTCCCCAGATCAGAACCACCACCGCACGGATCATCACCGCAAGGCCGATGGTCACCATTACGGTCGAAAACACGTCCTGGCCCAGCATCGGGCGGATAAACACCCGCTCGATCACCAGTCCAACGATGGCGGAAATGAAGACGCAGACCAGCAAAAGGCCCCAGAACGGAAGCGTCCATGAGCTGGCGATGGAAAACGCCATATAGGATATCAGCATCATGATTTCGCCATGGGCGAAATTGACGACACTTGTAGCCTTGAATATCAGGGCATAGCCCATTCCGATAAGACCATAGATCACGCCGATGGCGATCCCCGAAACGGTCAGCAATATGAAATAGTCCACGTTTTTCCCCTTAGCCGTAGATTTCCGCCATTTCGGTTTCGAACTTTTTCTCGATGACATTGCGCCGCACTTTCTGGGTTGCGGTCATTTCGCCATCGTCGTGGTCAAGCTGCTTTTTCAAAAGGACGAATTTCCGGATGTTCTCGACACGGGCAAACGCGTCATTCACCCGCGCCACTTCCTTGGAAACAAGGTCTATGACGGGTTCCAGACTGGAAAGGTGGCTGAATGTGGTATAGGCCATCCCCTGAGCCTGAGCCCATTTTCCCACCGTATCGTAGTCGATCTGTAGCAGCGCCCCGAGAAAGTTCCGCCCCTCGCCGACGACGATCGCCTCGGCGATGTAGATCGAATCTTTCAGGGCGTTCTCGATTTCGGACGGTGTAATATTCTTGCCGCCCGACGTGATGATGATCGACTTCTTTCGATCGACGATGGCAATTTCACCGTTATCGAGTTGTTCGACCACATCACCCGTCTGCAACCAGCCATCGACGACGGTTTCTTCTGTAGCTTTCTGATTGTCGAGATAGCCGAGAAAAACACTGGGATGCTTGATCTCGAGTTCGCCATCGTCGGCAATTCTGTATTGCAAACCCGGAGCGGCGACGCCCGAAGCCCCGACGATGGCTTTGTCAGCATTCTGAAAGAACGCCAGACCTGCCGACTCAGTCATGCCATAAACCTGATAGAGCGGCACGCCGATCACCCGGAAGAACCGGACAACCTCGGGTGAAATGGATGCGCCTCCCACAAAACCGCAATGGACCTTGTCAATTCCCATGAACCTTTTCAGTGGATTGAAGACAAGGATCTTTGCTGCAAAGTGTTTGACCCGTTCGACCGGGGTCAACCGCCCGCCCGCTTCGATCTTGCGGAAATGCGTCTGGCCGAGATCGAGGCCCCAATTATAGATTCGTCTGGCAAGGGGCCGCGCGTCCTGAATTCTGATCGATGCGCTGTATTGCAGTTTTTCCCAGATTCGCGGTACGCCCAGAAAGACCTTCGGTGCAATTTCCCGAAGATTGACCTGAACGGTATCGATGGATTCCGCGAAATTCACCTGACCGCCGATCATCAGGCTCAGGATCGTCGAGAATATCCGTTCCGCAACATGGCAAAGCGGCAGATAACAAACGACCGAATACCGGTCGCGCGTCAGGTTGAACTGGGAAATCAGCGGGAAAGATGCCACGAGCAGGTTCCGATGCGAAAGCAAGGCACCCTTCGGCGGTCCGGTCGTGCCCGATGTATAGACCACGACCGCAGGATCGTCGGGCTTGGTTTCCCTGATGCATTCACCAAAGAAATCCACATCCTCAGGATGGCTCGATACATGGTCCCGCCCGGCCTGGACCACCTCTTCGAACGATCTCAGGCGCGTTCGATCATAGGCGCGCATTCCCTTCATATCGACGCATACGATCAACTTGAGATCCGGAAAGGCCCCGTTGTTCGCTTCGGCATCCAGAACCTTGTCGACCTGTTCCTGATCCCCGCAGACGACGACGCTGCTTTTGGAATGGCGAAGGATATAGTCAAGTTCCGGCCAGGGGTTGGTCGGATAGACGCCGACAGTCATTCCCCCCAGTGCTTGCGCTGCGATGTCGGAATACAGCCATTCCGGAGTGTCCTCGCTGGCAATTGCCAGACGATCGCCGCGCCCGAATCCCGAAGCATGAAGACCAAGGGCAAAAAATCGGACACGTTCAAAATAGCCGGCCCAGGTGACCCGGTTCCAGATCCCCAGATCCTTTTCCCGAATGGCAAGTTCATCGGGTATGTTTTCGGCCCAGTGCATCAATAGCTGCGGTAGCGTGTGATCGCCGGCCTTCAGGCGCGCATCAAGATCGTTCAATGAACCGCCTCCGTATCTTCCTGTAGCTTATGTCCGAGGTAAGCCTCGATTACGTGTGGATCCGCCCGTATTTCATCGGGCGTGCCATAGGCAATTCGCTCGCCGAAATTCATAACGGCGATATGGTCGGAGATATCTGTAACGATTCCCATATCGTGCTCGATCATCATGACTGTGATCTCCAGTTCCTCTTTCAGGTCGAGAATGAAGCGGGCAATGTCTTCCGTTTCTTCGGCATTCATCCCGGAAACCATCTCATCGAGAAGCAGCAACTTTGGTTCGGTTGCCAGGGCCCGCCCCAGTTCGACCCGTTTCTGCAATCCGTAGGCCAGTGCACCGACGGGCACGTCCCGAACGTGCTGAATTTCGAGAAAATCGATGATCTCTTCGACCCTTTTGCGGTGTGCCCGCTCGGCGGCGCGCGTGGTCGGACCGAAGAGCAACCCGCCCAGCACGCTGGTCTTCATATGACTGTGGCGCCCCACCAGCAGGTTGTCGACAACGCTGGCATGTTTGAACACGGCCAGGTTCTGGAAGGTACGCCCCATTCCGAGCGGGGCGATCCGGTGCGGAGCGGTCCGGGTGATATCGTTGCCATCGAGCGTGATCGTTCCGGAGGTCACTGGAAGAACCCGGCTGATCAGGTTGAACATCGTCGTCTTACCGGCACCGTTCGGACCGATCAGACTGAAGATTTCGCCCTTGAGAACCGGAAATCCGACACCGTTGACAGCCGTGACACCGCCGAATTTCTTGACCAGATTATCGACCTGCAACAGTACGGTCATGACAGCCACCTCTTGCGTCTCTTGTAATGCTTCACATCGCGCATGTTGCGGCGGTGGCCCGATTCCGAGAAGCCGAGGTAGAACTCCTTGACGTCCTCGTTATCCATCAGCTTGTCCGGCGGCCCGTCCATCACTACCCTGCCGTTTTCAATGATATAAGCGTAGCTTGCGATCGACAGCGCCAGCTCGGCGTTCTGCTCGACCAGCAGGACGGAGACGTTGTTCTGTTTCGACAGGTCGCTCACGGCAGCAAAGATCTCTGCGATGATCTGCGGCGCGAGCCCAAGGCTGGGTTCGTCCAGCATCAGCAAACGCGGGCTGGACATAAGCGCGCGGCCGATCGCGACCATCTGCTGTTCGCCGCCCGACAGATAACCCGCGATGGTGCTGCGTTTCTCTTTCACGCGAGGAAAAATATCGAACACGTTTTCCAACGCTTCCGTCGCCCCGGAACGGCTTCGGGTGATGCCGCCCATCATCAGGTTTTCCTCGACGGTCAGGGGCTCGAACAATTGCCGTCCTTCGGGAACCATCACGACGCCGCTGCGCACGATTTCGTCAGGTTTGCGGCCAATCAGGCTTTCGCCGTTGAGCGTAATCGTACCGCCGATGATATCGCCATCCTCGGGATAGAGCACGCCGGATATTCCCTTCAGAATCGTCGATTTTCCGGCCCCGTTCGATCCCAGTAGCGTAACGATTTGACCCTCGTCGACCGATAGGGATGCATCGCGTACCGCCTCGATTACGTTGTCATAGACAATCTGGACGTTGTTCACATTCAACATCAGGCGGCACTTTCTTTTGTCATAGCCAACCCGTCATTTTCGGCGAGTTTTGCCGGTACGGGGATTTCGATGTCGAGGAGCATTTGTGCGAAGCCCTTGCCCTGGGGGTCGATGCGGACCGAGGCGATGCCGCCGCCGCCGAGGGACTCATGCAGCAGGAAGTTCAGCGCATGGCTTCCGGGCAGATCGAAGCGTTCGACCGGGCCGTTGCACAGGTGGGCGAAATAGGTTTTCACCGCGTCTTCGGTGAGGGCGGATCGGATGTAGGGCAGGTAATCGGGCTTGCGGGCCATGATACCGATATTGGCGATGTCGCCCTTGTCGCCCGAACGGCCCCAGGCCAGTTCGACCAGGCGCACCTTGACGGCATCGGGGCCCGCGTCGCGGCTGTCGGCCGGCGGCGTGGCGGGCGGATCAAGCCGCACCTCCCTGGTGGCGACGGTGACTGGCACATCCTTGCCATCGACCTCGACCGCAACGGGCGTGTCGGCCTTGTCCTGCAGGAAGGAAAACAGCCGCACCACTGGCTGTACCTTGGGGCGTCCGGCGTAGAACCCGGTCAGACCCTGCGCAGTGGAAATGGCCATTGGCGCGATTTCACCGGCAAAGATGTTCAGCGCGCTGCGCTCCTCATGTGCCACGCCGATCTTGAGCACCACTTCGCGGGTCCGGGCGCGGGCGTTGGCGCCATAGGCGGCTTCGGCGCCCAGAATCTCGACGCTCACCTGCCGGAAATCGCCCAGGTTCTTGTTGCGGAAAATCCGGCGGCAGCGGGTCAGGATCGCCTCGGCCACGCGCTCGGCCTTGGCCGGGGCGTCGATGGCGGCGAGCGTCAGGGTGGTGACCGCGCGCCAGCCATCGGCATAGGTCGCCGACACCTTGTAGCTGCCGGTGCGCCCCAGCCCCTTGCCGCCCTTGACCCGCACCCGATCGGGGCCGATCTGTTCGAGCGTGACACCGGACCAGTCGCAGATCACGTCGGGCAGCAGATAGGCCCGTGGATCGCCGATTTCATAGAGCATCTGTTCGCCGGCCGAACCGGGCGACACCAGACCGCCGGTATCGGCCGTCTTGGTCATGACAAAACTGCCGTCTTCGGACACCTCGACGATGGGCATCCCCATGTCGTCCCAGCCCGATACGTCCTGCCAGTCGGTGAAATTGCCCCCCGTCCCCTGCGGGCCGCATTCGATCAGATGGCCCGCCAGGGACCCCTGGCTGAGCTTGTCCCAATCTTCGTCTTTCCAGCCGAATTCGTGCATCAAAGGGCCTAGCGCCACGGCACTGTCGGCGCAGCGCCCGGTGATCACGATGTCGGCCCCGGCGTCCAGCGCGGTCGCGATGGGGCGCGCGCCCAGATAGGCGTTCATGCTCCAGATTTCGTCCGGAAAGGCCGCGCCGGAAAACATTTCGGTCACGCCGCGGTCGCGGATCGCATCCGCGCGCTCCATGAGGTCGTCGCCCAGCACGACACCGATGGACAGCTCGACCCCCGCCTCGGCGGCAGCCCTGGCGAGCGCGTCGCGGCAACCGCGCGGGTTCACCCCGCCGGCATTGGCCACCACCTTGATCCCCCTGGCCTTGATATCCTCAAGCCAGGGCACCAGCGCCTTGACGAAATCGGGCGCAAAGCCCGCCTCCGGCGTCTTCGCCCGCGCCCGCGCCATCAGCGACATCGTCACCTCGGCCAGGTAATCGAACACCAGATAGTCGATGTCGCCCTTGGACACCAACTGGCCAATGGCCTCCGGCGTGTCACCCCAGAAACCCGAAGCGCACCCGATGCGCAGTTGTCGATCCGACATATACCCCCCTATCTGCCCGTCCATTCCGGCGCGCGCTT
>NZ_JBSXOD010000008.1:0-14313 GCF_056859255.1 Sulfitobacter sp. L-8
AGGCGCGCGGTTCCCTCCCAAATTCACGCCCTCCACCCGGTTGTCACGGCCCCGCCGGGCCGCAGGACGGGCTTTGCCCTTACCTGCTCTGCCGTCCGGAATGCATGGGCATTCCAGACAACAGAGAAGGAAGGCCCGCCCATCGGCGGAAAGGGGAAGAGACCCGGCCCGCGTCACGCGAAGGAGGGTCACAAATGACCGCAGAGAAGTTTGACGTTTACACCCATGTCACCAATCAGATCATCACGCAGATCGAGGCGGGAACGCCGCCTTGGCGCAAGCCGTGGACTGGCGGAGGGGCAGGGGTCAGCCTGCCGGAACGGTTCAACGGCGAGGCCTATCGGGGTATCAACATCCTGATGCTTTGGGCGACAGCGATGGCCAAGGATTACAGTTCAGCCCGCTGGATGACGTTCAATCAGGCCAAGCAGCTTGGGGGCCATGTTCGCAAGGGCGAGAAATCCGCGACCGTCGTGAAGTACGGCACTGTTGAGCGTGAGGACGAAAACGGCGAGGAACGTCAGATCCCCTATGCGAAGGCCTACCGCGTGTTCAACGCCAACCAGATCGAGGGTTTGCCCGATGAATTCTACATCCTGCCTGATCCGCCCCGTGATCTTGGCACCGTGGCCGACCTAGAGCTGGAAGCTTTCTTTGCCGCGACCGGCGCGCAGATCGACGTGACCGAGGAGCCGCGCGCGTACTACAACATCAAGACCGACCGCATCCACATGCCGCCGATCAGCACGTTTCACCGGGCCGCAGGATATTACGGCACCTTGGCGCATGAACTGACCCACTGGACAGGGGCAACGAAGCGGCTGGACCGTTTTGGCCGGTTCAATGACCGTAAGGCCTATGCGTTCGAGGAGCTGGTCGCGGAAATTGGAAACTGCATGCTTTGCGCGCAGATCGATGTAGAGCCTGAATTCGACCAGAGCGCGGCCTATGTCGAAGGATGGCTTGAGGCGATGAAGGAAGACAGCCGCACGATTTTCCGTGCCGCATCCGAGGCGCAGAAGGCCGTGGATTACATCATGGAGCGCACCGCGCAGACCGACCGGATGGCCGCCGAGTAACAGCCCGCAACGTCGAAATGATCGAGGCCCCCGTCAGCAGGCGGGGGCTTTCTGCGTTCTGGCGTGATCGTGGTGATGGCAGTTTCAGGGTGACCTATCGGCGGGCAACCTGAAGGCCACCCGCCGACAGGCCCGGCGCTTCGCGCGGACGGGCATGAAATGCCCGGTAGAACAGAAAGCCTTCGTGCCGTAGCGTTACGGGAATATCTAATCAAAAATGGCGGGCATGGAGTTCTGATCCGCGAGAAAGGCAAGGAAACGTGCAATTTATTCACAACGATCTAGGTTCTCGGCAGCGTGGTGAGATTATTGAAGTTACACTTACCAGTGGTGCAAACGTTCGCTTGATGACGAGTTCCAACTTTTCCAATTACAGGAATGGACGGCGGCATCAGTATATTGGCGGATTAGCTAGAAAATCTCCTGTTCGTTTGCAAATACCTAGTAGCGGTCATTGGCACGTCGCGATTGATATGCAGGGACTACGAGGTTCGACACGTGCGTCCGTTCGTGTTCTGCCAAATCCATTGCCGGAAATTCGTGAGGCTCCGTTGAACTCACTTCCTGGCCTCGTCCGGGACATGCCTCCAGCGGCGACAGACGACGCGGAGGCTTACGATGTCTTCATTTCTCACGCCTCAGAAGACAAGGATTCGATTGTCCGCTCTTTGGCTGAATCCCTTCAGGGGAAAGGGCTTAGGGTCTGGTACGATGAATTCACCCTTCGCATCGGCGACAGCTTGCGCCGCAAGATTGACGCTGGTCTGGCCAGAAGCCGCGTCGGACTCGTGGTGATCTCCCCTTCCTTCATTAGCAAGGGGTGGACGAACTATGAACTGGATGGGATCGTCACCCGGTCTGTTTCTGGTGAGCAAATTCTACTGCCGATCTGGCACGAGATCACGAAACAGCAGGTCATGGATTTCAGCCCTTCCCTTGCCGACAAGGTTGCGCGGAGCACAGCCACGCACACGGTCGATGAAATCGCGCAAGAAATCTTCGGTCTTCTGAAAGAGTAACCTTTAGCTGGTATGTCGCTTTATCAACTTCTAAAACAGGCACCGCTGAACTACGAGCTCCGCAGTCTGATTGGGATCGTGGGTGATAGTAGTTAAGAGCGGCCAAAAACGGTCGTCTTTGTCATACCGCCCTACCCTGCGCAGGATTGGATCCTTGGAGTTCTAAGACGGCATTCCAGTGATTGCCGTCTTGGTCAAGGAAGCTGTTGTCTACAAATCCACCTAAAAGCACCACTACTTTCGTTCCAATCTTTGCAACACGATCAAAGTTAGCGACTGTGACGTCGTGGCTATCACCCCGTCGGCTGATACTCGTGAATACTAGCCGCTTTTCGTCTATGCCACCGGACAGGCGCAAGAACTCAGCAAGCAGCGGATCGACGGCATCGTCTGAAAGCTCCCCAAACAGAAGGTCCGTGACCTTCTCAGTTTCATCCTTGGATCGCCTAAGGAAGAAACGCGGATCGCTCTCAATAGAACCCTGCCACGAAAACTCATCCTCACGCAGACCAAGCCCGCTGTTTTGGTATGTCCAGCCAAAAGCCAATTACTATTCCCCGAACCTCTGTGATGCTTCTTCGTAAATTTTCTTTTGCCAGCCATCTTCGAGATCGTTTGGGTTTGTCTTTGATGCCCAGAAAACACGGCAAGAACTTCCGGGCTGTCGAGCTACACGCATGCCCTCATGAGCCCTCTGAAACACGTCTTCCCTCGTGTCATTGGGGTATATCGGGATGACAGCAGCAGCGAAAGACAGTGACCAATCTGTGTTCTTCAAAATTTCAGACTGAATATGGTGGGTCAGCTCTGTCATGACGCGGCGTTGCAAGCGAACCAGAAAGCCCACAGCGTCGACCTCAGTGCCACCGATCATGAACAGGAATTCATCGCCGCCAGTATGTTTCCGGTACGCTCTTTGCCATAGTTCTGAGCCTGCGGGTTGCTCATCAAACGGCATCTTGTAGACGCTCTCGTTTCTGCGCATCGTTTCGTACACAGATTGAGCAAAATACTCGATAATTTTGTCACCTGTTGCATAACCATATTTCTTATTGATGTCCCCAAAGGCGACTAAATCAATGAAGATGAGTTGGAATGGGGAGTCATAGGAAACCGCGTTTGAAACCTTCCCCAGGTCAATGAAGAATTGTTCTTGGTTTGGAATGCCTGTGATCACGTCAGTCATTCGAAGCCGTTCAGACTTCTCGATGACAGCTGACATCGTTGCAATCTGCATTTCCAAGTTTTGAACTTTCGCCCGAGCGAAATAGAGTTTCGAATTAAAAAATAGAAATGAACTTAAGAGTGCCAAAAAGATTGTCGCGGCAAACAGCATCGAGTTAACCACGAACGAATGTGCGGCCAGTTCATTGAATAGGGGCGTGAATGGCTCCCAAAGCGCCAAGAGCGTGGCGAGTGCTGCTAGGAATGCCACGACTGAGGCAATGATCTTCAAAACAGATACAGGTTTAAACATTCGCGCTTCCGGCAAGTTCTGAACTTTAGCCCCGACCTAGCATATCCACATCGGAAGCCGAGAGGTACGTGATTTGCTAACAACTTTCGGGTTTGTCTGGATCAATTGCAAGGTTTGAAGCGCCGAACACTACCCTTCAAACAAATCCTATGCGCCAAAAACGGTCCTTTGTGCCGCCCTGCCCTGCCCCACGCAAGATCAATCGCTTAGGCCGGACAAAAACCTGCGGCAAAACCTTTGCGGTTTTGGCAGGTTTTTGTCACAGTGAGGCATGATTATCGGATATGCCCGCGTCAGCACTGACGACCAGAGCCTTGATGCTCAGACCGACGCGCTGACAACGGCAGGAGCTGGCAAGCTGTTCGCCGACAAGATCAGCGGATCGAAGCGCGAACGACCTGAACTGGGCAGGATGCTGGATCAGCTCCGTGACGGCGATGTTGTGACCGTCACGAAATACGACCGCCTGGCACGGTCCCTGAAAGACCTTTTGGAGATCGTGGAGACGATCCGGGCGCGTGGTGCCGGCTTTCGGTCCCTGGCCGAGGACATTGATACGACGACGCCGGCAGGCCGTCTTGTGTTCCATGTCTTCGCGTCCATCGCCCAGTTTGAGCGGGAGAGGATTTCGGAACGGACCAGGGAAGGTTTGGCATCCGCCCGTAAGCGGGGCCGGATCGGAGGCAGGCCCCCTGCCCTGACGCCCGTCCAGAAGGACGAAGTTCGGCGCATGAGGGATGATGATCACCGAGCTGTCCCTGAGATCGCGCGACTGTTCAAAGTCAGCGAGCGAACTATCAGAAGAGCCTAGCTATTTTTGAATCCGTCTGAGAAGTGGCGCGCGAGAAAAAGTAGCCATTCGAGCTGGCTATTCTGTAGAATCGACACGTTGTACGATCGATCGATAACAGACATATCCAAGATTTCAGGTAGATCAGAAATCGTGTAGGTCGGGGCAGCCTGTTTTCCGCTAGCTGGTGTGATGCAGGATCGGATCAATGCGCAACACAGCTCGATCCAAGTGTCTTTGCCGCCAAGATATTCCCACCATTCAATTCCGACGCGAACCGTAGCAGAAACTGAAAGTGGCCCGTCAGAATAAGCGACGGACCAGGCACCCTTATGCGAGGTGACTAAGCTCGACTGCCTGGGTCTTGCTTCGTCGATATTGCGCAGGATATGCCAATCTTTCTTGTTTGATTGCTTCTTCGTGCCGTAGAGCACACCGTAGGTGAAATCGACCTCTTTGACCCCATGGTTAACCGCCCAGGAGGAGGCTCTTTCGACCACTTCGTTACCTATGTTCTTGGCCATGTCGTCGTTGAGCGTACGCGGTCCACTTTTAAGAGTTGCCCCGACAAATTTACTCCCCTGTTGATCAATCTTGCGCCCATCAAGAAGGGATTCATGTGAGTGCATCGCGCTATGCACGACCTCCCAACCGTAGACTGGCAAGACAACCTTCTCGACCATGTTTCCTGCTGATGTCTCCATAGATGAAAACACCTTAGCGGGAACCAAGTCTTTCTCGATCTGCTCAACACGAGAGTAAGACTTCTGCCGAGAATAAAACATTAGAACAAAGGGGCTTGTATAGAATTTGGCGAAATTCGAACTCGCTTGCGGCAAGCCCTTAATGTGTGTGCCGATTTTAGTGCGAAACTCCGTTTCCATAGCGAGAATTCGATCTCGAGCCTTTGCGTCACTATCGATCACTTTGAGGCTATCAAAGATTTCTTTTTTGCTGAGGAGAAGCGCCGGAACTTTCTTTGGAAGGTCAGGATGGCCAGCCATTATTGAACCTCGGCCATGTTGCGCTGGCTGCGACGGGTCACAGGAGCAGCATATTGTACTGATTTGTTCGCCTTCCCGGCTTTCCAAACTTTGGTTTCGCCACCTTTGAACCACTGACGGGTACGCACATGCGACTGAACATAGATTATCCGATAGTCATCGATGGCTTTCGTGTCTTTCTGCCAGCCTTGTTTCTTAAGGTTGTTCAGCGCGGTTGCAACGACATTGCCTGCGATCTTGCCAAGCCGTACCGGTACTGCATTACCCGCTTGAGCATATTGTTGCGTGGGGGTCCCGAAAAACTCCCATTCGTCGGGAAACTCTTGAATCAGAGAGTATTCCTTAAGAGTGAGCGCCCGAACTTCGGTTGGGTGACAGAGAGACGTGCTGGCATGATTTGGCATCGTTACCAAGGTCGGACAAGGTAAATCGAAGCTCAAACGTCTCCACCATCCCGAGCGTCCGCCCTTTGCGTGCCAAGCTTTGCCCATCGACTCTTTTTGAACTGTTTCAGGAAGGCTTCTCCAGTTTGAGCCTTCAGGAACCATACCGAGATAGCCTTTCTTCCGTGGGCTGAAATCCATTATTACTTCACCCGGATCATTCAGACCGCCGATAGCATCTTGAAGTGTTCGCCAAGGTTTCAACCCATTCTGACCGGGACCGTGTGTTGGATCAGGAAAATCAACTTGTGTGTTGAATCGGTTCCCAATGAACAACGCTCGCTCTCTAAGCTGTGGTGCTCCATAGTTGACTGCATTCACCTCAAAACAGTCCATGTGATATGCTGTGGAGCCGCAATTTTGAAGGTCTTGGGCGAAGAGTCGAATTACTGAACCCCGCTCCTCATCTGCGCTCAGCGGAGCTCCACCCTTTTCCGGGCGGTCAGCAATGGGGCGATGCTTTAGAGCCGCCGAGACAAGCCCTCGAACATTTTCCATCACAAAGAACTTGGGCTGCAGAACCTCTACATACTTGAGAAATTGCCAAATGAGCATTCCCCGTGGGTCCTGGACAGTTCCGCGCCTCCCCGCCGTACTAAATGACTGGCAAGGTGGCCCACCAACGAGCAAGTCGAGTTCTCCGGGCTTGAGATTACAATCGGCCATCACTTGTTCGGGCGATAAGGTCGAAATGTCCTCTTGGTAAACGCGTAAGTGAGCTGGTAAACGTCCAGCGTCCCGGTTCCGCCGGATGGTTTCACAGAACGAAGCCTCCTTTTCGATGCAGGCTAGCAAGTCGAAGCAGCCTGTGTCCTCGATTCCGAGGTCCAGGCCCATAGCGCCGGAGAATAACGATAGAGTCTTATACTTTTTTTGTTTCATTATTCTATCCTGCATCATGCGACGTCCCAAACTTCATTATCCGA
Source organism: Sulfitobacter sp. L-8 (assembly GCF_056859255.1). Taxonomy (NCBI): domain Bacteria; kingdom Pseudomonadati; phylum Pseudomonadota; class Alphaproteobacteria; order Rhodobacterales; family Roseobacteraceae; genus Sulfitobacter; species Sulfitobacter sp. L-8. The sequence goes on from NZ_JBSXOD010000008.1 coordinate 6,739, forward strand.
ATAAGAACAAACTAGGAACGCCTTTCGGTTTGGTAAAGATCCCACATCTGTTCGATCAGTTGGCCTTGAGTTATGCCTAGTTGCTCTGCCTCGGCAGCGATAGCCTCCCCTACCGTTGGAAATACCTTGGGGTGAAGTTGGTGGGTTCGCGGACTTGGCTTTCGCCCAGGTTTCTTACGTGGGGTTCGGTCAACGAATCCTCTAGCTTCGCCGACTTCGTCCACACGCCGGACTTCTTCAACGGTCGTCTGCTTTGGGCGAGCCTTTAGCCCTGCCAGTCTATTTGAGCCGCTCATAAACAGCCTCCGTAAATGCCTTGGCGTTCGCGACAGCCTTATCGACCTTGCCGCCGGTCACCATTTCAGGGTCTTTCATCATCGCGGTCAGGTCGCCGCCATAGGCGAAAATCTCCGAGAACGCTGCACGAGCGACAAGCGATGGTTCGATCATGTCGATCCCTGCCCCGCGCAACTGGCCTTCCAGCTCTTTCTGGACGCGGCTTTTCATAGCAGCGCTTGTTTTTGTAAGAACCACAGAATGGCGGATTGTCCGGCCGAGCGCTTCTTCCTCTTCTTTTACAAGTGCCAGAGCTTCAGAACCGATTTCGGCATCGAGCGCAGTCGCCTGCATGGGCACAATCACCAGGTCTGCCTGCGAGATTGCACGGCTGACCATTTGCGATGCCACGCCTTCGAGGTCCACGATTACGATTTTTCCGTCTCCGTCCGCGCCCCGGATTGTTGGAACGATTTCTGAGCGGCCAACATCACCGTGTAGCGTTACGCCCTTTGGGAGGCCGTGGGAGGCCCATCGGGTCAATGACTTGTTGGGGTCGCAATCCAAAACTGTAACTTGCGCACCCATGCGGGCAAACTCTGACGCAAGGAGGACAGCGCAGGTAGACTTTCCGACGCCGCCCTTGGGGCTTGCCATCACGATAACCGGCATTGCTCGAACCTTCTGATTTATTTTACCGGTTTTATATATCTTACCGGATTTATTTTCAATACCAGTAATATTTCTACAACCAATATTGTTTCTCTTACCGGTTTTATATCTCTTACCGGATTTACACCTGATCTATGGCCTGCCGCGCTTCTCGAACCATTTCCGACAGAACCCGACAAACGCCCTATCCACATTGCGAGGCGGTTCTACAGTCCAGTCGCGCCACTCTCTCTCAAGAAAACGAACGTCCCATCCGGGGGCTGCCTGACGGGCATCTTCATATGTTTCCGGCTGTAAAGGTGGAACCTGGCCCTCGATCAGTTGAGCAGGGAACATGGTTCCGCGATTTTTGAAGATCACGATGTCTGCTTCATCATCGAATGCTACGTAGTAGTCAGGCAAATGGTCATGTTGAGCAAGCTGCCGGATCATTTGACGGAAGCGTTTCTCTGGGCTTTGTGAACCCGTCTTCAGAAGCAGTTTAGCTAACGTGATCCGCCAGGTCTTTTGTTGTCCACAATGCTTGCGCGCAATCTCGTATACACGGCGTTCAATGGGTTTCCGAAGGCGGAAATAGTCCCGGTGCAGGGTCAGAACCTCTTCCTTTCGAATCGCATTGAACACCCAATCCGACAGCTTCACCTCACACCAGAGAAGACGACCATCCATCCCGTGTTTCCGCCTGATTGACGAGGCATCAATCAACCCGAAGCCATCAATCTGTTCCTCGTCTCCACTAACGATGTTGGTTCTGATCCTGGTTCCTTCGAGACGGTCCAGCGCATCGAGAAGGGACTGATATTCGCGGCCACTTGTTCCACGATTGGTGAAAATCAGAAGTTCGCGTGAGTTGATCCGGACCCGAGGCGAAACCTGCTCTCCCAGCTTCAGCTTCGCCATAATCTGGCTAATGCAGTAGATCAGAATATCCTTGTCGTAGATCGTTGCGAGACCTTTAACACTGGGCGTTATTTCCAACCAATTTTCACCGTTCCGGTAACGTTTGACCGACGTCTCAGGCTTCTTCGATAGCGAATAAAAGGGGTGCTCCATATGCTGCATCACATCCTTGAGGATCGCATCCGCAACATCACAGATAAACAGATCGTGTTGAGGATGACGATCCGGCAGGAGAGGAGCCAAGGCATTCGTGTTTTCAGTTACCATGAGCCTACATTCGTGTTTTCAGTTACCCACGTCAAGATTCGTGTTATCAGTTACCAAAAGCAGGATTTCAGTTACCGATATTCGTGTTATCAGTTACCCAACACTTGGTCAAGCTATTGAAAATACGATATAAAATGTCACTCTGAAAGAACGTAACACAGATTCTAACACATATATAACACTGGCAGATTTTGGCTGAGCCTGTGAGTAAGTCACGGCCAAGAGAGAATCAGTGCATCACTCGGCGTAGAACACGCAGGCATCGACACCCGTTGTTGTGGCCGTCCAAGAAGCTCCAAGGACAGCGCAAGCTGAAGCGTTGCTAGCTAAGAAACGAGGCAGAGCAACCGTCATCGCCAAAGCCAGAACCACGGCACCCAGACCGAACCAAGGCAGGCGGGCTTTCAACCGCTCTGCTTTCTGTTCACGTTTCCAGACTTGGCGAAGAGCTGCTGATTTATCCTCTTCAGCTTTCTTGAGTGCATCCTGTGCCCTGTTTGAAGCACTGAATAGATCGACACACATCTGGCCCATGCGCACCAGATTGTCGTTGATCTTTCCATCAATCGTTGCGCCGACCAGTTCGCCATAGTTCTTCGGGTTGGTCTGATCCCGCGCCGCAAAGGCTGCGATCCGTGCTTCGGTCGAGACCTCAATCTGCCTGTTCGCAACTGTCGTCAGACCGTCGATCCGGTTGGACATGCTGGCGACCGCCGTGGCCATGAGATCAAGGGTTTCGCGCAGCTCTTTGTCAGAGAGGGCAGGGAACTCCGGTTGGTCTGGGTCAGGCGTGTCAGTCATGGCGTTTCATCCTTCGGATCACTGGTCCTGCGGGACGAACAGTCCCTTGAACTCGGGGTCGGCGTAGTAGCGCAGCTTTTGAGCCAAGGCCGACGGCTGGCCTTGAACGCGGAGAAGCTGCAACTCGGGCGGCATCTGCATGATTTCATCGGGGGTCAGCAGATCGCGGCCCGTGAGGTTGTTGGAGAAACTGGGATTGTCCCCCGGCTTGTAGCTGTCGGTCTGGAACCCGGCAGTTTCCTGGCCGATCATCTGGCTCAGCCATTTTGCCGTCTCAAAATCATTCACGCCAAAGACCTGTTGCACCCCGGCATTGGCGATGAAGGTGCCCGCGCGGTCGCCATAGAGGTCCTTAAGCTGGCTCATGTCCTGCAGGATGGGCCAGAGCTGGAGGCCATAGCCTGCCATCAGCCCCATGGCGCGCTCCACAGCCTCCAGACGGCCCAGGGCGGCGAATTCATCGAGGAGAAAGAGGGCAGGGGCCTTGAGGCGCTCAGAACGCCCCTCAGACGCGTCCTGAGGCCGTTCAGCGTCCCGCGCAATGTCCTGAAGCGCCTGAGAGACCAGAAGGCGCAGCCAGCGGCTGTAGGCGTCCATCCGGTTCGGTGGCAGCACCAGAAACACTGAAGTGATCCGGTGGCGCAGATCGGAGAAGTGGAAATCCGACCGCGACAGCACTTTGGCAATTCGCGGGCTGTCGAGGAAATGGGTGTGGCGCTGTGCGTTGGATAGCACCGAGGCGGCTTCGCGATCCGCCTTGCCGAGGAAGCGATTGGCGGCGCGGGCGATCAGCCCACCCGCCGCATCGCTGTCCTGCATCAGTTCCAGCAGCGCGCGCAGCTTTTCCGGGGGCAGGGTGAGATATTCCCGAACGGTGGCAAGTGTCCGGCGGTTGCGGTCCTCGTGGCAGACGCAGAACATGATCAGACCGCCGAGGATGGCCTTGGCCTCCTCGTTCCAATGCGCTTCCGTAACCTGTCCCGGCGGGTCCATGACCAGCGCCTCTGTCAGGGAGGCCGCATCTTCACCCAGATCGAGGCTGTCCGGTGTCAGCCGGTCGAGTGGGTTGTAGGCGGCAGAGGGCATCCCCGAGACCTCAAACGGATCGAGGACATGGACCGTTCCGAACCGCCGCCGGGCTTCCCCGGCGATCCTGGCATTCTCGCCCTTGGGGTCGATGACCAGGACCGAGCGTTCCGCCGCCAGCAGATTCGGGATGACGGTGCCGACACCTTTCCCGGCCCGCGTCGGGGCGAGGGTGATCAGATGGGCCGGACCGTCATAGCGCAGCAGCCGTCCGGTGTGCGGGTTGCGCCCGATCAGAAGGCCGTCTTCCCGCTGGAGTTTCTTCAGCTCCTTGCGGTTGGCGAAGCGGGCCGAACCGTGGCTGTCACCGGTCAGCCCGAAGAAGGCATCGGCCCCGGAGGTCTTGCGCCAATACTGGAATCCGAAGACGCCCCCGATGAACACAGGCGGCGCAATGATGGCCCATTCCCAGGCAGAGTTGCCAAGCGGAGGGCCGAACGCTGTCATGGCCACGACGCCCCCGATGATGAACCCAATCATCGCACCGAACAGGACAGCGCCGATCATCCATCCCAACAGGATGGGGGTGAAGATCAACCGACCGAAGAACCGGAACAGTCCGTCAAAGAGGTGGATCACGCCCCGCATCAGGACGGCGTTTCCGGGTCAGAACTGGAGGAGGCAGGGGAGGGGGCATCCCAATCCGCGAAGGCCTTGCGATCCTGTTCACGGGCGAGGTTGCGCACGAGCCGGTCGAGCATGGCGGCAGCACCGGAATCCCGCTCCGCAAGATCGAGCAACGCACCACCCAGGATCACCTTGCGCCTGGTATCGAGTTTGCGCTGTCGAGTGGCTTCCCGGTTCTTCAACGCCTGAAGACGGGCCTTGGCCTGGGCATATCGTTTCTCGGCGCGTTCCAGCTCGGTCTCGGCCAATCGGTGTCTCCATCTTTGAAAAGGCAGGTGGAAAGGTTAGGCTTGCCACATCCAGCGATAGCGCTTACCCGTAGGCCTGTAAAGGACAAGGGCGCACTTATGCAAACTCTCCACCTGCGGTTCCGAGATTTGCGTGCGATCTCCTTGAGGCAGGGCCTCAGCCGATGGCGAACACCGTCCGACGCGATGCGCGCCGGAATGAAAGGCCCTCCCGGCCTCTCAAACTCTCCAGGGCCAACTTTGGCAGTTGGATCGCGTCCCGCAAGGTCGCGCCAGCGTCTCGCCCGATGCCCCACGGTGGGGGCTGGTCTGCCGCTTGCGTCTCCCTTGCGGAAGGTATCGCGCCCAGGCGCTGACGCCCCTTCGCGATACCGGGTTTGCCCCAGGCAAACCGCCAGTGATCTGTCCCCATATCCCGCCCCCCATGAGGCTGAGGATCTGGGGGCAGATCACTGGCAAGCCCGCGCCTCAGAGAGCCAGAGGCTCGCTTCAGCCGGGCTGTTTTTTCTACGCGTATCGCGCCGGGGCAGGGCGCGATCCAACGGGGAAAAGACGGCTGACCCGGTGGCCCATGTTGAGGCATGGGCCGGGGTCAGCATCGCCGCGCTTCAGTATCGTCTGCATCAAAGGGCGGGGTAGGGCGCATGGCCAGCTACCACCTCTCTGTGAAGACGATCAAACGCAGCGCCGGGCGCTCTGCCACGGCAGCCGCAGCCTACCGTGTTGGCGAGCGCATCGAATGCCAGCGCGAAGGCCGTGTCCACGATTACACCCGCAAGCAGGGGATCGAGGAGACCTTCATTCTGGCACCGAAGGATGCCCCGGACTGGGCCACGGACCGGTCCCGCCTCTGGAACGAGGTCGAGGCCAGCGAGACCCGCCGCAACTCCGTCACTGCCCGCGAATGGGAACTGGCCTTGCCGTCAGAGATCAGCGCCGAAAACCGCTCGCAGATCACCCGCGACTTCGCCCAGGAGCTGGTCAGCCGCTACGGCGTGGCCGTCGATGTGGCGATCCATGCCCCGCACCGCGAGGGCGATCAGCGGAACCATCATGCGCACGTTCTGACCTCCACCCGCAAGCTGGAGGCCGAAGGCTTTACCGCCAAGACCCGCGTGCTCGATTCCGCAAAGACGGGCGGCGTGGAGATCGAGCAGATGCGCGGCCTATGGGCCGAATTGCAGAACCGTGCGTTGGAGCGGGCAGGGGAGGTGGAGCGCGTCGATCACCGGTCGCTGGAAGCGCAGCGCGAGGCGGCGCTGGAGCGGGGCGACGAGCTGACGGCGGAGGAACTGGACCGCGACCCCGAGCTGAAGCTGGGGCCAGCCGCCAATTCCATGGAACGCCGGGCCAAGGCGATGGCCGAGCGCCAGGGACGGGGATACAAACCCGTCACCGAGCGCGGGGCCGTGGTCCATGCCGCCCGCCAGGCCCGCGCCGCCTTCCGCGAAATGCGCGCACGGCTGGAACTGGCGCGCGAGACCTATGGCATCGAGCGTGAGGCCGGGCAGGGTCGTGTCTCTGCTGGTCTGGCAGCACTCAGGGCTGCGACCGCGAAAGATCGCGACCGCGACCGAAACCCTGAGGATTTCCGGGAACGTCTGGCGCGCGTTGTGGGCCGGTCACCGGACCAGGACGACACGCCAAAGCCGGAAGGCCGCAATTATGCGCGGGAGCGGCTGAAAGAGATCATGGAGAAAGACGCGGGCCGCGATGGCCAAGCGGCGGTTCACAAGCTCGACGGTCACAGCGAGTATGATCTGGGCGAGGGCACAGGGCGCGAGGCGCGCAAGCCGTCCGTCAACGAGCGCTTGAAAGACGTTCTGAACAAGCCGCGTGAAAAGCTGGAGGTCGAGGACGAACGCGACCAGGAGAAGGAACAGGAAGTCGAGAAAGATCGGGATATCGACCGTGATCCGGGCCTCAGTCACTGACAAGGCGATGTGAAGTCGTTTCTCCGTTCTTCATGGGAATGCTCGCTTGAGAGAAGCCGACACCGACCAGAAACGAAATCACGCCGGTGGCCGTCTTGAATTCACGGACCTTGATCGCATTCTGTGTCACTCGCGTCCTGGCAGTGACAAGGATTTTCTCGTTTCCGTCCTTGCCAACAGTCCGCATGATCCACAGACCGTACCAGCTTGGACCCTTGCGTTCAGGATCGGCTTTGCACAGCACTTCGACCGTGTAGCCCTCCTCGGCAAGCGCCCGAAGGCCTTGTTCGGTGGTCACGTTTAGTTCGATTTCAGCCGTCTGGTTCATAGCGCATATCAACAGAAACAATGATGATATTCTTCTGCCCGAATCTAACCAAGGCATCAATCGTATATTATCGGGCAGGGAATGGCTCGATAGAGTTCAGTGATCCCGGCGCACGCCGGTCTCGCTCTGAGCGATAGACAGGGCCGGGGATCGACGGGCTGACGCCCGCTCACCCCACCCCTGACAGTTTCAAGCTTCTTCTGATCCGCCTGCCATCCCGGCAGGTCCGAGAAAACCGGCAAGCGCCGCCTTTGGCGTCGGTTCCGGTCGAGAATTCCGGTTCCTCCCACGCGCGAGGCGCGCGGTTCCCTCCCAAATTCACGCCCTCCACCCGGTTGTCACGGCCCCGCCGGGCCGCAGGACGGGCTTTGCCCTTACCTGCTCTGCCGTCCGGAATGCATGGGCATTCCAGACAACAGAGAAGGAAGGCCCGCCC
>NZ_JBSXOD010000009.1:0-12131 GCF_056859255.1 Sulfitobacter sp. L-8
GGCGGGGCCGTGACAACCGGGTGGAGGGCGTGAATTTGGGAGGGAACCGCGCGCCTTGCGCGTGGGAGGAACCGGAATTCTCGACCGGAACCGACGCCACAGGCGGCGCTTGCCGGTTTTCTCGGACCTGCCAGGATGGCAGGCGGATCAACTGGATTTGGAAACTGTCAGGGCCGGGGTGAGCGGGCGTCAGCCCGTCGATCCCCTGCCCTGTCTAGCGCTCAAAGCGAGACCGGCGCATCGCCGGGATCACACAATTCAGCCTGAACGAAACACTCGTCGTGTTTACACGGCCAATGTAACTGCTGCCGCAATCGGGCGGAGCCGCTAGACGTGCGGGCCCTGACGTAATGCCGATAAGAGAATGGACAGGAAGAATGCGAGAAATGACAGAATAATATTGCGGCCAGAACCGCACCTCCCATGCTAGGCGTGAAACGAGCAGATTAAGGACGATGCAATGACAGAGCCGATGAATCCAGAACTGCTGAGGGTGGTGGAAAGCGATATGGCGAGATGGGTGCGCGACCGGATCGAGGTATTGCCTGGTCGGGCGAAATTCTGTGCGCATAATGCCGTGCGAAGCCTATACTGGGCGGGCGGGATCGCTACGCTCGAAAGCACGACCTATCGCGAAGGAGAGCGCGGCTATCGTGTACCGGCAACGTTCTTCCTGATGCACGCGCTGGAAGAGGCCGTGGCCGCTTTCATCGCATGCGCCAAGAAAAGCGGCTATACGGCTCTAGCCAAGAAGGTCAGCCCCAAAGACCACGTCCATAAATCAACGCTGCCCTGGCTCTGCGGCCAAATCATCGAATTACTGGGTGCCTACAAGATCGGTTTAGCCTATCAGGCCGATCATGACCGGATTGCGGTCAGATACGAGGACAATGGACAGGTATCATATCAGGTTGCATCAATGCGCTTGCTGGGGTCCGTAGACCAAAACGGCAATTCCAGCGCGTCTTTCGCGGATGATGTATACGCCCGTTTCACAAACGAGAAGGATGTCCATCGGCTTTTGAAGGAAGGCTCCGGGGGCCGAAACTATCTCATTTATGCAGATGATAATGGCTTTCGTACCGGCCCCTTGGACCTTGAACCTGAGCTGCGGGAAATAGCCGTAACCGTGATTGGGATACTCTGGGCGACAGTGGATATGTGGAAACACAAGGACGAGCGTATCCAGCTTGTCGAAATCATTCTCAAAACCACCCATGAGCTTGCCGAAGCGGCAAAGTGAATGCCGCCTCGCGTGTGACCAAAAGCTGGCTCGCGCCAGCGCTATTACAGCCCGAACCGGCTCAGGACGCCACGCCTACGTTCTTGACCGTCCAGAAGCCTTTTCTCGAATTCGATATTCGACGGCAGGCTCACCACGGTCAGACGCCACAACGTCTTGTCGTGCGGCCAGCTCGGCGGTCGCCAATCCTGACGTTCCACTCCGACGATCTCCATGCAGTCTGGAAAGTGCAGCCACGGAACCTGCTCGCCACTGGGAGAGTCGCCGACCTGCTCCTGTGGGGCATCGAGGAACGTGAACCCGTCTGCCTCCGTCCCGTCCAAAAAGAGGAACCGTGCGGTTTCTTCCTCACCTGGGCAAAGCCCGCTCACGGCAACCCAGTCACCGCAGGTCGGGGCCTTCGCGGCGACGAGAACAACGCGCCATTTCTTCATCTTGGCACCTCTCTGCAAATGTCTTTCACCGTTCTCTGTCGCGATCGCGGCCCTGCCCACGCTCAGACGCATTATCACGCCCACGCCCGAGGATGTCATCCCGCCGCCCCTGGTCACGGCCCTCGCCATCACGGGCGACGATGTCCCGCTCGACGGCGGCGGCATCACGTTCCTGCCCGATATCACGCCCACGCCCAAGGATGGCGTTCAGACGCTCCCGAATAGGATCGTCGGACGGGGCGCGCTCCCGCCCGACATCCGGCGCTTGCACCTCAGGTCGATCAACGTCGCGCCCCAACACTGCCGCCCGGCGCGCATCCATGTCGCCCCGCTCCGCGCCTGCCTGCGGCCTCTCAACCTCACCCATAACCCTCTCCTTGATCCGTGACATCGCCGCTTCAGCCCGGCCCCAAAGCTGATCCAGCCGCTCGCGCGCGGTGGCAATGAAGGCGCGCCCGCGCTCCATCAGCTCTAGCCGCAATTCTAACTGCCGCCAGCCCAGCTCCTGGCGCTCAGCATTGCGCGCCTGCGCCGCGCGGAAAGCCTCGCCACGCTCGGTGACGATCCCGCGCTTCTCCTGGGCATTGGCCGATGGCCCGATTTTTGGCTCGGGCTCCCGGCTGAGCTCGACCACTTTTTTCTCGTGCTCAAGCGCCAGCTCTTCCTGCCCGCCCCCGCGCGCCCGCTCGACCTGTTGCTCGGCCTCGGCGCGCTGAACATCAAGGGACCGGTGGTCGATCCGCTCCGACCGCCCTGCCCGCTCAAGAGCCGTGTTCGCATCCCGAGCCCAGGCTTCGCGCCAGCCCATCAGCAGGTCCGGCGCATTCCAGCTGCGATCCTTCCTCCCGAACCCCTCGCCGGTCAGCTCCCGCATGGTGAGCATGACATGCGCATGAGGCTGACCTTGGCCATCACGGGCCTTGCCCTCGTGAACGGCGACATCCGCGATCATACCGCGATCAACAAATTCTCGCTGCACGAATCCGCGCAACAACTCCAACCTCTCGCCCCGATCAAGCTCGCGGGGAAGAGCCACTTCGATCTCGCGGGCAAGCTGGGCATCGCGCCGCTTCTCGACGGCTTCGACGGCGTTCCAGAGCTGGTCTCGATCGCGCATCCAATCGGGCGCATTCTCGGGGGCCATGATCTCGGAATGCACGACCCCGCCTTTGCGAGAATAGTCATGCTCCAACCCCTGCCGCTCATCCCGCAGCCGCCCAGCCGTCCGGTAGGCGGCGGCTGCGACCGATGACCGGCCCCCCGCCCGACTGATCACTTTCGCACTGAGATGGTAGATCGCCACGCTTGGGACGCCTCTCTTCAAAACAGGGTCCAGCGCCTGGTTGCGCTGGTCGGGAGCGCGAGGGTGAAACCCTCGTTCAGGCGGCATCGCCGCCTTTGGGGGGAAGCCGTCCGGCGCGGGGGTTTACCCCCATGAGGACGCGCACGTTGTCGAAGACAATGTATAAGCGCGCATTTAAATCTTTTCAACCTATCAATCCGCCACTACATTCGCCCCGATTATTCCCGAGGTTTCCCCATGTCCCAAAGCCGCCCGACCGACGCCCGGATCAAAGAACTGGCCGAGAAGAAAGCTCAGCTCGACGCCCAGATCGCGGCGCTCGATGCCCGGCGGCGTCTGTCTGAGAAGAAAGACGAAGACCGCCTCAAATGGCTCCTGGGCACTTTGGTCTTCGACCGTTTGAGCGCCGAACCTGCTCTTCAGAGCATCGTGCGCCGCGACCTGCCAGACCGCCTCACCCAGCGGGATCGCGACCGGGGGCTCTGGCAGATTCTGTTTCCCGATAGCGACGAGGACCGGTCATGAGTTTTGTTCTGGAAGCCCGCCACTGGGTGATCATGATCGGTGCTGTGATCCTGGCCGCTGCCGCCCTGATCCTCGCTCCGCAAGCGGTCGCGATCTACCCGGTGACCACCTATGCCTTCCCGATCATCGCCATGGCCACCATCCTTGACACCCTCGGAACCGCCGCAGAGCGTCACAGGACGCCCTTGAAGATCCTCGCATGGGTCTGCCTGTGCGTTGCCACCCTCACAGCCCTGACGCCCCTCAGAGGCCCGCTCAGCGATATACTGGCTACAACCCGAGCTTGGACTGGCACAGGCTGGCCCCTCCCCCGCGCAATCTGGGAGGGTCTCAAGGGACTGGCGCGGTATTCTGATCCGCAGAAACAGGCCATGGCGATCTCCTTCGCGCTCGGGGCCTTCGGCGTGGCTGTCGCTGTCAGCACCCCGCTACTGGCGATCTTCAATCCGCGCATTGGCCGCAACCGCAAATCCCGCACCGGCCCGTGGCAAGCGGGATGGATGGACCCGCGTGATGTGGCCCAGCTGAAGCGCAACAAGACCGGCCTGCCCCTCGCCCTGCACAAGGACAAGCTGCTGCGCTACGTCAAGAACGATGCGAAGGGCTGGCGCGGCGGGCATCACCTCGTCGTCTCCGGCACACGGGGCGGCAAGGGCGTCAGCGCCGTGATCCCGGCGATCCTTGATCACCAGGGGCCGGTCGTAGTTCTGGACATCAAGGGCGAGAATTTCGCCGTCACGCGCCGCCACCGGGAAGAGCTCGGGCGCAAGGTGGCCGTCCTCAACCCCTTCGGCCTTGTCGAGGACGGACAGGATCAGTTCAACCCGCTCGACTACATCCGCCCCCATGAGCTGGCGCGCGACGTGGCCCTGGTCGCAGACGGTCTGGTCAAACCGGAACAAGGCGATGGGGCGCACTTTTCGGAAATGGCCCGCCAGTTGGTCGCGGCGGCGATCGAAGTGGTCGTGACCCAGGAAGAGCCAAACCGGCGCAATCTGATCGCCGTCGCCGATCTGCTTCTGTCCGCAAACCTCGACGGCACGCTTGAGGCCTGGGCCGAAAACGCCGACCTTGTCGGCCACCGCCCTGCCCAGACTGCCGCCACAATCCTGCACGCAGGTGACCGCGAACGCGGGTCGATTCAAACAGCGGTCTCGAAAGCTTTTGAGTGGATGCAGTCCGACAACATGCGCCACTTCTTGGCCGGGTCCAGCTTCCGCATGGATGATCTTCTCGATGATCGGGTCGATCTCTTCATCGCTGTGCCCCTCGATCAGGTGGACAAGCAAGCGATCTTCATGCGCCTGTTCATCAACCTCGTCCTGGGCACGGTCGTGCGCCAGGACGGGCGGCGCAAAGTCACGGCTCCGATCCTGCTGGTTCTCGATGAATTCGTGCGTATGGGCCGCATGGAGCAGATCATGAACATCGCCAACGTCGCCGCAGGGGCCGGTGTCGAAGCGCTGTTTGTTACCCAGGATACGGGTCAGGTCGAAAAGGCCTATGGGCCAAACGATGCCCGTTCGATCTTCGGCTCCTGCATTACCAAGCGCGTCTTCAACCTCAACGATATCGAAACCGCTGAATGGGCAGCGCGCCACCTCGGAGAAAACACTGTCTATTCTCAGCAAATTCGAGAGGGAAAGGCCCCAAACGAGGGTCGGGACTTTTCCTACTCGGAGCAACGTCAAAAGCTCATGACGGCTGAACAGATCACGGGCATGAAGGCGGATGATCTGCTGCTGTTGGTGGGGAACCGCAACCCGCTCAAGGCGAAGCAGAACCTGTATTTCAAGAGCAAGATCTACCGTGGAAGGTTCGATCAGAACCCGCTGAATTGAAAGTTGGGCGTTAGAATTTTATTAAAGGCTTCGTGTTCTGAGGGAGTTAAATAGAGTTATAATAGAGTTACACCTTGGAAAATGGCCAATAATACCTTGAAAAAAATAATGTTTTTTAGAAGGGCGGTGTGTGAAATGACGAAGTTTGGTGTGTGAAATGACGAATCTGGGTGTGTGAAATGACGATGGCTTAGAAAAGTTATCCACAGGCTGTTGGTGTGTAAAATGACGACTCTTGACGATCGGTGTGTGAAATGACGATAGTGAGCCATGGTGTGTGAAATGACGAATCGTGAGCTGAGCAGAGGGTGTGTGAAATGACGAATGCACGCTCCCCGCTCCTGCCGGACCGGCATCCGCAAAAAGACCTGTTCGTTTGCGACATTGTGGACGCGGTACCGAAGGGCGACATGGCCTCGATGGAACATCCAGTGTTTACCCTCTCGACCAAGCCGGACATGAAGCCGCGACGCTACCAGAATGGTGATAATTCGATTGAGGTTTCACCGTCACGCTACGGGCTGGCCACAGTCCATGACCGTGACGTGCTGATCTACTGTATCAGTCAGTGCATGGCTGCACTCAATGAAGGCCGCAAAGTCAACCGGTCGATGCGGTTCAAGGCTCATGATTTGCTGGTGGCGACGAACCGTCAGACCTCGGGCCAAGGCTACCAGCTCTTGAAGGATGCGCTGCGGCGTCTGCAAGGCACGCAGATCGAGACGAATATCCGCCAAGGTGGCAAGGAATATTTTAAGGTGTTCGGCCTGATCGAGTCCGCGGAAATCGTTCGGGAGACACGTGACGGTCGGATGCAGGATGTCGAGATCACACTGTCGGATTGGGTGTTTGATGCCATCGAGAACAATCATGTTCTGACATTGAACAAGCAGTATTTTTTCCTCCGAAAACCGCTTGAACGGCGGCTCTATGAACTGGCCCGTAAGCATTGCGGCGCACAACCCAAGTGGAAGTGTGGGCTCGAACTCTTGCGCGACAAGTGCGGGTCAGGCTCAACCACGAAAGAATTCAGGCGATTGATTTCGAAGATCATCGAGGATGACGCGGTGCACGACCATCTCCCCGACTACACCATGAGCATCGAAAGCGATAATGTTGTCTTTCGCCCCAAGGGGGCTGAGGCGGTGGTCGCCCCCTCCTTCCTGGCGTTGCGGTTCAGAAAACCAGACACACATGATGAGGCGCGGCGTCTTGCGCCCGGGTGGGACGTCTACGTGCTGGAAAACGAGTGGCGGTCATGGGTGCATGACAAGGCTATCGACGTGAAGGATGCGGATAAGCACTTTCTGGCCTTCTGCAATAAGCGAGGCGCATACCAGAATTAAAACGCACAAATGTGGGTTTGTGGCTTTACGCTTTCCCACGAATGTGGTGAGGTGGACTCATGATCATATCTTTCCTGAACCAAAAAGGCGGCGTCGGCAAAACCACCCTATCGGTGAACGTGGCGGGCTGTCTGGCACGCCAAGGCCACCGGGTGCTTCTGATCGACGCTGACAAGCAAGGCTCGGCCACAACATGGGCGAGCCTGCGCGAAGATGCGCCCTTCCAGGTTGTCAGCATGGCACGGGCCAATATGGCGCGGGACGCGCTAAAGCTTGCCCAGGACTATACTCACACCATCATCGACGGCCCGCCTCACGCGGAGGAGATTGCACGATCTTGTATTGTTGCATCGGACTTTGTGGCGCTGCCTATCGAACCGTCCGGTCTCTCGACGTGGGCATCTGACCTGACAGTGCGTCAAGTTAAAGAGGCGCAGGAATTCAAGCCATCCCTCAAATGTGGGTTTGTGGTTTCCCGAAAAATAGGGAAAACTGTCATAGGTCGAGATATTCGCAACATGGCTGCCGAGGCGGGTTTGCCAATCCTAGCAAGTGAGATCGAGCAACGGGTGGCCTTCGCTGAAGGTATGACCATGGGGCAAACGATTTTCGAGTGGGCTGGCGATAGCAATGCGGCCCGCGAGATCAACCAACTAACGAAAGAGATTGAGCGGTATGTCGAAGAAGACATTTTCGGCGGCTCCGAAGCCGAAGCAGCAGCCAACGGATGACCAAATCCTCGCGTTTGAACGTGGCGGGGCAGGGCATGACACAACACGGGCAGACAAGCCGGTCGTCAAGACCGTGCCGGATGAGCCGACCAAGCGCCTGAGCCTGGACCTTCCGGCGAGCCTGCACACGCGGTTCAAGACGGCGTGCAGTGCTACGGATCGGAAAATGGTTGGTGAACTCCAAGCCTTCATCGAACAGCGTACGCAAGAATTGGAAGAGGATGCGGGCATAACCCGCAAATGAACAAAAGCACAAATGTGGGTTTGTGTGAAATATCGTGCAGGCGGGATTTGTGGCTTAAAAACAAAGGGGAGGGCGGCGGCGCAAGAAACGTCACCGCATGATGAGAATGCATGCAGAGCTGAGAACGAGAGAAGCCCTTGGGCCATTCGGCCCGGTCGAAGAAAAGAACGCACCAGATGTGTTGTACACGGCGGGTGATACCGCGCTTTTGACCGAAGGCTCGCGCGTGGCGATTGTCGGCTCAAGAAAAGCCACCTCGGACGGCATCAAACGAGCACAGGCTGTCACTCGTGCCTTGGTGCAGCAGGGCATCATCGTCGTCAGCGGCCTAGCTGAGGGCATCGACACAGTGGCGCACAGAACGGCGATAGAAGAGGGCGGGCGCACTATAGCGGTGCTCGGCACGCCCTTGTCCAAAGCGTACCCGGCCACAAATGCCGGTCTACTTGAAGAGATCAAGCGTGATCACCTAGCGATTTCTCAGTTTCCCGAAGGTTATCCAGGCAAAAGCGAGAATTTCCCGCGCCGCAACCGGACGATGGCGCTCATCTGCGATGCAACCATCGTGATTGAGGCAAGCGAGAAGAGCGGGACGCGCCACCAGGGATGGGAAGCTATCCGGCTTGGCCGCGATCTCTACTTGCTTGAGAACGTCGCAACCAATCCGAACTTGACTTGGCCGAAGCAACTCATCGAGTACGGAGCACAAATCCTGCGCCGTGAAGACCTGCCCGATATTCTGCTCGATATTCCGAACTACACTGCTGGGGGCGTTCGTGCCTTCGAGCTATGAGTATGGCACCTTCGCCAATTATTCTCCACGCGGTAGCTCTGAGCTATCTGTGACCTCCCGAAAAGCCTGTGGCGCGATCAAGGCTGGCCGGGTCGATGTCATCGCCTCTGCCGTTCCGCACCTGCAAGACTCGAAGGCAAACGCTCTGCGGCCTTTTCTCGGGCCTGATGTCACCTTGGTGCCGGTGCCCCGATCCGCGCCGCTCCCGGAAGGGGCACTTTGGCCTGCGAAGGTGATCTGCGACGTGTTGCACGAGCATGGGTTTGGCCAGGATGTGCAAACCTATCTGAAAAGAACGAGGGCCATACCGCGTTCGTCGAACTCACCGGCGGCAGAAAGACCACTGGTCCCTATTCACCTGGAAAGCATTGAAGCGGAGAGGCCGTTCTTTGTGCCGAATAAGATCACCATCGTGGATGATGTGCTTACCATGGGACGAACAAGCTTCGCCTGTGCAGAGCTGCTACGAGCTGTTTGCCCTCACGCAGAAATTCGTATCTTCGCGATGATCCGGACCCAAGGTCTGCACGATGATATCCAGAAGGTCGTCGATCCAGCCACCGGTACTGTTATTGGCTATCCATCAGGCAAGACTCATCGCGAACCGTGAACCAACAAAACCACAAATGTGGTTTTGTTGGTTCACCCGCGCATCATCATAGGGGCCTGTTTTCGGATGGGGCAGAATAGTAAGCCTATCGCTGCCGCCTTCTTTGATGCCTGCCGATCCTAATACGTGTTCCACGCGCTTGCAGCTCATGTTGCATCAACAAGGCGAAGCGGTTTGCCCACCCCTCTGTGTGAATGAGGCGGTCAAACTTGCTGGTCGGTAGCTTCAGTATCTCGCTTCGGGGTTTTTGCGACAGTGTGGCCCAATCGCCATAAAGAACATACAGCGCGTTTCCGTGGCGCATGTTCTCGAAGACGACAAGATCGTCGGCATACTTCGCACCGATGTAATGATCATTTCCGCCCAAGCCCTTCAAATACTCGATTGGCTGGAATTGCTCGAACAACTCAAGCCGTTCCGTGATCGTTGCCAAGTCAGGCGGGTTTCGACCGCCATTTTGCTGAATACGCATCGCTAGGTCGGCAATCTGTCCAGGCGGGAAAACGTCCCACCGAAGCTGACTTGTGAAAACAAAGTCGGGGTTTTCTGATGCTGCTACAGCACTGACGCCGGTGTTCTCCTGGAGCAGGTTGACTGCGAAAAGCAGGTCCTCTTCAAAGCTGGCCGAATGTTTGGAAAACACTTCATCAATCGAGAAGACGATACCGAAACGGCCATCGTCCAGAACTTCTTGAACGGAAACCTCGATTTGGAAAAGGTAAGGTGGATAGCTGTCAGTCTCATACACCTCACGCGGAATGGCGGCGGTAGTCCAGCCGTTGCGGGCTGCATCGCCGTAGATCGGAATGTCTCGGTAAAAATATTTCCGATGCTTAGGCAGGTCCTTACGAGTGACCGTCCAGCCTTCACTGTTCCGCTTTGACGTGGTGCCGACATTCATAGGCGGCACAACTTCCCAGCTTTGCCCGACCTGAAGCGTTTCATGCT
Source organism: Sulfitobacter sp. L-8 (assembly GCF_056859255.1). NCBI lineage: Bacteria > Pseudomonadati > Pseudomonadota > Alphaproteobacteria > Rhodobacterales > Roseobacteraceae > Sulfitobacter > Sulfitobacter sp. L-8. Next base: position 10,019 of record NZ_JBSXOD010000009.1, read on the forward strand.
TTAGGCCGAGGTGGGCATAGGTTCCTGCGACTACATCGTCAGTGCTGATCCTCTTGCCTGCCAGGACCTTGATATCGTCCACCACAATCCGTTGAAGCTCCACGCGGATTGATTTCGGTAGTGTCCGAAACTTCTTTTTCCATTTGCCCATGAGGCCTCCTATCTATGCGCCGCTGATAGATACAACCATCTGTGCCCAGCAAGATATCTCATACAACATTTGGTATAAAGGCGCAAAACTTGCAAGATCTGAGGGGCCGCCAGATGGTGGGGTAAAGCAACCGGTCAGCATATAACTTAGCCCGAGGTGAACCTTTCATTCGCTGCGGATGCATGGTCTTCGACGTATCGGTACAGTGCGCGCGCATATGAAGCTATGCCCAAGGAAGCGGCGCAATCAGGTCGCACCACTCGCCTGAGACAAGTCGGGTCTTTTTTCTCTTAGGATCGGCGGCACCATTTGACCCGGCCTTTCTTGAACCAGAAGTGCGAGCCGCAGTCTTTCTTCCGCCAGACTGAAGGATGAAGGGAGGCCGATCCGTCCTTATGGCGCGTGACAAGCCAACAGGGCCGCTCATCAGGTAGTAGGTTCATCTGTAGGACGCGACCGCAGCCGCACGGGCAGAGCATTGCCGCCTGTTCTTCATATCCGTCTTCCTCGACGATGTAGAGCGTTCGCTTCTTGAGCTTGGGAGGTCGAATGTCTTCAGTCACCACTGTCCGATAGGGAGGGTCGAACCAGGAGAGTATCCCTCTCCACAATAGAAGAATGTAGCTGGTCACCCTACTCATTGACGACGCCTTTCTGCGAGCTCCATGAGGCCCAGTAGCGGCACCTGATCGCCCCGCCCGACCGACCGACTAAGGAGCGGGCAGATGCCATCCTCAGGATCACTGATGAGTTCCATGCTCGCTAGGCTAAACGTCACAGCCGCGTGTTCGGCATTAGCCTCCTCCCGAAATGGGTGAAGCCGGGCCAGAAATTCGTTCACGGCGAGAGAGGAGCCGAACATATTGACGCTGATCACGGCCGGTCGGCTGCCGATACTTCCGCGAATATAGCCGTCCTTGACCTGCCGCGCATGTGCCTCTGGATCATTCCGGCCGAGCCCCGCAGCGGCCACGTCCTGCATCGAGAACAGCCCCCGGCTCATCAGGCTGGACCGGCCCGGCCTGAGATAATTGACCGTGCCACATACCTCAGTGATGCCGCCGCGGCCATCGGCCACGAGCCGAATGCCGATGTCGAAGTACGGGATGTTGTAAAAAGCAGAAACTGCATTCAACAGATAACGGCCGTCAATGCTGTCCATGCAACCAAATACAACATCACACTGCGCAACAGCACGAACAACCTCGGAATCCCACAGGTTTTTCCGGATGGCAATGACACGCGTGCCGAGGCCGGTCCTGTTGATGGCATCGGCGATGACATCAACCTTCGCCCGTTCCTGCACTGCATCAAGCATGGTCGAGTTCAAGATGCGGTTGACGTTGCGCTCTTCCATCGCATCGTGATCGACATTGACGATCTCACCGACGCCGAGGCGCACGAATTGTTCGACCGTCGGGCTGCCCGTTCCGGATGCCCCGATCACGGCGACAGATAGGCGCTGCAAGCGCTCGATTGTACCCTCGTCGAATGCCTGCGCGTGAGAGGCGGCGAAGCACGGTACTGGACCTTGCCTGGCATTCGGGTACCAGAAGTGCAGGTCATCACCCGCAACACTGATACACGCGATTTGCTGAAACCCGGTGCCGTCATAGACCCGGCCGAACATCTGTCCGTCGGGCAACATCACGGCGCTACCGTGGAGAACATCCGCCTCCACCCAGCCCTGTATCATCGGCAGAAGCTGGAGATCGCCGACATCATCGGTTTCTGAGAAAGCCGCATAGCCGCTGGGGTGGCTGTGGACCTTGATCACGGACAAGCGCTCTGCCGCCGCGCGCTCCAGAATGCTGTCAATATAGGAGAGTACCGCAAAGTGTGGGGCAGTTGCTCGGGGCAGGCGTTGATGGCAAGTTCGGGTCATGGCCCTTACAGGAGAAATCGTTCAGTTGAAAGTCCGGCTGCTCGGGATCAGTCCCATGATCTGGCGGCGGTTGCTGG
>NZ_JBSXOD010000010.1:0-10686 GCF_056859255.1 Sulfitobacter sp. L-8
AGGGAAAGGATCAAACGTAAGACGCTCGAAACGCGACGCTTGCATCACCGACAGCACGCCGCATAATCAAACCAACCAGATGAGCCGAACTCTCTCTTAGTTTAGGCCGCCATTGGTCCCAAAAACCCTGACGACGGACACTCCAAAATGCACCCGCAGCTTCTCGCGTTGCGAAAGATATTCTCACGAAGTCCTCGGACTGCGTCCTCGTATCAGATGCTCCAGTGTTCGAACGCCGCTGGCTCTCCCGACTCCTTGAGACTGCGGGTTTCAGTTCTATTCCCGAAATCGCAGATTTCGATGCCGTCAGCTTTGCGCTGTTCGACGGCTTGGCTCTGGACGTACTTTACGAAAAGCTTGAGCGGACGAGGGTGCCGCATCGTGCGGGGCCTGATAGTGCCCGGCTCGCCTCAGGATGGCTGAAGCCAAGAATGTAAACGCGACGAGCCGGTAGGGATCAAACTATTTCGTGGCGCAACGGCTCCTCTGCTTTGTTGTCGATAGAATCAACGCAAAGTATTCTTCATCCGGTCAAATGCACTTGAGAGAACCGCAAAATGTCTCGGAACGCGAGCTATCTGGGCTCTTAAGTTTCATAGTCTGGATCACGGTTTACGCACTTCACAAGCTGATCCTCTGCCGAAAGGCCAAAATTGCGTTATTTGCGGCAACCAAAAAAGACGCCTAACGTATATGTAGCAACCAGTCGCGGAACTTGCGCACGTGAACAGGTTGCTCCTCCACTTCCGGCAAAACGAGGTGATAGGCATAGGATGTTTCAAAGTTACTGCGAAAAGGGCTCACTAAAACGCCGCTTTCCAACTCGTCGCGCACCAGCCAGGCCGCGAACAGCGACATCCCCAAGCCATTTATTGTCGAGCTGAGTTGGAAGTGGCGGTCTTCCAGCATCATCTGGGGCTGTGTGCTTTTCAGCGACATGGCGTTAAGGGCAAACCATTCCTCCCACATGCCGGTGTCATCGACATGCAAGAGGGTACAGTCGTAAACATCCTTTGCCGTCTTGATCGGATGGGCTTTCAGATAGGCGGGGCTGCACACAAGCGCCATGGACTCGGGCCAGAGGGGGTGCACCTCGAAGCCTTTCCAATCGCCTGTTCCCCATTGGATCCCGACATCTGCGAAGTTGGCCGGATCCGGCATGCGGGTGTAGTTGTTATTATGGTTGTGCATCGAAAGCCGCATATCGGCATGCTGCTCCATCAAATTACCGAGGCGCGACGACAGCCAGCGGCTGGAGAACATCGGAAGTAGCGCGATCCGGATGGAACCAGTCTGAGTGGCGACCCTGTCGAGACCAGCTTGAATCATGTTCAGACCGCGCTCCACATGGCGTGACAACTCCAGACCCTCCTCCGTCAGGGTCAGCCCATGTTTGCCGCGGCGAAAGAGGCGATAGCCCAGATCAGATTCCAATTTTTTGATGTGATAGCTGACCGAGCTTTGACTGATGTTCATAAGTTGCGCCGCGCGGGTGACGTTTCCTGTCTCGGATGTGATGTTAAATACTTGTATTGAATTGATATTTCTGATCGGCCTTGCCATGACTTACCTCTGTTACACCAAATGGGTCCGAGAGCTGATTATCGAATTATTAGATATGTAGTTAGAAACTTTGAATTTGTCGATGGCGTCGAACCATCGTTACGCTCTTGAGACCGCAGGAGGATGCGGAGGGGGAATTTACGATGGTGAAACCTGTTTTAAGGATTGAATCGCTGTGCAAGTCATTTGGCGGCGTACATGCGATCCGCGATCTGTCCTTTGAGGTGAACGAGGCGCAGATTCTCGGTCTGATCGGACCGAACGGTTCTGGCAAATCGACGACCGTCAACAGCCTTGCAGGCCTGTTCCCAATCACTTCGGGCGCAATCAAGCTAAGCGACAGCCGGATCGACGCCCTGCCGGAATATGAGCGTGTGGCGCGCGGCCTGTCGCGCACCTTTCAAACCGCTTCTACCTTTGCCGAATTCACCGTGCGCGAGCATGTGATGCTGGGCAGCACCGTCACCCGCACCTCGCATCCGCTGTCTTCGGCGTTTGGGATCGGGCGCAAGGTAGGCGAAGACGCCGAATTGGTTACTCGTGTCGAGACCATTTTGGAAATCACCGGTCTGAAAGACGTCCAGGACCACCGTGTCGGCACGATCAGTTCGGCGCAGCAACGTTTCTTGATGATCGCCACGGCGCTGGCATCCAGCCCAAAGGTGATCTTGCTGGACGAACCTGCGGCGGGGCTTGTCTCACACGAGCGCAAAACATTGAGCGATCTGATCAATAAAATCCGCGATCTGGGCACGTCGGTGCTGGTGATCGAACATCACATGGCGCTGATCATGGAGGTCTGCGACCGTATCGTAGTGCTGAACTTCGGCCAAAAGATCGCTGAAGGTACGCCCGAAGAAATTCGCAACAATCCTGTCGTTATTGACGCATATCTCGGCGAGGCAGCCTGACATGTTAAATATATCAAACCTGCACGTCAGCTACGGCGCGATCGAAGTGATCCACGGCATCGACCTTCAGGTAAACCAAGGCGAATGCGTCGCGCTTATCGGGGCGAACGGCGCGGGCAAATTCTCGACTCTCAAGGCGATCTGCGGCTTGGTGCCTGCCACCTCGGGCAAGATCGAGTTTGAAGGCCATGACATTACCAATCAAAGCGGTCACGCCATCGTCAAGGCGGGCATCACCATGTGCCCTGAGGGGCGGCAGGTGTTTCCGCAGATGACGACACTGCAAAACCTGCGCATGGGGGCCTATCCGCGCAAGGACGCCGAGCAGGGCGCGGATGTCGAAGAGATGATGGACATGTTTCCGATTCTGCGGGACCGAGCGGGGCAGGCGGCAGGCACGCTTTCGGGGGGGGAGCAGGAAATGCTGGCGATTGGCCGCGCGCTCATGGCACGCCCCAAACTGTGCATCTTTGATGAACCGTCATTGGGCCTCGCACCCAAGATCGTCGCTGAGGTGGGCCAAACCATAGCTCGGATCAAGGAGATGGGAAAAACCATTCTGCTGGTCGAGCAGAACTCGGCCATGGCGCTGCGTCTGGCAGACCGCGCCTATCTTTTTGAGGCGGGGGAGATCGTGCTGAGCGGCACGGGCAAGGAACTGCAATCACATCCAGATGTCGCAAAGGCGTATCTGGGCCACTGATCACAAACGTTTCTGGGAGGAGACACAAGATGAGACTGATAGCTATTACTGCTGCATTCGCCCTGACAGCAGGTGCCGCCATGGCCGCAGAAAAGACCCTCGATATCGGCGTCAGCGATGCGCTGACCGGCGGTGGTGCCGTTTATGGTCTGCCACAGGCCAATGCCGTGCAACTGGCTGCGAAAGAGATCAACGCCGCGGGAGGGATCAAGGTTGGTGAAGACAACTATATGCTCAACGTCATCGCCTATGATGACAAGGCCAACCCGACAGAAGCCTCCAACGCGGTGCGCAAGCTGATTGACCGCGACGGTGTGAAATACATCCTCGGGTTCTGCTGTTCCGGTGCGACGGGTGCGGTTGCCTCGTTCATCGAGAATGAAGATGCGGTGATGCTGGTGGGCAACGCCGCGGAGCGCTCGATCACCACGCGCGAAATCCCTAATCTGACCCGCACCCGCCCTCCGGCGGATTATACGGGCGCGGCAGCGGGTACCTTTGTGGCAGGCAAGGGCCACAAGCGGGTCGCCGTTCTGGGTGCGCTCGACGTAGGCTTTTATGCCAGCTATGTCGACGCCTTCGAGAAAGAGTTGAACAAGGCGGGCGGCGAAATCGTGAGCCGCGAGGCCTTCGGCCTTAAGGACCGCGATATGTCCCCCCAGTTGACAAAGATCCGCGCGCAAGAACCTGACGCGATCCTCGTGGTCGGCTATGTCGAACCTGCCGCGTTCATCTACCGTCAGGCAATCGAACTGGGCATCGACGTGCCGCGCTTCGGCTTCACCTCCGGCAGCGAAGAACAGTTTACCCGCGTCGCCACCTCCGAGCAGATGGAAGGCGTCTGGGACCTGCGCCCGACCGAACTGACGCTGCTGTCAGCTTCTGACAACGGGAAGGCTTACCACCAGAACTACACGGCGGAATTCGGCATCGCGCCCTCGCCAAGCTCACCCTACGCCTATGACCAGACCTACGCGTTGAAAGACGCGATCGAGGCCGCAGGCACGGTAGATGACACCGAGGCTGTCGCCGCTGCGCTGCGCGAATTGGCAGTGCCGGACGAGGTGGTCATGCAGTACCTGCCGGTTGATGGTAAATTGTTCGACGTGAACGGTCAGGCCTATACGTCCAATGGCGCGTTCCAGTGGCAGAGCGGCAATTGGGTCTTTGTTGAAGATCTGCCGTCGGACGCTGCTGCCTACTCGGCATTCTTGAGCACTCTCGACGACTGATCCCTCCCTGGGCTGGGGCGCGGGCAGGTTGCTCGTGCCCCTCTTTTCTCTCCTTTATATTCGCAGGTGCGGCATGGTTGAGGTATTTCAACAAATTATTAACGGCATCGCCATCGGAGGTGTCTATGTGCTGATCGCGCTGGGTCTGACCATCGTGTTCGGCATCCTCGGCATCGCGCATTTTGCTCATGGATCTGTTTCCATGTTCGGGGGGTATCTGACCTTCTTCTTCGTCACCGGCTGGGGTATCCCGCTGTTGCTGGCGATCCTGATTTCACTGGTAGTGGGCATGGTGCTCGGCGTGTTGATCGAGCTTCTGGCCTATCGGCCCGTGCGCGACGCCAACCATATCAACGCCTTTATCGTAGCGCTTGGTCTGACAATGATGGTCGAGGGGCTGAACCTTGAACTGTTCGGCCATGAGCAGGTGGTTATTCCAACCGACCTGACACGGGTGTTCAATATTGGTGGCGTTACTATACCGGAGCTGCGGCTTTACGTGATCCTCGCCGCTGCCTTGCTGATTTTTGCGATGACGGTTTTTGTCGAAAAGACTAAGACCGGTCAGGCAATCCGCGCGGTTGCGGAAAACCGCGATGCCGCGATCCTGATGGGGGTCAACGTCAATACCATTCCGTTGGTGGTCTTCGCGATATCCACCGCACTCGGCGTCTGCGCCGGTGTCATGGTTGGCTCGCTTTTTGCGATTGCGCCCGGCATTGGCGAAGGACTGGTGGTCAAAGGCTTTGCGGTGCTCATTTTGGGCGGGCTCGGCTCGATCCCTGGTGCAGTGGTGGGCGGGCTCGTGCTTGGCATTACCGAGGCACTCGCGGCGGGGTTCATCTCATCCGCGTATAAGGACGTGATCGCTTTTGTCGTGATGATCAGCGTTCTGTTGTTCCGGCCTCAGGGCCTGATGGGGAAATCATAATGGCGCGTAACAGAACATTTATCCTTTACGGTCTGGCGCTGCTCGGTTTCGTGCTTTTGCCGCAACTCCTTGCCGTGAAATACTACCTGCACCTCAGCGTTTTGGCATTGATCTGGGTGATTGCCGCGCAGGGGCAGAACTTAATCCAAGGCTACACCGGGTATGTCTCGATCGTGCAAGCGGGTTTCATGGGGATCGGGGCCTATTCGACGGCGCTGATGGGGATACACTTCAATCTGCCGGTCTGGCTGACTATCGCCTTGGCACCCTTTGTCACGGCTTTCTTTGCGCTATTGACGGGCTATCCCAGCCTGCGGGTCAAGGGTCACTACTTTGCCATCGTCACGCTGGCCTTCAACATGGTAATCTTCATCGTCCTGATGAACTTCCACGAGCTGACGCAGGGTGAAGCGGGGATCACTGGCATCCCCAAGCCCGGTGGCAAAGACGGTCTGTTCAACTGGCGCGACCGCGAGACGTATTACTACTTTGTGCTGATACTCGCCACGTTGATGACAGGGCTGGCTGCGTTGATCGTACGCTCGCGCATCGGGCAGATTCTCATTGCCATCCGGCAGAACGAAGACCTTGTCGGTGCCATCGGTATCGCGGCGTGGAAGTACAAGCTCTTTGCCTTTGTGATCTCGGCGATGTTTGCAGGGCTCGCGGGCGCGGTCTATGCCCATTATCAAAGTTTCATCAATCCGGAGATCTTTGGCATCGCCCAGTCGCTGGATGCGATCCTTGCGGTGATCATCGGCGGATCGGGCACCATCGCGGGGCCGATTGTCGGGGCCTTCTTTGTGGTCTTTCTGCCGGAATACCTACGCTTCGCCGACAGCTTCCGGCTGATCCTTTACGGTCTGGTCCTCGTTCTGGCGACGATCTTCATGCCGCGCGGTATTGCGGGGGTTTCCAAGGATCTGCTCGCGAAACTTCGGAACCGGCGGACATGACCCAGCCGTTTCTCGATCAGGTCGCGACGTTCGCCGCAAACCGCGTGGCACCCGCGGCGGGGGCGTGGTCGACCGGGGCCACGCCTGAGCCAGACCTTTACCACGAGGCTGCAAAGCTCGGTCTGCTCGGGGTCGAAGTGCCGGTGGCGCAGGGCGGGAGGGGATATGATTTTCCCACCCGTGCTGCGGCTTATGCGCGGATGGCAGGGGCGGATTTCGGCTTTGCCATGTCACTGGTCAACACCCATAACATCGCCCTTCGGCTCAGCGAGGACGCCCCTCGCGCCGCGCAAGAACGTTACCTGCCTGCTTTGCTTGAAGGTCGGATGAGCGCCTGCACCGCGCTTACGGAGCCCTCCACCGGCAGCGATTTAGCGGCCATTCGCACGACGGCGCGGCAGACTGACGCCGGTTGGTTGCTGAACGGGGAAAAGACGTGGATCATCAACGGCCGCCACGCCAGTCTGTCGATTGTCTATGCGCAGTGCAAGGAAATCGGCGACAGCAGCGGGATCGCCGCCTTTCTCGTCGATCTGGAGGCCAGAGGTGTCACGCGCTATGCCATCGAGAGTGCGTTTTCCCAGACCAGTATGGGGACCGGCGGTTTCAAATTGTGCGATGTATCACTTGCGCCCGATGCCCTCATGGCCGCCCCCGGCACCGCCTTCAAGGCGATCCTGACCGAGATTAACGCCGCGCGCAGCTATGTAGCCGCGATGTGCAACGGAATGGTGCGCGCCGCGCTGGACACGACCCAGCGATATGGCGCGCAGCGGATGAGCTTTGGCAAACCTCTGAATGCAATTCCCAGCTGGCAGGCCAATTTCGCTACCGTGGAGGTGGCCTTGGCCGAGGCCGAAGCCATAACCGCAGAAGCAACCGAGCTCATCGCCCGCAAAGCCGATGCACAGCGCGCAGCGGCGGAGGCAAAGATAGCCGCCGTCATGCGGGCTCAAACCTCTCTGCCGGTATTGCTACAGCTTATGGGTTCCGAGGGGCTGCGCCCCGAACACCCCTTCACCCGTCACATCGGAGCCGCGCAAATCGCCGGATTTACCGATGGGGCAACCAATATACTCAAAGACAGGGTGGCGAAACTGGCCGCCCGAAAGGAGCCATGATGCGTGTTTTCCAGATCGAAGGGGACTGGGGGTTTGACAACCTCAAACTGGCCGAGCGGGCAGAGCCCAACTGCGGTGCCGGTCAGGTCGTGGTCGAAATGCGCATGGCCTCGCTGAACGCGCGTGACCTGATCGTGCCGGATCGCGGCTATGGCCGCGCCACGGGTGAGTTGCCCCTGATCCCCGTCTCTGACGGCGTCGGGAAAGTGGTCGCAGTCGGCGAGGGTGTGACGCGCGTCGCGCTGGGTGACCGGGTATGCCCGACCTATTTTCAGAACTGGGCTGGCGGTGGGCCGACACCCGAGCGGTTTGCCTCTGCTCTGGGGGGGCCGCTTGACGGGGTCATGGCCGACCGTATTTGCCTCTCAGCCGAAGGCGTGGTGAAGGTGCCCGACTACCTCAGCGATGCCGAGGCCGCCACCCTGCCCTGCGCGGCCCTTACCGCATGGAGCGCAGTCGTCACCCACGGCAAGACCCGCGCTGGCGACAAGGTTCTGGTGCAGGGCACCGGCAGCGTCGCGCTTTTCGCGCTCGCTTTCGCCAAGATGCAGGGCGCGCATGTCACCGTGATCTCCTCCAGCGACGAAAAGCTGACCCGCGTCACTGACATGGGTGCTGATGCCACGATCAATTACCGAACCGAGGAAGACTGGGCCCGTGCCAGCCGTCCTCTCACCGCCGATCGCGGCGGTTATGACAATATTATCGAGCTGGGAGGCGCACAGACCTTGCCGCTATCGCTACGGGCAGTTCGGCCAGGCGGCACGCTGTCGATGATCGGGGTGCTATCGGGGCTTAACATCGAGGCATCGCTTGGCCCCATCGTAGCGAGACAAGTACGGCTGCAGGGCGTCACTGTCGGCCACCGTGACGGGTTCGAGGCGATGTTGCGCGCTATGGCCCAGCACGAGTTGCGCCCCGTGCTCGGCGAAACTTTCCGATTTGCCGAACTCAAAGAAGCGATGACCCACCTTCGAACCGGCGGCCATTTCGGCAAAACCCTCATCGAGTTCTGATATGCCCCAGATCGACGTCTCTTATCAGCCCCGCAATCACCCTGCGGACAAGGCGGCCTTTATCATGGCTGCCACCGGCGAAACCGTCACCTTCGGGATGCTTGAAAAACGCGCGAACCAAGGCGCGCGGGTCTTGCGGGCAGCAGGGTTGAATCAAGGCGATCACATCGCGATCCTCACGGAGAACCGCCGCGAGATGTTGGAGGTCTGTTTTGCCGCAGACCGGGCCGGGGTCTACTATACCACCATCAGCACCCATCTGGGCCCCGAGGAGATCAGCTATATCCTCGGTGATTGCGATGCACAGATGTTGATCACGAGCGGCCGGTTTGCCGGACTGCTGTCAACACTGACCGAAACCCTTGCAGGTACCTGCGAAATCATGGTGGTTGGCGAAGAGAGGGGCGGCCTTGCTTCATGGTCGGAAGCCATGGCCGAGCAGCCATCGATACCTCTCGCCGACGAAGCACAAGGGCTGGATATGCTCTACTCTTCGGGGACAACAGGCCGACCCAAAGGGATAAAATGGCCGCTTGAGTCAGCACCAATCGGCACGCGCACCATGCTTGTCGATCTGCTGTCGGGACTATTCGGCTACGGGCCTGACACGCGCTATCTGTCGCCTGCACCGTTGTATCATGCAGCCCCACTGCGACATTCGATGGTGACGATTAAATCAGGTGGTACTGCGGTGGTCATGGACAGGTTCGATGCGGAAGGGGCGCTGCGCCTTATCGAGAAATACCGCATTACCCACAGCCAATGGGTGCCCACCATGTTCGTGCGGCTGTTGAAACTGCCCGAAGCCCTGCGGCGCCAATTTGATCTTTCCTCGATGCAAATGGCTGTTCACGCGGCGGCACCCTGTCCAATCGAGGTCAAGCAGCAGATGCTGGAATGGTGGGGCGACATTATTCATGAATACTACGCAGGCACGGAAAACAACGGCTTCACCGCCATCACGAGCCCTGAATGGCGCGCACATCCCGGCTCTGTAGGGCAGGCCAAACTTGGTGTTATCCATATCTGTGACGCCGAGGGCAATGAGGTGCCGACCGGTCAGGAGGGTGAGATATATTTTCAGAACGGCCAGCAGTTCACCTATCACAAAGACCCGGAAAAAACCCAGCGCTCGACGAATGCTGAAGGCTGGACGACGCTCGGGGATATCGGTCGCCTTGATAAGGAAGGCTATCTGTACTTGACCGATCGCAAGTCATTTATGATCATCTCCGGTGGAGTGAATGTTTATCCGCAGGAGACTGAAGACACGCTGCTGAGCCATCCGGCGGTGCTTGATGCAGCAGTGATTGGCATTCCGCACGAGGATTTTGGGGAAGCGGTTCACGCGGTGGTCCAGTTGCTGCCCTCATATGAGGGGTCCGAAATCCTGCAAACCAAACTTCTCGACTATTGCAGATCGAAACTATCGTCGATCAAATGTCCGCGCAGCATAGAGTTCCGCAGCACCTTGCCCCGCACCGAAACAGGGAAACTGCTCAAAAGATTGCTTCGGGCTGAATATTGGGAGAAAACCTAAAATTCACAATTTGGGTGACCCTGGGATTTGCGTCGATCAGCAAGTCGACCCAAGCACCGCTGGTGAACTGACTGCCTTAGTAACGGTCCTCCAAGTCATGCGTTTCAAATCTTATTAAGTTTTAAGTTGCTGGTGTTCAGTTTTTTAGCTCGTCGCGGGTTAAACCTTGTAGTTTGGTGGGATGGAAAGAAAAACAGACTTTCGGTGCGCGCCACGAACGCCTGTTCTCTTCGAAGCCGCCGGCCGGTCCGGCTTCGCCATAGATCGAGGCATGTAGCCCCGAGGTTGCTCTGCCCCCCGCCGGGGATAAAGTAATTGCTTGGTCGCCGAGGCGACGGGTGTGCTATCAAATAAGATACCGAGTAGTCTCACTGCTGCGCGCCGCAGTGCTTCATCTCAGCATCCTGTTTGGCGGATGCATCTGCTGGGCACAAAAGGTATATGAGAACGTTTTTCATTGACGCAAAACCCTTGACGAAAAAGCTTTCTGCCACCTCTTTCTAAGAGATTCAAGATTCCAATTGATTCAGGGGCTGATTACAGTATTAAAATCAGAGTGTTAGGCGAGGTGCGACTGTCTGACGTCAGCGCTTATGGGTCCAAATAGCGTTATTTGATAAGAGAGTGTTGTTGGCTCATCATAACCACTGAGGAGTGGCCGATGAGACAGACAACTGGAACACGCAAAAGCCCTGGCGAGAAGATCGTCAAAG
>NZ_JBSXOD010000011.1:0-19664 GCF_056859255.1 Sulfitobacter sp. L-8
GAAATGGTCATGCCAGGCGACAACCTGCAATTCGACGTGGAACTGATCGCTCCAATCGCGATGGAAGACGGTCTGCGCTTTGCGATCCGCGAAGGCGGCCGCACCGTTGGCGCGGGCGTTGTGTCCAAGATCATCGAATAAACCGCTTCGGTGAGACATCTCACCGCCGGTTGAAGATACGAAAGCCGTCCCCGAGAGGGGGCGGCTTTTGCGTTTCCGCGATTACCGAGTTTTCCTCTCAACTTGGCTAAACCCCCTTGCTCCTCCAGAAAATTTAGACTACCTCACCACTCGGCATAGGGGTTTAGCTCAGTTGGTAGAGCATCGGTCTCCAAAACCGAGGGTCGTGGGTTCGAGTCCCTCAGCCCCTGCCAATATAAACAAGGCGTATCCTGCTTATTTATTCACAGCGGAATGGCGTTGACGGTGTCTCGAAGCCGCGTCGTACCCCTTGTTGTTGCACCTGTTCTCCCGATATCGGCCTGTGCCGTCTAAACCATGTACGACAGCCCGGCATTGCTGTTTGGCGCGCACTGCGCAGCTTGCCCGATTGGTGCCACAAATTCGTCATGGAATTGATGTTTATCTTTGCGAAGCTCGCGGAGATCTGAATATCCAGGAAGCCGAGATGCCAAAAATCATTCAAACAAAATCGAAGTCTGCGCAACCGGACGATTCTGTGATTGCTGCGGTGCTGGAAGTCATCTCGAAAGAGACTGCTGCCCGTCGTAGCTATGGCGACGGACTACGGCCGCCAACCCCTTCGGGCTTCAGTCATCCGTCAGAGGCAAGGTCGACACCAAAGGATACAGATGCGCGTTCGCGCGCGGCGAACCCGTCACCCCAGCTTAGTGCGCAGGAATGTGCGGCGGAAATTCGCAAGTTGCGCAGGGCCAAGATGAGGCGGCTCAAGGCGGTTTTCGATGCAGCCACTTTTTACGCTACCGTCGCCCTGATAGCTCTGTTCAGCGCGGTTCTGTTTCCGCAGGTCAGTCTTGCCCTTGTTCTGGCGGTGATCTTTTTGGGTGTGGTACCATATCTGGTATTTGGCTACGAAACTTTTTGGCATCATGCCCTTCGTCCTGTCCGCTATTATGCGATCCGCAATCAAGCGCGAGCGGCCAAAATACAGATGCGTCTTGACCGTCTGGCAATGGGTTGGGACGCGGTTCTGGATCGATTTCCAGAACGGCTGGTATCCGGGTTGTACCTCCCCGATATCAGTAACATCGCCACAGCCGCTCAGGAAACTGACAGGTCATGTGACAGTCATCTGAACGGCGTCGCAGGGTAGGCTTTGCTGTACGCTCTGCTGGAGCGCGATTGAAGCCTTGAATTCGCGCAGGTTGAGGGGTACATCCCAGCAATCGTTCGTATACAGGAAAACCGTTATGGCCACAGTCAACCCGCTTCAGTTCATTCAGCAAGTGCGTTCCGAAGTATCTAAGGTCGTCTGGCCGACTCGCCGCGAAGTGATGCTGACCACCGTCATGGTGTTTATCCTTGCTGCATTGACGGCGGTGTTCTTTGCCATTGTCGATATTCTGATCCGAGGCGGTTTGCAGTACATTCTTTCGGCGTTCAGCTGATTGATATCCGAGCGCCGCAAAAGCGCTAACGCCCCTTGAAACATTTGCCGTTGCGGGCTATCCCGCAACCCTGATCAACAGCGGGCGTGCGGCGATTCGAGTTGCGCGCCGATTTTTTGTTCGGAAATAGCAGACACAGGTCTGCATCAGTTGAGAATATTTTGGTGTAGTCAAAGCTGCATCGTAAGACAGGGACCAGAGTTCAGATGGCGAAAAGATGGTATTCGGTCAGCGTTTTGTCGAACTTCGAAAAGAAGATCGCTGAGCAAATCCGCACCACGGTCGCCGAGCAGGAGCTTGAGGACCAGATCGACGAAGTGTTGGTTCCCACCGAAGAGGTGATTGAAGTTCGGCGCGGCAAGAAAGTTACTACGGAACGTCGTTTCATGCCGGGATACGTTCTGGTGCACATGGAGATGTCTGACCGTGGCTACCACTTGATCAACTCGATCAACCGGGTCACGGGGTTCTTGGGCCCGCAAGGCCGGCCAATGCCGATGCGCGACGCCGAAGTGACCGCTATCTTGGGCCGGGTCCAAGAGGGCGAAGAGGCACCACGTACATTGATCCACTTTGAGGTGGGTGAAAAGGTCAAGGTTGCCGACGGCCCGTTCGAGGACTTTGACGGCATGATCGAAGAAGTCGACGAGGATAATCAGCGCCTCAAGGTGTCTGTGTCGATCTTTGGCCGGGAAACGCCGGTCGAACTGGAATTCACTCAGGTCAATAAACAGGTCTGAGCGATCGGCGGGGCGACCCGCCATACGGTGGCAACACCGTTCGTTTGTGGGAGGCGAAGCTGCGCGCAGTTCAGCCGTACCACGCTAGCAAACGATCACAACGCGTTGTGATTGGGTAGGGTGGATGCAAGTCCACCGACATCAAAAGGAGAAGGCCAATGGCCAAGAAACTCGTCGGTACGATGAAGTTGCAAGTTAAAGCGGGTCAAGCAAACCCATCCCCACCCGTCGGCCCCGCATTGGGTCAGCGCGGGATCAACATCATGGAATTCTGTAAAGCGTTCAACGCCAAGACAGCGGACCTTGAGCCCGGTGCCCCTTGCCCGACCGTTATCAGCTACTATCAGGACAAGTCCTTCACCATGGACATCAAGACGCCTCCTGCGTCCTACTACCTGAAGAAAGCCGCTAAAGTTAATTCCGGATCGAAGACGCCAAGCCGTGAAACGATCGGGACAGTGACCACCAAGCAGCTGCGCGAAATCGCGGAAGCAAAAATGGCGGATCTAAGCGCGGTTGACGTCGAATCGGCCATGAAGATCATTCTGGGCTCTGCCCGTTCCATGGGCATTGAGGTGAAGTAAGATGGCAAAAATCGGAAAACGCACCCGCGCCGCACGCGAAGCATTCGTCGGCAAGGAAAACATGTCTGTCGAAGAAGCGGTGACGCTGATCAAGGCAAACGCAAACGCGAAATTTGATGAGACTATCGAAATCGCCATGAACCTTGGTGTTGACCCTCGTCACGCTGACCAAATGGTCCGCGGTGTTGTAGGTTTGCCAAACGGCACAGGTAAAACTGTGCGCGTTGCGGTATTTGCACGTGGTGCAAAAGCCGAAGAAGCAACCGCTGCCGGCGCTGACATTGTCGGAGCTGAAGACCTGATGGAAGCTGTTCAAGGCGGCAAGATCGACTTTGATCGCTGCATTGCGACACCTGACATGATGCCCGTCGTCGGTCGTCTGGGCAAGGTTCTGGGTCCACGTAACCTGATGCCGAACCCAAAAATCGGCACCGTGACAATGGACGTCAAAGAAGCTGTTGAGGCCGCAAAAGGTGGTCAGGTTCAGTTCAAAGCTGAAAAGGGCGGCGTTGTGCATGCCGGTATCGGCAAGCTTTCTTTTGATGAGGCCAAGCTGGTTGAAAACGTACGTGCCTTTGTCGGTGCCGTTTCCAAAGCGAAGCCCGCCGGTTCCAAAGGAACCTACATGAAAAAGATCGCCCTGAGCTCTACCATGGGCCCAGGCGTCACCGTAGAAGTGGACAGCGCTGTTACCGAGTAATTCGGTTTCGGTTGTTTATCGGAGGGGCCTCATGCTGCACGCGTGAGGCCCTTTCATTTTGGCATTCATTTCGGAGCGTTTAATATTTGCTCTTGGCATTTGTAAGCGCACCCCCTATGAACGCCCTCGATTCACCTGCATATCACGCGGGTGAGTCTTCTGTCCGAGACGAAGGGTGGCGCATGCCTTAATTTCCTTTCTGAGATGGGAGATGCAAGAATTACCGTTCGCGTAAGCGTGGGGGCATTTTGGCTTATTCCCGTAAAATGGACCAAGACTGTTTGCGCAAGCAGACTTAATAGAGCCGGGGGGTAACCCCCAGATTTGGAGTGAAACTGTGGATAGAGCCCAGAAAGAACAGTTGGTCGACGAGCTCGGCCAAATCTTTGAAAGCTCTGGCGTTGTTGTGGTTAGCCACTACGTCGGTCTGACAGTTGCTGAAATGCAGGACCTTCGTGCGCGCGCTCGCGCTGCGGGCGGGGCCGTGCGTGTTGCCAAAAACAGGCTCGCCAAAATTGCCCTGGACGGAAAGCCGTGCGCAAGCATTGCTGATCTCCTGACGGGTATGACTGTTCTTACCTATTCCGAAGACCCCGTGGCTGGTGCCAAGGTGGCTCAGGAATTCGCTAAAGAGAATGCAAAGTTTGTTATTCTTGGCGGCGCAATGGGAGAGAACGCACTGGACGTCGCCGGTGTCGAAGCCGTGTCCAAAATGCCTTCGCGTGACGAACTTATCGCCACAATCGCGGGCATGTTGGGCGCACCAGCATCGAACATCGCCGGGGCCATTGGCGCACCTGCAAGCAACATTGCTTCCATCTTGTCCACCATCGAGGACAAGGCGGCTGCGTAAAGCAATCTCGTCAAGCTGGCGCAGGGTTGAACACTCGCGTTGGAACACACATATCGTTAACGGAAAGAGCTAAACATGGCTGATCTGAAAAAACTGGCAGAAGAGATCGTTGGTCTGACACTGCTTGAAGCACAAGAACTGAAAACCATCCTCAAGGACGAGTATGGCATCGAGCCCGCAGCTGGCGGCGCAGTGATGATGGCTGGCCCTGCCGATGGTGGCGCTGCTGAAGAAGAGAAGACAGAATTCGACGTCGTTCTGAAGAACGCCGGCGCATCCAAAATCAACGTGATCAAAGAAGTTCGCGGCATCACCGGTCTTGGTCTGAAAGAAGCCAAGGATCTGGTTGAAGCTGGCGGCAAGATCAAAGAAGGCGTCGACAAAGCCGAAGCCGAAGAAGTCAAAGCCAAGCTGGAAGCAGCTGGCGCAGAAGTTGAACTGGCGTAAGCCACTAGATCAGGGTGCCGTTTTTTAGTGATGAAAACGGACCGAAGCACTTGATGTTTCGGGACAGCCCGTAAAAACAAAGGCTGGATGGGGTGCTTCCTTGTCCAGCCTGATCTGTTTTGAAAAGTATTTCGAGTGAAATGCTTCTCTGGATAGGTCCTAAAGGTCGGAAGAGGTACGGTGGGACGTGCCTCAAGAATTGATCAGGATTTACCGCTCTTATGGGCGCGCATCACGGCCCCGGTGATGGCGTGCTCGGCAAGAGACACGAAAGGTGACATGACACATGGCGCAATCCTTCCTTGGCCAGAAACGTCTACGCAAATATTATGGCAAAATCCGCGAAGTGCTGGAAATGCCGAACCTGATTGAGGTTCAAAAATCTTCTTATGATCTGTTCTTACGCTCCGGCGATGCAGAGACGCCAACAGATGGCGACGGCATCCAAGGCGTTTTTCAGTCGGTTTTCCCTATCAAGGACTTTAACGAGACCTCCGTGCTTGAGTATGTCAAGTACGAGCTGGAAAAGCCCAAATACGATGTAGAGGAATGTCAGCAACGCGACATGACCTATAGCGCGCCTCTTAAGGTGACGCTGCGGTTGATCGTGTTCGATATTGATGAAGACACAGGCGCAAAATCGGTAAAAGACATCAAAGAACAAGATGTCTTTATGGGCGATATGCCGTTGATGACGCCGAACGGCACCTTTGTCGTGAACGGCACCGAGCGCGTGATCGTTTCTCAGATGCACCGTTCGCCGGGCGTGTTCTTTGACCATGACAAGGGTAAGACGCACTCTTCAGGTAAGCTTCTGTTTGCATGCCGGATCATCCCATACCGTGGTTCTTGGCTGGACTTTGAGTTCGACGCCAAGGACATCGTGTTTGCACGTATTGACCGTCGTCGTAAGCTGCCTGTCACCACGTTGCTGTATGCGCTCGGTCTTGATCAAGAAGCGATCATGAACGCCTACTACAATACCATTAGCTACACACTGAGAGATGGTAAGGGCTGGGTCGCACCGTTCTATCCGGACCGTGTGCGGGGCACACGTCCGACCTATGACCTCGTGGATGCTGCTACAGGCGAAATCCTGTTCGAGAAGGGCAAGAAAGTTACACCTCGGGCCGTCAAGCAGTTGATCGACGAAGGCAAGGTGACCGAGTTGCTGCTGCCCTTCGATCACATCGCGGGCAAGTTCGCTGCGCGTGACATCATCAACGAAGAAACCGGTGCGATTTATGTCGAAGCCGGTGACGAGATTACGCTTGAGCATGACAAAGACGGCACGCTCATCGGCGGTACAGCGAAAGAGCTGATCGACGCGGGCATCACCGAGATCCCACTTCTCGACATCGACAACATCAACGTCGGCCCCTACATGCGTAACACCATGGCGGCAGATAAGAACATGAACCGCGACACCGCGCTCATGGACATCTACCGCGTGATGCGCCCGGGCGAGCCGCCCACAGTCGAAGCCGCGTCGAACCTGTTCGACACGCTGTTCTTTGATGCGGACCGCTATGACCTTTCCGCGGTTGGCCGCGTGAAGATGAACATGCGTCTGGCACTTGACAGAGAAGACACTCAGCGCACGCTGGATCGTGACGATATCGTCGCCTGTATCAAGGCGCTGGTTGATCTGCGCGACGGCCGTGGCGATATCGACGACATCGACCACCTTGGTAACCGTCGTGTACGCTCCGTTGGCGAACTGATGGAAAACCAGTACCGCGTCGGCCTGCTCCGGATGGAGCGCGCGATCAAGGAACGTATGTCCTCGGTCGAGATCGACACTGTCATGCCACAAGACCTGATCAACGCGAAGCCAGCTGCTGCTGCGGTGCGTGAATTCTTCGGCTCCAGCCAGCTGTCGCAGTTCATGGACCAAACCAACCCGCTGTCCGAGGTGACGCACAAGCGCCGTCTTTCAGCGCTTGGGCCAGGCGGCCTGACCCGCGAACGTGCCGGTTTTGAGGTGCGCGACGTTCACGCGACCCACTATGGTCGCATGTGTCCGATTGAAACGCCCGAAGGTCCGAACATTGGTCTGATCAACTCTTTGGCAACATTCGCCCGCGTGAACAAATACGGCTTTATCGAAACACCCTACCGCAAGGTGACGAACGGTGTGGTTTCCGATGATGTGCAGTACATGTCCGCGACCGAAGAAATGCGTCACACTGTGGCGCAGGCGAACGCGAACCTTGATGAGAACATGAAGTTCGTCAACGATCTGGTGTCGACGCGGAAATCGGGTGACTATACGCTGTCGCCTTCCGAAAGCGTTGATTTGATTGACGTTTCGCCTAAACAGTTGGTCTCGGTCGCTGCGTCCTTGATCCCTTTTCTTGAAAACGACGATGCGAACAGGGCCTTGATGGGCTCGAACATGCAACGTCAGGCGGTGCCTTTGCTTCAAGCCGAAGCACCACTGGTAGGAACCGGTATCGAAGAAGTCGTCGCACGGGATTCCGGTGCGGCCTATATGGCGAAACGTGGTGGTATCATCGACCAAGTCGACGCCAGCCGTATCGTTATCCGTGCGACAGAAGACCTTGAGCTGGGCGATGCAGGCGTAGACATCTACCGCATGCGCAAGTTCCAGCGTTCGAACCAGAACACCTGTATCAACCAGCGCCCGCTGGTGAAAGTAGGTGAGACAGTTCAAAAAGGTCAGGTTATCGCTGACGGTCCATCGACCGACATGGGTGAGCTGGCGCTTGGCAAGAACGTGATTGTCGCGTTCATGCCCTGGAACGGTTACAACTACGAAGACTCCATCCTGATCTCCGAGCGTGTTTCGCGCGATGACGTATTCACGTCGATCCACATTGAAGAATTCGAAGTGGCTGCACGCGATACAAAGCTCGGGCCAGAGGAAATTACCCGCGACATTCCGAACGTCGGTGAAGAAGCGCTGCGCAACCTCGACGAGGCTGGCATCGTGTACATCGGCGCGGATGTTGAACCGGGCGATATTCTTGTTGGGAAGATCACGCCAAAGGGTGAAAGCCCGATGACACCAGAAGAAAAACTTTTGCGTGCCATCTTTGGTGAAAAAGCATCGGACGTACGCGATACGTCGCTGCGGGTTAAACCGGGTGACTTCGGAACGGTTGTTGAGGTGCGTGTCTTCAACCGTCACGGCGTTGAAAAAGACGAACGTGCCTTGCAGATCGAGCGGGAAGAGGTTGAACGCCTTGCCCGTGACCGTGACGATGAACTTGGTATCCTTGACCGGAACATCTATGCACGTCTGCGCGAGATGATCCTTGGTAAGGTTGCTGTCAAAGGCCCGAAGGGTGTTAAGGCGAATAGCCCGATCACCGAGGAGTTGCTGGACGATCAATTGTCCCGTGGTCAGTGGTGGCAGTTGGCCTTGGCTGACGAAGACGACGCGAAAATCGTCGAAGCCCTGAACGAGCAGTACGAGATCCAGAAACGGACCTTGGACGCGCGCTTTGAGGATAAGGTCGAAAAAGTTCGCCGTGGGGACGATCTGCCCCCGGGTGTGATGAAGATGGTCAAAGTATTCGTCGCGGTGAAGCGCAAGCTGCAACCGGGCGATAAGATGGCCGGTCGTCACGGCAACAAGGGTGTTATTTCCAAGGTTGTACCGATGGAAGACATGCCGTTTCTTGCAGACGGTACGCCGGTTGACTTCTGTTTGAACCCGCTGGGTGTTCCGTCGCGGATGAACGTCGGACAGATCCTTGAAACCCACATGGGCTGGGCTGCGCGCGGCTTGGGCATCAATATCGACGAGGCGCTTCAGGAATATAAGCGCTCTGGCGATTTGACACCTGTCCGCGACGCGATGAGCCATGCCTATGGTGCCGACGTCTATGACGAAGGTATCGCTGGTATGGACGAAGATACGTTGCTGGAAGCGGCGGGTAACGTTACCCGCGGTGTGCCGATCGCAACGCCAGTCTTCGATGGCGCCAAGGAAGCAGATGTCAATGACAGCCTGACACGGGCCGGTTTCGATACATCCGGTCAGTCGGTGCTGTTCGATGGTCGCACAGGCGAGCAGTTTGCCCGTCCCGTGACTGTCGGCGTCAAATACCTGCTGAAACTGCACCACCTTGTGGATGACAAGATCCACGCGCGTTCAACCGGTCCATACTCGCTGGTCACCCAGCAGCCGTTGGGCGGTAAAGCGCAGTTCGGTGGTCAGCGCTTTGGTGAGATGGAGGTCTGGGCTTTGGAAGCTTACGGCGCTGCATACACCTTGCAGGAAATGCTGACCGTGAAATCGGACGACGTTGCTGGCCGTACAAAAGTGTACGAGAGCATTGTCAAAGGCGAGGACAATTTCGAAGCCGGTATTCCGGAATCGTTCAACGTTCTGGTCAAAGAAGTCCGTGGCCTCGGCCTGAACATGGAACTCCTGGATGCGGAAGAAGACGAGTAAGGGCAGCACCGGAATTTTCTAAATTCCGGCCCGGTTTCGGCGTCGAAATCGGGCCCCCTCTCTTTCGCTTTCGAGACTAATCTAAGGATTTAAGATGAACCAGGAACTGACAAACAACCCGTTCAACCCCGTCGCGCCGATGAAGACGTTTGACGAGATCAAGGTATCTTTGGCATCGCCAGAGCGTATCTTGTCGTGGTCGTTCGGTGAAATCAAGAAACCCGAAACTATTAACTACCGGACGTTCAAGCCAGAGCGTGACGGTTTGTTCTGCGCGCGTATCTTTGGCCCGATCAAGGACTATGAATGCCTGTGTGGTAAATACAAGCGCATGAAATATCGCGGCGTTGTCTGTGAAAAATGTGGTGTCGAAGTGACGCTGCAAAAGGTCCGCCGCGAGCGGATGGGCCACATCGAACTGGCGTCGCCGGTTGCGCATATCTGGTTCCTCAAGTCGCTGCCATCGCGCATCGGCCTGATGCTGGACATGACATTGCGCGATCTCGAACGGGTTTTGTACTTTGAAAACTATGTCGTGATCGAACCCGGTCTTACAGACTTAACTTACGGTCAGATGATGACCGAAGAAGAGTATATGGACGCTCAGGATGCTTACGGCATGGATGCTTTCACCGCGAATATCGGTGCAGAAGCGATCCGCGAAATGCTGGCGGCGATCGATCTTGAAGCCGAAGCAGACCAACTGCGTGCCGACCTGAAAGAGGCGACAGGCGAGCTGAAGCCAAAGAAGATCATCAAGCGTTTGAAGGTTGTTGAATCGTTCCTCGAATCCGGCAACCGGCCCGAGTGGATGGTCATGACTGTCATTCCGGTTATCCCGCCAGAACTGCGCCCACTGGTGCCGCTGGATGGTGGTCGCTTTGCGACGTCGGATCTGAACGATCTGTATCGCCGCGTCATCAACCGGAACAACCGTTTGAAGCGTCTGATCGAACTGCGCGCGCCTGACATCATCGTCCGCAACGAGAAGCGGATGTTGCAGGAATCTGTCGACGCATTGTTCGACAACGGCCGTCGCGGCCGCGTGATCACCGGTGCCAACAAGCGCCCGCTGAAATCGCTGTCCGACATGCTGAAAGGTAAGCAAGGTCGCTTCCGTCAAAACCTTTTGGGCAAGCGCGTCGACTTCTCCGGTCGTTCTGTCATTGTGACCGGCCCCGAACTGAAGCTGCACCAGTGCGGTCTGCCCAAGAAGATGGCGCTCGAGCTGTTCAAGCCGTTCATTTACTCGCGCTTGGAGGCCAAAGGTCTTTCGTCGACCGTGAAGCAAGCCAAGAAGCTGGTTGAAAAAGAGCGTCCCGAAGTGTGGGACATCCTGGACGAGGTGATCCGCGAACACCCCGTCATGCTGAACCGTGCGCCAACGCTGCACCGTCTTGGCATTCAGGCGTTCGAACCGGTTCTGATCGAAGGTAAGGCGATTCAGCTTCACCCGCTGGTCTGTTCCGCCTTCAACGCCGACTTTGACGGTGACCAGATGGCCGTTCACGTTCCGCTGTCGCTTGAAGCACAGCTGGAAGCACGCGTTCTGATGATGTCGACGAACAACGTTCTGTCGCCTGCAAACGGTGCGCCCATCATCGTTCCTTCGCAGGATATGATCTTGGGTCTGTACTACACGACCCTTGAACGCGAAGGCATGCCCGGCCAGGGCATGGTGTTCGGCTCTGTCGAAGAGGTCGAGCACGCGCTTGGCGCAGGTGCGGTTCACCTGCACTCGAAGATCAAGGCGCGGATCAAGCAGATTGATGCCGAAGGCAACGAGGTAATGAAGCGTTACGATACCACACCGGGCCGTATTCGCCTTGGTGCGCTGTTGCCGCTGAACGCCAAGGCACCTTTCGATCTGGTCAACCGTTTGCTGCGCAAGAAAGAAGTGCAGCAGGTCATCGATACGGTCTACCGCTACTGTGGTCAGAAGGAATCCGTTATCTTCTGTGACCAGATCATGACCATGGGCTTCCGCGAAGCTTTCCGTGCCGGCATCTCCTTCGGTAAGGACGACATGCTGATCCCGGAGACCAAGTGGACCTTGGTTGACGAGACGCGCGAGCAGGTCAAGGACTTTGAACAGCAGTACATGGACGGCCTGATCACTCAGGGTGAAAAGTACAACAAAGTCGTCGATGCCTGGTCCAAGTGTAACGACAAGGTCACCGACGCGATGATGGGTGCCATTTCGGCCGAACGTCGCAACGATGAGGGCGCCGTGATGGAGCCGAACTCGGTGTACATGATGGCGCACTCCGGTGCGCGTGGCTCGGTCACACAGATGAAACAGCTGGGCGGGATGCGCGGTCTGATGGCGAAGCCGAACGGCGACATCATCGAAACGCCGATTATCTCGAACTTTAAAGAAGGTCTAACCGTTCTGGAGTACTTCAACTCCACCCACGGTGCCCGTAAGGGTTTGTCGGATACCGCTTTGAAAACAGCGAACTCGGGTTACCTGACCCGTCGTCTGGTGGACGTGGCACAGGATTGTATCGTTCGTATGCACGACTGTGGCACCGAAACCGCGATCACAGCCGAAGCAGCCGTCAACGATGGTGAGGTCGTGTCGTCCTTGGCCGAACGTCTGCTGGGTCGTGTCGCGGCAGATGATATCCTGCGTCCGGGTACCGACGAAGTGTTGGTTCCTGCGCAGACAATCATCGACGAACGTCTGGCCGACATCATCGACGAAGCGGCTGTTCAATCCGCACGCATCCGCAGCCCGCTGACATGTGAGGCCGAAGAGGGCGTTTGCGCCATGTGCTATGGTCGTGACCTTGCGCGTGGTACCCTGGTGAACCAGGGTGAAGCTGTCGGCATTATCGCCGCACAGTCGATTGGTGAACCTGGCACACAGTTGACCATGCGTACTTTCCACATTGGTGGTGTTGCGCAAGGTGGCCAGCAATCGTTCCTGGAAGCATCCCAGTCGGGCAAGATTGTCTTTGAAAATGCCCAGACACTTGAGAACGCCGCCGGCGAGATCATGGTCATGGGCCGGAACATGAAGCTGTCCATCGTCGACGACAATGGCGATGAACGTTCCAGCCACAAGGTTGGGTATGGTACCAAGCTGTTTGTCAAGGAGGGGCAATCCATCCTGCGTGGTGACAAACTGTTTGAATGGGATCCATACACCCTGCCGATCATCGCCGAGAAGTCCGGCATGACCAAATTCGTTGACCTTGTGTCGGGGATCGCGGTCAAGGACGAGACGGATGATGCGACAGGCATGACCCAGAAGATCGTTATCGACTGGCGCGCTGCCCCCAAAGGCAACGAACTGAAGCCGGAAATCATTCTGGTCGATCCCGATGGTGAACCGGTCCGCAACGATGCGGGTAACCCGGTGACCTACCCAATGTCTGTTGATGCCGTTCTGTCCGTTGAGGACCAGACCGAAATCAAGGCCGGTGACATCGTTGCGCGCATTCCGCGTGAAGGTGCCAAGACCAAGGACATTACCGGTGGTCTGCCTCGTGTGGCGGAACTCTTTGAGGCGCGTCGCCCTAAAGACCACGCGATTATCGCAGAAATCGACGGTTACGTGCGTTATGGCAAGGACTACAAGAACAAGCGTCGCATCGCGATCGAGAGCTCTGAAGATCCGGATCACAAGGTCGAATACATGGTGCCTAAGGGCAAGCACATTCCCGTTGCGGAAGGTGACTTTGTCCAGAAGGGCGATTACATCATGGACGGCAACCCTGCGCCGCATGACATCCTTGCGATTATGGGTGTCGAAGCGCTGGCTGACTATATGATCGACGAAGTGCAGGATGTTTACCGTCTCCAAGGTGTGAAGATCAACGACAAGCACATTGAAGTCATCGTACGTCAGATGTTGCAGAAGTGGGAAGTCCAAGACAGCGGCGATACAACGCTGTTGAAAGGCGAACACGTGGACAAGCAGGAGTTCGATCACGCCTGCGAGAAAGCGATCTCCAAGGGGGGCCGCCCGGCGACAGGCGAACCGATCTTGTTGGGCATCACCAAGGCGTCGCTGCAAACCCGCAGCTTCATCTCGGCGGCGTCGTTCCAGGAAACCACTCGCGTGCTCACCGAAGCGTCGGTGCAAGGTAAGCGCGACAAGCTGGTCGGTCTTAAGGAAAACGTCATCGTTGGCCGTCTGATTCCAGCCGGTACCGGTGGTGCGACCCAGCAGATGCGCAAAGTTGCGGCTGATCGGGACAACGTGGTTATCGAAGCCCGTCGCGAAGAGGCCGAGACCGCCGCACGCCTGGCGGCACCGCAGGCCGCTGCTTCTGATGATGTTGTCGGGGGTGATGTGTTCAACACTGCCATCAATGACGATGACGAAAGCCGCAGCTGATATTCAATCTAAGCTGATCTGGTAAACTGAGAGCCCCCGCCGTGCAACCGGCGGGGGCTTTTTCGTTGGGTCACGTCCTGAGGTTTTGAGTTACATGAATATGACGTGCGATCGGTCGAAATTGCTCTGGTTTTCCGCGCAGGCTTAAGTCAATGGTAAGTTAACCTAACGAATTGAAAGTCATACCATGTCGCCAAATCTAATCGGAGCTTTGTTCATGATGGGCTCCATGGCGGCCTTCGTTTTGAACGATACGATGACCAAGACTACTGGCGGCGCTGTCCCACTTTTTCAACTGTTGTTCCTGCGCGGGCTGATCTCGATTACCCTTATTCTGGTGCTCTGGGGGCGGTTGGGGCCGATGCACCTTCGACTTGGCCGCCGGGATTGGAAACTGGTGGCAATCCGCTCGGCGGCCGAAGTGGGCGCGAGCTATTTCTTTGTAACGGCGCTGTTCAACATGCCTTTGGCGAACCTTAGTGCAATTTTGCAATCATTGCCGTTGACGGTCACGTTGGGGGCAGCGCTGGTGTACCGGGAGAAAGTCGGGTGGCGGCGATTTTCGGCGATCCTGGTGGGTTTCGCCGGCGTGCTGCTTATCGTCAAGCCCGGTACCGACGGTTTCAACGTGTGGTCCGTTTATGCGCTGGTCGCGGTATTTTTCGTGACAGTCCGGGACCTTAGCACGCGCAGGTTATCAAAAGCGGTGCCCTCTATGACCGTGACGCTTGCTGCGGTGTTGTCGGTAACGGGATTTTCCGCCTTCGCTCAACTATCCACCCCGTGGCAGCCGGTTTCGACGACGCACTGGGTCGCGATCACGGCTGCTGCTTTCTTTGTGCTGATCGGTTATTACCTGAGCGTACAGACAATGCGCGTTGGTGATGTGTCGTTTATCGCGCCGTTCCGCTATACCGGGTTGATCTGGGCGTTGATCCTGGGGTGGTTTGTGTTCGGAGATTGGCCGGTGCCATCAACATTGGCGGGGGCTGCGATCGTCGCGGCGACAGGGTTGTTCACACTTTACCGAGAGCGCAAGACCACGCGCCCCTTGCCCCCGCTTTAGTCCGATCGATATGCGGCGCGAACTGTATCGATGTCGATGGCAAAGCGGTTTTGGAACAGCTCGATCTGGTCATCGGACAAAACCGTCAGTTCAACCTGTCTGGTGGGTTTTTGCCGTGAATCGTTAAAATCGTTGTGACCACGGATATACATCGCTTGATCGGGGAAACTTATGGCTGGCATGAAGCGGGGCAGCTTGTCATGTGCGAAGTTCATGATGGTGAGAGGGCAGTTGCCGTTGACGAACATCGCCAGCGCGGCGGTATAAAAAGGCCGAAATGTTGGGGTGGCGCGTATCCCGTGGGCACCGAATTCAGCGATGAAGCCCTTGTTCCAATCCAATGCGACGCTCTTGTGCTGGACAAGCAACGGTGCGCTATCATCTATCGCCTTGCGAAGCTTGGCGATAAAATCGACCCCCACCGCGTCGTCGTCGTCGAACCTGAACTGCGCACATGGCCGCGAAGGGTCACGTCGCGCCTTGTTCAAAATTTCTTTCATCACCTCTCGGTGTGGGCGCGGCGGTTCTGTGATGACCCGAACCTGGGGAATTGTGCCGACCAGATCGTGCAATCTTTCCAGATGGGGCTTCGGCAGGCTGGTCCCGACAACAACAAGCAGCTCAAAGTCAACGTCTGTCTGGGCTTTCAATCCGGGCAGGGCGACCGTTTCAAAAAGGCGAAAGCGTTCTTCCAACCTGACGGGGTCGTAAAGGTAATCTATTCGGGCTTCGATACTGTCGTGGCCAACCTGAAATCCGCCGAGGCAGGGATATGAGAAGCGGCAAAGACCGATGACCTGCACGATTTTTCCCCTCGGGCTGCATGGTGAATAGTGCTGGAATATGCGAGAGAGGCTTGCAGTTTAGCAAGCTCCAATTTTTGGAGCGGCTGGCGCAGGGCAGGTGGACAGCCACTGTTGACAGTGGGGGCGACTCTGCCTATACGCGCCATATCTCGGATGTAGGGCTAGCCCTGCTTTGCCGACATCATATCTACTGTGGTCACGATCCGGTCTAATGCTGACTCGATCCTCTGTTACCCCACCGCCTCGTTTTCCTCGGTACGGAAACGCTGCGGTGATTTTGCTTTGCACCACCGGTGCGAGCTTAATGATAGGCTTCGTGGACGTGCGAAGCGACCGAATTTGAAACCGCACTGGGGTTCGCCCTGATGCACCACTTATGTGAGCTAAACGGGGATAAAACCGGAATGCCAACGATCCAGCAGCTGATCCGCAAACCGCGCCAGCCTAAAATCAAACGTTCGAAATCCATGCACTTGCAGGAATGCCCGCAGAAGCGTGGCGTTTGTACGCGTGTTTATACAACCACTCCAAAAAAGCCGAACTCGGCCATGCGTAAGGTTGCCAAAGTGCGCCTGACCAACGGTTTCGAAGTTATCAGCTATATCCCGGGTGAATCGCACAACCTTCAGGAACACTCTGTTGTTCTGATCCGAGGCGGTCGTGTAAAAGACCTTCCCGGTGTGCGTTACCACATCCTGCGCGGCGTATTGGATACCCAAGGCGTCAAGGATCGTAAGCAGCGCCGTTCGAAGTACGGGGCTAAGCGTCCGAAATGAACCGCATCGCTACAACAGCTGTCGCATTGGTCATCGCGACCGTTGCGCAGTCGGCTGCTGCACAGACTTTTGGCGCTATTGCCTATAGTATCCAAAGCGACAAATATGGTCGTTCCTGGAACCTTGATAGCCGAAAAGCCGCAGAAGCTTCTGCACTGAAATTTTGCAAGGCTGCCGGTGGCAAGGGGTGCAAGGTCGGCGTTTGGCTCGAAGATTCCTGTGGTGCGCTTGCCGCATCCGAGACTTCAAAGTCCATGAAGCAAACCGGCATCAGCTACGGTTTTAAAACAGCCTCTGCATCCCATGCACGCGCCCTGGCAGAGTGTGAGGCCCGAGATGGTGCCGGCACTTGTCAAGTTAAGGCTTCCGTTTGTTCAAACGGTAAATGAATTAGGAGTTACCAATGTCACGCCGTCACGCCGCTGAAAAACGCGAAGTCCTGCCAGATGCCAAGTATGGTGATCTGGTTCTTACCAAGTTCATGAACAACCTGATGATTGACGGAAAGAAGTCAGTCGCAGAGCGTATCGTCTATAACGCGATGACCCGTGTTGAAGACAAGATCAAGCGCGCACCGATTGAAGTTTTCCACGAAGCGCTGGACAACATCAAACCGTCCGTCGAAGTGCGTTCGCGCCGCGTCGGTGGTGCGACCTATCAGGTCCCGGTTGAAGTGCGCCCCGAGCGTCGCGAAGCACTGGCGATCCGCTGGTTGATCAAAGCGTCCCGTTCGCGCAACGAAAACACAATGGAAGAACGCCTTGCCGGCGAACTTCTGGATGCTGTCCAGTCACGTGGTACCGCTGTCAAGAAGCGGGAAGACACCCACAAGATGGCTGACGCGAACAAAGCATTCAGCCACTACCGCTGGTAATTCGGGCGGCATAAGCCGTTCTCGTCGCGTCCCGTACCGGGACGCGACTTATCCGTTTCAGATATTTTCGAGGAAGCAGCCCCATGGCACGCGACTATCCGCTCCAACGCTACCGTAACTTCGGCATCATGGCCCACATCGACGCAGGCAAAACGACCTGCTCCGAACGGATCCTGTTCTATACCGGCAAATCCCACAACATCGGCGAGGTGCACGACGGTGCCGCGACGATGGACTGGATGGAGCAGGAACAGGAACGCGGCATCACCATTACCTCTGCTGCGACGACCACTTTCTGGCAGCGCCAGGAATTGCCAGAGGCAGACGCAACATCCGACACCAAGTACCGGATGAACATCATCGACACCCCTGGCCACGTTGACTTCACCATCGAAGTTGAACGTTCGCTGGCCGTTCTTGACGGCGCGGTTGCCGTTCTTGACGCCAACGCCGGTGTTGAACCGCAGACCGAAACCGTTTGGCGTCAGGCCGACCGCTATAAAGTTCCGCGGATCGTCTTCGTCAACAAAATGGACAAAATCGGCGCTGACTTCTTCAACTGCGTGAAGATGATCAAAGACCGTACCGGTGCAACACCAGCGCCGATCCAAATTCCGATCGGTGCCGAGAACGAGCTGGAAGGCATGATCGACCTGGTCACCATGAAAGAATGGGTCTGGGCCGGTGAAGATCTGGGCGCAAGCTGGGAACAGCGCGAAATCCGTGCCGAGTTGAAAGACCTGGCCGACGAATGGCGTGCGCATCTTATCGAGACTGCGGTCGAGATGGACGATGAAGCCATGGAAAACTATCTGATGGACGGCGCTGAGCCCGACGTCGAAACGCTGCGCAAGCTGATCCGCAAAGGCACACTGGGCATCAAGTTCATCCCCGTCCTCTGCGGTTCTGCCTTCAAGAACAAAGGTGTTCAGCCTCTGTTGAATGCTGTCATCGACTACCTTCCTTCTCCGTTGGATGTTGTCGACTACATGGGCTTTAAGCCAGGCGACGAAACAGAAACACGTAACATTCCGCGCCGCGCGGATGATGATATGGCGTTCTCTGGACTTGCTTTCAAAATCATGAACGACCCTTTTGTCGGTTCGTTGACGTTTACACGCATCTACTCCGGTAAGTTGAACAAGGGCGACACGCTCTTGAACTCGACCAAAGGCAAGAAAGAGCGCGTAGGTCGTATGATGATGATGCACTCGAACGATCGTGAAGAAATTCAAGAAGCATTCGCGGGCGACATCATCGCGTTGGCTGGCCTCAAGGACACTACAACCGGTGACACTCTGTGTTCCATTTCCGATCCGGTGGTTCTTGAAACGATGACCTTCCCTGATCCGGTTATCGAGATCGCGGTCGAGCCTAAGACAAAAGCGGACCAAGAAAAAATGTCCGCCGGTCTGGCACGTCTGGCCGCCGAGGATCCATCCTTCCGGGTTGAGACCGACATTGAATCCGGTCAGACCATCATGAAGGGCATGGGCGAACTTCACCTCGATATCCTGGTTGACCGCTTGAAGCGTGAATTCAAGGTCGAAGCAAACATCGGCGCGCCGCAGGTTGCCTACCGCGAGACCATCTCTCGTGAAGCCGAAGTGGTTTATACGCACAAGAAGCAGTCGGGTGGTTCTGGTCAGTTCGCCGAAGTCAAGATGATCTTGATGCCAACCGAACCTGGCGAAGGCTATTCCTTCGAATCCCGCGTTGTTGGTGGTTCGGTACCCAAGGAATACATTCCTGGCGTTGAAAAAGGGATCAAGTCGGTGATGGATTCCGGTCCGTTGGCAGGCTTCCCGGTTATCGACTTCAAGGTTGCCTTGATCGAAGGTAAATACCACGATGTTGACTCCAGCGTTCTGGCGTTCGAAATCGCTGCCCGTATGGGTATGCGCGAAGGCATGAAGAAAGCTGGCGCGAAGCTGCTTGAGCCGATTATGAAAGTCGAAGTTGTTACCCCTGAGGAATATACAGGCGGCATCATCGGCGATCTTACATCGCGTCGCGGTCAGGTTCAGGGTCAGGACACACGCGGGAACGCAATCGCGATCGACGCCCAGGTGCCGCTGGCCAACATGTTTGGTTATATCAACACCTTGCGTTCGATGTCTTCGGGTCGTGCGAACTTCACCATGCAGTTCTCGCACTATGAACCTGTGCCACAGAACATCTCGGACGAGATCCAGGCCAAGTTCGCCTAACTGGCGAAACGCTAAATAACTGGGACGGCGGGGAAATGACCCCGCCCTACCCAAACCGTAGGGTGGGCGTCCAGCCTACCGCCCAATTTGAAAATCAAGGAGGCCACCATGGCTAAGGCAAAGTTTGAACGTAATAAACCACACGTTAACATCGGCACGATTGGTCACGTTGACCACGGCAAGACGACGTTGACGGCTGCGATCACCAAGTATTTCGGCGACTTCCGCGCCTATGACCAGATCGA
>NZ_JBSXOD010000012.1:0-6858 GCF_056859255.1 Sulfitobacter sp. L-8
GGGTGCGATTACGGTGCTTCATGGCCAGACCAATTTGCAGGGTTTTCAACGCGATAGTATAAAACACTGCAGAAAAAGGCTATTAAAATCACCACTTAATCATTCGTTATCAATGTCTTGATGGTTGTTCAGGGCGGACAACTTAAGCAACTCTTTTCGGAGGCCAAGGCTGCGAAGCCGAAAGTAAATGTTAAGATTCCTCGCAAACGCCTGTCGTTCAAAGTGTCCCGTAATTTTGAGAAGGAGTTCACTGAGCTCACAAAAATATCTGGGCTGAAGAAAACTCAGGTCCTACGCGGTGTCGTTCAAGAGATCCGCTCTGATCTGGTCTATCCGGAGAACCCGGTTTCCTTACCTCAATTGCGCGAAATGGTCGCAACGTTGGAGAGTTAAGCCTTCGTTGGCGAGGTGATGTTGGCAGCTGCCAACGTCAGCCAACAAGGACGGTCTCGTCATCTATCATCGGCGTCTGAGAGCCCGCAACGCACATTAAATCCAGATCGAGTGTTGCGATCATGCCCTTGGAAGAAAAGTCTCGCGTGATGGTGCCACCAAGAGAGGAAGAAGCAGTGCTGTCGCACATGCGCGTGCCAAATCCTATACGGTCTGGATCGGCAGAAGGTGGCACAGAGGGGCAGAATTCTTTCCACTGAATGAATAACCGGTCTTCCAACGTTTCCGCTTGGATTGAGAGGCCATCTCCCATTTCTGAAAGCCCTCCATATTTTACGGCGTTTGTAGCGAGTTCAAAAAACACGAGTGAAAGTGGCGTGATCGCGGAAGGGCAAATATGGATTTCGGGTAAATCCATCTGGATCGGCGCGCCCTCGGTGAATGGCTTTAGAAGAGATTGAGTAAGGTCGGCCAGATTAGTGCCTTCGGGCCCATCGCCAGAAGGGTCGCTGACGGCCTTCGAATGAACCGCCGCCAAAGCCTGAAATCTCTGCCGCATTCCCGCAACGAGATCTTCGATGCTATTTGCTTGCCGCGCTGCTATTGAGAGAAGACTCCCGGCGACGGCAAAAGAGTTTCCAACACGGTGGTGCATTTCCCTTAGAAGAAGATGTTGCCGCTCGTCAGCCTCACGCTGCAGCGTGATGTCGCGGGCGATCTTCGATGCACCTACGATATTTCCGTCGTTATCACGTACTGGCGAAACGGTCAGAGAGATCGGAACGAGCGTGCCGTCCTTACGCTTCCTGATGGTTTCAAAATGGGAAATCCGCTCACCTTGGCGCAACCGAGCGATAAAACCTGCTTCTTCATCGATACGATCATCGGGGAAAAGCATTGTGATAGGCTGACCTACAGCTTCCTCTGCCTTATAGCCGAAAAGACGCTCCGCGCCCGGATTCCAGCTTTGGATTACGCTGTCGAGACTCTTTGTAATAATGGCGTCATCAGAGCCCTCGATGACGGCAGCCAGGTGCTCCTGGAGATTTCCTACCAAGTTTTTCATTTCAAGCCATGCCCTGTATTTGCGACCGACCAATATTACCAGAAACCTTAACCGAGGCAATAATACTTCAACGAAGTGAAATTAAAAGATTATTATCCCTCATAACAAAAAATACCGATATATTTTATGAAGGAAAAGACGTTCTCTGATCGCTTAATCAGCAAGCATTCTGTCGCTTCGAGCGACAAGTAGAGTTACCACTTCATCATCTTGCGTCCTGAAGGATTGCTCGCCCAGCTCTACTTGGTCCGCCCATCCCACATCGAACCAGGTATCACCATCAATCGTGGACATATGTCCGTCATCTTCAGCACCTTCGAAGAGGATGCTATAGGCGCTGCTTTCGCGGTCGAGGGTGTTCTTTGGGAACCATTTCTCATCGATGCTCTTCGAGCGAATAAACCAGCGCCGTCCATCTTTACCATATGCAAGTAAAAGAGATGGGTGGAAATCACTCTCGACCAACCGGTAGGCCATCGCAGTCAAGCTGACGTCGAAATGGGTCGCCATCTCTCTGACCGTTCGCATATTGAGCCTATCAAAGTCGCGGATGGCATCTTTAAGCATGAACTTGGGCATGAGAAGTTCAGCCGCAAAACGGTTTGCTGCAGCCTCCTTCGACAAGCCGCGGGATTTCCCGCTGCCCCCGATATCATCTTTACTGCACATCAGCTGGTGGCCTCTATGCCACTCCCAATGACCGATCTCGTGTGCAAGCGAAAATCTTTGACGACGAGCCATACTACGACTGTCGATAGAAATAATCGCTCGCCCGACATCAGCTCGGCCGGCAATGCAAGCATCGCACCCATCGAGTTCTCGATATTTGACTTTCGCTCCGCTCAGCCAGGCGATGGCCTCAAGATCAATCGCCCCAGGGTCGCTAATCGACAGAGATTTTATCACCTTCTCTGCGGTCCGGGGTTGGTGCGTCATTTATCAGTCTCGTCCTGATCATCATTCCAAGCGTCATCATCAAACAGCTCATCAAAATCTTCGTCGAGAGCATCCTTGTCTCGCTCAGACAGTTTCTTGCCATTGCGAGCTGCCATCGTGTCTGGGATGAAGCTTTCAGGGCGGGGTTGGCTGTCGCTCCGCTTCATCGGAACAATATTCGTCTTGGATTGATCACGCTCCAAAGCTACGCGCGCGTCTCTTAGGCGCGATACACCTGCCTGAGCAAACGCTGTCTCAAGCCAAGCATCCATTCTTTGAGCAAAGGCAGCTGTATCTTCGCCATCGGCCTTAGCCTCTTCGAGCGCCTCCTCTGGCGTCATCGCCAGAATATCATCGTTGATCGCCTCCTCGAGACGATCGAGCTTCGACATTTTGTCATTCACCATGGATCATACTCTTGAGTTCTGGGTGCGCATTTACTTTCCTTTTGAAACGCTTGCGCACAGTTTCGTAGCGGGTCGTGTCGCCGTCAAAGAGGCTGAGTAAGTCTTGCTTTTCCCAGCCATCCATAATCCCTTCTGCCAAGGCCTCTGCATCATCATCTCCGTCAAACAGCGCCATGACATGCGTCACGATTTCCGTTTCGAGGACGAGGTCTGCTGCACTGGTGTCTTCTGATACAATATTGGCAGCTTTATCGATGTCTCGATCCACATTGCGCCTGAAGCCGATCTTGGATTGCTCTGATACGATGCTCTTCATCACCCCAGAAAGGAATGCATAAAGGTTCAGTCCTTTCGGCCACTTACGTTTTCCTTCAAGCACGCGATAGATGGCATCTTGGAGAACTTCCTCTTCTTCGCCTGGTCGGCCAACACGGCAGCGGTTGCGCGCCAAACCTTTAAGCTTAGCCCACTCTGCTTCAGTCAATGAAAGCGCGGCCTTGAACTCATCGATGGTGTGAAACTGTCGCTGGCTTGTCACCTGGTCCATAGGCCGTCCTTGTTCGCTCTATTTGTATGTGCGCCCGAGAACCAAAGCGCCGGACAAAAAAGTTCAGCTCGCATGTCCGGGGCATACGTTCCCAAGCGCATACCATAACGAGGGCCTATTGGCAGGCCTCTGTATCATATGGTGACAAAACGCACGGCAGAGAAAGGCAGCGCATGAACATACCGAAAGACAGACAGATTACCTCTAAAGAGGAGGCCCTCCGGGCCATTGTCCGAGAAATTTCCATCCCGCAAAGCTATGATAAAAAAGCGAGGGATAGGTATCACTCAATCGGGGACTGGCTCGATCGACCAGAGTCTAAGGTTCGTGCGCTGAAGCCGAAGATTTCGGCCCAAGGCTCTTTCGCACTGGGGACTGTTATTCGGCCCATCGGAGATAACGACGCCTATGATGTCGATGTGGTTTGCGAGCTCGAAAATGGTGACCACAACCAGATGTCGCAGGCTGAACTCAAGAGCTTGGTAGGCTTCGAGATCAGGGCCTATGCCACAAAGTACCATATGAACCAGAAACCACAGGACGGACGGCGCTGCTGGACCATGGAGTATGCCGACGAGGCAGATTTCCACATGGATATTCTCCCAAGTATCCCAGGGACAAATAGCTACGTCGCTTCTCTCGTTTCCGCCGGTTACAACCTTGATGGTGTGCGCTCGTATACTGATACGGCGATCAGCATCACAGACAAGAAGCATGACGGCTATCACACCCGCGGCTCAGAATGGCTCGTCAGCAATCCCAAGGGATACCTTCGTTGGTTCCGTCTGCGTCAGCGTCAGATTCTCGAGCAGAAGCGCATGCAGATGATGGCTTCTGGCCAAGTCATTGCCTCCGTAGAACACTTTCCGAACCACAAGGTCCAGACGCCTCTTCAGGATGCAATTAAGCTGCTGAAACGGCATCGGGACGTGATGTTTGATGGCGATGATCACAAGCCGATCTCAATCATCATCGCAACGTTGGCAGCAACATCTTACAATGGAGAGTTGACGATCTCAGACACGCTCCGGAACATTCTCCCGAAAATGCAGCGTACGGTGGAGGAGCTTGGCCCCGTTCCGGTGATTTCGAACCCATCCTATCCAGCGGAAAACTTTGCCGACAAGTGGCAAGAGAAGCCGATCAAGCGCCAGAACTTTGAACGCTGGATCGGGAAAGCACGTCAAGACATCCTTGCCTACTTGGCCGGTAGCCGGTTTGACGCCATTCCTCCTGCCTTCCGTGACAGCATGACGAATGAAACCATCAGTAAGGTGGCTCCGATGATGGCCCTGACAGCGGCGGCTGTGGCTACAAGTGCAGCAGTCGCCGCCGAAGAGGCTGCCGCAGTGCATTCATCTGGAAACCAGACAAAGCCTTGGTACCCCGGTGAGTGATGAGGTGAAAAGCCTTCTGCGTGATGTCAGAGATGCCCTCTATGTCGATCAGCCTTTCCTGGATATCTCAATCAAGGATGAGGCGGTCGTCGTTGAGGGTGTCTACCTGCTCTTGGCAAAGCTACCGGCCTATCGTGACCGTGGCCCACTGGCAGAGCACCGTATTCGGATCGAGGTTCCGGCCGACTACCCGCTCACAGAGCCTAAAGTGACGATGCTGGATGACAGCATTCCAAAGCGCGACACCTTCCATTGTTCGCCTACTGGCGTCTGCTGCATCACAGTTTTTGAAACATGGATGGTGACCCAAGAAGACCCGACGATCGGTGCCTTCGTAGAGGGACCGCTGAGGAACTTCTTTCTAAGTCAGCTGCTCCGACAAAAAGGTGAGGCTTGGCCATTCGATGAATGGGATCACGGCGCCGACGGCTGGATTGATGCGGTGGCTGAATTCATGGGGTGTCGGGCAAGGAAGACCGAGGTGCAGAACGTCCTGACACAGAGAATTAGCAATGACCTGCTGGATATGGATGCCCCTTGCCCGTGCGGCGCCGGGCTCACAGCAACGCAGTGTTGTGGGGCCACACTTGAAAAATTCTGGTCCCAGGTAAGCCCAGAGACGGCCGAGACTTGGCTGCGTCGGTTGATTGACCTGACGCCTATGCCGTCACCCCGCGAGATACAAAAACGAATTCATAAAAACCGGCCTTTTAGGCGCGTGCATTGAGGAAAAATATGAGCAAGAACGGAACTCGAAACTTGGGTGAGAAAACCAGGCGGATCGTGTGGGCACAATCTGCTGGAAGGTGTCAGTTTGAGAACTGCAACGAACCACTGATTGGCCATCTGGTGTCCGGCAACCTTGGTGCGAACAAGGGCTATGTCGCCCATATCATCGCAGATAGCGTGAAGGGCCCCAGAGGGGACGAAGATCTGTCTCCGATACTGGCAAATGACTATACCAATGTGATGCTGCTCTGCGATGCTTGCCATCGTGAGGTCGACCGCGAAAATCCAAACGACTATCCGGCAGATCGACTGCGACAGATGAAGCGCGATCATGAAGCCTGGGTCGACATGGTTTTGTCCGCTGGTCCGAACAGCCGATCACACATACTCCAGTTTAGCGCGCCGATCGGCCCTAATGAGACGGCGGTTCCTTTTGATGATTGCGTGACGGCCATCTTGCCAGAACGGACACCTGCCGAGGCGAGGCCTATCGAGATCAAAGTTAAAGGTATGCACTACAAGGATACAGACCCTACATACTGGATCGTTCAGCCTGAGGTCCTCCGCGCCGACTTCGCATCCAAGATTCATGGTCGCTTCGAGGATAGCGATATCCGCCACCTTTCCGTGTTCGGCCTTGCTCCGATCCCTTTGCTGATGGAACTGGGGCGGCTGCTCTCTGACATCTCGATCGCCGATGTCTACGAACTCCAGAGAGAACCCGCGCAGTGGTCTTGGCCAGAAAATCGTGAAGAGGTTCACTTCACCCGACACCGTGGTGCACCTGGCCCCAAGAAGGTTGCTCTGAAGTTGTCCATAACCAACGAAGTCAGCGACGCGGCTGTAGTGGAGGCTTTAGGGCCGGACGTGTCGATCTGGGAAATCAGTAGCGATCTGCACCGCGCCGGGATTATCAGGCACAAAGCCGATCTCGAACGTTTCCGGGAGATCGTTCGGCGCACGTTCGATGAGATACAGAACCAGCATGGCAGTGAAGTCGAACTGTCTGTCTTTCCGGCCACTCCTGTATCGTGCTCAGTCGAGTTTGGGCGCGTATGGCAGCCCAAAGCGCAGCCGAGCTTCGATGTCTTCGACCGCGTGCCAGATCACGGCTTTGTCCGGAGGCTTCGGATTAAGTCATAGATCATGTTTGACAAGTTAAGGGCCTTCCCCTGAGCTTGGAGCTAAGAGCCGGGCCTGTATTTTAGGACAAATTTTAGATCGGAAAGACAAAAAATTGAGGTAAACCTCCGCCGAGGGCCGTCTGGCTGCTGGGCTGTGAGATCGTTTATCGAGTGTCCTTATGGACGCACACGAAGACACCCCCCGCATTCAAGTTTTGTCGGTCTCTGATACTGGCCGTCGCCGCCGTTGGTCAGATGA
>NZ_JBSXOD010000013.1:0-19282 GCF_056859255.1 Sulfitobacter sp. L-8
CTGAACCACCTGAGGTCTCTTTTTGCCTATCTGCTCGCAGCAATCCTTACCGCCATGCAAATAACGAGGGGCAAGGCCGTCGGAAACCACCGCTCATACATAGCCGCTGCAGCCTGAATCACGTTGTTCAGAGTCGACTAATTTAGGTTAGCTCTGTACAGGTTTTGGTCTTGCTTTTGAATCGCCCCAGAAAGACCTTGTCTTCGAAAGCGCTTGCTGGAATCACAGCAAAACAAACTTCGTTTTTCAGATCAATCCGCGTGCTAAAAAATTGGAATATAAGTTGCCCACTCCATCACAAGATCTTCCACGTCTGATCTTTCTTACCCAGTTTTATGACCCCGAACCGGCTTATAAGGGACAAGCTTTCGCTGAAGCTGTCCAAGAACTTGGCTATGACGTTGAAGTTGTTACCGGCTTCCCTAACTATCCTGGCGGTAATGTCTATGAAGGGTATCGTATCCGGCCATGGCAACGCAGCACTGAAAATGGTCTGAAGATCACGCGGCTTGCGATATACCCTAGCCACAGCAGCAGTAAGTTTGGGAGGATTGCCAATTATCTAAGTTTTTTCGTGAGCGCGTTTTTTTACCTATGTTTTGCGGCCCGAGGGGCAAGCCTAGTATATGTTTATAACCCGCCCCTGACTGTGGGCCTAGCGGCCGCGGCTTCTCGAGTGGTGCATCGTTGCCCCGTAATCGTGGATGTACATGATTTGTGGCCAGAGACTCTACCGGCAACCGGAATGATCTCGAACCCCAGAATATTGCGCTGGATCGACCGTGCCGCATCGTGGATGTATCGAAAAGTTCAGTTTATCATCCTGCATACAAATGGGTTTCGCGAAACATTACTGAGTAAAGGTGTGCCCGCTGACAAGATGCACTCGGTAATCGGTTGGACCAGCGAATATTCGCTGCCCAAGACCCGTCCCGATGGCTTGGAAAGGCTAGAGGCAATGCCTGGCCTAAAGCTTCTTTACGCTGGCAACATGGGCCCAGCACAAGCGCTCGACGCAGTACTAGATGCAGCCGCGTTGTTGCAACAATCTGGAGAGGTAAAGCTAGCGAGTTTCTGCTTCATGGGCGGAGGTATCAGCCGGGAAAAGCTTGAGAGTAGGGCAGCTGAGTTGAGCCTCAATAATGTAATATTCCTTCCTCGCGTCGAACCCGACAAAGTAGGCGCTTATTTGGAAGCAGCGGACGCTTTGCTAGTCCACCTGCGCGCAGATCCGCTTTTTCAAATTACACTTCCGTCAAAGACGCAGGCCTATATGTATGCTGGCAAGCCCATCCTTATGGCTGTAAAAGGTGAGGCCAGTAGCTTGATCGAAACGGCAAAGGCGGGAGCCGTCGCTACCCCTGAAAACCCCCAAAGCCTTGCCGATGCAGTTAGGGCCCTAGCTGATTTGCCTTCGTCAGAAAGATGCAGAATGGGACAAAGCGGTCGTGAATATTACATGCGTGAGCTTTCAATGGACAAAGGAATGAAGCAGTTTGCAGAAATTTTTTCTCACGTTCGCGCGCAAAAGTGACTTTTGGTTGCTACAGGGTATCTCATGAAACGAATGCTTGACTTACTGGGAAGCAGTGTGGGTTTGATACTTTTTTCGCCAATTCTGATTGCCGTATCCTTGCTGATATGGCGACAAATGGGTAGACCAATAACTTTCCGGCAAGTTCGTCCTGGTCTAGACGGTCAGGGATTTCAGATGATCAAGTTTCGAACGATGAGAGACGCGCTAAACGAGAACGGCTACCCTCTTCCCGATTCAGAGCGCCTGACGAATTTTGGCCGCTTCCTGCGCTCCAGCTCGCTCGATGAACTGCCAGAACTTTGGAACGTACTCAAAGGTGACATGAGCCTCGTCGGTCCGCGCCCGCTTCTGATGGAGTATTTGCCACTCTACTCTCCCGAGCAGGCTCGCCGCCACGAGGTTCGCCCAGGTGTCACTGGCTGGGCACAGATCAACGGGCGCAACTCAGTTTCTTGGAATGAAAAATTCGAACTAGACGTGTGGTATGTCGAGAATCGCAACTTCCGACTGGATCTAAAGATTATCTGGCTGACCATACGCAAAGTCTTGAAACGGGATGGCATCTCAGCAGCAGGAGAAGCGACAATGCCGAAATTCAAGGGAAACAGACCTTGAGCAATTTGATCGGCGTCTATGGTGCATCGGGGTGCGGAAGGGGAATTATGCCCCTCTTGCGTATGCAACACCCAGCCTCCGAACTTGTATTTATCGACGATGGTGAGCCCTCAAGGCATGTGAACGGCCAAGAGGTCGTCAACTGGACAGAATTTTCTGGTCGTCATAGCAAAGATAAGGCGGTTAGCATTGCGATTGCCGCCTCGCAAACCCGCGAAGCGCTTGCAAAAAAATGTGAGGCTGCGGGAATTTCTCTTATCGAGGCCCGCGCTGCCTCCGTTGTGCAAATGGATGATGTTGTTATCAAGGACGGCGCATGCCTATCGCCCTTTGTGACCCTTACCTCGAACATTCGCATTGGCCGCTGTTTTCATGCAAATCTCTATTCTTATGTCGAACATGATTGCATCATTGGTGATTTCGTCACCTTCGGTCCTGCAGCCAAGGTGAATGGCAACGTAACTATTGGCGATCACGCCTATATCGGTTCTGGCGCTGTCATTCGCCAAGGCGTTCAGATCGGTGCCTATGCCACAGTTGGCATGGGCGCTGTCGTTACCCGAGATGTAGCCCCCGGAACAACCGTCGTCGGCAACCCAGCCAAACCCATGATCAAGGACTGACCCATGCGCATTTTCCTCTCCCGCCCTCATATGTCCGGTCATGAAGAGCAGCGGGTCGCAGAAGCATTCGCCTCGAATTTTGTCGCACCGCTCGGTCCGCAACTAGACGCGTTTGAGGCCAAAGTCACAGAATACCTCTGCGCAGACGTCCATTGCGTTGGCCTGTCGTCTGGTTCTGCCGCTCTGCATCTGGCCTTGCGCATTGCAGGCGTAGGGAGAGGCGACGAGGTCTGGATTTCCTCAATGACCTTCGCCGGTGGGATTTTTCCCGTAAACTACCTCGGTGCCAATCCTCGCTTTTTCGACCTTTCACCAGAAAGCTGGACAATCGATACCGACCTTCTGGCCGACGAGCTGGCCAAGGCTGCCAAGGAAAACCGTCTGCCCAAAGCGATTGTGCCGACCGATCTTTACGGGCAATCTGTAGCCCTTGATACCTTGGAAGCTTTGGCCGCCCAGTATGACATTCGTCTCATTCTCGACAGCGCCGAAAGCCTTGGTGCAAGCTATACCGGCGGTCGCAAGGCCGGCAGTGGCGGAGACGCCGCGATCTTGTCCTTCAACGGCAACAAGATCATCACCACGTCAGGCGGCGGTATGCTGGTCACGCGGCACAAAGCTTGGGCAGATGAAGCCCGATTCTTGGCCACGCAAGCTCGCGACCCTGCCCCGCATTATGAGCATTCGACTTTCGGCTACAACTACCGGCTATCCAACATCTGTGCGGCTATCGGCCTTGGCCAGATGGAGGTTCTTGATGACCGCGTCGCACGCCGCCGGGAGATATTCTCTCGCTACAAATCAGCGATTGAGCGGCCTGGCATTTCGTTCATGCCGGAACCCGAAGGCCAGTATTCAACGCGCTGGCTCACTGCGCTGACCATTGATCCAAATGAAGCTGGCCGCACGCGTGAGGACATTCGTTTGATGCTGCTGGAACACGAGATCGAGTCGCGGCCTCTTTGGAAGCCTATGCACATGCAGCCGCTTTACACAGGTTCA
Organism: Sulfitobacter sp. L-8; assembly: GCF_056859255.1. Classification (NCBI taxonomy): domain Bacteria; kingdom Pseudomonadati; phylum Pseudomonadota; class Alphaproteobacteria; order Rhodobacterales; family Roseobacteraceae; genus Sulfitobacter; species Sulfitobacter sp. L-8. Next base: position 3,778 of record NZ_JBSXOD010000013.1, read on the forward strand.
GATTACCACGGGAGCGGTGTCGACGAGGCCCTCTTCGCCAATGGTCTTTGCCTCCCGTCAGGAAGCGATATGAGTAACGAACAGCAATATGAAGTGATTGGACATATCAAGGAACTGTTGGCGTAAAGCACTTGCGTAATTGTTCCAAAGACGTTTGCATTGACTGACTTGCGATCCTTCTAAGTGAGCCAACGCAAACTCTCAACTTACCAGGCTACCCGCTTCCTGCACATGATACCCCTCGACCCGCGCAGCAATCAGCCTGCGCAGCCGCACCTTGTCCGCGTCCAAAATCGACCCCTGCAACTCGCGCAGCATCGACGCGACCTCGATCTGGCTCAGCATACCCTCCTGCGCGCGCAGGATCTTGGCGTGGGGCGTCGGGAGCAGGCTGTCGTCGTCGATCAGCAACTCTTCGTACAGCTTCTCACCGGGGCGCAAGCCGGTCACCTTGACCTCGATGTCGCCGATCCCGGTCTTGGGATCTTTGACCTTGCGCCCTGACAGCGTGATCATCCGATGCGCGATGTCGATGATCTTCTGCGGCTCGCCCATGTCGAGAACGAAGACATCGCTGCCTTTCGCATAGGCACCGGCCAGAAGCACCAGCCGTGCCGCCTCGGGGATGGTCATGAAGAAGCGCGTCACATCCTTGTGGGTCACGGTCACAGGTCCGCCACGTGCGATCTGCCTCTGGAACAGGGGCAAAACGGACCCGGACGATCCCAGTACGTTCCCGAACCGGACCATCGCAAACTTGGTCGTTCTGTGGCGCGTCTGCATGTCCTGAACGACCAGTTCAGCCATCCGCTTGGTCGCACCCATGATGTTGGTCGGTCGCACGGCCTTGTCGGTCGAGACCAGGATGAACCGCTCCAGCTTCGCCTCGGCCGCACATTCGGCGACGACTTGCGTGCCAAGCACGTTATTCCGCGCGCCTTCCAGCTCATTCTCTTCGACCAGCGGCACGTGTTTATAGGCCGCCGCGTGGAGGATGATCTCGACCCCCTCCTCCGCGATCACACCGGCGACACGCGCCTTGTTGGTCACCGACCCAAGCCGCGCAACGACCGGGATACCCGTCGCCTTGGCCTCTGCCTGAAGCTCTTGATCGATCGTATAGAGCTGAAACTCACCCTGCTCGAACAGAATGATCCGCGCCGGGTGACAGTTCATCAACTGGCGGCAGAGCTCGGATCCGATCGACCCCCCTGCCCCGGTCACCATCACCACGCGCCCGGCATAGGCCTTTGCGATCTCGGGGATATCAAGGTCGACCTTGTCACGCCCGAGCAGCTGATCCGGTGCCACCGTGCGCAGGCTTTGCACCAGCCCCTTGCCCGACATCAGATCGACGTAAGACGGCAGCACCTGCACCTCGACACCATGCACATTCAGCTTGCCGATCAGTTCATCCCGACGGTCCTTTGCCATGGAGGGCACGGCCAGCAGGATCTGCTCAATCCCGCGCGCCTGGATCAGCCTCGACAGTTTACCGGAGCCATGCACCGGCAGGCCCGCAACCATCAGGCCGTGCAGGTTGGGGTTATCGTCGATAAAGAACATCGGCCGGGCCTCGCGCGCCTGACGCAGCGCCGCGGCAAGCTGGATGCCCGCAGCCCCTGCCCCATAAATCGCCACTGGCTTGCGATCACCCCCACGCTCGGACAGCCAGCGCATCAGCGACAGACCCACGAGACGCACCGCAACAGCGAACAGACAGAAGAACAACCCCAGCAGCAGCGGCACGGATCGCGGCGCTGACAGGTCCAGCATATAGCTCAACGCCATGGCGCTCAGCGCCAGCAGCACAGCGGCAACACCGATATTGGACATGGAATGGGTGTCAAAAGCGTTAAGCTTGATGCGGTGCAGCCCCAAGGCCCAGGTGATGCCGATGCCAAAGACCGTCATCGCCCCGAACAGCGCCCAGCTTGAGGACATAAAATCCAGGGGTGCTGCGGTGCCATACCGCAGCGCGAAGGCACAATAGAGACTGAGCGGCACCAAAAGGCTGTCCACCGCCATGAAAATAAGTCGTTTGGTCGACCGTGGAAGGTCGTGGATGCTTTGAATGTTCATAATGCGCACATTTATATTAGTTCGAAATAATCTAATTGAATAAGGGCCGTAGATCAAACAGCGCCCTTTCGGAGAAACTCTTTCTTTGGGCGGTTAGCTGCCGCCGCCTGCGCCAAATCCCGAAATCAAAAAGGCCAGGCAGCATCTAGCACTCCTTCTCCACACCCACGCTATATAGAGCAGAAGTGTGAAAGAAAATACGCTGCAGCGCAGAAAGGTTTCTGCGCATCAAACCGGCAGGAAGCTGCCACGATGAAGGGGCATTCACGCCGAAATGTGCCGTTTCATGATATCGGGCCTACAAGAACGATTCTCTGAGACCTCTGACCTTCCCGATCCAACAAAACCCTTGCGCGACTCTTAACCTTTCGGCAATAGTCACGGAAAGAAGGCGATTAACGCCATGTTCCGTGAACACGGGACGAGGATCGAGGGCAGATGAGCAACCCGCAAGATATCGAAGACCTGAATGCCGTCATCCGTCAACATGCGGAATGGCTGTCTTCGCAACTGCACTCCCAACGTGAGAACCTGTTCCCGCCGAATGCCCAGAAGCAGATGCGCACCTTCACCTCGGGCGAAGCGGCTGGCCTGCTTGGCGTGAATGACAGCTATCTGCGCAAACTGCATCTTGAAGGACGCGGCCCCTCCCCTGCACTGACCTCGGGCAATCGCCGACATTATTCAGTGCAGGACATCCATGATCTGCGAGTTTTGCTTGAGAAAACAGCGCGTAAGCCCGGTGACTACCTGCCGGTACGCCGTGAGGGTGACCATCTTCAGGTTATTGGCGTGATGAACTTCAAGGGCGGTTCCGGAAAGACGACCACCTCTGCCCATCTTGCCCAACGGCTTGCGCTCACTGGATACCGCGTGCTGGCGATCGACCTTGACCCACAGGCCTCGCTGACAGCCCTTCATGGCGTCCAGCCGGAGTTTGATTTGCGCGATGGTGGCACGCTTTACGATGCGATCCGCTACGATGAACCAGTGCCGATCGCCGATGTCATCCGCAAGACCTACATCCCTAATCTAGATCTGATTCCCGGCAATCTTGAGCTGATGGAGTTTGAACACGAAACCCCGCGCGCGCTGTCTCAAGGCAAGGCCGGCCTGTTCTTTTTCCGCGTGAAAGAAGCTCTCATGCAGGTGGACCAGGATTATGACGTCGTCGTAATCGACTGCCCGCCTCAGCTTGGATTTCTGACGATGTCGGCGCTGTCCGCCGCCACCGGCGTGCTGGTTACGATCCACCCCGAAATGCTCGACGTAATGTCGATGTCGCAATTCCTGCGCATGACCGCCGACCTGATGGATGTGATCGCGGAATCCGGGGCCGATATGAGCCATGACTGGATGCGCTATCTTCTGACGCGTTATGAGCCCGCAGACGCACCGCAAAACCGCATCGTGGCGTTCCTGCGTACCATGTATGGCGACAAAGTCCTGAACGCACCCTTGCTGAAATCCACCGCAATCTCGGATGCCGGCCTCACAAAACAGACCCTGTACGAGGTTGAACGCAGCGCCTTCACCCGCACGACCTATGACCGTGCCGTCGAAAGCCTTAACGCGGTGAATGACGAAATCTCAAGCCTGATCCAACACACATGGGGCAGATCATGACGACCAAAAAGACACGTATGTCGATGCTTGACGGGTTGGCCTCACCGGCTCAATCCACAACCCCTACCCCTGATACACCGATGATGTCGACGAACCGTGCTTTGCGGTCGGCACGCGATGCTGTGGACTCCCATCAGGTCTGGGAACTCGACCCCGACTCTATCGAAGATGGGCGGATCGCGGACCGGCTTGACCCTGATGATGTGGTCGATCTGCGCCACTCAATCGAAGCAAATGGCCAGACAGTACCTATTCTGGTGCGGCGTCACCCCAGCGTCCCCGACCGTTATCTTTTGGTCTATGGCCACCGCCGCCTGCAAGCGATCCGCGATTCATACAGGGTCAAGACCGTTCGCGCTCTGATTGCCAATCTCGACGAAGATGCCGCCGTCCGCGCCCAGATCTCGGAGAACACGGCCCGACGCGATTTATCTTTCATTGAACGCGCCCTCTTTGCACAAGACTTGGTTCAGAGTGGCTTTGGGAACCAGATGCAGGTAGCCGAAGTCTTGAACGTAACCAGATCCTCCATTTCGATGGCAATCACTATCGCCGAGCAGATCGGCCGCGATTTGATCCGGACTATCGGGGCGGCACATGGCATCGGGCGACCTAGGTGGGAGGCGTTAGGCAAGGCCATCGAAACCCACCATATGGACCGCGACCAGCTGATCAAGATTGCGGGAGCCATACGTAACGAGGCCACGGTAGCATGTGTGGTGGAAGGCGTTCGGTTTGACCCAAACGAACTGTCCGTCCAGATATTCGATGCCGTGATGGCCACAACAGACGTACCGCAAAATTCGCCGAAGCCCGCAAAGACTCCCCGTGCCGTGAACCGCAAACAGAGCGCGGATTTGACTGTGAATGGCAAGACAGCGGGCAAGATTGTGCGCTCGCCCAAAGGCGTCTCGCTGGATCTGGAAAAGGGCCCATTTGCCGATTGGATCGAAGCGCAAAGCCAGGATCTGATCGAAGAACTTCACGCACGCTGGCTTCAGCGCCGCGAAGACTGAGGAAGAGAGCAACAATGAAAAGGAGGCACGCAAAAGACTAAAAGAAAAGGTCCCGCAAAGACGACGCTCCACGAGACCCTGACTTGTTTCTAGCACCTTCAAGCTAGTGGTCGGAGCATAAATTCGCAAGTCTTAAGTGATTCGCGGACCGCTATTTTTTGTCTTCGTGTACATTAAAATGGAATACACCCCCGTATCGTCGTTCCGGCGACCTATTAGTCTTGTCGAACTGAAAAATCACGCCGACACAATGCGCGCCGATATCGCGCCCATCAGCAAGTGGGATGCCCTGCGTCGTCTAGCCACCGCCCGCCAGCATTTCGGCTTGTCCGACCGCGACCTGACCGTGCTGCAAACCCTGCTCGGATTTCATCCTGAAACCGAGATTGGCGGCGACAGTCTTGCTATCGTCTACCCTTCGAACAAGACGATTTGCGAACGCCTCAACGGCATGCCCTGCTCTACCATGCGCCGCCACATCGCGCGCCTTGTCGACACGGGCGTAATCCTGCGCCGCGACAGCCCCAACGGCAAACGCTACGTCCGGCGCGGCGCTGGCCCGAAACTCGCCTTCGGTTTCGACCTGACGCCCCTTGCGGCCCGCTTCGCCGAATTCACCAAGATCGCAACTGAGGTGGAAGCGACCGAAGCCCGCCGCAAACGTCTGCGCGACACCGTGAGCCTCATGCGCCGCGATCTCGCGGGCTATATCGACTATGGCATCAGCATCGACCCTAACCTGCCCGTTTGGGACCGTCTCGATGACCTCGCTCGCCTGACCGCCCGCGACCTGCGCAGGAAGCTTAATCTGGAAGACCTGGACCACCTTCAAGCCAAACTCCACACCGCTTTGGAGGAGGCCGTTCTCCACATTAACGCGCCTTTTGCAAAGGGAATGAGCACCAGCAACGCTGAATATGAGCAGCACCATCAGAATTCAGATAAAGAATGTTTTGATGAAAAAGAAATGGAGGTTGTGGAAGAACCCACATCCTTGGAAGCAACCAAACACCAGCCACCTCCCCTGCGGCAGGTGTTGAGCAATTGCGCAGAGATACAGACCTATTCTGGCGATGGCGTTCGAAACTGGAACGATCTGATCAGGCTTGCAGACACTGTAAGCCCCATGATGGGCATTGAGCCAAAGGTATGGACTGCCGTGAAATCCCAAATGGGCCAGTGCCAGGCAGCAACGGTTCTCGCAGCGATGCTGGAACGTTTCGCCATGATCAAAAGCCCCTCAGCCTATTTGCGCGTCTTGGGAAAAAAAGCTGAAGTCGGCGTTTTCTCCAGCGCAGGCATGATCCGTGCATTGAACCGCGCAAAATCAACAACCTGGGCCGAACTCTGTGATGGCACTGAAGGAGTGCTCAGATGCTAACCCTCACAGCCGCAAGGCCCCCGCGGTGCGCGGCATGATACCCTTAACATCAAATACCACGGCGTTTTCCTTGGCATAGCTTTCGATGATATCGTCATCCAGAAACGCCTCATGCGCCACGGCCACAATGATGGAATCGTACCCTTTGGTTTCAGGCTTCTGGGTCATCTCCAACCCGTATTCCCGCTGTGCTTCGGCGCTATCCACCCAAGGATCATAGATATCGACATCAATTCCATAGGTCCGCAACTCATGAATAATATCAATCACACGCGTGTTGCGCAGATCGGGGCAATTCTCCTTGAAGGTCAGCCCCATCACCAGCGTACGGGCCCCTTTCACCGGGATATCGCGTGAAATCATCTCGCGAACAGTGCGCCCAACCACATAGCAGCCCATGCCGTCGTTGATCCGGCGACCGGCTAGTACGACTTCAGGATGGTAGCCGACAGATTGCGCCTTTTGCGTCAGATAGTAAGGATCAACGCCGATGCAGTGACCGCCCACCAGACCGGGCCGAAACGGCAGGAAGTTCCACTTGGTTCCCGCAGCGTCGAGAACATCTTGAGTGTCGATGCCAAGTTTGTTGAAGATCAATGCCAGTTCATTCACCAAAGCGATATTGACGTCCCGCTGCGTATTCTCGATCACCTTGGCGGCTTCAGCCACACGGATCGAAGGGGCCTTGTGGGTTCCCGCCGTGATGATCGACGCATAAAGCGCATCGACCTTATCCGCGATCTCTGGGGTCGATCCTGACGTGACCTTGACGATATTCGGCAACCGATGTGTCTTATCCGCCGGGTTGATCCGTTCGGGCGAATATCCGGCGAAGAAATCCTGATTGAACAGCAGTCCTGAAGCCCTCTCAAGGACCGGGACGCAATCTTCTTCGGTTGCCCCCGGATAGACGGTGGATTCGTAGATCACAATATCACCGCGTTTCAGAACTTTACCAATTGTCTCAGACGCTTTGAGCAAGGGGGTCAGATCAGGGCGCTTGTGCTCGTCTATCGGCGTGGGGACCGTCACAATGAAAATGGTACAATCAGCCAGATCGTTCAGACCATCAGTAAAGGACAGGTGCTTCGCCTCCCTCAGCTCCGCGGCATCAACCTCGAGCGTGTTGTCCTCGCCCGCGCGCAACGCGTCAATACGCGCGGCGTTGATGTCAAAGCCCACAACCTTGCGCTGCTTGCCAAATTCCACGGCCAGCGGCAGGCCAACATAGCCCAAGCCGATCACGGCGATGGGGGCATCATTCGGGGTCGGCATCGCAAATTCCTTGTTCTAAATCTACTTGTCGTAATAGTCCCGGAACCAAGCGACAAACTCCCGAATGCCATCCTTGATATCCGTCTTTGGTTTATAGCCTGTAAGGCTTTGCAGGAGTTCCGCATTGGCCCAGGTCGCAGGCACATCACCCATCTGCATCGGCATATAGTTACGGATCGCCTTCTGACCAAGCTCGTCTTCGATCGCTTCAATGAAATCGAGCAGGCGCACCTTGTCGGAGTTTCCAATGTTGACGATCCGGTAAGGAGCGACGGGTGAAAGGCTATCGCCTTCCGGCACTTCGCGATTCTCGGGCCGGACGGGCGGAGTGGCGATCAACAGTTGGATGCCCCGAACTAGGTCGGTCACATAGGTGAAGTCGCGATACATGTCGCCGTGGTTGTAAATATCAATCGGCCGCCCATCGAGGATCGCATCAACGAACTTGAACAAGGCAAGATCAGGCCGTCCGTAGGGGCCATAAACCGTGAAGAACCGAAACATCGTTGTCGGTAGATCCCACAAATGCGCATAAGAATGCGCCATGCTCTCATTCGCTTTCTTCGTCGCAGCATAGAAGGTGAGGGCGGTGTCAGCCTTCTCCGTTTCGATGAACGGCATCTCTTCATTCGCCCCGTAAACCGACGATGTCGAGGCCATCAGCAGATGCTCGACCTTCAGCCTGCGGGCCGCCTCCATCACGTTGAAGGTGCCGATGATATTGCTGTCGAGATAGGCGCGAGGGTTCTCCAGCGAGTACCGAACGCCCGCTTGCGCTGCGAGATGAACGATCACGTCCGGGGCAAACTCCTCGGTGACCTTGGTAATCAGGGCATCGTCCTCGAGCATTCCTTCTGTCATCGAGAAATGGGGATTTTGCAGCAGCATCTGATGTCGACGTTGTTTCAGGGTGACGTCATAGTAATCGGTCATCCCGTCAAAGCCATGGACGCGAAACCCTTCCGCAAGCAGAAGCTGCGCGAGATGGAAACCGATGAAACCAGCGGTGCCGGTAATGAAGACTTTTCTCATGGGAGGAGTTCCTGACTTGGGCCTTTGGGTGTTGGAGTAGTTTAGAACAAGCCACTACAAAAGGGACTGTTGTTTAGCACTTGGTGCAGAGTTCACAGCTGTGAACTCTGAGGTCGGCGGCATAGGAGGTGAGGGTGGGGCAAACCCTTTTGAATGCTGCAAGGGGGTGTTTTCGGTTGGGAGGCAAGCGCGTAGGGCAGGCTGCTAGGTAGAATCTGAAACCTTCTGTGATCTGGACGCCCCGCCTGTTTACAGAAAGTTCACAGCTGTGAACTTTTTATAATGCTCGTAGATCAGAGCCATTTTGACCTCGTGCAACCGATCTACGTAAGTTAGCGACAGGTATCTACTGTGCGTGCTGCGCGAAGAAAATTTGACCGCGAGCAATGCTGTCCGAGACGCCAAGGATCAATACCTCTCAACGTAGACCATAGCGCAAGCCTTCGATGCGAAACGTCATATAGGAAAATCCATAGCACTACCAACCTTCATGCTCCGATCGCCCAGGCTCCACCCATCCCGCTTAACAGATCCTTTGTCGCCGGCATGCGCTCAAGGCTCGACGCGATCCGGCTGCGCCATCGGGGGCCCTGCGCCAGCGCGTGCTCCAAGGCTTCGGCAAGGTCGTCAGGCCGGTCTTGTGCAAGGATGCGAATGAGAAACTCCGCCTGTGCCCGGTCCTTGCGCGCCTTTGCCTCCTCCGGGCCGCCCCGCCGTCTGCTGGCCACGATCAGCTTGTGAATCGCAAAGCGCTCGGGGCGCGGGATCTGTACAAGGACGCCGGAGCGATAGAGTGCGAGCGCGTGTATCGGATCCCCAATCAGAAAATTAAGATACTTCAGCGCCTGTGCGCTCACCCCCAGTGCCGGCAGCGGCTTGACGACTTCCTCCCCGAAAGCCGGCGTCAGGAACTCAACCATGGCCTCTCCCCCGCTTTGACGCCATTTCCAGATTTGCCGGTCAAACACCCCCGGGACAGCCTCGAATTTCATCAGCCGGAGAATATCGCCGGGTTCTTCCTCGACCCGATCGCCAAGCGCCACCGAGAGCCGCTCGAAGCTTGCGAAATCAATATCCCCCGTCTGCGCAAGCTCATCGGAGTCGAAACGGACCCCAAGTTCCCCTTGATAAAGCCCGTAGGCCCCGGTTCCGATCAACGTCCCGCCCAGCCGGAAGACGCTAGCACGTGCGAAGGCCAGAAGCAGCGAGCCAGTTTCCCGGTCGGTTCCAATCATCCCTTCGGACCTCAAAACCCGCGCCAGACGGGACATGCGTTTCTTTCGCTCCTGTCCCTGCGCCTTGAGATCGGCCGCACGCGCCAGGCAATCGCGCAAGTCCGGGCTGTCCTCCCCAAGATAGCGGCTTTTCATCTCAGTCCCGATCCTGAACCGGTCATAGAGATAGGTGCGCCCATTGCGCTGCCGCTCTTCGATGCTGCCCACAATTTCCGATGCCGCCTCGTCCAGGTGCATGCGCAGCAAGTCCTGATAAGCGGCCTGAGCCGCGCGGGAATGCGATACTGGGTCCATGTGATGCCTACGTGCTTTTGGTGTGTATCAAATATAAGATTGATACACATAGCTGCTGTACGCATCAAACTATTTTTTGATACACACAGTCTCGAATATCTCCGTCAGGCTGACCGTTGGGGGAGGGACCAAATGACCGCTCAGCTCCATTAAAGGCGGCAAGCACTGTGAGGATTTCCGGTGGGCTTCAGGCGCGTGCTTTCAGCCCGGCGTCATACAGTTGTTCCGCGTCCGAAAGGTCGCGCAGGCTCTCCATCCCGAAGGCCGCGAGGAACTGATCTGTGGTGACGAAGGTATAGGGTGCGCCGCGTTGTGGGGACCGCGGTCCGGTCCCGATCAGGTCAAGCGCGTTCAGTCGCCCGATCAGATCTCGGCTGATCTCCTTGCCAAATATGTCCTTTAGCCCCTCGCGAGTGATCGGCTGGTGGTAGGCGATCGCGGCCAGCACCGCGATGTCGAATTCATTCAGATCCTGTATCTGATTCCCGACATCGGCCGCCGCGCGGATCGCGGGGGCGTAGGCGGGTCGCGTCCGGAACATCCATCCACCAGCAACTTGCGCGATCTCGAAAGCCCGCCCTTCCAAGTCGGCGGCAAGGTCTTCGATCAACAGATCTACCGACGCACCCTGTCCCACCACCCGCGCCAGATCCTCGCGCGGGACAGGCGAGGCAGAGGCAAAAAGCACCGACTCAATCCTTCGCATCCATTCGCGCCAACGAAGGTCAGCCGGTAGGTCGGCCAATTCGCGGTCAAGCGCGGGTAGGGGGCGGTTCTTGGCCATCACTCACACTCCGTAGAGGCGAAACGTGCTGCGCCCGGTCAACTCGCGCACAGCGCCCAAATCGACCAATCGATCGCACAGCCTGCGCGCGGCACGGTCGGGCAGGGGCAGCGCGCCAGGTGCCACCGCATCGCGGGTCAGGAACATCTCAACTGCATCCTTCGCCCCCTTGGCCCGCAGCTTGGGCGCGACGGCTTTCAGATGCGCGGCCCGGCGCGCGAGGTCAGCGGCCAGACGCACGGCCTCAATCGACGATGAGACAAGCGCCCGATGACAAGCCAGACGAAGGTCGTCGCCTCGCTTGCGCAGGTCTGCGCGTTTCAGCCCCGCAGCCAGCAGTGGCACAAGATGATCCCAGCCAAGTGCCTGAGCGAGCGCCGCGTCCGCCAAGACAAGCGCCAACACTTCGGTACGTGGCGCGTCTTTTAGCACCGCCTCCAGCACCATCGCGGCACGGGTCACCGGTGCCCCTTGTCCCGCATCAAGCCACGCAGCGATCTGGCTCGTCTCGAACGTCGGCAAGGCTCGGCCCAAATCCTTGATCAACACCGGTCGCTCCACCGCGCGCCGCCAGGCCAGACAGGTTTCTCCCGCGGGTCCCGGCAAATCGGCGGGCCGCAAGAGATGGACTGCATCGCGCAACTCCCCAGCCCGCTCGGGTCGGCCAGAAAACGCGACACAGGCCTCGGCAGCGCGCAGCGCCAGCCGATCCCGCAACAAGGATTGGGGCACCTCGTCGTGCGCCACCACAACATGCAGGTGGTTCAGCGCCGCGCCCGACAAAAACGCAACATCTTCAAGGGTTTCGGCACGCGAGGAGGTTACCCAAGCGGGCATCCGGCTTAGCCTGGCAAAGTCGATGGAGTGATCCAGTTGGACAGATGTCATGTCTGAAGCCTATATCATCACGGCGCTTTCTTCCAGAAAATAGCGCACTAACCGCCTCGGCTTGCTGATCCTATTCATGTCCAATAAGTTTGCATTATCGGACGTAAAAAGATATGCTGAAAATCAATTTAATTTCATCACTGGATTCACTTGTCGGAAAGCCGGAATTCATGAGATTCAAGCACTTCCCTGAATAACCGACTGGGGTTCATGAGATTCTGTACCGGTATTTATGAGACTGGGCGGCCCGGAGTTTGTGAGACTGCCGCCGCCGCGTGGTCTTCTCGGCGATCTCACGCTCTCTCTCGTCGCGCTGAGCCCGCCAGAACCGGGCAGAGATTTGTCGTCGCAGCGAGAGAGGCCATGACCTAAGCACATCCTGCACCCGGCCCTGCCCATCCACATCGCATGCGAGCAGCACGTCGATCGCTCGGTTGACTGGATCCTCGACGATCCGACCGATGCCTACCGTCAACGCGAAAGCCTGCAAAAGCGTGCCCTGTGCCAGGCTGTGCAAGCCGGCGCGCACCGGTTTGGTCAGAACCAGGGCCACTCGGTCGTATTCCGGGACAATGACCGTCAGCGCCTGCCGGATGATCGGCGTGGTCAAGAATTCGTAGTAGTCACGCCGTGCCCCCAATGACATGCGCGGTTGCTCCGAGACATTTGGTGGCGACGCCCGGCGATGCCGCGCCGTCAGAAATGCGAGCATTTCATCTGGACCCAAAGCCCTCTGCTCTTCTCCTCGTGCCCAAGCATCCAAAACAGCGGCACCTACGTCGGCGCACGTTTTGAGTTCGGTAAAGCGACCCGCACCCAGCATGTTGGACAGAGTTGCGCCGGTGGCATCGTGCAGTTCCGCGCCATGGATCGGACAGCGAAACCTCCAGGGCAACGCCGTCGACTTCCGGTGCACATCGCTCGGACAGAGTGGGCAGTGATGCTGGTTCTTCCGCGCAATCATCATGCGCGCCGCAGGCACCATATCCCGGAATGTCATGGCTTGCGCAGTCTCGGCCGAAAGCCCGGTTCTGGCCGCAATCAAAGCCCCCTCCCCTGCCGAAAGACGCCATTCCAAATCGTACATGTCGCGACCGGACAAGCCAAGCTCGGCGACAAACTCCGGCACTGTCAACGCATAGAATGTCGCCATTCTTAGGAACCACGACGAAAGCCGCTCGTCGATTTCAGGTGGGAAGACAACCGGCAGGCGGCCCTGCCTCGTCACACAGGTTCACCCAACACCGCCTGCAACCTGCCGGCGCTGGAAACATCGCCCGGTACAATCCGTTCCTCACCACTTTCAATAGCAGCGATCGCCAGTTGTGACATCACCGAGAAGATGCCAGAGGTGATGCCGCCGGTGACACTCAGAATGCGCGCAAGCATCCTCTCATCGATTTGGCTTTCGCGCCGCAGCGGCAAGGTCCGTTGAAGCGTACTGATCAACCCGATGACATCCTCCCCGTCCCGCCAAGGCGGCAAAGCGAAAGCCTCAAAGCGGCGGACAAGTTGATTGTCGGTGCGCAGCGCGTTGCGCGCCTGCGCAGTGCCGACGCAGACCAGTGGCACGCGTAACTCGTTGCCCAGAAAGCGCAGCATGTTCAGAAACCGCGCCTGCTCGCGGATCGTGCCCGCCTGCAGGCTATGGATTTCATCGATCACCAGCATGCCGGGGCGCAGTTCAGACAGAAGCCGCAGGGCTAGGCTTTCGAGCACAGCGAGCGTCGCGCGTGGCGGCTCAGGAGCACCGATCGCCGCCAGAATCCGGCGGTAGAAACGGCTCTCGTCCGGTCCGGACACCATCTGCACCGCAACGACCGGCATATGCAGCCGCCCGGTGGTCTCATCAAAGCTGGCTGGGTGATCGCGGGTGAACTTTTCGATGATCATGGTCTTGCCCATGCCGCTCTCACCGACAATGAGCAGGTTCGGCATGCGGGCCCGTTCAGGGAACGACATCAGCGTTTCGAGTTTCACCAGAGCCGCTTCTGCCCGTGGATAGGATATCCAACGATCGGCGCGGATGCGGTGAATACGCTCTTCGGAACTGAGTGCAGCCAGTTGGCGGGCCGCAGGATAAAGATGGGGAAACTCAGTCATCATACCACTCCTCGACAGCGAAACCTGGATGATCCAGTAGCGCATTGCCTTTCTTTTCCGGTGCGGCCAGGGCTTCTGGTGCTTCTGAAACCGGCGTCACATCAATCATCGGAGCCTGTTCCAGATGTGAACGCCGCGCCTGATGGCGTCGCATCGCCTTGGTCTGCCGCTCAGCGCTGTCCACGAGGTCACGCTGGGCCAAAATGGTTGAGAAGATCAGCTCTTCATCCACCGCCCGACGTCCGGCTTCGCGCAAAGCCCTTCGCGCCGCCCGATGTTCCCAGAGCGTAATCGCTGGCCGTGTCAGATCGGCAGGCCGGGCCTCGATGATCCCATCCTCCGTCAGCACGAAGATCCGCGAGAGGTCGCGAGGGTCGTATTTGAGTATATATTTGCGGCTTTCGCGGCCCATCAACCAGCGCAACTCGTCCGACCAGTAGCGGATATGGAAGAGATGCAGCCCGTCGCGCTGCAGCACGCGTTGTTCAGACGGCAGGAAATCGACCAGAAACTGCCTTGGATCGGCGGGCATGCGCAGCGCAGCCTCATCGACCCCAGCCGCCCATACCGCGATCGGGGTTGTGTCGAGCGCCCGGTGTGCGCGCACGTGATAGGAGCCGGTGATTTCCAGCGCCAGCCAGACCTCCAGCTCCCTAAGCGTCATCACTGCCTCGGCTTCGGCATCAAGATCACCGCGCTCAAAGATGTTCGAAAAATGCGAGCCCGGCAGCAAATGCACAGCCCCCATCATCGTACCAATGAGCCGCTCAATGTGGCCGCCATAGCGTGGCGTGCCGGGCGGGCGATGCTGCAGATCAATCTGATACTCGGAACAGGCGATCTTGAAGGCGTGGGCATGGAATTCCGCGCCATTGTCCACATGAATCATTTTGGGAATGCCTCGCGCGGGCCACTCCGTGCCAATCCCGCGCGCCGCAAGCCAATGCGATTTGTCCATCACCGCATGGGTCAGACAAAGCGCCACAGCCAAAAGCGACGGCGGTTCCAACGACAGGTGAAACCCCAGAACCATGCGGGTATGCACATCGATCGCAACTGTCAGGGTGGGCCTGCCTAACGGACGGCGGGTCACGGGATCGACCACGGTGACATCAGCCTTGGTATGATCGATCTGAACGATATTCAGGGGATGCTCCGCTGTGAGGGTGCCGGGTGTAGCCAGGTGACGGCGTTCGGCTTTATCCTTGCCCTCCCTCTTGGCCATCAGCTTCGCTTGGTCGTGTCGCTCCAGCCAACGTCCCAGACGCCGGATGGAGGGTGGGGCCAGCCCTAGATCTTTGCAATCGGCAGCGACCTCGCCCCAAAACCGCGTTTTTGTAGGTTTGCGGCGGGTGGCGTAAAGGTCTTTGAACAGACGAGAGACGATGGCTTCCACATCAGGGTCAAGCGGCTGCATGCCGCGCCTCGGCCCACGCGGACTGGGTAACAAAGCCGACGTGCGACCATCCTCACGGAATTTCTTCAACCAGCGAAAGAGCGTCGCGCGGCTGACATCGAGCTGGCGAATAGCCTCTTCAACATCATCCTGGGTCAGTTGCTCTGGCAAGTCTGCAAGCACCTTGGCACGGTGCTCCGCCGCATTCCAATCCTTGTCAGCTGGGAAATTATCGGACATATCTTGATCAATGCGCGGCTGCGGGATAGTCTCATAAATATCGACTCCTTTTCCTCTACAGTATCAATTACCCCGACTCAATCTCAAAATGAAAAAACCACAAACCATTGAAAACACATGGCACCCAGTCTCAAAAACCTCGGCACAACGACA
>NZ_JBSXOD010000014.1:0-14319 GCF_056859255.1 Sulfitobacter sp. L-8
AGAAAAGGGGCCGACCAAGCTTTCCAACGGTCCCAAGTGACCTTCAGGCTTTCGGTCCGGCCCCCCTGGGCAAGTTAGCAATTCCGTACCCAGTTTGCGACGTCCCGAACGAGGAAACGCTGCACCATTAAAGATACAAGCAGGCTTTCTGATTTGTGATCCCTCAAGGGGTCGAGAAAGCAATCCCGGATGCGTTGGCAAGAACGTCAGGCACCGGCCAATCCAAGAAGGAACCATCCCATGTTCGCAGGAACCCTCACCCGCAATGTCGAGACCGCAGCCGCTCAGTACACCGGCATGATCCACGGGACGCGCTTTGACATCGCCATCCAGTTGGAGGCGCGGGCCAAGATGTCCGAACGCAGCCCGAATTTTGACGTGACGGCAGTCAACAAAACAGGCCGCAAGGTGCGCATCGGCACGGCCTGGAACGAGACCGGCAATACCAGCGGCAACCCCTACATCTCGATGCAGATTGATGTCGGCTTGGGCCCGTTCCGGGTCAACGCAGTGCAGACGAAAGAGGCGCGTGCGGCCCAAAGCGGGGCGTTCGAGATCATCCCGCTGGTCTCGAACGGCCTGATGAAATCCGGCTCGATCTCGGGCGAGCTCACCGCCATGGACGCCGACAACGCCTTCACCGGCTACATCGCCAACATGATGTTCGATCTGGAGTTCATGCTGATCGAGAACAGCTATAAATCCGAGGAGACCCACCCCGATTACCGGATCGAGGTCAGCTCGCCCCGGGGCACACCGATCCGCGTCGGCTCGGCCTGGATGGCCAAAAGCAACCGCACGGGCAATAACTACCTGTCGCTGCTGATCAACACGCCTGATGGCGACCTGCGCGTCAACGCCGTGCAGAACGAAGAGCAGCGCGGCGGGCAGACCTTCTCGATCATCCCGTTCATCGACAGCGGTGAGCAGCCGCAGGACGCAGGCGCGGGGCTCTCGCTGGTCGCCTAATCGGCGCGCGAGGGGGAGACGATCTGAACCGAAAGGGGAGCCGTGGGACCACGGTTCCCCTTTTTCTTATCTCGATGTAGCAGCGAGACATATCGTACGATACTTGGGACGACACTATCCATATCCTACCAGAGGTTGAGATCTACATCAATTCCAGGATGCTACGCTGCAGCTTGGCAAATGAGTCACTCGCTGTGGTCACTGGGTGTTGGGTCAATTGAACTCGCACATCGCTGCGCAGCGCGTGATCTCAGGGGATTCCTTTCGTGCGGCACTATGGTCTTCTCTCACTTGCTGTTTTTAGTGTGACGTGGTCAGTCCCACATTAAGGTGGGCCGAGAAAGATGTTGCGGAAAAGGCCCGAAGACGCGTTTTACGTATTATAGAAACGCTTTAGATCGCGTCGCTTGCTCAGTTGTTGCGGTCGGTATGGTTTGACCTTTCCGAATTGAGCGACCGCGGTCGCCTGCATGCGTTCTTGTACGGATGGGTGGAGAGGGAAATCGTCGCCGACTTCTCGGATTCCTTTTTTCCATGGAATGCTGACTGGTCCGAACGCCAAGATCGCGTCCTCGCGGTGCTGCAGGCCCAAAGGGTCAGGAGCGCGGTTAAGGTAATTTTCGTTGATTTTGATTGAAGGCACACACTCCTTTAACTCATCCACCATCCAGTCTAGGGCGATATCACTGAGACGGGATTCGGCCTCGGGGTAGCTGCCACCGATGTCGCTGTGACAACCCGGGAACCAGACCTGCTTGAGCCAAGCCGGTTCTCGGTTCTTGGTCTCTATAGCGGCTTTTTTGGACGCCCATCCAACTCGCGGGAAGTCTGCGCGGTCTTCATCGATCGCCATGGCGTGGCGGGCGTGGTTTACGTCGGGATCCAGCCACATGTCGTAGTTGCGCTTGTTCCAAGCGGCGAAATGCCCTGTCTTCAGAATCTGTGGCCAGTCTGTAGGGCGCAATATCTTCAATTTGCGACCAGGATCATCCGAGAAATACTTGAAATTATCGATCAGAAGTGAGCCGAGTTGCCAAACAAGCGCTGCGAGCAAGGCGCCGAGCGGGATGACAAGAAGCAATGACCATCCCAGCACGATTCCGGCAAGAAAGGCGGCACCGACTGTGAACGTCACTCCCCAGACAAGTGCGCGCACGACCGCAGTCCGCAGTGACGCCACCGTATCGAACACTCCG
The DNA here is from genome assembly GCF_056859255.1 of Sulfitobacter sp. L-8. Classification (NCBI taxonomy): domain Bacteria; kingdom Pseudomonadati; phylum Pseudomonadota; class Alphaproteobacteria; order Rhodobacterales; family Roseobacteraceae; genus Sulfitobacter; species Sulfitobacter sp. L-8. The sequence continues at coordinate 2,166 of NZ_JBSXOD010000014.1, forward strand.
ATGAAGGTTGGCTGAATATTGCCCTGATTGTCGTCGCCCTCGAGGGGAGCACTCGAATACTTCTCGCGAAATCTGTGACCGAGCTCTTCGCGATGCTTGAAGTACGGGTTCTGTCCGCGAGGCTTTCCGGCACCGTAGTTATAAACGAACTTCACCGCATCCTTGGCGATCTTGCGTAAACCGGGTCCGTGACGCGGGACGGGTTTGCCATCGGGCATTTGTGTCGGGATACCGCAGAGGTTCATGACATTCGCTAGTGCCCTGACCGTGTACGCCCCGCGCGAGAAGCCGAATAGCAGCACACGGTCACCGGGCTCATAATGGGCGATGATCTGTTCATAGCAATCGATGATATTGTGATCGATGCCGGTGCCGACTGCGCTTTCAAGGATAGGTTTGATGCGGCCAAAGAGTCCCCCGCTTTCGCCCGTGCCCAGCCCAGGATCGTAAAAGGTGACTTGATCCTTTGGGCTAATTGGTGAGTCTGGGCCGGGACGCATGGCGCGATACATCTTGTAGACGTTCGAAAGGCGTTGGTCCGGCCTAGACCCGCCCATTTGCCCGGTCCCATCGGAAAAAATACAGATATTCTTTGTCATTTTTTACCTTTTTCCTTCAGCCTGATTGACTTCTGTCTGTTTAGGCCGTCCGCCGGATCGCTTTAGCGAGAGTGGAAGAAAACAGTCTATCTCGTCAGCTGTGAAGCTCATGTCTTCCATCTCCTTCAGCCGTCTTTGGGCCTCCTCGTAGGCTTTTCCGTCAGTCTGAGGTGCCCCTTCATAGAGGGCAGCAAGTATGGCCTGTAGCTCGTCCCGACGCTCAACTGCGACTTCATGTGACAGTCTCGGCAGATCTGTTAGCAGTGAGAGGTAGCATTCTCGGACGTTCCAGAGCTTCGCGGCTGCGTCACGATGTTTTTGGGCGATCGCACCGGGATCGAAGTTCTTCAGATAGGCCGCAACAAATAGCGTCATAAATGAAATGCCGACAGTCGCGACCTCGACCCATAATTCTTCTCCCACCACGACTCCGATCGCCCCTGCGCTCGTCAGTGCTGAAAGGGTGATTTGCAAAACCTTGTACCTGCGAAGTGTATCGGCAGAGCGATCGGCCATACGTTCGTGGGTTTTGTGGGTATAGACCACCCGTCCGAAGCATTCACGGACCTGATCCTCGAACGCGATATCGTAATCAGGCGGCATAGTCTTCATCCTCGGCATCTCTCACACGGATCGGGACGTGGATGTTGTCACGCGCAACGACCACGCCTCGGCTGACCGCGTAGCATTCTACGAGGTGATCTCCGCGGAAGTTTGTGGTCTCTCGGCGCTCACCGCGACCTTCGTCGCGCACGATCTGTCCCCGGATCACGTCTCGACGCTCGGCTTCTTCGCCACGGTTCAAGACCTTCCAAAACAACTCGGTATCATCGGGAAGATCGGTTGCATCCGCGATGAAGAATCGAAGGCTCTTTTTCGGCAGCAGGACGCCATGCCGCTCCAATAGGTCCCGAAGCATTCCCGGACGGAATCCATCCTGCGTCACTTCGCAGTTGATACGAAGATGGTATCGAATATCGACCGGAAATCTGTCTTCGACAAACTGCTCAGTGTTCTTGAAGACATGCGCGAATGCGGCAGCCTCTCCCGCTGCACTCTTTGCCGGTGCTGGGTAGGCGTTCCCGAACACATCCCGCCATTTTTGGCGCTCGTTCTTCTGTCCGCTCGCATCGATGGCTTTCAGACATAAATCGTATGCCTTCTTCGCCTTCCGCTCGAACCGCTTCTTGACGCGGACGCGTTGGCGACTGCCAAGCGCTGCATACTCGGATTGCTTGGGCTGATCAGCCAGGAATTCGAAGAAATCTCGGCACATGTAGTCGTAGTAGTGGAAGCTCTTGGTATCGTATTCGTCGGTCGACTCGAGGAAGTTGTAGGCGAGAGTGTCGATCAGAAGGCCGCCCATGGCGACGCCGTGCTTGTTCTTCCAGGCGCGCGCCATCTTGCACAAGCGGCGAAGGTTCCGGTTCTTGCGCTCATTGGCTTCTCTCATTTCATCGAGTTCAGCCTGCGGCTTGGTATTTTTCCACGACCCACCGTTTGCGGTGTCAGGGTACTTGTAGCTCCCATCAGCTAGCTTGAAGGCCGGCATCACTTCGATGTGGAAATCATTGTAAAGCACCCGGACAACCAAACGATCCACCTTGACGGTCGTCGAAGGGTATCGCCGCTTGATCGCAGCCTTGGCATCGTGAAGAAGCCGATACTGGCCCCCATCCTTGTAGCTATCCCACTTCCCGGCAGGCATGATGTAGATCATGTCCAAGTCGGAAATGCCCTTGATCGCCGTCCAACGGCCATAGGAGCCAACTTGAAGGCTGTTCGCCGTTTTCGACTCTGTGTCGCGAAACTCCTTGTTAAGGGAAGCAGTGACTTCGCCGTATCGCAAGGCAATCGTCGCGGCATTATCGATCTTGATGTTATCGAGAAAGGTCTTGAAGTCTTCAGAGATGCCCATTGAAGCCTCGCGTTTTTGCCGGTTCAGCGCCTCTTAGGCCGGTGCGGCGGTTTACAAATTTGCCTTTCTTTCGGCTTCCGGTTATAAGTTAGGGACAAAAGGCCGCGCTTTCAAGCGTTGTAGTTTACAAAATATCAATCATATGGGTGGAATGTAAACCACCCACTGGGAGGACGTTATGATTGGCAAGCGACTCAAAGGAGCCCGAGCGGCATCTGGCCTCTCGCTCCGTGCACTTTCCGATGCCATGAAGAACAAGGTATCCGCTCAAGCCATAGGCAAGTACGAGCGCAATGAAGACATGCCCGGATCGGGCGTGCTGCTAAGTCTTGCCCGAGCACTCGACGTCTCTGTGGATTTCCTGCTCAGCGATGACGAGCTTGAGTTGGAGGGCGTGGAGTTTCGCAAGTCAGCCAGCTCGTCAGCCAAGGAGATCGCGACGATCGAAGCCAAAACGCTCAATATGGTTGAAAAGTACCTAGCTATCGAAAGCCTGCTGAATCTTTCGAGTCAGGAATGGGATGCCCCGCACGAAGCGCCCTACTGGGTGGCCGATGTTCGTGATGCCGAGGACGCGGCTCGCAACATGCGTGCTTCCTGGCAACTGGGTCACGACCCGATTCCAATGCTTGCCGAACTCTTAGAGGAGCACGGTATCAAGGTGTTGTCTTTGGACGTTGATCGAGTTGATGGGCTTGCGGCGAAAGTCCGTCGAAAAGAGCATCACTCCGCGCGGGTGATCATGATCAAGAAGAAGACCTGGTCTGAGCGGAAGCGCTTCAGTTTAGCTCATGAATTGGGCCACATGGTTCTTAAAGTCGCCGAAGGATGCGATTCAGAACGCGCCGCAAATCGATTTGCTGGTGCATTCCTCGTTCCGGCAGAAGTGCTACGGCAGGAGATTGGTGCCCGCAGAACGGACATAAGCATTGGTGAGCTCATTAGTCTGAAGGATCGGTTTGGCGTCAGCATTCAAGCGCTGACGTATCGATGCAAGGATTTGGACATCATCAACCAGGCAACATTTGCGCGTCTGTTCAAGGTCTATAAGCAACGAGGTTGGCGCGATGAGCCGTTCGAGGAGCCAAATTCCATTCCTTGGGAACGAGAAGAACCGGACCGCTTTCAGAGGTTGTGTTTTCGTGCCCTGTCCGAGGGGTTGATTGGGTTGTCTCGCGCAGCTGAGCTTCTCGAAATACGAGTAAAAGAACTGGAAGAACGGTTGGACCACATGGCATAGTGCATATGTGCAAGTTCTTGTTTCTGATACCTCCGTCCTGATCGACATTGAAAGAGCCTCGCTGACGGCGAGACTCTTTGATCTCCCCTATGATTTTGTTGTCCCAGATATTCTTTATGAAGCGGAACTCCTCGACTGGATGGGTCCTGATCTGATCGATCTGGGACTGAGAGTAGAAGAGCTCACGCCAGAAGAAACAGCACGCGCGACAGAGCTGAAGCGGGCGAAAGCTATGTTATCGACGCCAGATGTCTTTGCATTTTGCTTGGCGGCTGGAAGGGATTGGGTTCTCCTTACCGGAGACGGTGCGCTCAGGGCTGAGGCAGAGCGCCAAGAAATCGCGATGCACGGCGTCTTGTGGGTGTTCGATGAGATGGAACGTCACGAGGTTTGTTCGACCGCCCTCCTCAAGTCGGGTCTCGAGGCGGTTCGTGATCATCCGAGATGCAGACTTCCCATTAGGGAAATCAATAGGCGCCTTGCGAGATACTAATTTGTTTATTCGGCTTGCTGGAAGGAAATTGTTGCGAAGCTCTTCTTCGCTTTAGCCTTGCGGCCTCCCCAGCTCGGCTTCGCGTGTCGCAGGGGAGAACGGCCCTTCGGTCCGTCGCGCATTCGGCCATGCGGCCTCACCGCGGCGTCGCACCCGGCATCCCGGTTTGCCCGCCTCGCGAGCACGTCCCTCCCCGGCCGCTCCGCCGGATTGCGCTCAGGTCTGTTTTGCGGGGCAAAACGATCCCGCCGCTTCATCCGTCTCCCGCGTCCGGTCGGGCCGTTTGCCTGCTCGGGTCGGGCAAACCTACCGTCGAAACACACACACATGAGTGCGGAAGCATATCCTCCGGATGGCCCCCAAATCAGCCCGCGTCAAGGATCGAAAAACTTTTCGGCGAGGGCGGCGCGGTTGGGGAGGGCGGTCCCGTGCGCGAGCGCGCGCATGTGTCGGGTGCTGCGCCTGGAAAACTTTTGCGCCCGGCAAGCCGGCGGCTGCGCCGTCCCTGACCCGGGCAGATTCGGAAACCAGGCATTCGGCCATGCCCCCACACTCACGTGGTGGCCTTGGAACCGAACACTGGAGACCAGACATGGCTAACGACACCGCAAACACCTACGAGACCATCGAGCTTTTCGGACTGACCGAAAAGGACGCGCAGCTTCCGATCCCCGAGGATCACGTCCTGACCGACCGCATCATCCGCGAGAGCTTCGAGGCTTTGCTCGGCCAGCTGCGCGGGACCGGGCTTGAAGCTGAAATCGAACCGCTGGCCCATGGGCTCGCCACGATCCTGCAGCGCCGCAAGGTGGCGCTTGGCAAGGAGGTCGACCGCACCGCCGACAAGATCGGCGCGCTGGCAAAATCCCACGACGGATCGGAGATCGCCGAGACCGCGCTCGAAGAGGCGCAAGCGCGCTTTGTGCAGCTGCGCGAGATCGTCGGCGCCATCGAGGTAATGAGCGAGGCGGCGGCGGAATGCTACGAGGTCGAAACGGGCCACGCCTTCATCCCGGCAGCCGGGTCGCGCGCAAGCGTCCGGGCGCAGGAGACCGGGGCGGTCTTCGAGGCGCGGCAGCTCCTGGAGCAGCACGACCGTGAAACCGCCGAGAAGTCGAAAGTCGAGGGGGTGCCCCTGATCGTCTCAGGCGCCACCGACTGGACCGATGTCGATGTGATCTTCAACACGCTCGACAAGGTTCGCGAACGGATCAAGCAGAACCGCAATCAGGAGATCTTCCTCTGTCATAAGGGTGGCAAGCACGGGGCGGAGATGATTGCGGCTCGGTGGGCCCGGGCACGCGGGATAGCACAGGCGCGCTTCGATCCGCGCTGGTCCGCGCATGGGCGGGCGGCACCGTTCAAGTGCAACGATGAGATGCTGGACGACAAGTTCGCGGCGACGGGGGTTGTTCTCTTCGGTGGCAACGGGGTCGCGCTGAACCTCGGGCAGAAGGCGGAAGCGAAAGGCCTGACGGTCATGCGGGTTGCGGACCCGGCGAAGAAGGTGTCGCAGGATTGAAGAGAGGGGGTCGCGCTTGGCGCGGCCCTTTCGTCATGTCTCATGGCGCGTGTGGTCGGTCACGCGTGATCGGCAGCTCACGGCGTCCAGCACCGTCATCCCTCTACCCAGCCCGTCAGAGTGCGGCCCATCCGCATCGGTACGGGCTGGGGATGGTGCGCACCTCGCACATCGTCAGCAGCGCAAGGCCGAGGGGTCGAGACGTCGCACATGAGGCTGAAGACCTGCACGTCCCTCGGGGCGTGTTTCGGAACATCGCATCCACGCGGGCGGGCTCCGTCAGCACCCCGGCCAGGCTCGGCGGGACGCGGACGCGGATGGTGGCAGCTGCGTGATGGCAAGGGTCATCCGGATCACTCCTTTTTGCTCATAGATGTGGATCGCACGGGGTCGGCCCAATCGTGCCCTCAGCTAACGCTTCGGCAAGCACAAATACGGCTTCCACGGCGGAGCCGCGGACCCTCCGCATTTGCGCTTGCGACCGGGCCTCTTGCCCCCGTGCCGGGTGATCCCCATCGCAACAAGGAGTAACCCAAATGACCAACCACTACGTCGCCACCGTCCCCGTCAAGTTCACCGATACCGATGGCCAGGAGCGCACCCGTTTTCAGCGCGTGGGCGCGATGTTCCGCAACACCCGCAACGGGGACGGCTCGGGGTTCTTCAGCCTCAAGCTCGACTTCCCGGTCGCGGTCTCGGAGCTGGTGATGTTCCCGCCGAGCGCGAAAGATCCCCAGGACTAAATCCTCTGACGAGGATGGGCCGCCCCAGGATGATCTTGGGGCGGCCCGATCCCTGTTCCAGGGATGCCGGTCCCTGCGCGTTCAACGGACGCACTCTCCCCGGAATGATCAGGCCGCGACAGACCGGCCAGTCAGCCTCAAGGGGGCCATCCACAAAAACCTATCGGCCAGGGCCTCCCGGTTTTTGCGGCAGAGATTTGGGGACCCAAATCTGGCCCTCCTTGACCCTGCCTGTCCGCCCTGTCGGTGGGGTTTGCGCCCGCCCGCGGTTCCGTCCGAACACATGCGTGTTCGGCCAGACCCTCGGGCGGTGCTGGGGAAGGGGACCTCCGAAGCTGGAGGCTGTGCTGGTGGTGAGGGGGCAGGCCCGCGTCCCTGCGGGCCGCGGCGTGAAGCGGACACCAAGGCTGCCTGAAACCGAATGCGACGTAAGTATATAATTGACAGCTAGGTATATTATCGTAAGGTAGGGGCAGCCTTGGTGGAAGGTGGCAGGAAATAGGGGGTCTTTCTTCGCATGTCGCGCTCAAAACGTCTCACAGATGCGGACCGCATGGAGATCGTTCGCAAAGCTGCGGAAGGCGTTTCCACGTCTGTGCTGGCGGAACGGTTTGGCGTGTCGGTGCGGGCGATCCAGTACACGCTCAAAGCCGATGCCGAGCGCCAGACGGATGCCGCGATCCCGGTCTCAGCGGTCAGTGTGAAGGTCACGGCTGCGGAGCTTGAGGCACTCGACGAGGTGTTGGCGAAGGCGGGGATCGAGAGCCGGGCCGAGGGGCTGCGGCGGCTCATTCAGGCGGCAGGAGGGGTGTTCGTTCCGGACGCGCAGACGGCAGCAGAGATGGCGCGCTACCGCGCCTCGCTGCACGAGGTCGGCAATGGGGTCGCGCAGATCGCCAAACAGATGACGCAGGCCAACCGGCGGGGGCTGGGGGCCGTGGGGGGCACGAGTGCCGAGTTCACCGAATTGCGCCTTGCGCAGATGCGCGGGCTGGCGCGGTTCATTCTGGATTCCGCGGACGAGATCGATCTGCTTCTGCGCCGCCGTCGAGAGGCAATGCAGCTGCAGGCCACGGCCGCGCTGAGGGAGTTTGCCCATGCGGCTGAATGACGCCGTCCATGCCGTCACGGGCGAGGTCTTCCGGGATGGCTGGAGCCGCGTCCGGGGCTCGATGCAAGGGCTGCACGTGGCCAAGCAGACCCAGCTTACCCGCGCGGCAGCAGGGCACCGGCCGGCGGTCTTCAAGGCGATCCGGGGTGGGGGTACGCATACCAAATCGCAGCTTGCAAACCAGCTCGATTACCTCACCACCAAGTCCACCCATATCGTGGACAGTAGCGGTTTTCTGGATGGCAAGGCTAAGCTTGAGGCGGGCGACATCAAGGACCTGACAGAGCGCTTTGCCAAGCGGTGGGATGCGGGCTTCAAACCCAAGCTGGGCCAGACCACCCACATGCTCATGTCCTTCCCCATCGGCACGCGGGGCGAGGATGTGCGCGACATCGCGACGGACGTGGCCGAGCGGTTCTTCCAGACCGACGAAGGGCATTTCGACTACATCATCGCGGTGCATGAGGACCGCGATCACCCCCATGCGCATCTGGTGCTGAACCGCCGCTCGCAAGAAGGCGAGTTCTTCTTTCTGGGGCGCAACCACCGCTTCAACTATGACGACTTCCGCCTCGCCATGGTCGAGGAGGCGGAAAAGTACGGTGTGCGTCTGGAAGCCACGCGGCGGGTGGATCGCGGCGTCGTGCATTACCCAGCCCGCACAAGCGAGGTTTATGCCGCGAAAGACGAGGGTCGCGCGCCCCGCGAGCGCGAACGCTTGGGGGCCGACCTGACTCGGACGCTGGCGGAGATCGCCAACACCAGAACCGTCTACCATTCGCTTGCTGCAGAGGCCTCCCGGGAGGCCCGGGAAGACATCGCCGCGGCACTCTTCCGCGCGGGCGAGGTGCTGGCGCGCGGCGGGCAGGTGGACCGAACAGGAGATGTGTATATGGCCGAGGATCAAAGCTTCGAGGATCTGAGAAGCCTCTATGCGGAGAAGCTCGCACGGGTGCAGGGCATGATCGCCGAGAAGTCCGACGCGGAACGTCCCGTGCTGGAAAAACGCCTCATCGAGATCCAGACGCAGGTCCAGCACATGCAGCCTCTCGGTTTGCGATCATCCACGCTGTCAGAGACCCCCTCGGAGGGCGGGATCTATTCCGAGGCCAATATCGACGCCAGCCAGCGCGAGCGACTGGCCGAGCCCGACCTGAGATCGCGCATTGGCGCGGCACTACACGGCACCGGGATCAGCACATCGGAAGTGGTGGCCCGGATCGAGACGGGCGCCTCAAATGCAGCGCTCGAGCATCAATGGATCGCCAATGATCTCTCCAAAGTGGCCGAAGCGCGGGATCTCAACCTCGAGCGCCGCGCCGATCTGGAACAGGCGCGCGACATTCTCAACGATGTGCATGTCGCGCTTGGTACGCTTTTGGAACGGGAGAACGTGCTGCGCCGGGATGGCGTCATGGAAGCGGAACCGGTCAGCGAGCATTTCCATTATAATGAGGGCGCGGTGCGGGCGATGGAAGGGACAATCCGTCAGGAGATGCGCGCAGACGGCCTGACAGCGCAGCAGATCGAGGACCGGGACTGGGAGGTTGTCTCACGGGCGGAGCGCCGGATCGAGACGGAGCAGCGCGCATATCTCGAGGCACACCCAGATCTGCTCGCACGCCCTGGCGATGTGATCGACCGGTCTGAGCCCTACAGGGAGACCATCACCGATGCGGCCCGCGCCAGCGAGATCACCAGCGAGGTCGACCGCATCATGGAGGGACGCGACCTCCGCACGCCCGTTGCGGATGCAGTCACGGATGACTTGCGAGCGCGCTATCCGGACATGCCGTCCCATCTCGCCCGTGGGCTCGGTGCAACCTATGCAGCCGTCGTCGAGATACGGGACACAGAGGCCATCAATCAGGTTCGCCGCGAAAACGAGATGCGCGACGGGCTCGGGGTTGGCACCCGCGACGACATCCTCGCAACCCGCGATGAAACTGCGCCGCAGTCTGTCCGTGTTGACCGCCTTGCAGACGAGATTGCGCGTGTCCTGGAGCATGAGCGGGCGGGGGAGTTGTCCGCGCCCTTCGAGACCGAGGCGGAGCGGGACGCCTTCCGCGACGAGATCGCGCGGGTGCTGGATGACCGCCAATTGGGCCGGCTCACATCCGGCGATGCCGATGCGCTGGACAAGGTTCTCGACGACCGCCTCGACCGGCTCTATGTCGCCAAGGTTTATCTTCAATCCGATGCCGCGACGGCCAATACTGAGGCCTTGCGCCAGGTGGTCGATGATCTTGCCGACGCCGAGTATGAAAAACACCGCGCGACAGACGTGGATGGCGAGACCGAGCGGGGTCAGGTCCATTGAGCGCCTCCATGGGAAAGGCGCGGATCGCAACAGGGGTCTTGCTGGTAACGCTGGTGACCGGGGCCATGGGCTATACCATCGCCTCGGCGGTGCTGACCTACCAGGATCTCGGCTTCGGGGCCGAGATCGATTTTGCCTATATCGCGCAGAATTATCTGGCGATCCTCGATCGCCGCCCGGAGGATGCCCAACTCATCCACCTGATTATCGGCAGCTTCGCCGCCGCCGGCCTGATGCTGAGCCTCGCCCTCTCGGGGTCCGCCCTGACACGCTTTGGCCAGACCCATTGGCAGACTGCGCGCGAGATGAAGGCCAACGGCTTTTTCGGGGCGCCTGGCACCGGGTTTATCCTCGGCAAGCTGGGGCCGCCGGGCTCCCGGGCCAACTACATCTGCTCGAAGGTCTTCCCCCACGCGCTGATCGTGGCACCCACGGGCCGTGGCAAGACCACGGGCTTTGTCATCCCGAACCTGCTGACCTGGCAAGGCTCCGCCGTGACGCTCGATGTGAAGGGCGAGTGTTTTGAGGCCACGGCCCGGCACCGCGCCGCCCAAGGCGACAAGGTCTATCGCTTTGCCCCCACCGATTGGGAGGGTAAGCGCACGCATCGCTACAACCCGCTCCTGCGCATCTATCAACTGAAAGATCCCGCGCGCCAGCAGATGGAACTGCAGCTCCTGGCGACGCTGTTCCTGCAGAGCGACAATGACCGGGTGCAGGGCCTCCTCAAGGGCGGGATCGATCTCTTCGTGGCGGCAGGGCTCTTGGCCTTCCAGCGCAAGCGTCCGACCTTGGGCGAGATCTACCGCATCGCGGCCTCGGGCGGGAACAAGCAGAAGGAGTATTTCGCGCGGGGCCATGAGGTCGACAACAGGGCGGCCAAGCTGATCTTCACGCGGCTTGCCTCAACCAACAACGATACGCTGACCTCTTACGTCTCGCTCCTGATGACCTCGGGGCTCGACCAATGGCAGAACCCGGCCATCGATGAGGCGACAAGCAGCTCGGATTTTGATTTCCGGACGATCCGCAAGAAGCCCTTCTCGGTCTATCTTGTCGTCCAGCCGCTGATGGTGAAGCCGCTGGCGCCGCTGATCCGGCTCGTCTTCTCCGATCTCCTCTCCGCGATGCAGGAAAAGGACCCAGGGCCAGATGAGCCCTGGCCCGTGATGATCATGCTCGACGAGTTCAATCGCCTCGGAAAAATGCCGATCGTGGTCGAGAGCATCGAGACCCTGCGCACCTATCGCGGGCATTTGGCTGTGGTCACGCAAACCATCCCCGCCCTCGATGAAATCTACGGCGAGAACACCCGCCGCGCCCTGCAGGGCAACGCGGGCGTGAAGCTCTACCTGACGCCTTCTGATGAGAAGACCGTCGAAGAGCTGAGCAAGGCGGTTGGCAAGACCACGAAGACCGTCATCACGCGCTCCCAGTCCATCGGCAAGAACCCCTTTGAAGGACGCAGCCAGTCCACCCGGACCGAAGAAAGCTCTCTCCTGCCCGAGGATGAGGCGCGCCGCCTGCCGCTCGACGAGATCGTCATGGTGATCGATGCCCAGATGCCGGTCCGCGCGAAGCGGATCCAATATTTTGACGATCGGCTGTTCAAGGCGATCCACGCGGCGCAGACGGGGGAGTTGCCGTTTCCGGAACCGGGGGGAGGGGGGCCGCGGGGCAATCTCCCGTTGAGCGTGCGCGCCATGCCGATGACTCCGCCTTCGAACGGACCAGGAGGGTCTGACGCCGTTGTGGAGACCGCACACCAAGATGCTGGCAGCCAAACGTCAAAGCAAACCGACGTCGCTCCAAAAAAGACCGCGCCTGTCGTTCAAACCGTTATCGCCGAGGAACAGCGCCAGATGGAGATGGATTTTGGAAGCCAGGTCGCCGATGCAGAGGCAGCGAGCGTAGCTGATGAGGCGCAGATGCGCTCTGCAGTCGATGGCTTGGAGGACATGGAAGCGATGCTGCGAGAGGAGGATGGTGAAAGGCTGGTTGCGCGATAGGGTGGCGGGCATGGCGACCTGCGCGTAGCTTCCGTAACGCTGAATGTCACAAACGATGGATATCGGTGAAAAACGCGCCCTGCCAGATGTTGTGTTCCGGGCTTCTGATTTTCCTTGATATCTATCTAACCGGATGATTCAATTACCTTATTGGATCGGAGGGCTTTGTTATGATGGGTCGAGTTCAGGAACAGGGGCT
>NZ_JBSXOD010000015.1:0-29899 GCF_056859255.1 Sulfitobacter sp. L-8
TTGAGACAAGTTGCATGTGAACGTTCCGAGGATTGCCCGGGATTCTGTCTCGGATATCGGGCGGGATATCACCCCATTCGTCAGGCAAAAGAGATCCAAAGGATGTGACCGGGTGGTCCAAGCCACCAAGTATTCGAGACAGCATTCTGAAATGAACTGTTCGATGTGGCCAATCCGCCAGACTTGGTTTCCCGTCTTTGGCAGCGTCTTCCAGCGCGTCTTCCAAGTCTTGAAGTGTGATGACGATCCGGTGCTGCTCTGGATCTATTTTGATGGTGTCTCTTTGATAGGAGTGTGGGGCCAAATCAATAACGTGCGGTAACTCGTTCATGGTCACAGCAGATCCTCTATGTCATCTGTGGCAAAGTCATTCGCACGGTCAGAAAACGCATCTGCGGCCACGTCAGCGGAAATCTTTCTGGCGTGATCGTCACGGTATTTTTGAAAGCTGCGATTGCCTCGGTGGCCCATAGCGGTTTTGCCATAGTCCAGGCCCGGCTCTCCCAGATCGGCAAGAAAGGTTTGCAACAATGTGCGCGCCAAATGACTTGAGGATCCAATCGCATCATCCCAAGTCCGTCCGAACCAACCATATGCGACAGGGTCGCCCTCATAGCGTAAAAAAATTGGCCGGCGTTGCGTCATAGCTTGATCGCGGAACTGCGGCAGGTATCGAGGGTCGTTGTCACCCAGCAATAATGCGTTGAAGAAGATGTTGAAACTGGGCTGGAAATTGACGTTCAGCATCTTTTCAACCTTTGATTGAGTGTATTTGAAAGAATAGCTGTTCGTATCTGCGTGGTAGAAAACGCCCTTTCCCCAGAAAATGCGATCGACGACATCACGCGCGCGCGGTGGGCAGGCGACCGTGATGCCGCGAGCGCAGGCTTTCAGACGTCGCTGGTGGCGGTGGGCGACATTGGAGGTGGCATTGGCCTCTTCGAGCTGAATGCGTGCTGTGGCCAGTGTGACAGGCAGTGTGGGGGCACGAAGAGCAGTGAACATTTTCATTGGTGTTTGCCTGCTCTCGAGCCCTGTGAAGCCTCGGTAATTCCGATCGAATCTTTCCATGGTGGGATGAGATGCCCCATGGTGGGTCGCAAAACGACGCAACTCTTCAGCAGTGCTACGTAGATAAGCCCATCTCGGCTGTGCTTCGGCCGGGTCTTCACCGTTCTCGATGGCCTTTGCTGTGGAGCGGTCGATCAGGTCATCGTAAAGTGCGCATTCGGCTTCAGCGCTCTCAATATCTATCGGCATTCCTGATTGGTCCGCCGACCAAGCGAACATGCCAAGGCGTCGTTCCATACGGTCATTGATGGATAGGGCATAGGTCTGATCGCGTCGCAATTTGCGTAAGGTTTGTTGCCAATCCAGTGGCAGTTCACCGACGGGGATGGAGACCGTGCGTCGATAAGTGCGGCGTATACCGTGGTTATGGGTCCGGTAAGACGAGCGATGCTGGAACTCTTCACCGGCGGCCGTAGTGGCTTCGATGAGTGCCTGGCTAAACCCCAGAGCCTGTAAGGCTCGTTTTAGAGCTTCAATTTGTGTGAGCCCATCGAGCTGCCAGATTTCGACGGCCATGGGGTCTGCAGGCTTGGAGGGGATTGCCAAGGACAAGAAAGCCCGGATGTCCGCTACTGCCGGTGCCATGATGCGGTGATGCGCGCAAAACCCTATAAACGGTTCCAGCGCCTCAAGTTCGGTCGCGGTGGCATTCGCAATGCCTGGCAAAAGGGCAACGCCCCTCATGTGTGGCGCGCGGAGGATGGCTTGGATGCGAGACGTCATTTCTTGTTCCTTTTCCGTATCGTGCACTCCGCTGCGGAAGCAGCTTCTGCCATCGCGTCTTGTGCAATCTTGGCGCTGCTATCGGGATCAAGGAACGCGTAGCGCTTGCTGCAAACTGCCTCGGAGTTGGCAAGCATATCGGCAATGTTCCGCATGGATTCTCCCATACGGACCAGAATACTGGCGAACCCGTGGCGGAAGCGGTGGAAGGTCATAGGCACACCTGCATCATTGGCCGCCGACTGAAACCACTGGCGAAAAGTTGATGGATGAAGGCGCCCGCCGGGCACCCGGATTGACGGAAAGAGGTAGATGCTTTCGTTCTTTGGATCGATCAGCGGCCGGATCGATTTGAGATACCAGTCCAATACCGCTGGACCCTGGCGATTCACACGAGGGGTCATCTCCGGGATCTTCACGCCGGCCTTGGCTTCATCGGCTGGAATGAAAAACTCCCAACCTGCCCCTGGATTGATATTTGCCCGACGCCCGCGGTGGCGCAGCCAGATTGCATTGCGCAAGCGCAGCGGTCTGCCAGTCAGCATGATGGCGCAGACTGCGGCGCATACCCCGAGGCGGATTACGCGGGGGCGGTCCTGAGCACTGAGACGATCCGCGTCGAAAACGCCGTTTTGGTCCAGCGCATTTTTCATGACCTCTTCAGCCTTGGCGCGAAAGATTCGATGCAAATTGTGAAACCGTCGTTCTTTTTCCGGATTTTTCACAAGGTCTCGACACCAGGCCTGAATATGCTCGGGCATTTCGTCGCGACCAGCATCTTTGAAGTATTCACTCGATTTTATCCGCAGTTTGATGTCGGCCACGTCAGCTGCGTCGAAGGCATCGACATTTCTCTCGAGGATCATGCGGATTGTCTTGTAGTAGGTTAGAGCGGAATCTGGTTGGATCGCCGATGGCAGATGTTCGCGATCTTCGGTAGCGCGGATCGTTGCGGAAATATGCTCGGGGGCAAACAACGCATCGACATCATTAGCGGCTTCAAGGTCGGAGACAGGCCGGTCATAGGCTGTATCGGGATCGATTGGGCAATACGGTAGCAACTTGACATGATAGCGCAGTGCAGCCCTATAGGCGTTCTTCGTTTCCTGTGTAACTTTATCATGAATCCTGCTCGTATTGATATCGATACGCGTTGCCGCGATCGAGACAAGCTGGTCGATCCGTTCCTCTATGTGCGGCGGCAAAGCATCGGTAAGGCGTCGCGCGGGGGGAGCTGGGATGGGCGTTTGCGGTAATAGGTCACCAAAGTCGACAAGTCCGTTCCACTCATTGAGGATTTGGAATGCCTTCTTGGTTAATTCCCTGTCCTGCGCTGTAACAAAGGCATCTTCGAGAGCGTCAAACATATCCTCGGTCAGATGCCAGGGCTCCAGACCGGCGCGGCGCGCGATATCTACAAACGTCTTCAGCAGCGAGTAGCTCCGCTGGTCCAGCGGCCCGTGGTTTTCCGTGAGGGGCTGGAGCAGGGCCAATAGCTCGGTCCAGCCATCTTGAAGTGCGTTCCGGGTGGCGCGAGCTCCGTAGGCACCCATGCAGCCCAAAATTGAGCGACGCACGCCCTCACGAATTTTCTTATAACGATCGAGTGTGACGCAAAGATCGAGACGAGGGTGAATACCGCGGCGCGATTTTGGAAAAGCTGCGTCGAACCACTCCAGCAGACTTGAGAAGCTGTTCGGCGCCGGCGTGGATTTGTCAGACGCATTGCTTGAGAGCGAAAGGGTACCCGCGGGGCCATAGCCCCATTTTTCGAGGAATACCCGAAGCAGTTGGAGGTCGTGCTTTTTATGGTGTGCGGTCCAGTCCCAAATTTCCTGAAAATTCACTGGCTGGTGGTTGCCGTTTACCGATTGGATGGGAGTGACCAACGCGGCCTTGGCAGTAGATGGCTGCATGTTTACGTGGAAAACAGTGTCGCTGACGCTGGAGAAATGTGTATCGGTCATGGTGTCCTTAATGAATATCTGAGGCGGTATAAAAACCGGTTTTTATGCATAAATGCCGCTTTTTGTGCAGGCCAAGCGATACTCCAATCATCTTGCCCACACCCCAAAGTGGCGGGGGTTTCGCTTATGGCCGCGTGTTGTGCAGCACGTCCGGGGAATGTGCAGGAGTGGCGCTGATATCGCTTTTCTCGTCGGTCGCGGCTATGGCAGCTGCAAAGACCGCGCTTGTCATTGAGTCTGATAGGGAGAGCCTCATTGAGGTCTGATCAGTGTGTTCTGAAGATGGAAGGTGGATCAAATCTGATGACGATCCGTCAGCCTTCGGAAGGTTCATGACGATGCCGTGCCGCCGCCATAGAACGACATCAAGTGGGCGGTACATTACGCGGTTTGATGACAGCTCGATCGGCTGTATCGGCGGCAGGTTGATGTCCCCAGACTTCAGCTTCTTGCGAAAAGTGTCGTAGGCATATCCGTATTCCAAAGCGAGATCTGAGATATGGATCAGGCCCTGATCCCAGAGCGCGGAGGCCAGATTATTGATGCCTGAAAGTTCATCAATAAGGCAGATCCGGCCGACAGTATCATCGGCGTCGCAGGTGCCATCGCCGATGCTGCGGCTATGCGCTGTTTTGAAGCTGACCAGAAAAGTGTCCATCAACAACGGATCCAGCCCATGGATGTGGCGAAACACGTCGTACTTACGAAATCTGCTGTCCCATTTCGTAAGTGCAAATTTAGCCGTGATCGCAGGCACTGTATTCCTGGAAACGCCCAAATGCCTTGCCAAAACGGTAGTTGTTATATTCTCGTCCGGGTTGCTCCCCAAACCGCCGCAGATTTGTTTCGCCATTTATCAGCTCCTTTTGGAGGAACTGGTGACATTGGCTGCGTTGGCAAAATGCTACACCGCAAGATAGGTCAATTCTGGCAAAACAACACCGAAACGCGTCAACAAGACTACTGACAATGCGGGCTGACCATGACACCTGAAGGGAAGGATAGAGAGCGGAAGTTCGCTGCCGCCTGCCATTCTTACCGTTCATTTGGTAGGCCGCCCACTGATAGGTTTTTCCGGAATATCCTCTACAACTCTGGGGGGACCGTGTACATTTACGAACTGAGCTGACTGATCTACTCTCACTCCAAAATTGCAAAGCAGGGGTATGAATTGGCCAATTTCTGGGATGGAGAACCTAAAGGTAAAAAAGAATTGCTTCGCCTGCTGACGCGCGACGGTAAATGGCGACAGTGGGAGAGTGAAAAGGAAGACCCCGCAGACCCCAGCAAGAAACCCAAGGCCGGATGCAAGGATCAGCTTGAAGAAGCCCTATTGGCGGCGCTGCATTCGACCAATGTCGTAGTGTTGTTGGGATCTGGGGCGTCCTTTTCGGCCAAGAACGAAGGCGGGCCCATTGCGCCGGGGATGTGGCACCTCTGGCAGGCGGTCAAGACTGGTTGCGGCGAGGCTGGGTTCAACGACATCGCAAAATCTGTATTCGGGCACGTGCCGGTCGAGGGTGAAGAGAACATTGAAGCGCTACTCAGTTTGTGCAAGATGTCCATCGAAATGCTGGAGGTTCGGACGGAAAAAGATGGCACCTCCCCTGACTATACCAGACTGAAGAAACTGAAAGAGTTCGTAACTACCGCAGAACGTGAGATTCTGGTCCAGGTCGGTTTCGTGCGTAGCGTCACAGAGCTGCCTGCGCATACCGGGTTTCTCCGCAAGTTCGCCCGACGATCCCCAGAAAAACCCAGAGTGAAGCTGTTCACCACGAATTATGATCTGTGTATCGAGACTGCAGGTCTCCGCCTGGGTGTGGTGCTGATCGACGGGTTTTCCCACAGCGCAGAACAGCGGTTCAACCGTGATCACTTCGACCATGATATCGTGCGGCGTGCCGCTTCCAGCACGAAGGCCGACTACCTCGACGGTGTGTTCCGTCTATATAAACTGCACGGTTCGGTGGATTGGCGGCGACGCTCAGATGATATCGTTATTCGAAGCGTCGATGATCCCAGCGAGGACCGTCGTCCCGTCCTGATCTATCCTCGGTCTTCGAAGTATCAGGAAGCATTCGAAAGCCCTTATCTCGACATGTTCGCGGCCTTGCAGGCAGCGTTGCGGGAACCCGATACAACGTTGATCGTCTCCGGTTTCGGTTTCGCGGATGATCACATTAGCGCTCCGATTTGGTCAGCCATCGAAACGAACCTGTCGCTGCGCCTTGTGCTTTGTGATCGCGGGTTCGTGGAGCATCAAAAGCTCTTCGATGAGGCGCAGGAGATCGACCTTGATCTGGCTGGACAACGCCCGTATCAGCAAAAGATCGCCCGCCTTGTGCAGCAGGGCGATACGCGCATCACAATGCTGAATGGCCGCTTCGAAGACCTTGCCGACGCCTTGCCGATGATATCGGGCAAGACGGATCGCCAGCTCTTGCAGGATCGGCTTGAGAAGCTGCGTGAGGGCGATGGCGCATGAACGAACTTGCCTCCCTGATAGACCCGTCCAAGCGCATCGGAACCATCACACGGGTGACCGCCAGTACCGTGGAACTGACCTTGCCAAATGCTCTCGCAGCCCTCGGGCGGCGCGGGCTGTCAAAGGGGGCGGTTGGTGAGTTTGTGTTTGTCGATTGCGACCGTGCCGCAATTTTGGGACGCCTGACAGAGGTCGGCATTCCAGACCGGCAGCGAAACATCCTTGAGCACCAAATCGAAACGGAACCCATGGTAGAGCCACAGGGGCGCGTCCAACTATTAGCAACCGTGGATAAGATCACTCGGAAGGTGGCGCGAGGGATAAACACCCAGCCACGGGTGGGCGATGCGGCCTACCTCGCAGCGGGCAGCGCGCTGTCAAAATCCATCCAAGATGCATTAGAAGGCGATATAGAGCGAGAGGGTGGGTCGTTGCTCATTGAGTTGGGGCAGTTATCAGGGCTGGCTGACGCAGCTCTTAGTATTCCGCCGGAGAAATTATTTGGACGTCATTGCGGGGTGTTTGGTGCGACCGGCGGCGGTAAGAGCTGGACGGTGTCCCACCTTGTAAATGAGATTGTGCGTATCGGCGGAAAATGTATCCTATTTGATCCAACCGGCGAATTTTCCGGAAAAGTTGCGGGAGCACAGCAGCTCGCCTTTAATGTCTCGGATGCAGTCGGAACGAACCAAGTCCATTTCCCTCATAAGAACCTTTCGGAGATCGACCTATATTCCTTATTGACGCCCTCACCACAAGTACAAGGCCCCACGTTGAGAAGCGCGATAAAAAGTCTTCGTTTGGCTAAGGCTCTGTTGGCTGGACGCGGCGGCTATCGCTATGAAGAGGATAGTGGACGGAAAAAGTTTGATATTGGCGGAAAAGGATTTGTAGAGGTCTTGGAGAATGGCGCAATCCGGAAAGCTGGCAATAGTCGCCATGCGTTTTCGGTAGCACAAATATCTCTGGCTGACGAAATCAACAGCGAACTTTGCGACTTTGACCTGGGCATCCTTGCCGAACAAGTCCGATATGAATGTGTCAGGCAGGGCAGCAACAGCGACCATGGTGTCCTGGGGAGTTTTGGTGCGCCAGATGACTTTGCTCTTGGAGCCTGCAATCATCTGAATGTCCGCATAGAGACGTATCTTAGCGCTCCCGAACTCGCATGTATGTTCAAATCTGATGGCCAAGACATTGCGAGCGTCATAGAAAAATTTATCTTCGATGATACCCAAAGGGCGTTGGTCATTTCTTTTCGGGATGTCTCCTTCAAATACCATGCGCGCGAGTTATTACTGAATACACTTGGAAGGTATTTGCTTGAAAGTGCGCGAAGCAGCAAGTTTGTCGCGAACCCGCTGGTTTGCGTTCTGGATGAAGCTCACCAGTTCATTGGGCGCTCAATCGGAGACGAGCAGAATAGTGTTACCCTGGACGCTTTCGGCCTCATCGCCAAGGAAGGCAGAAAATACGGTTTGACCACCGTAATCGCGACGCAGCGCCCCAGAGATGTTCCGGAGGATGTTCTTAGCCAGCTTGGAACCCTCTTCGTTCACCGGCTTACCAATGACCGGGATCGGGAAACCATTGAAAGAGCATGTGGAGACCTCGATCGCAGCGCCGCTGCTTTCATTCCATCTCTCTCACAGGGGGAGGCGATCATCGTTGGGCCCGATCTGCCCGCACCGTTACCAATCATGATGACGAAGCCCGAAAAGGGTCAACAGCCTGAAAGCCACGGTCCGAGGTACCAGCACTTTTGGGGTAAGAGCGAAACTGTCCTTTTGACCGACGATTCATGATAATATTTGCAGGAAGCATTTATGTTTGAATTCTACTCAGCTGACTATCGACGCACGCTTTTTCCGATGTCGACAAACCGCTATCTGATCGAAAATGGTCAAGACGAAATCGCCGAGTTCCTGAGCCGTTGCCTTGATCCCGACCAAGAGGCTTTTTCTTTCCGTTCGCAGACAAGGGTATATGCCGGCAAACCCGGGTTTCACTTGAGGCGAACCGTCAAGCTGGACCCCGTGGCGGAGTACTTCATCTACGATCTTGTCTTGCAACTCGGACGATACGCAAACATCGGGATAGGCATCTATATGGCGGTTTTTGAAGGGTCTTCAGGGCATATATTGCGGCGAACACGCTCCCTGAAATTTCTTCGGGCGGAAAAACGTAGCTTGGAAGCGATTTTCTGCGGTTTTTCGCCGTGCGTTTAGAGACCCTATGTCAGGCTCTTTTTTGCTTCGTCAGTAGCGTTGATTTTTTTTGAGACTGGTTGCTAAGGTATCGCGGCTGCCACCCCAAGATCCCCTCTTACTCCTGACCAATGAGCAAGAGGGGTGGTGATTCGTAGGTGTAGGGGTTCAGACCGCGTCCAGGTCCGTCAGGTTAATGTCGCCGCCACTCTTAAGTAGATCGTAGATTAGATTGGTCATGATCCCCAAGCTTTGCCGATCTTCCTTGAGAAGTGTTGCAGCGAGAGAGTTGTTTGAAGCCATTGCTCGAGCGACTGCCATTTGTATCGCGCCTGGCAAGTTTCCCTTCAGAGCCTGTTCTTTGGGATTCTTGTCCACTTGTGCCATGACAATGTCGTTCTCGCGTGTGATGGCAGCGATTTGGTTAACGAAACTCGCCTGGTCTTTCAGGGGGGCAGCCTCACCGAAGATGCCATTGAGGCGCTCGATCAGCTCCTGCAGGTAGATCGGGAGAGCGCCGGGGGCAGGGGAGCCGCCGGGACCAATTGGCCGCAAGGACAAGTCGGCCCCTTCTTCGTTACCTCCATCTGTACCTGGGAGATCGACGGTTTGGATGTCATACCCAGTAAGGCTAATCCCGGAGAGATCTACCTGATCAGCAGGTACGCCATCCAGACGTTTAGAAAGTAGCTTGGTGAAGGCGGCAAAATTCTCAAGTTCAGGGTCGCCGAGATCGATCAGTTGAGCGATGTAGGCATAGGTCCTTGAGAAACGCGCCAGCCCTGATTTGAAGTCGACCATTTTACCAATGTCTTCATCAATCTGACGTCGATAATGATCTGCTTGCTCCATTCCGCCTTGATTGCCTGCAGTTTTGGCAGCTTGATAGGCGGCCTCTGCCTTCTCGCTGCGGCTGCGCAGTTCTTTCAGTCGAGAGTTATAGAAATCGGTAGGCTGCTGTGTGGCAGCATACATCTCTTTGTGTTGAGTATCTGTGGAGCTTAAAATGGCCTTGGCGGTTTTGTATCGGGCTTCTCGAAAAGCTTCGATATGAGTGGTACCATAGAGAGCTTGCTCGTCCAGTTGCTCCTTGAGATCGTAGATGACTTCAAGCGTTTGAGCCTCTTCGATCTTAGCGCCTGAATCATACATCTCGAAGGCTTCCAGAATGACCTGAGGCTCATTGACGAAGTCGACCACGAAGGTCTGATCCTTACCTGCCGTCTTTCGGTTTAAGCGAGATAGTGTCTGTACGATATCGACAGCATTGGCGATCTTCTTGTCCAGATACATGGCGACCAGCTTCGGCTGATCGAACCCTGTCTGGAACTTGTTGGCAACCAGCATGACTCTGTATTCGGGGCGGTCGAATGCAATCCGAAGATCCTGTCCTTTGACGTCGGGATTCATGTTGGCTTCGCTGAATTCAGCATCTTCATTGCAAACGAAGGCTTCGCCGGAAATGCGGTCATCATCGGAGTGCATGATATCTTTTCCCGACAGCTTGCCGGAGAAGGCGACCAAAGCACGAATTTCTTTGTATTGAGGATTGGCTTCAATGAAGGCGTCGAAGGCCTTCTTGTATCTGACCGCCGCCGGCCTCGAGCTGGTCACAACCATAGCCTTGGCATTGCCATCGAGAAGGTGAGCCACGTTCTTTGAAAAATGTTCCATGATGAACCGCACCTTTTGAGTGACGTTCGTCGGGTGCAGATTCATCCATCGGGCAAGGGCGCGTTTCGCTGATTTTCCATCAACGCGTTTTTCATCTACCATTTTCTTGCCGAGATTGAAGGCGGTCTTGTAGGGGAGGTAGCCTTGAAGGACATCCATGATGAAGCCTTCATCAATAGCCTGTCTCATCTCGTACTTATGGAATGATGCCGGCAGGTTGCCTTTTTCCGCAGGTTGAGAGGGGTCCGGCCGACGGCCGAAAAGCATCATGGTGGAATGTTTCGGAGTCGCGGTGAAGGCAAAATGCGAGATGTTCGACGGCCTTACGCGGCTTTTCTGGATTTCCTCGAGTAGCTGCTCGACAGTCATGCCGGCCATGTCTTTGTTGGATGACATAGCCAGAGTTGCCTGCAGTTTGGAGGCAGTGCTGCCTGTCTGGGAAGTGTGCGCTTCGTCGATAATGACTGCGAACCCACGATCCTTCAAAGAGGATTCCGTGAGGATGGCTTCCATCGCATGGGGGAATGTCTGAATGGTCACAACGATAATCGGCGTGCCTTTCAGGATAGCTTCTGTGAGTTGCTGGTTCTTGGGCTTAGAGGAGGTTTCCCGGTCAATGGCTGCAATCAGGCCTTCTTGGTGATCTATCTGCTGAACTGCGTCCTGCAGCTGGCTATCAAGTACATTTCGATCGGTGACGATGATGACGGTGTCGAAGATAGCCTTGCCATCATCCGTGCGCATTTTGACCAAGTCATGGGCCGTCCAGGCGATGGTTGATGTCTTTCCAGAGCCAGCGCTGTGTTCGCACAAGTAGGCCAAACCAGGGCCATTTTTCTTGGCATCCGCGGTCATTTGATTGACGGCATCAAGCTGGTGGTAGCGTGGGAAGATTTGGGTTTCCTTGACGGACCATTTCCCTTTTAGGTCCACCACATCTTTCTTTTCGACATAGACGAAGCTGTGGAAGATGCGAAGCCAGGCATCGGGCTGGCAGATCTTTTCCCAGAAGTAGGCGACAGGGTACTCACCGTCATCTCGCGGAGGGTTTCCGCTTCGCCCCTCATGCCCCTGATTGAAAGGCAGGAAGAAGGTGTCTTCGCCAGCAAGCTTCGTCGTCATCCAGATCTCGCTGTCTGACATGGCAAAATGCACGATGGCACCGCGCTTAAAGGTAAGGAGGGGGTGCTTGCGCTTCGTTTTCGGCTCTGTGGGAAGCCGGTCGTCAATATACTGCAACTTCGCGGCTTCAGCCGATTGAGTGAAGTCGGTCTTCAGCTCGACGGTGGCGACTGGCAAGCCGTTCAGAAAGAAGCCAAGATCGATCGCATCCTGATGTCCATGCTTATATTTGAGCTGCGGCACGACACGAAGCCGGTTGGCGGCGTAGCGGTCGATGATCTTTCGGTTGCGCTGGTCTTCGGGGGCAGCTTCGGACATATCGATCTGCCCGCATCCGGCGATGGCGAAGCCGCGCCGCAGGACATGGATGGGACCATTCTTTTCGAGAGCTTTCTCGAGGCGATCCATGAGGACTTTGCGGGCTTTGTCGCCATTCATGGCGACGAGCCTATCCCACTTGGACGGCTGGGTGGCCTTCAGCCATTCCTCGATATCCTCGGGATAGAGGGCATAATCCTGATCGTAGCCGGCGGAGGAACCCAGAAGCCAACCTTGGTCGGTGAGCTTTTGGACAATATAGGCTTCGAGGTGTTTTTCGTGGTGCAGATCGCTCATGCCGCACTCCTTACGTCGATTTTTCCGGTTACAGCCGCAGTGATGAGAGCGGATCGCTTCTCTTTTAGTAACTCGATGCTGCGTTGCGTCTCACGGATAAGGCCGTCGATACGAGCGGTTTCGCGGTCGATGGCCTCCATGATCCTATCTTGCTCCTCGCGGGGAGGGACCGGCAACGGAACAGGTGCGAAGCGGATAAAGCGAAACCGTGGGGCACGCTCGCGCACCGACGGACAGAGAATAAAGATGTAGTTTCGAAGCGCCATGCACCGCAATACCATTGCGAAATAGTGGCAGTTTACGTTGTTATCGCGGGGCGTGCAGACAGCATATTCTCCGGTGGCCTTGCCTGTATCCTCTGACACACCCACCGCACCCGCAAAAGCATCCATCGTATGGATTACGAGATCGCCCTCATGTATGCGCTGATACCCCACCTCTTTTTCCGCGAAAGTGTATCCGCCCGTGCGTCGTCTCGATCTCAGGCAGACTTGTCCATCCCTAAATGCGGTGATGATGCCATCATCTTCTTCGACAGGGCGGGCCATGTTATTAAAGAGATGCTTGGCTTTCTTGATATGCCAATGCGTGGGCACGTCGCCCAGCCAGTCCTGTCCGGATGGTTTCATCGGTGCATGCGCATCGAGGCCTTTGGTGACAGCCCGCGAAATCTCGGCCACTCGCTTTTCCCGCAATAAGGCGATGAAGTTGCCCTTCTCCGCGATCAGGTCGTCAATACGACTTGTTTCTCGGTCGAGGAAAAGCACGATCTCCTCTTGCTTAGCTTGGTCAGGAAATACGAGTGGAATTCTCTCGAATTGCTCACGATTGAATGAGTACCTCATTCCGTGGCTGAGCTTGGCAAAGTAGTCGTAACCGTGCTTCAAGCCCCAAAAGTAGTATTCCAGGAACCGTGGGTGGATGCCTTCTGCCACATCGAACACCATGTATAGGTTGCTGATGCAGCCGCGGGTTGGACTGAGTCCGCAGAGAATTGGTGTCGCATCAAAGTCTCGTGGTGTGAAAACAAACTGCCCAGGCTCAACAATTTGATGCCCTACATAATTCTCAGTAGACTTTCCGAAAGCCAGATCCGTCTTTACGCGAACCCCTGTTTTCGTGAGAGACAACACGACGGGATTGGGGTCTTCGTTCTTTGCAAGTTGATACTGTCCAACTGCGCGCCGCATTTTCGTCTGCGTCCAGTAAGAAGGAATCCCGCATAGTTTTGCTTTATGTCCGTTGATAACCCGCAAACTCATTCTGTCACCTCTGCCAGCATAGCCGCAATGCGTGCCTCCACAGCATTCAGATCCGTATCGATCTCTTCCAGATCGCGTGGTGGCTGGTATTCGTAGAAATACCGGTTGAAGTTGATCTCGTATCCGACAACGCCAACGCCTTCATCGGTTTCATCCTTGAAGGTCTCGTCGATGTAGGCGTCGTCGGCATGCGGAAGAACCTCGGTGACGAGGTAGTCCTGGATATCAATTCCAAGCGGCACATTCTCATAATCGGTCATATCGTCATCAACGATGACTTTGCCCTTTTTGTCGACCACAGGCTCCAGTTCAGGATCGCGCACCCCGAAAGCCGCCCGGAATGACTTGATCAGTGCAGTATCAACCTTGCCGAGCGTCGTGTCTTTCTTGGCCGCATCTTTGGCAAAGGACTCGACCCAATGCCAGTCATGCTCCGAACTCATTGCCTCACGCAAAAGGTCAGTCCAGGCCGACCGCTGGTCCTCTGAACGCTTGGCCCAGGCCTTTTCTTCAAACAGCTTCTCGAAGCCTGCGTCAGAGATCACGATCTTCATACGCAGCGGACGCAGGACTTTGATGCGGCGATAGCCAAAATCCTGGGCGTCCATGATAAGGCTTTTTTTCGATGCCTCACAGTCTGAGTACATGGTCACAATATCGCGGATTTGGTCGTCGCTGATCTTGCGCCGTTTATTGCCCTCGCTCTTGCGCAAGGCTTCATACATATCTGTCGCGTTGATCAATTGCACCTTGCCCTTACGATGCTTGGGCTTCTTATTCGACAGGATCCAGATGTAAGTGGCGATGCCAGTGCGGAAGAAAATTTCCTGAGGTAGTGCGATGATGGCCTCGACCACATCTTTCTCCAACAGATGCCGACGGATCTCAGATTCCCCCTGTCCGGCCCCGCCATTGAAGAGGGGAGACCCTGAAAGAACAATGGCTGCCCGTCCGCCGCCTTTTTCTGGGTCCTCAAGCTTACTCAGTAGATGCAGTAGAAATAGCATAGACCCATCGCTTACGCGTGGCAGCTTGGGCCCGAACCGACCCTCAAATTTCTGATCCGTATGCTCCTTGACCACTGCCTTTTGATCCATCTCCCATTTTTTGCCAAATGGGGGATTAGAAACGCAGTAATTGAATTTTTCGTTCGCAAGCTGATCGTTGGATAGAGTGCTTCCGAGTTTGATGTTTTGCGAGAGATCGCGACCTGGATCGGTTGGGATAGTTTTCAAAAGCATGGACGCCAGAGCAACCGCATGAGTCTCAGGCTCGAGTTCCTGGCCGTATGGTATGATCGTCGGCGCATTGCCGTAGCGGTCCCGCAATGTGTCAACGTGCTCCATACCGTCCGAAATGAAGCCACTGGTACCGATTGTCGGATCATAGAGTGTCGTAATGAGACCAGGATTGTTGACAAAAATTTTCTCGTCTGGGGCAAGCAAAAGCTCAATTGCAAGATGAACCACATCGCGCGGTGTCATAAAGTCTTCTGCAGCTTCGTTTACTTCGGCGCCAAATTTGCGAATTAGATGCTCGTAGACGTTCGACATCGTTCGCTCAGGAACGGTGTTCGGGTGCATATCGATCGCTGCGAAGTTTTGGCAAATCTTGTAAAGAACACCGCCGCGATCCATCCGCGCAATTGTGTTGGCAAAGTCAAACTGCTCAAAGATCACTCGAGCATTAGCTGAAAAACTGGAAATGTAATCTTCCAGGTTTTGGCGGGTCCGGGTCGCCCCAAGGCTTCCCAAGTCATAGTTGGAGGTATTGTAAAAGGGGTAGCCCGTGATTGGAGGCAAAATGAGGTCCATGTCGACGCCCTGATTGGCCATCGCTTGATGAGTTGATGCAACCTGTGTCCTGGTAGGCTCAAGAACGCACTCAAGACGTCGAAGCAGGGTAAAAGGCAGAATAACTTTACCGAAATCAACGTGTTTGAAATTGCCCCAGAGGACATCGGCATTCTTCCAGATGAAGTCTGCGAGCGTTGCGTTGTTGCTGTTTGTGTTGGTCATAGGCCCTGAATATATTGATATGTGAATTTGTTTGGTCTCTTAGGATATTGGTCCAGACCGGGATGAACGAAGAAGATTTGCCGAGGAAATGCAGAAACGCCTACCCCTGCCATCCTTGAAGAGCGTCGTGAGGCCATGATGCGTCTCGCTCACGGTCAATATCCTCAAGAAGCAGCCGAACTTTGGCTCGCTTATCTTGTCGCTTTTGGAAGGCTGCCTCGATAGCCGCATTCTCTTCGTCAGAGGGAACCGGAACCTGGAACTCTTTGAGGTCCTTGATGGCAATGGTTTGGATTGCGGCTCCCACAGCAAGCGAGCGCAGGGATGTTTTCACTGCATCGCTTGAGAGAAACTCAAGAAGAGCGACCCCGGAAACCTTACCCCTCTTTGGGCGAAGGATCATGAATGATTGGCCGGCAGTCCAGAAGTGGTTGTCATTTTCCATTGGAACATCACTTGGGACCAAAGCGGCCGTGCCAATTGTCCCTTTCACGGAAAGGATCACGTCGCCCGGTTGAAGTCGCTGTGCGCGAGCTTTCCGGAGTTGAGGCCGATCGAGCAGAAGCTCTTTCTTGGGAAGAGGCAAGAAGTCATTGTCTCCAATGTCAGCAGGCGCTGCTTCACGAATAATGACATCACCTTCATCCCCTTTGCCGATAGATACTGGCCGGATGAGTTCGACCACTTCCGCAAGCGGGAGAGTCTCTCTGTTGTCCAGAAACCGCTCCAGGGCAGCCACTGCAGGTGGAATAACATATCGGTCCAAGCTTAGGATGTAGTCCTTATCCCGGATTTCAGAGATGGAGGCCTCAGCAGTTGCCTCGTCATCCTGATGAGAGGGATGTGAGATAGCCTCAAGCCAAGAGCTTTCGGGTTTGACTTCCAGCCTGCCGCGAACGGTCTTCCCTGCAAACTGAGAGGATCCAAGATTAACAAAGCGAACCGTGTCACCTGCGCTTCGCTTTGGTCCTAAGACAAGGATGTCACTGGCGATGCTGGAGGCATGGAAGAGCATTCCAGCCGGAACTGACAGGATGGCTTTGAGGCGACCGGATTCTACGAGAGCTTCCCGCGCAATAGGCTCTACACCCACACCTCGGAACATTGCGCTACTGGCGACAGATACAATCACGGTATCAGCCGGCGATACTTGAGCATCTGCGAGAGCCACAGCTTCGCCACTTAGGCGTCGAGGTCCGTCATCACGGCCAAGGATATCTAATGCTTTCAGGCTTAGCTCGACGGACGAATGAATTTTAGAGCCGAACGGAGCCATGATAATTTCTGCGTCGTATGCCTCATCAGCGACCCTGTTAAAGGGCTCAGCCATCACGACTTGAAGAGGAACTTCCAAAATGAAAGCCATCATCTTGGCCATGTCGCAGACCTCAGAATGACGATCTACAAAACGTACAGTCGACCCTTTGGAGGCCATCATCAGTGCAGGGTGCAGAGAGCTGGTGAATGCGCAGCGCACAGTGCCTGGAGTGCCGGCAAGCTCGGTGATGCGCTTGGCAGGCAAATATCCAATCCAGAACCCAGTCTCCCGGCTCTGATAGACACCCATCATTTCATCTATAGCCGCAAGCTTCTCGGAGTTGGGGATTGCAAGAAACCGGGAACGCGCCTCCTGTAAGGCGTAGTAGCCATCGTCATTTTCACGAAGAGACATCAGCGCGTTGGAAGCCAAGCCGGAATGTTCAAGCTCCATCCCCATGCTCTGAGATATGTCCGCAAGGAGTACGTTCGGCAATTCGGATTGCCGAACGTACCCGGAGACCCCATCAAGTGCGCGCCAGACATCGGCGTATTTGCTCTTCATTTTATTTCAGCCCCTTATTTTCTTGCAGCAACTGATGAGTAACTGTCAGTGCGATAGGTCGTGATGAGTTCTTCTCCGGCAGAGACTACGGTAATTCCACCTTTGCTCATGACTTTTTGCAGCACCTTCATCTCACGCTGCAGGTTTGTCAGTATCTCATGGCATTGCTTCCGTCCCAAGATGGTCTTGTCTCCGACGGGTTCGCCATATTCAAGCGCCAGATCGACCAGTTCTTGTGTGATGCCTCTTTGGTTCATCCGGGCATCCATGTGCTTTGTCTTTTTCATTTGATTTTCCTTCCTGCTGAATAATACATACACCCCCTGAAAGCAGTTTCAACCCCTTATTTTATATTTTTAGAGAAAATGTTACCCGGTCACTGAGCACTTTCCTTTGAGGAAGAGGGAGGGGTAACGCGGATCCCAGCCTCTTCAAGTAGGTGGTAGGGGGCATTTCGAATCGCGGCATCGACGTCGATCTTAGATTTTGGCGCTTCTCGCGTAAGTCGTAGAGAGAGGAGGCTCACTACAATAACCCCCAAACTGATGACCATCAGCGAGATCTCAACGATCAATTTTGAAGAAATGCTATCCATGTACTCTCCCCCAACAGGCCTGTGAGGCATTCTCACGCCGACAATGTGATCTGGCCAATATTATAGCACAGATCCCCAACTCTTGTTGGCTATCTCGATTTGGTCACCATGACGCGAGACTGAAAGCCAAGGAGCGTGGTCAAGCATGTAGGGGTCTGCTCCGGCTCAGTGCTAAATCCTACGTTAAGCAAAACCGGTCGTTCCTTCTCGATACAGCGAACGGCAGTTCAGAGCCCAAAGTTCCGGACTCGCTGCGCAGTGGCGAATGTCGGTTTCCGGTTCGCACGTCAGCTTTTCCGCCAGATCACTCGGTTTCTGACAGATCACTCCGCGCATCCCGGATGATCATCCATGACGAATGCAGGAACAGCCCTGCGATGGCGAAAGCAACGATGAGGTCAGGCCAGGCACTGCCGAGCCAGGCGACCAGTCCGGCAGCGATCACCACGGCGAGGTTGCCGATGGCGTCGTTCCGGGAGAACAGCCATACGGCCCGCATGTTGGCGTCGCCCTTGCGGTGTTTTAGCAGCGGCAGCACCGCAAGAATGTTTACGATCAGCGCGCCCACGGCGAAGGCTCCCATTAACCCGGCCTCTGGTGTCGTCTGATTCAGGACACGCCAGATTGTGCTGCCGACAACGCCAAGCCCCAGAAATCCCAAGAACACGCCCTGGATCATCGCCGACCGCGCCCGCCATGTCAGACTCCAACCGATAGCGAGCAGGCCCAGAAAGGTGATTGCGCCGTCGCCCAAAAAATCCAGGGCATCTGCTTTCAAAGCTTGCGATCCGGACAGGAACCCGCCGAACATCTCGATCACCCCGTAGCCGAGATTGAGCAGGACCACGATCCAGAGCGCGCGGCGATAGCTCGGGTCTTTGTAAGCCGGATCGGACGATGTATCCCCGCTCTTGATCAGCTCAAAGCCATAGCCGGTTGCGTCCAGTGCTGGACGCACTTTCGGCAAGTCGTCTTCGGCGATCCGCAATGTCATGACATGGGTTGCGGCAGACACCTTCACATCGCCTTCAGCCACGCCCGCAGACCGAGCGGCCCGTTCGATCTCGGCGGCATCCTTGGCGCAGTCCATGCCATGCACCCGCATCCGGATCGGCAAAGACGTTGTAGGCAATGTGGTGTTATCTGCTCGGCTCATATGCGATCCTCTTGAAGGTAGCGTGCGAAAGAAGTCGCCGCTAACGTATCAGTGGATAATGATATGACATTGCAAAACATTCAAGACGATCTTTCGGCAGCTGACACCCTTGAGCCGCGGGCAAAGCTCTTCCGGGGTCTCGGCGACCCCAGCCGTCTTGCGATCCTCGATGCGCTACTGTCGGACGAACGCAGCGTGCAGGAAATCGTTACCCAAACAGGGCTTGGTCAGCCCAATGTCTCGAACCATCTGCGCTGCCTTTTGGATTGCGGTCTGGTCAGTCGCAGGAACGAAGGTCGGTTCGTCCGGTATCGCCTTGCGGACAGGCGGATCGCTGATCTCATCCGCGACGCAGATCAACTACTTGCCTCGACAGCCGTAGGGGTCGATGCCTGCCGAAGCTATACGGATTAACCGACGTGTCCTGCTGCAATGTTCTATTGGTGCGCCAGGCCTAAAGCAGCCATTTGCGCAGCCGCAGCAAAATGGCGCTTTGTCTAAGGTTTGTGGCTGCTGTCAGCGTGAGCTGCAGCGGCGACAAATCTGACAAGGAGGAAAGCGCGGGCGGATCTCGGAGCTATGGGGATTGAGCGTTACGGCTGCATCGCCTGAGGAGCAGAGCGAACCACATTGTGATGACAGGCCGCGCAGATAAGTCGGTTTTCCCAACAGGACACGGCCGACCAGTGCTCCGTCCTGCCGCTACTGGCCTGGTGCAACGCGGGGTCTGGTGAGGTGGCCGCACTGACTGGTCCGGTGTTTGCACAGGAAAGCGCCGGGTTTTTGCGTCGTATCATGCGGCGTTCTCCCGTGGCGGTGCGCGGGATCTGGGTGTTTGGCCCCGTGTGAAGGTCTCGATGACGATCATGGCGCCGTCGCACTTTGGGCAAGGCTGATGGGCATCAAGACCTGCGGGGTTGTCACTTTCCCCCTCGACTGGCGTTTGGCCGGGTTTTGGTTCTGTATTGAGCAAACGCCTGATCTCCGCGATCCGGTCACGACGGATTCCATTGGCCAGGAACCCTGTGTGGCGGATGCGATGGAAGCCAGATGGCAGGACATGGATCAGGAACCGCCGGATGAACTCGCCCGTGGGCAGGCGCATGACCTTCATCCGGTCGCCGCGCTTGATGCGGTAGTCTTTCCATCGGAACGCGACGGTCTCGGCATCCGCGCTGACGAGGCGGTGGTTCGAGATCGCGACCCGGTGGGTGTATCGGCTCAGATAGGCCAGCACCGCCTCTGGCCCGCCGAAGGGTGGCTTGGCATAAACAACCCAGCTGGCTTTGCGCAGCGGCGCGAGATGGGAGGCGAAGGCATCGGGATCGGCCAGTCCGGCCAGTTCCCCGAAGAAGGCCAGCTTGCCCGTTTGGTGCAGTCTGATCAGCCCTTCGAGGAACAAACGCCGGAACAGCTGCGACAGGACCTTCACCGGCAGGAAGAACCCCGGGCGACAGGCGACCCAGCGGGACCCGTCCGGCGACAGCCCGCCACCCGGCACAATGACATGCACATGCGGGTGGTGCGTCATCGCCGAGCCCCAGGTATGCAAGACCGAGGTCATACCGATCCGCGCACCAAGGTGTTTTGGATCGGCCGCAATGGTCAGCAGAGTCTGCGCGGATGCCTTGAACAACAGACCATAGACCTCCGCCTTGTTCTGGAAGGCAATGTCCGCAATCTGGGCCGGCAGCGTGAACACCACATGGAAGTATTCAACCGGCAGAAGGTCTTCGATGCGCGCCTGCATCCAGTCTTTTGCGGTTGCTCCCTGACACTTCGGGCAGTGCCGATTGCGGCAGGAGTTGTATGCAATGTGCTGGTGATCGCACTCTGTGCAGGCAGCGACATGCCCGCCGAGAGCGGCGGTGCGGCAGTTCTCAATCGCGGACATGACCTTCAACTGTGGAAGGTTCAGGTGTCCGGCATGTTCGCGGCGATAGGCCGGCCCATGATCGCGGAAGATATCCGCGACCTCCAGTCTGGGACGAGGCATCGGATCCGGGGTCTATCCGGCACCGGCCTCCCGTCGCACCAGCAGGTCGAGCGGGCTGGTCACATCCCGGATCGTCTTGATCGCCACCTTGGTATAAATCGTTGTGGTCTCCAGCTTGGCATGGCCCAGCAGCACCTGGATCACCCTGATATCCGTCCCTCCCTCCAGCAGATGCGTGGCAAAGCTGTGTCGCAGCGTATGGGGCGAGACCCGCTTCTTGATCTCTGCAAAATCACAGGCCACTCCGAAGGCCCGGTTGAACTGCCGCGTCGAGATCGGGTCGACCCGGTTGCGGCCCGGGAACAACCAGCCCGCTGGCCGTGCTTCGCGGTAATAATCGCGCAGCAGCACAAGCAGGCTCGGCGACAGCATCACGTGGCGATCCTTGCGGCCCTTGCCTTGGTCGATGCGGATCAGCATCCGGTCGCTGTCGATGTCGCCGATCTTGAGATGTGTGACCTCGCTCGCTCGGAGCCCGCCACCGTAGGCCACGCTGAAGGCAGCCCGGTATCTCAGCCCCGGTCCAGGTGCCGCTTCGAGAATGCGGGTGACCTCCTCGGCGCTGAGCACAACCGGGATCTTCTTCGCCGCCCTCTGATACCGCATGTGCCGCTTCATCTCCGGACGCGGGCAGGTGGTCGCGTAGAAGAAACTCAGAACCGTCAGCCGGTTGTTGAAGGTCGGTGCGCCGACGCCCTTCTCCTTCATGTCCAGCTGGAACGCGCGCAATTCCTCGGGTGTCGCGCTATCCGGCGAATGCCCCAGAAACCCTGTAAAATCGCGCATCGCCCGCAAATACATCGTCTGGGTTTTTGGCTGCAGCCCCTTGATCCGCATATCTTCAATAAAACGGCGGCGCAGCGGTGGGATATGTTGCTCTGACATTGAAACCTCCTGTCGTCAGATTGAGAAGGCCTCAATCGTCCGACAGGTTGGTCAGTTCGCAAAATCCATGCAGTTCACATCAGCACGCAACACCCACCACAAGCACCAATACCGCGAGAGCGGTTTCGTCCTTGTCCCGCACTGTGTGATTTTATGCGCAGCGCAGCGAATGGCGGCTTTCACAAACGCAGGTTTGTGAAACGGATGTAAAATAGGCTCTCAGATAGCGAAGTCGTGCATCTCAGCTCATGTCTAAATGTAAATTCCGCAAAGGGTGCCAGCGTCAGGGAAAAATATTTCTTAGCGTAGGATTTTGCACTGAGCCGGAGCAGACCCCATGTAGCGCCCCACCGGATATGCGCCACTCGCACTGGAGCATCCGCCGCCAGATAACGAAAGACAGACAAACGGCATCACCGGCCGATTAATCTGACTTCTGCAAAAGTTGGCATCTGCCAACAGCATTCATCTTGGACGCTAAACCTCGGTGGCGTTAGATATGCAGAATGTCGATGCATGATCCCCACCGCCTAAAGGAAGTCTGGAGCCAGAAGAGCGTTCCCGTAGTCCTTCGCCGTGATGGGAAGGGTGAACAGGTAAGGGTCAGGTTGCCCTATGCTGAAGTAAACTACGCGTGGCTTCGAGACGGTCGCCGCCTTCGCCCCAGTTGGAATGCGAGCCTGACATGCTGGGAAGTACCCAAAGCCTGGTTCAATGATCTGGTAAACCGCAGCCTTCGCCGTTGGGGCCGTATCTATGTCATCCAGCCATATCAGGAGCAAGAGATCTGTGCGCCCGCCTGCATGAACGCATCGGGTCATGAGTGCCAATGCTCCTGTATGGGAGCAAACCACGGGCAGGGTGACGATGGTGGCTGGTTCTCGACCGATGATGCGTTTGCTGCTCGGTGGGGAAAGCGTGAACTCGCCTGTCGTCTCATGATTTCTCGAGCAGAATAGATACCTATGATGTAAGCATCCGGCGTGGGCCGCGCGTGGTCAGCGCGCGCGTTCACAGTCCATTTCAATGAGCTCTCGCAGGTTTTCGATCCCGAAGGGTGAGAAGGCGATGACGCTATCGTCATTGGGGCCATAAACCCAGATCACGCCATCTTCGGGTTCCATATCAATGGCGAGGTCGAAGATTCGATCGACGGTTTCTCCGAGCTCGGCAGCAACGCGGTCGATGGTCTTGACGGAATGCACCTTGTTGAGCTGCATGATCATGCCGCCTCGGCGAGGGACCGGGTATTCCAGTTCCATATGTGGACGGCCCCCACTTGCAAGTGATTTTTACAGATATTTTTGATCGGATCTCTTGCTTCCATATGTGCGGCCTTTGTGTGTGGTCGCATATAACCACTGGCCAAGATGGTTTCCGCGACGCGTGTTCCTAACACGGCAACGGCCTTGAAAGGCCACTGGAACTGACGGAGTGTCACGCGTCTTGGATCGATCGATCGCACCATCTGCTTTTCTCTTGCAAGTTCACTTGATCGGCTCATCACGGCAACTATTCTGTAGCGCTTGGTGTAACGGCCAATATTCTATATAGCCTGCGGCTGCTCCTCCATCCGCCGATATGATTCACCGCTCACCATGAGCTTCCAGGCAATACGGGCGATCTTATTGGCAAGCGCCACCGCAACCAACTTCGGCTTTTTCCTCTGTAGCAACTCGGTGAGCCATCGGGATGCATGTCTGCTGCGCCCCGCTCTGACATGTTGAAGAAGAGCAGTCGCGCCAACCACCAACACGCTCCTCAGCATTTCGTCTCCGGCACGGGTGATCGCCCCAGGCCTGGCCTTCCCTGCGGTCGAATGGTCTTTAGGTGTCAGCCCTATCCAGGCAGCAAAATCTCGACCAGACTTGAACAACCGGGGGTCTGGGGTCTTCATCATCAGGAGTGATGCGCCGACTGGCCCGACACCAGGAATCTCCGCAAGGCGCCTGCTGCATTCGTCGGAGCGATGCAATGCAACCAATTTTTCCTCTACAGCCTTCGTTTCGGCGAGCAAGTTTCGATACTCAACGCCATGCATGGCAAATAGCTCGCGTGCCAGTTCCGGGAGAGATTGATCAGCCGCTATTCGCTCCAACAACGGTTCTATCCGACACATGCCAGTGGCCGCGACGATGCCAAACTCCATGGCGAAACCGCGAATGGCATTGGCAAGCTGCGTCCGATTGCGGATTAATCTCTCCCGTAGGCCGACCAGCATCAGAGCAGCCTGCTGATCGGCGGTTTTCACAGGCACAAAGCGCATGGTCGGGCGGCTCATCGCCTCACACAGAGCCTCCGCATCCGCCGCGTCGTTCTTGCCGCGCTTCACATACGGCTTCGCCAGTTGAGGCGCGATCAATTTCACCTCATGCCCCTGGGAGCCTAACAGTCGCGCCCAATGATGCGAACCTCCACAAGCTTCAATCGCAATCGTGGTAGGCACTGCTTTCTCGAAGAACTTCACCATCGCACTCCGCGAGAGCTTCTTGCGCAGGATTGGTTGTTCGGCTGCGTTCACGCCATGCAGCTGGAAAACGCTTTTTGACGTATCCATGCCAATTCGGATAATCTGTTCCACGGACGGTCTCCTTTGATTAAGAACTACAACGAACTCACCATGGCACATTGCGATGCCGTTGGGAGCCGTCCACCCCAACAGGGCAGAAGTTCGTGCATGCGCGAGACGGGCATGTCGGGCAGTCTGGCGAGAACATCGGCGAGCCAGGCCTGCGGGTCGATGTCGTTCATTTTGGCGGTGACGATGAGGGTATACATGGCGGCGGCCCGCTCACCGCCGCGCTCGGAGCCTGCAAAGAGCCATGACTTCCGACCCAAGGCCACGCCGCGCAGGGCGCGTTCGGCGGCATTGTTCGTCAGGCAGATGCGCCCGTCATCGAGGAATGCCGTGAAGGCCTGCCAACGGCCTTCTTTCTCGAACATGTAGTTGATCGCCTTGGCCACCTTGTTGTGCCTGGACAGTCTCGCGCGCGCTGTCAGCAGCCAGTCATGAAGGCCGTTCACCAGGGGACGGGAGAGTTCCTGACGGGCGGCAAGCCGGGCATCAGCATCCAGCCCATTGATCTCGCGCTCGATGTCGAAGATGGCGTCGATCCGTTTGACCGCTTCCAGCGCAACCGGCGAGATCTGATGGGCAGGTTTGCCCTTGCGGACGTTGCCTGCGATGTCGGCAAGTTCGAAGAACTTACGGCGCGCATGCGACCAGCACAGCGCACTGGTTACGGGTCCTGCGTCGCGGTCGTCGCGATATAGATCGTTGTATCCACCATAGGCGTCCGCTTGCAGCACACCTTGCCATCCGGCCAGGTGCTGGTTGGGATTGGTGGCCGCGCGATCTCGAGAGAAGCGGAAGAACGCTGCTGGTGGCGCGCCGCCATTCCAAGGGCGGTCATCACGGACATAGGTCCACAGACGAGCCTTTTTCGCGCCACCCCGCGCCAGAAGCGGCACGGTCGTGTCGTCGCCATGCAGGCGGTGAGCGGCACGCACATGGCTTTCGATCAGGGCATGGATCGGCTGCAAGGCGACAGTCGCGTGCCCGACCAGGTCTGCCAGGGTGGAGAGGCTCAGATCAACGCCTTCACGCGCAAAGCGCTCTGCCTGCCGGTTCAGGGGCTGGTGCTGGCCATACTTCTCGAAGACGAGCATGGCGATCAGACTGGGCCCGGCCCATCCGCGCGGGATCGCATGGAACGGGGCCGGTGGCTGGCTGATCTTT
Source organism: Sulfitobacter sp. L-8 (assembly GCF_056859255.1). NCBI lineage: Bacteria > Pseudomonadati > Pseudomonadota > Alphaproteobacteria > Rhodobacterales > Roseobacteraceae > Sulfitobacter > Sulfitobacter sp. L-8. Next base: position 25,341 of record NZ_JBSXOD010000015.1, read on the forward strand.
TCGCAAGCCCGGCAGGTGAACTTCTCGCGCACGGTCTGGATCACCTTCCACCGCCGCGGGATCACCTCCAGCGTCTCGGTGATGTCTTCACCCATCTTCACGAGGCGATCCGAGCCACAGCAGCTACAGCCGTCGGGGGCCTCGATAATAACCCGCTCGCGCGGCAGATGATCGGGGAACGGCTTGCGCACAGGATGGCGGCGCGTGAAGGCCCGCACCGTGGAGGTAGCCTTGTCAGTTGCCTCTTCTGCGGCCAGGGCATCCTCGGTTGCCGCCGCTTCCAGTTCTTCAAGCTGCAGTTCCAGTTGATCGATCAGCCGGGCGCGCCGTTCCGACGAGATGCCGTATTTGTCACGGCGCAGCTTGGCGATCTCGAGCTTGAGTTCCTGGATCATCGCTTCCGAGCAGGAGACGACCGCACGGGTCTGTGCCAGCTCGCTTTCCGCAACCTCTGCGCGGGCCTCGGCGGCGGCCAGGGCCGCGCGTAATCTGGCGAGTTCGGAAGCGGTGTTCGACATGGCGGATGTCTATCACCCGGGCTCGCGAGACGCCAACAAAAACAGGCCCGTTAGCCCAATTTATCCAGCTTTTGCAGGGCGTTGCGTCCAGCGTGGATTGCGCCAGTCGATACCCTCCAGAAGATAGCCCAGCTGCGCTGCCGAGATCTGCACCGCTTCACCCGACCGGCTCACCGGCCAGATGAACTTGCCCGCTTCCAGGCGCTTCAGATAAAGCGACATGCCGACGCCATCATGCCACAGGATCTTGACCAGATCGCCCTTGCGGCCCCGGAAACAGAATATCTCGCCCGCATGCGGATCGCGGCCGAGCCCTTCCTGCACCTGCAGCGCCAGCGTGTTCATGCCCCGCCGCATATCGGTGACGCCGCCCGCAATCCACACCTTCACACCCGCCGGAAATGCGATCATTGCCGAGCCACCACTGCCAGAACCCGGGCAAGCGCTTCAGGCTCTACGCCCACCGGCACAATGAGCCGGTGCCCATTCGGCAGGGCTATCTCAATCCGACAGTCAGGAGGTGGGCAGGAATTGACCGGATTTGCCTGCGACGCGGGAATCCCCTTCGTCACGGTCACCGGCGCGAACGATCCCGGACGAGAAGAGCCAAGCTCGCCGTTTCGATACTGCCGCCGCCAAGTGGTCAGCAGCGACCGGCAAATGCCATGCCGACGCGCTGTTGCTGCCGCTTGTCGGTGGCCGATAAAGCTTTCCTCCACAATGCGCAGTTTGTCATCATCTGACCAATACCGGCGGCGATCACCATCGGCAGCGGAAAGAACTTCGATTTGAGGGCGGTTGATAAAGTCGGACATAAGGTCGGACTTACCATCGGATCGAACCCGAGATCAGACGGCCGCCGCCGGAGGCTTACCCTATGATGCCCCTTTAGCGAGTGTATAGATCCCAACATTTCCAATAAGGATTTCTACCATGGTCATAAAAATCTTACCGGTTGCCGGGGTATGTATGCTGTTCTTCCTCTCGTCGTGTGGATGTGACCCAGGCGAGGTTAAGGTTGGGATCAACGGAGGCAGCGTCTGCAGGCCAGAAAGTGACGCAGGCTCCAGCTACCTTCTACCTTGGATCTTGCTGCTTGGAGTTGTTGCTGTTTACGCTGGATTTCGGTCTAAATAACGTCGAACCGAGACGCTTCATATGAGAACGTAATGAAAAGCATTACCCGATCCGTACTCAGAGCCAGTATTTTTGCCCTCCTTTTCAGTGCTGGTGGTGGAGTATCGGCAGATACAGCCGCAGGCGCCAACTCTCTGTTCGTTAGGGCTGTCGAGGGATGGCAAAGCGTCGAACAAATAGCTGGCAACGATACTGCTTCTGCACGGCGAAAGCTTGAACGACTGAAGGAAGTTAGTGCTGCAATAGACAGCATTATTGCTGATCATAGTGGCTCCGAGCTCGCAGTTAAACTTATCATTGGCGAGACTGTTGGCCCTCTGTCTGTTCCGATGCTCAAAGAAACCGTTCGCGAAGCAGAGTTGAAACTACAACTCTCCGAATGTGCAGATGAGCCAACATCATCTTGTATCATTGATCTGGCAGTAAGCATTGTTCGCGATATGAGCGGTGACTCCTCATTCTACTACATCAAGGATATTGCCATCTCGCAGGCTCAGGCAGGTCTGTACAACGAAAGCCTGAAAACGGCTCGGAGCATACCGGATCGTAAGGTCCAAGAAAACGCGCTGTCACAAATCTCGATCAAGATGGCCGAAACTGGAGACTTAGACCAAGCACTGAACTTGGCATCGGGTCTATCAATCGGAAGTGCAGCCTCACAGGCGTACAGCGCTATAGTCTCGTCCAAAATCGAATTGGGCAAATTTGGTGACGCAGAAAGATTGTTTGAAAAAATTGAGGATAACCAAGCGCGTCGTGATGTCTTAATAGAATATGCAAAAGCGCTTGCCTCTAAAGGTCAGATGGAAACATCGATGGACCTCTTAACGCGGATCGATGACGTTTATAGATCCGCTGCAATGAAAGACATTTTTGAAATCCAAGTTAGCGAAGGTGATTATGAATCCGCTTGGGAAACGGCCGACAATATCCCAGACGATAGCTATCGATGTCAGGCCGTCGTCAGGTTCGGGATCGCTACAGATGATCGCGAGATCATTGATAGAATAATAGAAAGCACACTGAACATGGAAGATGGCTTCCATAAAGAAATTTGCTTTCGCACCATAGGAATTCAGGCGAACCGCTCCAGCTTCCTTGGAGAAGCACGTCGACTTGTAGCAGAGCGGGGTGGGCTCAGTATCTGGCATGCAGTGAAGGACGAGCTTGAAGCTGGTCTGTTTGAAGATGCTTATCGTACTGCACTGACATATACCTCAGATTCGAGCCGCTCAAATTCACTTGCGATGGTTGCAAAAGAGGCTGCTTCAGCGGGGCATATGGATTTTGCTGAACGCATTCTTGCGGAACTGCAGCCAGAAGATGAGGCTTCGGTGCGCGGCAAACTTTGGTCGATAGATGGGAGAGCAGAGCATGTCAGCAGGCTATGGAAAATTGCAAATGATAGCACAGCTGAATGGCTTCCCGGGGAACCAGAGGTTCGTAGCTTTATTTCGTCAGTCGACAACATCGAGCGCATGGCCGAGGCCACTGAGATCGCGCGGAAAATTCCATCCCAGGCGCTTCGCGAGGGAGCAATTTCTTCAATTTCTGCGGAATATGCAAAGGCTGGGAAATTTTCAGAAGCTTTGTCATCTCTCAAACTTATCAGAGAACCCTACAAGCTTACCGAAAGCCTACTGGACGTGGCCGCCGAAATGAATTGAGTGCCGGTTTCAATCCGGCACTCTGCTTTGTTTCAAGGGAAATCCCAGGTTCGGAGCCGGTTGTACCGTACTCTTATTCGTATTTTGTCCCTGCCAATTTAGAGGCGACATCCGCTGATGAGGCGTTTTGCTCAACATCTTCGAGCCCTGCGAGTTCAGCAATATCGAAGTAGCGATGGCCCATCATCCCACCCGGAGAGGCTTTGCGCACATCGGTCTCTTCGAAACGGTCAACCAGGTAGTACCTGTGCGCATCTGCGGCAAAACCCTTAAAGTAAGTCTCTGCTGTACGGATGATATTTTGGATGCGACTCGTGTGCTCAGTACTGAGCGCCCCGAACTCTTCGACTTCGACAATCAGGTTGTCGTCTTCTTTACGGCATATAGCCGCAGCAACTACCCGCCCCACATGGCTGATTTTCTTTTGGCGATAGACCCCGAGAAAGTGGGCTCGGGTCCATTTTGGGTTTCGGTGCGCAGGCTCAAAGTATACACCGTGCTCGATATTCTCACGCCAGGATTGCCCGCAAAGCATTGCTACCATCTTGCGGTGCTGATCAGGGAGAAGGTTTTCTCCGCCGATGAATGCTTGGTAATCGTCTAAAATCTCTCGCAGATCCGGATTATCGGAACAGGCAGTATCAAGTGCTTCAAGTAGTTCTCGGTAGGTTGTGGCTGCAAAGGTGATGCCGTGCTCAAGAGCCCGCTGTTTCCATCGCTCGTCGTCGTCAACATTGGTGCTGTTGTTCGTTATGCCAATCAGGAAAGCTGAACTCTCTGGGTGCCCTCTTTCAGAGATTGAGCGCATATGGCGCCCTAACTGATCGTCGTAAAGGCCGTCGCCGCGTTTTGCCTCTACATAAATATGCAGTGGTTTCTGACTGAGCACAGCATCAGGGATTGAATATGCCTCACCAACTTGCTGTTCAAACCGCGGGCCGATTTCAACCTCATCCTCATCCAGCAGAGATTGGAGGACATCCTCTACCAGACGAGGAGATATTCGATAAACATGTTTCAACATCAGCATTGTGTTGTTGGTTACGTGGTTCTCGCGCTGCGAGTACGTTTGAAAATGATTGATAGCGCTCAATTTGTAACCATTCGGCGAAGGCCGTGGGCGCGCCGTATTGATCAGAGGTGTTCGGGTACGGCTTTTGGTTTACGCGGCTTCGGGGTCCATTTTTTGGCAAGACGCTCGAAGTTATCGAGGATGCGGCCGATCTCTGCCTCATCC
>NZ_JBSXOD010000016.1:0-12486 GCF_056859255.1 Sulfitobacter sp. L-8
GTCTTTGACGATCTTCTCGCCAGGGCTTTTGCGTGTTCCAGTTGTCTGTCTCATCGGCCACTCCTCAGTGGTTATGATGAGCCAACAACACTCTCTTATCAAATAACGCTATTTGGACCCATAAGCGCTGACGTCAGACACATACGTGTGCCTCGTGGGTGCTGGAGCAGTGTATCCAGCCGATCGAGCGCTTGCTTGGCGCGTGGGTAGAGGACCCAACGGCGTGATCGCATGGCACGAATGCGCTCGGCTGTCGGTTCCGCAAGCAGTGCCGTCGCACCGGTGGTCAGGTGAGGGATGGTGTTGGTCATGGTCGCTCCAGTTTAAATTCAATCCTCAACAAACGGGACTGGTTTGCTCGAGTCGATACCGCGGAGCGTGCCTAGTTCCCGCTTATCCGGTTGCGCATGCGTACGTGACCGGGCGCGCTTTGCGGCTGCGGTCCTCTTGGCCGCTACTTCGACAAGTTCTCGTTGCTCGAGAACGGTCCTGACGATGGCGCGGGTGTCGACCTCCCGGCGGCCCTTCTCCCTGAGGGCACGGCGGGCGGTCAGGGCCTCGTGCAATGTGATCTGCGGCAGCGTCAGGTCGGCATACCGCGCCTCGACGAAGTTCCCCGAGGGGCGGCGAACGAACACCCTCGACATGTCGCGGGGATCGTATTTGATCAGCAATCGTCGTTTAGTCCGCCCCACATCGGCGCTCAGCGCGGCCGACCAGTAGCGCAAGCCGAACAAATGAATGCCGGTTGGCCGCAGGGTTCGTTCTTGTTCGGGCAGGAAGGTGAGCCAGAACCGCAGTCGATCCTCCGGCAACCGGAGCGGAATGTCTCCTTCGTGTTCCCGCCAGACCGCCAGTGGTGGACGACCGAGAGTGCCGTGGATCGACTGATGATAGGAGCCGACGATGTCGAGCGCGATGTACCGTTCAAGCTCTCGCAATGTCAGGGCGGCGTGGCGCTTTGGGTCGTAGTCACCCAGATCCTGCTCATTGCTGAAGGTCGTTCCGGGCAGGAGATGCAGCCGTCCCATTTGCGTGCCGATCAGCCGCTCGATATGCCCGCCGAACCTCGGCGTGCCTGGTGGCCGCCAGTCAATGGCGATGCCTGCGTCGTCACAGCCGCGTTTGAAAGCGCGGCTGCGGAAATCCGCGCCGTTGTCGACGTGAACTTTGTCAGGAAGACCGGCGACGGGCCACGGCTCCACAATGTCGCGCTCTTTCAGCCAGGAGGACTTGTCGAATACAGAATGCAGCAGGCAGAGGCTGGTCGACAGGCGGGATGGGGCGTCCATGGTGAGATAGAACCCTGTCACCACGCGACTGTAGGCATCCATCGCCAGCGTCAACCACGGGCGTCCCACCGGCTCACGCGTTTCCTCGTCGACGACAAAGACGTCGGCTCTCGCATGGTCGATCTGTACCACTTCCAAGGGGCGGGCAGGGCGGAAGGATCCACGAACGGCAGTGGTCGGCTTCTCGATCTTGTGCTCGCTGCGGCGTCGGGCGCGCTTGCGAAGATCGACATCTTTGAGCCGCGCCACGATCGTGCGCCGATGCGGCGGCTTCAGACGTGCTGACAGGCAGTCCGCTTGCACGTCCCGCACCAGCTGCGAGATCGATGGCCGAGTTCTTCTGAGGTAGTGTTTGTTGATCGCCGCGTGGATGATCTCCTCGCGTGCAGGGTCCAACGTTCGATGACCGGTCGGCCGTCCGCGCTTGCGCTCGACCAACGACATCACCGTCCCGCCCTCACGAAACATCTTGATCAGCCGAAAGACGGATGCCCGGCTGAGATCAAGCTCTTCAGCAAGGCGTGCAATGTCGGTCGCCGATGTCCGGCCGGGATTGTCCTTCAGGAAGCCACGGATCGCGTCGGCACGGCCTGAGGCTTCATTCCAGAGGTCCTCGTCGATCTCATCGGGAAGGGGGTCAGTCACGGCAATTCCTCACCGATTGAGTTTCGGAGCCAAAGTCTCAAATAAAGTGACAACGCACAAGTCTAAATCTCAAACTAAGTGCTCAGTCTCAGATTACGTGCCAGCCCAACATGCTGAAATCATTGAAGGTATAGTCTCAAATTTAAGTGCCAATCGACAATCGGCTTCGCCTCTTATGACCGCCTGTTCCCAAATCAGGATATCATGCCGCTTGGCGGTCTTGGAACCCTGATCGCGCTGCCATTCCAGAACCCCGAATTCTATCGCGCGCAGGCAATGCGGCTACCAACATTCGGGAAGCCGCGCATTGTGTCCTGTGCAGAACTGCACCCCAAGCATATTGTACTGCCAGCGGCTGTTTTGATGAGGCGGTCGGGCTCCTGTCTGAGCAGGGCGCGAGGGTGGATCTGGACGATCTGCGTGAAAACGGAACCGCCTTGCCGGCGACGGTTCGTTTCTGTGGCGAACTCCGCCAACAGCAGTCGCTTGGGGTGAAACAACAGTGACGATGCGGGAGCGTGGAAAATATGCCGCTAGCGACGGCACCTCCTCAGCAGAAAATGATACACCCTTTGTCTGCGGCCAGCTCGCATGCGGACCGCCATTTATTGTAGAGACAGCGCATATCCTCGTCCTCGTGCCGGTTTGCCAAAGATTGGTACTGGGCGAAGTTACTTGCCAATCTTGCTGCCTCCGACGCCCCCAGCAGGCCGGAACAGTCCGAGAAATCGATGAGGTCGGAGAAGAGGCCGGTTTCTCCCTCCCAGCAGCGCACACAGTGGGATTCAGCCCAGCGATCCTCGGCGTAATGCCAGAATCTGGATTTTGGCCATCCTGCGAGAGCGGCCAGTTTGTCCCGCCAACCGCCGTAAGAGGAATAGGACCCGGCATTGAAGGATACGGACTTCTCGAAACCATAGAAGGTGCCCTCCTCGGTCGGTTCTGTCGCAAACTTTTTGGAATATGGGCCTGCTCGCCAAGCTGTGATAGACGCCGCTTTTTGAATTGGCGGGCGGGTATCAGATCGTGACGATTAACTTCAAAGGCAGCCACTATCCCAAATCCGTCATCCTATACGCTGTGTTTTTCTATGTGCGGATATGCTGTTTCCTATCGTGATCTGGAGGAAATCATGGTCGAGCGCGGGGTCGAGGTGGACCATGCTACCCTGAACCGTTGGGTAGTAAAGTATGCGCCGTTGATCGCCGCGACTGCCCAAGCGCGAAAGCGGCCGACTGCCGTATCTTGGCGCATGGATGAAACGTACATTAAGGTTAAAGGAAAGTGGGCCTACTATTACCGAGTCGTCGACAAGACTGACAAAACCCTTGATTTCACGCTCTCTGAACGTCGCGACAAGGCTGCAGCGCGGCGGTTTTCAAGCGGGCAATTGGCACCAATGGTGTGCCGGATCGGGTCGTCATCGACAAGAGCGGCGCTAACCTGGCAGGCCTGCAATGTGTCAACGTCATCCTGAAGTTCACGAACTCAGGGAACACCATCAAAATCCTCTAGGTCAAATACCTTAACAACATCATGGAACAGGATCACCGTTTCATAAAGCGGATCACGCGCCCTATGCTTGGCTTCAAGGCCTTGGACTCGGCCGACGCAACATTGGCTGGGATCGAGACTGCACACATGATCCGAAAGGGGCAACTCGACGCCATCGGGCTCACCGCATTCCAGCAGTTTGGGGCGCTCGCAGCATAATTGCGTCCGCACAACGACCGCCTTCAATCGTCAAAAAAATTTGCGACAGAACCACGCTCTGACAGTCAAAACCTGCCAACGACGGCTACCGCTACTATGGACCAGAGAGTTATTCGCACCTTTTTCATTGCCAGTTTCGCCCTTTAAACAAATCACGTCTCGGTCAGGAGACAAGCTACAGCTGGTAGAGGTTCAAGCAAAAAGATACTTGATACGATATCATGTCACAACTTTGTGAAACCTCTGGCTTTTCAAGGGAGTTAGACCTTTGATAGGCTACAGTCACTTTAGATTAGGGGAACGCATATGTTGGCAATTGGAACACTCTCGCGGAAGACTGGGACCAAGGTTCAGACGATCCGCTACTACGAACAGATTGGATTGATGAACGAGGCCGGGCGGACGTCAGGTGGGCAACGACGATATTATCAGAAGGATCTCGACCGGCTCGCTTTTATTCGACACTCGCGTCAACTTGGCTTTTCGCTCGACTCTATCCGCGAGCTTCTGGATTTGTCCGACAATCCATCTCAATCCTGCGTAGATGCGGACTCTATCGCGCGGCAGCAACTTCGCCAAGTCGAGCAGCGGATTAAGCGTCTTCAGGCCCTCAAGAAAGAGCTGAAACGTATGGTTGCCGAGTGCGATGGCGAAAGCCTCGCAAAATGCAAGGTTCTTGAAGTGCTGCGTGACCACTCAGAATGTTTAACCAATCATGATGAAATTGGAGCATAGTGCCTCGCCGTCGACTGCTATGTGAAAACGAGAAAAACTGAAAGATTCTAAGGATATGTCAGAACAGACACTCGATTTATCGAATGAGAAAGAGCGCCGCACGCTCTGGACCGTTCTTGGCCTCAATATTACAATCGCTGTGGGATTCTTCGTAACCGGTGCCATTGGTGATTCCAACTCTCTGATAGCTAACGGACTTGATAATACGTCTGACAGCATGGTCTATGGCATCAGTTTGCTGGCCTTGTCCCGTTCATCCAAATGGAAGCGTGGGGCCGCAAACGTCTCAGGGGGTTTGCTCTTGATCTTTGCTGTCGGCATTTTGATTGACGCTTGGAGGCGCTATATCGGCGGTTCCGAACCTTTGGGAACGCTTATGATCGCAATGTCGCTGGTCGCCGCTGTTGTTAATCTGGCCTGTATCTGGCTGCTTGGACGCCTGAAAGAACCGGACGTCAACATCCGAGCTGCCAACACTTTCAGCGTTAACGATTTTGCCTCGAACGGCGGTATCCTGATCGCGGGTGGACTTGTCTGGTGGCTGGGCGGCAATTGGCCGGACCTTGTTGTTGGGGTGCTGGTAGCGGCCATTGCCGCATGGGGAGGTATCTCTATCCTGCGGGATGCGCATGGCGAGCACCATAAAGCCATACATTGAGATCAAACATGAGCGCTGCTTGGGTCTATACGCTGATTTCAAGCGGTTGTGACCTTGGGCTATCGTTGCGGTCAATGTGCGCCTCCCCCCGGCCCTACGCTTGTCAGTGCTATCCAGTACAGTGCGGCTGGTGTCAGCTTCCTGCATGTGCTTTGCCTCGAACTGGTGATGAAATGAACCGATTTTTAGATAAAGGAAAACCAGATGCCGCATGATCACGCCCACATGGAACCCAAGGAAGGGGACCGCCGCGTTGCTATTGCCATTTGGGCGAACGGCCTTCTGACGGTCGCGCAGGTTGTCGGGGGAATACTTTCCGGCAGCCTAGCGCTGATTGCGGATGCTATCCACAATTTCTCTGATATGGCATCGCTGGTTATCGCGTTTGGTGCACGCAAAATCGCACGTCGCCCGGCCGACGCCAAGATGACCTTCGGATATGGCCGGGTCGAAATCGTGGCGGCGCTGATTAACTATACGTCGCTGATCATCATCGGACTTTATCTGGTTTACGAGGGCGCGATGCGGTTTGCCAATCCGGTGCCGATTGAAGGCTGGACGGTGGTCATTCTGGGTGGGGTGGCCCTGTTTATCGACACGCTTACCGCGCTGCTGACCTATTCGATGCAAAAAGGCAGCGTGAATATCCGGGCTTTGTTCCTGCACAACCTCAGTGATGCGCTGGCGTCTGTCGCCGTTATCGTTGGCGGTGTTCTGCTCCTGCTCTATGATGTCCGTTGGGTTGATCCGGCAATCACTATTGGTATCGCCGCTTACATACTTTGGCTCGCTTTCACCGAGATCGGCGGGCCTATCCGGACACTCATGCTGGGCAGTCCACCTGACATGGACACCGACGCCGTGATCGCCGCCATCGAAGACATCGACGGCGTTGAAGAACTGCATCACGCGCATTTCTGGCAAATGCAGGAACACCAAGCGGCGCTCGATACGCATGTGGTGATCGAGGATGCACGCTGGGACGACCTTGAACGCATAAAAGAGGATATCAAAACCCGCTTGGAAGAGGCGTTCGACATATCGCACTCAACGCTGGAATTCGAGCGAGCACGCGACAAGCACGAGGAGGCCATGCGGTATGGGCATAGATGATTTCACACCGCTAGCAGCCACACTGTAAGCTTTGCTTTGTCCCGTTGAACGATACAACCGCACGAGTCTGCCACGGATGGGTCGACCAATACATCAAAACGGCATTGAAGAGGTCCAGCATTCGCCCCACAGTGGCTCCGGATGTACAACAACGTCCGTTCGAACATGGACATTGGTGGTATCACTCCCGCAATGAAACTGAAAATGGCTGCGCAAATTCTACATCCTTGTTCCGCTAAAAAAACAGGAGGATTACCTTCTGGCCACGCGGCAAAGTGCTGAAGTTCTAGATAGGCTGCCAAAGGACATTCCACATCACGATATTGTGATTTTAATGAGATTGAAGCTCTAGCAGGTGGAGGTCTTAAAACGGGCAAAACAGGCAAGATCAGAGGCTTCATCATGATACTGACCAAAGACACATCTATTTCACGTCGCAGTGCGCTTCTTGGGGCGACAGCAAGTGGACTATTTCTCGGAGCCAGTACGGCAATCGCGCAAACGACCAAGCCACTTTCGTCACCGTCAGTCCGCCGAAACATTTCATCCTTCAGTACCTCCAATTGGAGGGAGCATTTTGCCAACTTAGAGCACGGAGCAATCCTTTGCGATATCGACTACCGTGCAGTTCAATATTGGTCAGAAGATGAAAGCGTCTACAAACTTTACCCTTCCAGTGTTCCGTTAACAGAAGAACTGACTAAACGTGGGAACACACACACGTCATTCGTAAAGTTGAGGGGCCAAGCTGGCGTCCCACCCCTTCAATGAAGATACGCAATCCCGAATGGCCAGACTATTTTCCACTTGGTCCCGATAACCCATTGGGCACCCATGCGCTGTATCTGTCATGGTAATATTACCGTGTTCATGGCACGGGCGACACGCGCAAGATCGGAAGGCAATCTTCAAATGGGTGCATAGGTGTCTACAACGAGCATATCAAAGATATTGTTCGCTTTGGCCGCAGTCGGAACACAAGTGAAGTTGTTTTGATTCATGCACTTTATCTGACTTATGAAGGTACGCCCTCGTGTACCAAGTTCCACTTATCATCAGCCTTTGAAAGCCACTGACCTATGAAACGAAGAAAATTCCTCCTTTCCGCTGGGGCAGTTGGCACTTTAGCCTGCCAACCAGTGTCAGCTCACATAGTGCTGCCTAAGTATGATTTACCACCAGAATTTTTGCCTCAAGTAGTAACCATACCAGCGGGCGCTGCTCCCTACGAAATACATGTAGTTCCAGGCCAGTTGGCACTTTTCTGGACCCAGCCCAATAATACTGCAATTCGATATACTGTCGGGATCGGTCGCCCAGGTCTTTACGAGGCAGGAGAATTCTACGTAGGGGCGAAAAAAGAATGGCCAAGTTGGACCCCGACTCCTGGCATGTTGCGTCGTGAGCCTCAGAAATATGGCCCACTTCGCAATGGAATGCCTGGCGGTTTGAGCAACCCTCTGGGAGCGCGGGCCCTGTATCTCTTTCAACCGGGTCGCGGTGACACCTTTTTGCGTGTTCATGGCACAAATGATCCAACCACTATCGGGCGCGCCGTATCCAACGGGTGTGCCAGGCTTGTTAACAATCAGATTATTCAACTTTTCAATCAAGTGTCTTTAGACACCCGCGTTGTGCTCTATCCAAATGGCGCGACATGACGACTGGTGCAGGTCCTAAAGCGTGTCTAATAAAAAATTTAGAGGCTCAAACACGGCGCAATCTTGGAGTTTTCTAGAACTCAACGGCTCTGAGTACCTCTAGACAAGCTTATAATTTTCAAATACTTAACTGCTCATAATAGCGTGCTGGGTGAAAGATCCCCAGCAAATCCAAGAGCTGATCCAATATACAGGAATGACAAATGAACCGTCCCTATCTGCTTTTTATCCTAGCATCCACGGCATTGGTTTCATGTACCGCTGTTGGCCCTGACTATACGCCACCTAAGACACCATTAGAAACGTCGTTCATTGGCGGCGGCGGGGCTCTCGAAGAGGTCGCGCGCGATGAATGGTGGAAACGGCTAAATGACCGGCAAATGAACCGGCTAGTAGACCGTGGCCTTACACAAAACATCGATATTGCAACGGCTTTACAACGTATCAAAGCCGCAAATACAGACCTGAGGCAGACAGGTACTGCTGGCCAATTCTCAGGTGGACTGGATGCACAGGCGCAAAGAAATAATGGTAACCCAATATCAGGTGATCCCTCTGAAAGTGCGACGTTCGGGGCGAATTACATCCTCGATATTTTTGGTGGTGTTCGCCGTGACGCGCAGCGCGCGGCAGCGGGTGTAGAAGCAGCCAAGTTTGATGCTGGCACTGTCCGGCTTGCTCTGGTTTCCGGTGTTGTTTCCAACTATATTGACGCGCGGTATTTTCAGGAGGCATTGGCTTTAACACGACAGAATATCGCGAGCCTCCGCCGGACCCAGTCCTTGATCAGAGCTCAAGTTGAGCAAGGCGCATTGTCAGAATTAGATCTTGCCCTATCAGCAGGTCAGCTGGACACAGCAATTGCCGACCTCCCTCCGCTTGAAGCCGCATTCGAAGCCCGGGTTTTTGCAATCGCGACATTGTTGGCCGAACCAGCTCAGCCGCTGCTTAAACAGATGATTGCAGGCGCACCACAACCTTATCCCCGCAGCAAGGGGTCAACAGGCGTTCCTGCTAATCTGCTCCGCAATCGTCCAGATGTATTGGCCGCTGAACGCCGTCTAGCTGCCGCAGTTGCCGGAGTAGGTGTCGCAGAAGCAAAGTTGTACCCATCGGTCACTTTATCTGGCTCGGTGACAGCGGCAAACCCGTCAGAATGGTCCTTTGGTCCAGCACTTTCATTGCCCATCCTCAACCAAGGTCCGCTACGCGCTAGGCGAGATGCGGCTATTATTTCAGCCACGACCGCCGAACTGGAATGGCGTGCACAGGTGTTGGCCGCGGTGGAAGATGTGCAAAAAACTCAAAGTGAATTTACACGAAAACAAAGAGAGGTGGCCGCATTGCGCGCTGCTCAACGATCAAGGGATCGTACTCTTCAGTTGAGCCGCAAAGTTTTTGAACTGGGAGAACTGAACTTACCAGACCTGTTGGATGCCGAACGATTTGCAAACGCAGCACGTATATCCCTCGCAGCAGCAGTAAGAGATTTGGCCCAATCGTGGTCAGCACTTATGGTGGCGACTGGTCGTGGATGGGGCGATGTAAGCTAAATCTACCTTGACGCAGCAGATCAAGGCGCGCTCATCGTGGCACGTGCAGATGGAGTTTCCCGAAGGTTCTGTCGCGAATTTTGTTCTACGGGAGCTGCAACATCGCCCGCTTCGCGCATAAAAGCGATGTTGCGGGCAATGACAACAACGCCAGACAAACCAAGAAGTATCGGCCCGAACACCCCGGCGGATCGCGACGTCCAGACAGCAATATCTGCATATTTGGTGGTGCGCATCAGGGCCATCCCAACCGTAAAAAGTGAGTACCCTGCTGAGCGGTATCAGGATTAAAAGACAGCCAACCAGTTCGATCTTCGCCTGTGTTCGGCTTGACCAATGGCGGCGAAAAAAATCCACACGGACATGGCCGTCTCGCAGGTAGGTGAAGCCAAACAGCATGAATATCATGACAAACAACAGCCCCGTCGACATATCCGAAAGGACTGAAGACACGCCAATTTTGAGTTTTCTGTCAGGAATCTGAATGATGCTAAACAGCGCAATCGGAACGACGGTTGCCCAAGCAGCAACGATCGAAATGCTATTGATCAAACGTTCCAGGCCACTGACCGCGCGCATGCCGGGCCCCTCTGGTGGCTTTTCCACGCGCCCCGCCTGATTGCGTATTCCGGGGTGATCCGCCCACCGATTCCGATTTTATCCGTAACCACTCCGTTGGGACCACCTGCCTGATTTTCTGATGATTTGCTAAGAGACGTGCTTAACGACGTCGTTAGCGACGTGTCTTAGGTGGAGGTCGGCGATGCGGGGTGAGATACTGGGGTTTGAACGTCGTCGGCGCTGGAGCGACGAAGAGAAGCTTGGAATTGTCCTGTCGGTGGGCACGGATGGAGCGACGGTCACGCAGGTGGCGCAGCGCCACGAGATCACGCGGCAACAGATCTATGCGTGGCGGCATGATCTGAAGAACAAAGGACTTTGGTCGCCTGACGCTGGTGCGCTCTTCCTTCCTTTCGATATTCCTGAAAACGGCGTTCCCGCCATCGCTGACACACCTACCGTCGCGGCCCCGATGGCGGTCGAACTGCGCTTGCGCAACGGCCGCAGCCTGCACTTCGACAGCAACATGGCTGCCGTGGCGCTGACGCAGCTAATCCGTGCTGTGGAAGCGGTATGATTGGTCCGGGCACTGGCGTTCGCGTCTACGTGGCTTGCGGTGTCACGGACATGCGCAAGGGCATTGCTGGTCTTGCTGCGCTGACCCAGGATGTCCTGCGCCAGAAGCCGACGGGCGGTGCGGTCTTCGCCTTTCGCGGCCGCAGGGGAGATCGGCTCAAGCTTCTGTATTGGGACGGTCAGGGCTTTTGCCTCTATTATAAAGTCCTGGAACGCGGCCGCTTCCCTTGGCCTGCGATGACGGAGGGGGCCGCCCGTCTGACGTCCGCACAGCTTGCAATGTTGTGGGAAGGCATTGACTGGCGCAGGCCGGATTGGGGCGCGCCGCCCGCTCGTGTGGGCTGAATATATAGGCAAAAACGCCTTGTTTTTATGGTGCTATCACGCGACCCGTGGTAGACAGATGCATGTCAAATCATGCTGTAGATCTTCCCGACGACCCCGCTGTTCTGAAAGCGATGATCACTGCTTTGCAGGCGGAAAACGCCCGTATTGGGAGCGAGAACGCTAAGATGGTAGTCACGTTGCGGGTCCACGACCAGCTGGTTCAGGCCCTCCGCCTGCGGATCGCCAAGTTGCAGAAGCTGGCTTTCGGCAAGTCCTCCGAGAAGATCGAACGCGAGATCGAGCAACTGGAACTGGCGCTTGAAGACTTGCTGCTGGCCGTGGCCGAGGGTGATGAAGCGCCCATCGACGAAGGTCAGAACGAACCGGCCGCGGGCGATCTCCCTGCGCCCGCGCTGCGCCGTCGCCCACGTGTCTCTGATGCGACCCCCCGCGAACGTCGTGAGCTTGATCCCGGCACATGCTGCGCTGACTGCGGCGGCGATCTGCGGGTTGTGGGCGAGGATGTCAGCGAACTGCTGGACATGATTGCAGCCCAAATGAAAGTGGTGCAGATCGCCCGCATCAAGAAGTCCTGCCGGCGCTGCGAGCGAATGGTGCAGGAGCCTGCACCCAGCCGGCCAATCCCAGGCAGCATGGCAGGCCCGAACCTGCTGGCTCATATTTTAGTCGCGAAGTTTGACGATCATCTTCCCTTATATCGCCAGCACGAGATCTTCGCCCGCATGGGCGCAGACATCCCCGAGACCACCCTTGTGGGCTGGTGCGGGCGGGCCATGAAGACCCTGTCGCCGCTGATCGAACGGATTGAGGCAGACATCATGGGCAGCGACCTGCTGCACGCGGACGACACGCCGATCCGTGTGCTGGACCGGTCGTTGCGCGATAAAGGACTTGGCAAAGGCGTCAGACAGGGCCGGATCTGGGCCTATGTGCGTGACCAGCGTCCGTGGGCTGGATCAGCCCCACCCGGGGCGATCTATTACTTCGCGCCAGACTGGAAGGAAGAGCACGTCCTGAGCCATCTGGCCAATGCCAGCGGTATCCTTCAGGCCGACGGTTACAAGGGTTATGCCAAGCTTTACGCGGCTGGACCTGATGGTGCGCCTCGTTTGCGCGAGGCGGCCTGTTGGGCGCACCTGCGCCGTGACTTCCACGACTTCTGGGCATCGACCAAGTCCGAGATCGCCCGCGAGGCGCTCGACCGGATCGGCAAACTCTATGACGTTGAGCGCGATATCAGTGGCCAGCCTGCTGACGTCCGTCACGCGGCACGTCAAAAGCTCAGCCTGCCGAAGGTTGAGGCCTTCTTTGCGTGGTCCGAGCAACAACTCCTGCGCATTCCGGGCAAGAGCAATCTCGCCAAGGCTTTCCGCTATGGCCTCAATCGCGGGGAAGCCTTCAGCTTGTTCCTGACAGACGGCCGTGTGGCCATCGACAACAATCCAGCGGAACACGCCCTGCGACCGCTCGGAATCGGAAGAAAAAACTGGCTCTTCGCCGGGGCCGACACCGGTGCGGAAACACTCGCCCGCGCCATGACCGTCATTGAAACCGCCAAGCTGAACAACCTGGACCCACAGGCCTATCTCGCTGACATCCTCGACCGCATCCATGATCATAAGATCAACCAG
>NZ_JBSXOD010000017.1:0-24956 GCF_056859255.1 Sulfitobacter sp. L-8
GTCTCGAATACTTGGTGGCTTGGACCACCCGGTCACATCCTTTGGATCTCTTTTGCCTGACGAATGGGGTGATATCCCGCCCGATATCCGAGACAGAATCCCGGGCAATCCTCGGAACGTTCACATGCAACTTGTCTCAATACTAAAACGCGCCATCGGCCTGTTTCGACCTGATATCGATCCTTGGTCTGCGCTGCGTGTCCTCGCTGATGCAGAGGTTCGGATAGACGGCAAAATGGTCGGATCAGTGCAGCGGCGCGCCGAGCGCGATGGGTTGAATCCGATCGATATCGACAACTGCTGGATCGCGCGACAGCTGGCTGCGGTCCCTGCAGAAGACGAAACACAGGAGCGCCAGATTTATCATTATCTGGTCCGGCTCTCAGGGCGGCAGCTGATTCAACATGCAGGCTTGCTGCGCAGGGATCTGGCTCTGCCAGCGACCCTCTTGCAGCAGCAATGCGAGGTCATTTTGCCGGATTGGTTGCAAGAAGTCGCCGATGCCAGCGACCGACCAACCTGCAATGGTCTTGAGAGGGTGTGGCGCACAATCAGGCATCATAATCTGACTGCGCAGAGCCCTGACGACATTATGGCACTGATCTACGCAGGCAAGCTGCAACACGATACAGCCAAGTGCGTGCAACCGATAAAATCAGGAAGTTGGCGTGGGTATATTCAGCGCGTGAGGCAAGTGTTGCTCTCCTACGTTGATGACCCGACCATTTACGAAGGCAGGCTTAAGCATGGATGATTTTCAACCGGCGAATGAGGACGGCGGCATACTCCAACATGTTGACGCATGTAACATGTGTTGCACCATTCACTGTGAATGGCGAACAAATCGATTTGTTATTACCTGATATCATCACCAACCTGGCAAATTTGAGGATTTGAATAGTAGGTAATTTCTGGTTCACCTTATCCATTAAGAAAACGAGGTGACGAAGTATCCACAGACATCGATAGAGGCCGGTAACATTCAGCGTTGGATTGGAAAATCCCAGTCACCTTCTAACTTTAAGTGACTTAAACGAACACCAGTTCGACACGAAAGCGCGACAAGTCCAAAGCAATCATATGATGAAATTATGATCATGAGATCATACCCTTCTGCTCTGTTGAATCTTGATGCTTGGCAGCTTTTAGCCAGCCGTTTGCAAGCCGTGCGCTGTCTGGGCCGGCACGGTGCGGAGCAGCGCGGCGTTCCAGTGCTTCATAAAGCATATCCAAGGCGTAGCCCGAATACAGTTTGGATGAGATTTCATGATAGTCTGCAACTGGCGGTATCTCTTCACTGCCATCTGCCCGAAACAGCTTAATGAGCCAGCGCGTTTCGAATTCAGGAGCGTCCGAAACAAGACATCGAGCACCCAGAGCTTTCAAAAATGCTTGCATCACATTGGCCACTGAGGGGGCGAGCATCAGGTTCGAAAACAAAATATTGTGGACTGCAGCGCTCTGGGGCGACCAGTCAGCAAGATCCCACCCCGTTGCTGGGCAGATTAGCGAACTCCACGTCTGAACTGCGCCCCCGTCAATCCAAGAGAGGCCTATCTCAATCGGCCAGCTATCACCTGAGAGACTCGAAGCTTCGAAATCCAAGATGGCAAAATTGTCGATACTTTCCTGCTTCATTGTAGTGAATAGTCCTTTGAACAATTTACCACCATGATTGCAAAGGAAAGCAGTTTGGTCGAGGGGCTTCCTGATGATAATGTCCAATCCGGGGCCCGAAAAAGAAGCGTTCTTCGCGGACCTGCGTACCATCGGCAAAGCCGTCGGACCGGAGGCTTTCGGGAACATCGTCCGCACGAACACACGAACCGATGGACGAACCTGGAAGTTATTCTATTTATCGGCCCGAAGGGTGCTGGCAACTTGACCCTGCATCAGTCGGGCGTGGCACCAGCCATTGCCGATCCTTTGGTAATTCCGATTCCCGCTTATCCACCAAAGAAAGCATCAGCACCCAACCCATCTGTCATGAAAGTCAGTCATGCGGACAATGCAATGCGTTCAACGTCGCTGTCTGGAGCCAAATCACCGGTATTCGAGCTTCATTCCACGTGGGCGCTAAAACTGCTCGAACCCATCCGGTGATAGCTATCCGACCGCAGCCCTGAGCGCGCAACCCAATCGCTTGGCGGCCTCGACGGCTGCATCGCCGCGCAACGGCCACGCCTGGGTCAGACCCTCGATGATCACGAGCAGTTCGGTCTCGGCCGCAGCGAGGCCGGTTGCCGCTGCCGCTTTAGACGCGACCTCCGCCTTGTGACGCTCGAGAAGCCGTCGGAGTGGTTCGCTGTTGGGGTCAGCCGCCACGGCGGCGTGAAACAGACAGCCATGCGACGTTTCGGTCGCCATCCAGGTGCCGACTCTCGCGATAATGGTGTCGGTCGCTTCTTTGGTGCCGACCGGCAGGCCATCGAAGATATGCGAGAGGTAGCGCTGATGCCGGTTCTCCAGCGCCGCCAGAACCATGTCGGCCCGAGAGGGGGTGTATTTGTAAAGCGTGCGCAGGCTCACGCCGGCGGCATCTCTCAAATCCTCGACGGAGGGCTCCGCGAAACCGCGTGCGGCGAAGGCTCGCTCGAGCCCGGAGGATATTTTGCTCATCATGTCTGCCATGGTTGACGATGTAGAATGATCTCTCTACCTACGCAAGTAGAACAATCATTCTACACTGGAGCATGCTTCGATGACACTGCCTGCAACAATGAAAGCCGTTGTCCTTACCGGACATGGGGGGCTCGACAAGCTGGAATGGCGCGAGGATGTGCCGCTTCCTCAGCCGGACGCGGGAGAGGTCCTGATCCGCGTCGGTGCCTCCTCAGTAAACAATACCGACGTGAACACCCGGACTGGGTGGTATTCCAAGTCCGTGCGGGGCGATACGAACTCGGCGGCGACAGAAGGATATGGCGGCGCATCAGATGCCGACGGCGCGTGGTCCGGAGCGCTGAGTTTCCCGCGTATCCAGGGCGCCGATTGCTGCGGCAGGATCGTCGCGGTTGGTGAGGGCGTGGACAGCGCTCGCGTTGGCGAACGGGTTCTGGTGCGACCGATGCATCGCCCAAATGGTGCAGAGCAAGATGCCCTCGTGACCTTCGGCTCCGAGCGTGATGGTGCCTTTGCAGAATTCACGGCCGTCGAGTCCGAGCATGCCCTGAAGATCGACAGCGCGCTATCGGATATCGAGCTCGCGTCCTTTCCATGCGCGTTCTCGACCGCCGAGGGAATGATCCAACGCGCGATCTTGGGCGCGGAGCGGGTGCTGATCACGGGGGCATCGGGCGGTGTCGGCTCAGCCGCTGTGCAGCTCGCCAAACGCCGCGGCGCGCATGTCACAGCGATCACCAGCACCGCAAAGATGGAGGCGCTCAAAGAGCTTGGGGCCGACATCACGATTGATCGCAACGAGCCGGTCCCCGAGGACGCCTTTGACGTAGCGCTCGACTTGGTTGGCGGGCCGCGTTGGCCCGTATTATTGGATGCGCTGGTGCCGAAAGGCCGCTACGTGACCTCGGGCGCCATCGCTGGGCCGATCGTCGAGCTCGACCTGCGAACTCTATACCTGAAAGACCTGACACTTGTCGGAAGCACCCGACAGGACCCAAGCGTCTTCGCTGACTTGGTGGGCTACATTGAGGCGGGTGAGATACGTCCGGTAGTAGCTGAGTGTTACCCGCTGCACCAGTTGCGCGCCGCCCAGGAGGTCTTCCTTGAAAAGTCTCATATGGGCAAGATCGGGATAGAGATTTCCAGCTGACAAAGCCCGAAGGCACCCTTTCACGACGGACCAGAGCCAATGTCGTGGAAGGGCTCGAAGCCGAGATTGCACTTCGAGTCTTCGAAACGCTTATCTGTGCCACAAGCGCATAGGTCTGGCATCAAGGCCAGCATAGCCCGTATTCCTTCGAGCGCCGCAGCTGCTTACCGACAGCCCCCTGAAGCAAGACGCGCATCTGGTCGACCACCGGGATCGGCTTCCAGATCGTCGTCGATTTCTCTCGCTCGACACCGGCTTTCGTGGTCCATTGCTTGACCACTTCCCGGACAGGGTCGCGATGGTTCCGCCGCCAGATGATCTCGTCGAGGTATCGCTGGAGGTGCTGACGGCCGAGGTTGTGGTAGACCCCAACCAGAGCGCGCTGCACCTGGGAGATGACCGCTTCGGCAGTGTTCACGTGAGCGCCGGTCTCCGGGTTGGCATACTCTTTCTTGCTGTGGATCACATACTGGTGGTCGGCCATGGTCTTTCCCAAGCCCCGATAGCTCTTGCTTCCATCGGTCATCAGGCGCGTCCTCTTGGGGTCGATCCATTCCAGCAGAACCGGCTTGAGCGTGGCCCTCTTGTCATCCGAAACGACCCTGGCACGCGCCTGTCCGTCGCGTGAGGCCGCCACGAAGATCATCGGCTTTCCAGTGCCCTTACCGCGCGGATTATAGGCTCCTGACAGAGATTTCGGAGATCCCCCGACATACGCCTCGTCCACCTCGACGATGTCCTCCAGCGGCAGCAGCTCGGCGATCCGGTCGTCCATCATTTCCCTGATGGCGTGTCCCATCTTCCACGCGGTCTTCTGGTTCACACCGAGCAGCCGTGCCATCACGAACGAGGAGATGCTCTTGCTCGATGTAAGCACAAGGAACATCGCGCAGATCCAGATACGCAGGTCGAGCTTGGTGCCATGCAGCGGGGTGAGCGTGGTAACCGTGAACTGAAGACGGCAGTCCCGGCATTGGTAAAGGCCCGGTCGGCAGGTCCTTCCGCGCAGCGGCGACGAGGCCACCGAGCCGCAATGCGGACAGTGTCTGCCGGTCGACCATATGATACCCTCCAGGAAGCGTCGCGCGTGCATCTCGCTCGGCATCCGCTTCAGATGTCAGGGATCGACTTCAGTTCGGTGATCATCAAGGCTCTCCGCTCGTTTCGCCAACCGAGCAATATTGGCCCGGCGGGCGTTCGGCGAAGAAGAAACCTGAAAAATCGCGCAAAATGCGGCGAGATGGCGGAAAAGCTAAGCCATGTCAGCGCCTTGCGTAATCCGCTGCTTTTTCTCGTGGATAAGCGGGTTCCGATTTCAACCGCGGGACCGTCTGTTCCCGCTTATTCCGTGTAATACTCAATGAGGTTTTATAGGTAGTTCAGGAAGGCCTTCGCTGTACTGATTTACACGATCCACTAATTTTTGAACGCGCGCGGAGTCACGGGGACGATCGCGTCCACTGGTCTTTACTATATGATGCACCAACCAATGGACTAAACCGGCGAAACTAACTGCTGCTAATGACAAAATAATTTCAAACGTTTGCATCTACTATGTCCTTTTACGCATTATTGCCAAAATATCACATAAAGCCACATCAACCGATAGGATAGATTGCTATTTTTCGTTATCATGCTGCGTTTGGATTTACATGTTGGATGCGGGAGTATCATGGTTGGTTCCGTCCCAGTCAGGTGCGGGCAATTTAATAAGGTTTATCTGCCATATGGATGCGCACTGGCGAAGTAGATGACCCGCTGCGGCGCACTTCAGGATCGTCAGGTCATGTGATCATGACTGGCATAAACTGAGGAAGCAAACTGCGCCAACGACGCTCGGTGTCTGTGACAGTTAGCATCCAGTTCGAGCTTGAACCTACGGTCAGGCTCATTGCGGAGCCGACCTGTTCGATGATGCGGTTCCCGGCGGGTGCTTGTCCTCAGGCGGTGCGAGGCTGCGCAACTTCTGGGAACTCCTTAGAAATTGCGGTAGGAGGCTGGCGCTTTTTAGGACCGTTGATGTTGAGCACAGTTGCTACTCAATTGCTATTAGACAAAAGACGGAATATTTATTAATTAGAATCAGCAACTTATAAACTGTAGGTCCAATCCATCATGGGTGCCACGGACAGGCGGGCAGCGCGCGTCACGTCCGATCTCCCTTGGTTTCTTAGTGTTTCCCGCTCAGCCATCTTTTCCTTCTTTCCCTTTTTTGAGGCCTTTTGCCCCCATTTTTCGGGATGGTGCAACACAATGTTGCACCTAGGTCAAATTGTTGCACCATTGTTCGGGCCCGCCGCAGGGTCGCGTTACGAAAGAAAGAACCCATGACAAAAATCCGCCGGCGTCCAGCGCCACAGTTCGATTTACCGGATATCTGAAACAAATTTCTAAAACGAGACCCGCGTGGGTACCATCACGACGCGAAAGAAGAAAGATGACGCAATCGGCTTCCCCCGGTCGGTGGCAAGCAGAAGGCTGCAGAGGTTATCCCGACCTTGATCGATACGCTCCAAAGCAGCCAGATCCGTCGGCCGGAGTGAGACAGCGAACAAATTCCGAGGCACATGCGCAGAGGTCTGTTTGCGCTGTATGGCGCATCTGGGGCGGGGCGATGCATCGCCGGGCGCGGCTCTCCCTGCTCTCAATATCAACCGCCTGTAACTTACGGATCAGACCGCTGATCAGTACGGCATCCTGTGGCAAGGTCCCGTCGGTTCAGCCCGGACCGTATATTTTGTTCGTCGCAACACATGTCTGAGAGCGGGCGGCGTAACACCGCGACAATCCAATTGGATTCGTCTACTGACCACGCTGAGCGCCGATGCAATGTGTCCATGAGACAGGAGAAAACGTGAAAAGAATATTCCTCCGCTGGGGAGTGCCAGTGTTCGGCGCGGCACTGGCACTGTTTTTGACCTTCTTGCTTTACGGTAGCCTGGACTTCGCAAAGTTCCTGAACGGGCTGAGGTCTGCCGATCCGGTTTGGATCGCAGTGTTGATCACGACCATCCTGCTGGAACAACTTCTCAACGGATGGAAATGGCGTCAGATCTTGCATGATGTCAAGCCGGTCGGGACCATCAAGCTGACCGGGGCATTGCTTGCCGGATATGGGGCAAATGTGCTGGTGCCACTTGGCATCAGCCCCTTGATACGGGCATGGATCATCGCGCGGCTTGAGCGATTGAAAATGCCTACCGTTCTTACAACCACCATTATATCTCGGTTTGTCGACGGGGTGGTTTTTGCGCTGTTTGCAGGCGTGCTGGCATTGGCCGGGAAAGTGCCGCAAGTAGAAGGCAACCTGGAGCTTGGCCTGAGTATCGCCGGTGCACTGAACATCGCATTATTCGGGGGCTTGCTTTGGGCAATGTTCAGGTTCCGTACGTTTTTCGCGGCTGACGGTCCCGCGATTTGTCGCCTTTTTGACTGGTTGGCAGCGCGGTTGCGGGCGAATGGTTCTGCGTTACGCGCCGCGCTTTGTGATGGCGTGGTCTGGCCGCGCCAAGCCGTCAGGCGAATTGCGGTATTTATCGCTGCGATCGCCGCCAAGCTGGTCGCCGCCACCCATTTCGTCTGGGCAGGTCTGGCTGTAGGCGTCGTGTTGGCCCCTTGGGACTATATTTTTCTGATGGTCTTCTCGGGCTTCATCATGGTGCTGGGCCGGTTCGTTCGCATACCGGGCAGCTTTATCTTCGGGGCGGGATTTGCCCTTCAGATGCTGGGCGTACCGCCCGAAGCGGCACTGCTGATGATCCTGTTCAACTATATCATGACAATCATGTTGGTTGTGGGTATCGGGCTGATCGTCCTGTGGCAAAGTGGCATCGATATTCATCGACGATCAGAAGCACCGTTTTAGACAACGCGAGCTTAATGCGTCCTGACCTGCCATGCGGAATCTTTGCGGTGCAGACGCGGGCCAGGGGTGCCCCCAGCCCCGTCTAAGTGGTCGCGCTCTAAATCGTTGCTGCGATGGCCAAGGCTTCTATCCGGTAATGAGGTTGCGCCATCCGCGCCTCGACACAGACTCGTGTAGGAGGCGTTACCGACGAAACCCATGCGTCCCAAACCGCGTTCATCTCGGCATAGTCATCCATGTCGGCAAGCCATATCTGCACCGAGATCAGATTTTCGCGGGTGGTCCCTGCTTCACCCAGAAGCGCGTCGATTTTTTCAAATACATCACGTGACTGAGCCGTGATATCACCGTCCTTTATCTGCGAAACCTGACCGGCCAAATGAACCTGGCCGTTGTGGATTGCGATAGTGGAAAAACGGGCCGAGCCGCCGATTTTCGTGAGGGTAGCGTTCATGGGATATTCCTTGGGTGATGTTCTTTGAGCGTCTTGTAGACAGCGGCCAGGGATTAAGGCAAAATGTAATACTTGAAATCTACTTCAGGATTGCTGAATTTTGGCTATCAAGATCGAAATGCTCCGATGTTTCTGCGCCGTGGTGCAACACGGCAGCCTGAACGAGGCCGCCGACCAACTTGGGCGAACGCCTTCGGCGGTGTCGATGATGCTGAAGCAGTTCGAGGAACACATCGGTGCCGCCCTGTTCGAGACTGCGCGCAAGTCGCGTATGACCCCGTTGGGAGACATGATTTACGACGAGGCCCGGCGCGAGATAGAGCATTTCGGTCGCACGGTCGCGGCAATCGAAGGTCTATCGCGTGCCGAACAGGGACAGGTCAGACTGGCGGTGACGCCATCGGTGGCGACGGCAATTCTTCCCGGGGTGATCCGCCACTTTCGCCGCGATCATCCGATGGTCCGTATCGACATGCGCGACATGGACAGCGCATCGGTCCAGCGAGAGCTGGAGGCCGAGCGCGCCGATATCGGGTTGGCGAGCATCACCGCAGGCCCCGGCTTTGAACGCAAGCTGCTGTTTTCAGACCCTTTCGGCGTGGTCTGTGCGATCGACGATCCGTTAGCTACCCTTAAAAACCCGGTCGTCTGGGGCCAGCTTGCCGGGCGGGACTTCATTGCCAACGGGTTGTGCCGGTTGATTGACGACGCGGCATTCGCGCCAATACTCGACAGTGCGCAGATGTCTGTGCCCAATACCGCGTCGTTGCTAGCGTTGGTGCGCGCCGGCGTCGGCCTGACCCTGCTTCCCCGCCGCGCTGTACCTCTTGACGATGCGGGGCTGGTGTTTTTGCCCCTCGGCGAAAGTGATGCACGGCGAGAGCTTTATCTGGTTTCCCAGCCCCGACGGCTCTTGCCTCCGGCGGCGCGCGCTTTCTTGCGGGTTCTTGAATCGCAAACTGCCGATTTGCGGGATGCGGCACAACTTCAAATAAACTGAACTAAAATCAAATAAATCTAGTTTGATTGAAGTGCCTCGCTGGCGTCTACTGTCTTCGACGACTTTCGGAATTTCACCCCTGACAGGAGACACCACATGAACGCCATGACCGACCTCAATCGCAACTTCATCGCGGGCGCTTGGGTTGCCGGTGCAGGCGAGATCGAAAACCGTAACCCATCAGACCTGTCGGAGATTGTCGGTCGGTATGCGCAGGCCAGTGCAGACCAGCTTGACGATGCGCTGTCCGCCGCGCGTGCAGCCCAGGTAATATGGGCCGGATATGGTCCCGAACGACGCCATGACGTCCTGATGGCGATTGGTCGCGAGATGATGGAACGGGCGTCGGAACTGGGGCAGCTGCTGTCGCGTGAAGAGGGCAAGCCCGTGGCCGAGGGCAAGGGTGAAGTCTTTCGCGCGGGCCAGTTCTTTACCTATTATGCTGCCGAATGTCTGCGCCAGATCGGTGATACCGCCGATAGTGTCCGGGCCGGTGTCGAAATCGACGTCCGCCGTGAACCGGTCGGTGTGGTTGCCGTGATCAGCCCGTGGAACTTCCCCACGGCGACGGCAAGCTGGAAGATCGCCCCCGCATTGGCCTTTGGTAATGCGGTAATCTGGAAACCAGCAAACCTGACCCCCGCGTCGGCAGTTGCCCTGACCGAGATCATCGCGCGACAGGACATGCCTGCGGGCTTGTTCAATCTGGTCATGGGTGCCGGGCTGGAGATCGGCCAGAAGCTGGTCGAAAGCCCACGGCTTGACGCGATCTCATTCACCGGGTCGGTTCCGGTAGGACGCGGCATCGCTGCCGCCGCCGTGCAGAATTTCACCAAGATCCAGATGGAAATGGGGTCCAAGAACTCGCTTGCCGTGATGGATGATGCCGATATCGATCTGGCCGTCAGTCTGGCTCTTGGCGGCGCATTTGGCGGTACAGGCCAAAAATGCACGGCATCATCGCGGTTGGTTGTGCACAAGGCCGTCCATGATGAATTCGTTGAAAAGCTGGTGAAAGGGGCCAAGGCGATGAAGGTCGGGCATGCCTTGGCCGAGGGAACACAGCTTGGCCCGGTGGTGAGCGAGGAGCAGCTCAACGCCAATCTTGACTATATTGAAAAAGGCAAATCCGAAGGGGCAACGTTGCAGTGCGGCGGTGAGCGCCTGAACCTGGGCACCGAAGGCTATTACATGTCCCCCGCCGTGTTCACCGGCACCAGTAATGACATGACGATCAACCGCGAGGAAATGTTCGCCCCGATCGCATGTGTGATCAAGGTGGACAGCTATGCTGAAGCGCTCGAGGTGGTCAACGATACCGAGTTCGGATTAACGTCGGGCATTGTTACCCGATCACTCGCAAGAGCTACACATTTCCGCCGCAACGCCCGCACCGGTTGCGTGATGGTCAATCTTCCAACCGCAGGCACAGACTATCACGTGCCCTTCGGTGGGCGTGGAAATTCGTCATACGGGCCTCGCGAACAGGGCAGCTATGCCGCCGAATTCTACACCACTGTAAAGACCGCCTATATCGCGGCCGGAACCCCGGAGGATCTGGCGTGACGCACCGTATTGATTGCCTCCAGTACGCCAACTGGTCTGAAAAGATCTTTCGCCAAATGCGCGAAGGCGGCGTGGACGCGGTGCACGTCACCATCGCCTATCATGAGAATTTTCGTGAGACTGTGCAGAATATCGAACAGTGGAACCGTTGGTTCGAACAGTTTCCAGAGCTTATATTCCAAGGCCGCATCGGTGCGGACGTGCGGCGTGCCAAAACCGAAGGGCGCACTGCGATCTTCTTTGGCTTCCAAAACCCCTCGCCCATCGAAGATGACATCGGCCTGGTCGAAATTGTGCACACGCTGGGCGCCCGCTTCATGCAACTCAGCTACAACAATCAGTCGCTTCTGGCGACAGGATGCTACGAGGCTCAAGATCCGGGCCTGACCCGCATGGGCCGCGAGGTCATCGACGAAATGAACCGCGTGGGCCTGGTGGTGGACATGAGCCATTCGGCAGATCGGTCGACTCTGGAGGCGATTGAACATTCCGCCCGCCCCATAGCCATCACCCATGCCAATCCCGCGTTTTGGGCACCGGCAAGGCGCAACAAACCCGATGACGTGATCCGGGCGCTGGCCGAAACCGGCGGAATGTTGGGCTTTTCACTGTATCCGCACCACCTGAAGGGCAAGTCGGACTGCACATTGCAAAGCTTTTGCGAAATGGTCGCACAAACCGCTGAAATGGTCGGGCCAGAGGTGCTTGGGATCGGATCGGACCTGTGCCAGGACCACCCCGACAGTGTCGTCGACTGGATGCGTATGGGACGCTGGACGAAAAAGGTTGACTATGGCGAAGGCTCGGCCGCTGCGCCTGGCTTTCCCGATATGCCCACCTGGTTCACGGATAACCGCGACTTCTCCAACGTCGAGGCAGGGCTGCGGTCTGTAGGATTTGATGCAGCCGAAGTGGCCGGCATCATGGGAGAAAACTGGCTGCGTTTCTTCGACGCCAGCTTTGGTCCCGCGCGGGAGGTGCGGGAAGCTCGAGCGGCTGAATAGGCCACCCGATACATTATTTGATATTCCTTCAGGGAGGTTGGAATGACGTACCAGACCCACAATCCGACGGTAGCGGCACAAAGCCCGCGCCCCGGGCACATCAACAAACCGCTGTTTGCAATAACCGGGGGATTTATTGCAATTTTCTGCCTCATCGCGCTGTTTGACCTCGAATTGCTTTCGCTGATCGTCGACACCAGCTTTGCCTTCTCGGCCCAGTATTTCGGTCTGTATTGGCAACTCTTGCTGTTGGCGACCTTTCTGATCGGACTGGTGATAATCTTTCTGCCGGGCGGCAAGGCAATCATGGGGACAATGGCAAGGCCGGAGTTTTCGGTATTTCAATGGGGATCGATGATCATGTGCACGCTGCTGGCGGGCGGTGGTGTGTTTTGGGCTGCCGGAGAACCGATGGCGCACTTCCTGTCCTCTCCGCCCCTGTTTGGGGCCGAAGCGGGAACTCCCGCTGCCGTGGCACCGGCGTTGGCGCAAAGCTTCATGCACTGGGGTTTCCTGGCTTGGGCGATTCTGGGCGCACTGACCACGATCATGTTGATGCATTATCACTATGAAAAAGGTCTGCCGCTTGCGCCACGCACCCTGCTTTATCCGCTGTTCGGTGACCGTGCGATCAAGGGACCCATCGGGCTGATTGCTGACGCGTCTTGCATTATCGCTGTGGTGGCCGGAACGGTGGGACCGATCGGTTTTCTCGGGCTTCAGGTCAGCTATGGCTTGAACGCGCTGTTCGGAATTCCCGATGCCTTTGCGACCCAGGCCATCGTCATTGCCGGGCTCGTTACCCTCTATACCCTGTCTGCAATGTCGGGGCTGACGCGTGGTATCCAGCTTTTGAGCAAGATCAACGTCATTCTGGCTGGTGGCTTGTTGGTGTTCATGCTTGTCCTGGGGCCAACGGCGTTCATCTTCAAAAGCTATTTCGCCGGCTTCACAAGCTATATCGCAAACTTCTTTGACATGGCACTGTATCGCGGCGAAGCAGGACTGTTTGGCGAACCCGGTTGGCTGGGGTGGTGGACAGTATTCTTCTGGGGTTGGTTCATGGGATACGGCCCGCTGATGGCGATGTTCATCGCGCGCATCTCGCGCGGGCGGTCGATCAGGTCGATCATCATCATGCTGTCATTGGTGGCCCCCGTCATCACCACGTTCTGGTTCACCATCATCGGCGGGTCCGGCATCGCGTTCGAGCTTGGAAACACCGGTTCTGTGTCAACTGCTTTTGAAGGGTTCAACCTGCCGGCGGCCCTGCTCGCCATCACCCAGCAGCTGCCCTTGGGCTTTCTCGTTTCGCTGCTGTTTCTTATCCTCACGACGATTTTCGTGGCAACCACTGGCGATTCAATGACCTACGTCATCTCGGTCGCCATGTCCGACGAGGACCGTTCTTCGATGCCGGTAAGAGTATTCTGGGGCGTTGGCATGGGCCTGATGGCGGTTATCCTGATATCGCTCGGGGCGGGTGGGGTCGGCAAGCTTCAAAGCTTCATCGTGGTTACCGCCGTGCCGGTATCGCTGGTTCTGCTGCCTTCGCTTTGGGACGCGGTGAGGATCACGCTCGCGAAGGGTCGTGAAAACACCTGATAAAGTCGCGGTGCGGTCCCAATGGGGCCGCCCGCAAAGATATGTGATATCATGCAAGAGGAGGCGCGTGATGAAACTGGATCAGTTAAACCCCGACACCGTAGTACTGCGCCCTGCTCACAGTGTGATGCGCCTGGCCCGCATGGGGTCTTTTCACCAATCGCGACTGTCATTCATGCGGGTCTTGCTACGCCGCCTCAAGGCCGAACGCTGGCGCTTTGAGCGACGCGCCTTCGAGATCGACGCCAAAGGTGTGGGTCACGCCGTATACACCATGCACGGACCGGCCCGCAGTTATAGCTTGGTGGCCTTTGCCCATGATCTGCCTCCGGAACAACGCTCGGACCGGGTGATCGCCACAGCGTGGGACGCTACGTTTGCGCTGTTCGACGGGTTGCCCACCAACGAAGATATCCAACGGCTGTCCCGCAATATTCCGCTTCAGGAAGCCGGCCGCGTCACCGCATCAGAGCTGACGGTGTCTCGGGCCAATCGGTCCGCGCGACTGTTCGACCACGTCGTAGATTGCCTCAGCCGAGGTGAACAGCCCGACGTGGGCCAAGTCGATGCCGTCGGTTATCTGATGCGCACCACTGCCGTATACGGGTCAGGCAAGCTCGGGGCCGCCGATCGCGAAAGCATTTGCGACCGCCCTGAATTTGCCGCGCCATTTCAGGCTGAAATGTTGACCGTGTTCCTGATCCGCGGTTTCGTTCTTGACCTCGTAGAACATCTTGCCGTGCTGCGTGCACCCGATAGGGCAGTCCCGCTCGACCCCGAATTGCGCAGGCGTTTTGGCATCGGCAATTCGACGGGCCTGGGCATGGCCCCTTTCCTGCTCAACCACCCTATCCTGCTGAACAACTGGATCGAGGCACGCGAAACCGCGCTGGCACGGGTTCGTGCGCTTCCTACGGCGTCACCCGTCGATGCCAAGGCATTTCGGGTCATGCTGCGCCGAGGCCAACGCAACGTCGATGACTGGCATTCGGAACATGCACTTCAATGCGACAAGATCACCAAGCTCAAAGCTGATCTCGACACGCTTACCGAGCATCTGGAAACCGGTGCCCTTGAAAAGGAAATGCCGTGGGACTGTCTGTATCGCTGGTCGGAAACCGCCTTGAGCCTTGAAGGCCAGGAGCTCCTTGTGGCGTTGATGATGGAGCCCTATGGGGGATTGGTCGACGATCTACCCGCACGGATGAGTGCAGACGAAACAGCGGGCTTTGCCATTGATGGCAGCATGACTGTGCGCCAACTTCGCGATATTGTGGCCGCGAACTATGCCTGGGCATTGGAGATCGACTGGACCCTGCCCGAAAGTCAGGCGCGCGCGTGGTATGTTTCAGCGGAAAAGCTGGAACCCCGCCTGGGCGAACGCGAGTCCGAACCAATCGCCGCCTATGAACAGCCCCTGGCCCCGGGCCGCGACGCAGCCCTGCTGAGCAGCGCCCTGGCATCGGAAAATGCCGACACCCGTGTCGCCGATATGCTGCTGCGCCATCCAGAGCACCGTCATATCATCCGCAGGGTACAGATTGCCGCTCGCTATCCCTACGCCGAAATCCGCGACAACACGATTGCTGCGGATGTCCTCCCGATCGACCTGCTGCGCGCGAAGCTGTCGTTTTTCGGGGCCTGCCATTTCGACCCGCGTTCAGACCGATGGGTGCGGATCAACATGTTTCGCAATGCGCCGTTCCCCCATGAGGTCGCCCAGATGGAATTCGCCGGGTGGACCTATCCAGCGATTCAGGAGATCCTGGAATGATATATTCGCTTAACGAGATCGAAGCACTAAGCCGGAAAGCCGCGCGCGGCGCTGGGATGAGCTGGGGTCTGGCGGAAGAAACCGGCAAAGCGGTGCGCTGGCTTTGTGATCACGGGTTTGCGGGCCCGCAACTCTTGGCGGGTTTGCTCGCTACCAATGACGGTATTGCGTATTCAAAGCTTGTGCCTCGGTTCGCGAATCGATCTTTAAGCGCGACATCCGGCACGCTTTGTCCAATCATCGTCGGTGCGATGATCAGTGACCGGGCCTACGGTTTGACTGTTGATGACCCATTGCACATCAAAGATATATCGGCCCCGCTGTTACTGGCCCCCTTCGTCGCTGCGGCGTCCGGGTCCGGTGGTGTCACCGTCGCCCTCGAGTGGGCAGGCAGCTTATTGACCTTTGACAACGGCCGGGTAAGCGTCGAGGCCGACCAGGCTGCCGTGATGACACGTCACGCAACCCGAGCCGTATTGAGCAAGACCCAAAGCCGGTTTACCCCGTCACCCCACACCCTCGCGGGCCGTCGAATGGACAGCGCCACGCTGCGCGTTCTGGAAAGCTTCGCGTTTCGGACATACGCTCCGGCAACCGAAGCCAGCCGCGCCGGCGCGGGGGCCGGGCAAGATAACGACTGACCGTCACCCCCTGTCCCTGGCGTCGCGTGACCACGCATCCAATGCCACCCTACGTTTCATTCCCTGCCCGGCGTCGGGGAAGGGGAACAAAACGAAAACAAAAAAATAATCGCGACTTTTCCAAAAAATCGCGCTGCTACATCTTGCAGCCCATAAGAATGCAAGGTAGCAGACCCCTGCGGGATGGAGCAGTCCGGTAGCTCGTCAGGCTCATAACCTGAAGGTCGTAGGTTCAAATCCTACTCCCGCAACCAGTTTTATTTGCCCGGCGGAGTCAGCTTCGCCGGGCAAATCATGTCCAGATCGTGCCCCCGCAACCAGCTTCATTAGCATGAGGCCGTCTGGCGAAAGCCCGACGGCCTTTTTGCTTGTCTGGCAGAGACTTAGGATTCCTGCGAGATCACCTTCAATATCAATCAGGAAGCCCCGCGGCTCAGTCTCGGCAGGATGAAGGACGATTCGTTCAATCAGGCTTCGCAATATTTCGACTGCCTCATGATGATTGGACCGGTCGTTCAACAATTCCCGGAGTTCGGCGACAGCCGTTCGATAGCGAGCGCCCATGGACGGATGCAACAGCGGCTTATTTTCTTCAGGCTGGTTAGAAAGCTGCGCTTCAATTTTGGCTTTCTCGGCTTCGAGCGCGATCATCCGGTCTTTTACGCGATCGGCTGGAACACCATCGATGATGGCATCGACAAGCCTGCCGAGATCACGAGTGATTTTTGACAGCCTCGCCTCATCGCGGGCGCGGTTCCCGGTCTCGGCCATTCGCAGCGTGTTGAGATGTCTCGTGTACTCTTCGCAGAAGACTTCGAGGAGTTCCTCGTCCATCAGGTGATGCTGCAGTCCGTTCAATATCGTTGCTTCCAACAGGTCCTTCCGGATCGTCTTGGCATTGGTGCACGTGCCCTTGTTGCGCGCGGATGCGCATCCGAAATGCTGCTGGCTGATTTTCACAAAGCCGCTGCCACACTCACCGCATTTGACGAGACCTGAGAGTAAAAAGCGTGGACGGCGGCGGTCCCAGAAGCCCCTTGCGTCATCCTTGGAGTGTTTGCCAAGCGCGGTGGCTGCTTGCCGCTGTTTTACACGCTCCCATAGATCGTCCTCGACGATGCGGACGTGTGGTACGTCCTTGATGATCCAGTCGTCCTTCGGATTTAGTCTCGATATCCGCTTTCCCGTCTCAGGGTCCTTCATGTAGCGTAGCCGGTTCCAAACCAGCCGCCCGATGTAAAGTTCATTGTTCAGAATGCCTGTGCCGCGATCCTTGTTGCCATGGATCGTAGATGGCCCCCACGTGTTGCCCGTCGGTCCTGGTACGCCTTCTGTGTTCAACTGCTTGGCGATGACCCGCGGTGATGTACCGCTCGCGTATTGATCAAATATCCGCCTTACAACCGTAGCTTGGACATCGTTGATCTTGCGTTCGCCACGCTCTGGCTCGCCATTGGCGTCCATCTTGCGGACAACGTCATATCCGTAGGAGTTGCCACCGCCAGACTTGCCAGCCTCTACACGGCCGCGCAGACCACGGCGGGTCTTGTCTGCCATGTCTTTGAGGAAGAGGGCATTCATCGTCCCCTTGAGCCCGATATGGAGTTCGTTGATTTGTCCTTCAGACAAGGTTACGAGTTGAACGCCCGCAAAGGCCAAACGCTTGTAGACGCCAGCAATGTCCTCCTGATCCCGAGAAACGCGATCAAGCGCTTCCGCTAGGACGACTTTGAATTTGCCCGCCAGCGCATCCTGCATCAGCTTCTGGATGCCAGGGCGCATTAGACTCGCCCCAGATATCCCATGATCGCCGTAGGTCTCAACGACCTGCCAGTTCTCTCGCACAGCACGCTCATTACAGAGGCGAAACTGATCCTCGACCGAAGCCGCCGACTGGAGGTCGGTTGAGTATCGCGCGTAGATGGCGACCGTCGTAGTCTCTAGAATCCGTTCGTTGCTCATGAGTCTGAGCCTTTCAAGGATGCGTGCGTTTTCTGTTGATGATCCTCATAATCGGCCTCCGCGGCCATTCGTGCAAGGACTTTGACCAACGCGCGCAGCTTCTCGGCCGTCTCGACCTTGTCCTGGGGACTTTTTTTGTCCCTGTTATTTGTGCCTTGGACGCTCATCGGACGACGGGTTCCGTATTGTTATACTCTCTCGTTATTTTCTGAGATAGGTGCCCTAAGCCCAATCTTCGTGGACACAGACTGGACATGATGCCTGACCGGCCAATGCCGATCAGGTAAATTGCCTATCTGCGCGGTGCCGGTGCGGTGCGCATGCAAATCGCGCGGCGGACATTCTGCAGGTTCTGCGCGGCAGTGAAATGCTCACGCGATCCAATCTCGCAGGTAGCGAGGTGATCTTGGACCTTGCGGAATATGACACGCAATTCCGGTAGGCTGCGACTTGCAAGTGCTGCTTGTGTGAAAATCTCCTTCATGACGACGAACTCCTTTTCTTTTGTTCTGAGCCCCGACTACCGAGGCCTATCGCCGTCCCCCGTCATCATTGGCAACAGAAGGCCTCGAAGACGGGAAACATGGGGAAGAAAAGGAAGAGTTCGTCTGACGGAGTTGAAAAGCAGCACACAGCATCACAGACGCTGCAGCATGCACTGTCAGATGTAATGTCCTTGGAAGATGGCTCTAGGAGCCGTTTTCGCGAGCGCAGCATAGATAAAATGCCAAATATTCTTAACGGAACGTTAATTGGCATAATGGCAAAATGGTTAATATAGACGAAAGGTCAGGAAGCAATATGACCAAGAAGACCAAAAATAGCGGGCCGCCTGGCTTAACAATCGATTATGCGAAAATGGGCATGATGACGATTGATGAATTCAAGCAAGCCCTTTGGACGGACTTACAAGTTCGAAAAGAACATCATTCCGTCAAGTACATCGATGCACCGAAGTTGAGGCTAAAGCCTACGGATGAGTTCGGAGAAAGCCACACGCTTCGCAGACGTAGCGATGGAAAAGCAATTTTTCGCATGCACACACGCCATTACCGGCCCGCATGCATGGATTATGATTTTAGTTGAGTAACTTAGGGAGGCATTGGCATGCGACCACCATGCTATATCGGTGTCAAGCAGGTTCAGGAAATCCTGGCGGAGATGGGCGTTCAACTCAATGAGCGGCAGATAAAGCGTGCCGCAGACCCCGATGCCTTTGGCAGGCGGAAGCTACCATTTTTTGTTGATCCCATTGATGGGCGTCTCAAAATCGAGAAGGGTTCGCTTGTGCGTATCTATCGTGAAGCGCAAATAAAAGCTGAAAATAACGCGAAAGTTTGATATGTTTACGGGTTTTTCAGAGGAGATAATAACGCAAACTTATTAAGTGATAGATGTCAGATATAAGAAAAAGAACAGGTGCAAAAGGCACGACATATCAAGTTAGATACGCAAACAGTGCATCCAAAGCAGGATATTCCTACAAGAGCTTTGATACCTTGAAGGAGGCGCGGGCTTGGCTGGAAGAAGGTATGGCTCGACAAACCAGCGCTGTTAATAATGCAGAAATTTCTACTGTTGATCAGGCTATCGATAAATGGCTTAGGATTTGTGAAAAGGAAGGGACGGATGGGAATGAGCCAGTCACGACCTACACCCTAAAAAATTACGAATACATTGCAAAATTTATGCGTTCGTATCCTTGGGATAAGAAAATTCAAGAGTTGAGCGTGCCTGATATTGTTGAGTTTCGCTCATGGCTATTGGAACGTTGTCCTTCGCGCTTCGTTGCTAGGCGCACAATGTCGTGTTTTCAAACCGTGCTTGGTGAGATGGCCCTGAGAGGCCAAGTGACCGCAAATGTCGCTTCGGGTATCACGGTCAGTTCGAATTCGCGATACGCGCAGCCCGTAACGCCACCCACCCTAATTGAGTTCCAAGAACTTCTTCGCGCAGCGGACCGCCTGGCAAACTCGAAAAATGCACAGATCGCTAAGTCATGGGAACGGTATCGTCCCATGCTGTACTTGGCAGGGGACACAGGTATGCGACCAGGTGAGTACCTGGCACTTCCGCGCTTCAATGTCAGCAGTGCCGAGGTGAAGGTAGATCGTGCCGTTGAGCGCAGCGGTGCGCGGATTTCGGTGACGAAAACGCCCGCAGGGTGGCGCTGGATCGACATCAGCCCGGAGACGGCTGATATGGTGATCCACTATGCCGATCGGTTGGCCACACCCAATAAATATGATCTCGTGTTTCCGACATCGACTGGTAAATGGCAGTGCATAAACAATTGGCGCAACCGTGCGTTTGCTTCCGTTTGTGAAGAAGCTGGTTTGATGAAAGATGTCGATGTTAATGGGCGCGTTGTTTTGAAACCAAAATACTCACCGTACGATTTGCGCCACTTCTACGCTTCCATGTTGATTGAACAGCGAGTGAATCTAAAGAAGCTGCAAAAGCTCATGGGGCATTCCAACATTACAATGACCCTAAACATCTACGGCCACCTAATCGAGCGTGCAGAAGAGGCGGAAGACGGGCGCACTGGATTACTAGCTAGTTTATCACAAAATCCTTGTGGCAAATCTGTGGCGAGTCCTCTGTAAGTCGCGTAATATATGAATTTAATACTGTCTTTTAATCAGTAGGTCCAGGGTTCGAATCCCTGAGCGGTCACCACTTATAAATCAATAACTTAGCCGGAATATATGTAACAAAAGCAGCCCTTAGGCGCTGTTTTTGCCACAATATATCGATCCGCTGCAACCCGCAGAAACCCGCCATTCCTATTTTCAACCTTCTTCGGCTTGTGGCGAGTTTGTGGCGAGCCCATAAAATCATTATTGTCTTTTGGTCGAGACTCTTTGGGAGCTATGCCGTTCGGAATTCGTCAACATGGCACCGTCATCAATGTCGATCAGATCGAGAGCCTGCTAGCGCATTATTATGCGATTGCCTCGGGTGAGCCGAATCCCGATGAACGGGATGAACGTGCCGAGGCGTTCCTCTGCGCTTATCTCGGACTTGAACTTGAGGATAGTGACCTGAAAGCTGCGTGACAGGCGGCGCATTGATACACAGTATCAGTGAAAATTCGCCATTTATGAGAATTATACTAGATTTAGTGTACTGATCGATAAGTATACTGCAAAGGTAATAATTCGCGCTTTATGCGAAGTAATGATACACTGGTGTAGTATGAATGATTCGCGAACATCACTGACACGCGGGCGTGCCCGCCTTTCTGCAGTCATCCAAGCTTCAGGCGATGTTGTGCACATTGAAGATGCCGCGCAAGCTCTTGATGTCACGCGCAATCAGGCTGCCAAGCTGCTATCTAGATGGACCGAGCAAGGCTGGTTAAGACGGGTTGGTAGCGGAGCTTATGTTCCCGTCCAACTCGATCTTCTGGATGCGCGGCAAGTCTTGCAGGACCCGTGGATTCTTGTGCCGACACTGTTTGAGCCTTGCTATGTAGGGGGCCGGACCGCCGCAGAGCATTGGGACCTCACCGAGCAGATATTTCGCGATGTTCTTGTTTTTACCGCGCGCTCAGTCGCAAGCCGGACGGTCAAGCGACAGGGCGCGATCTTCACCCTCAAACATATCAAAAGTGAGTTGATCTTCGGGACGAAATCAGTCTGGCGCGGCCAAACCCGCGTTGCCGTGTCTGATGTACACCGCACAATCATCGATATGCTTGACGATCCGTCAGTTGGCGGCGGCATTCAGCATGTCTCGGAATGCTTTGATCACTACCTGCAGCGCACTGATAGTAATCCTGATCTCTTGATCGAATATGCTCTGCGCCACGGAAACGGAGCGATTTTCAAACGGCTTGGCTTTCTGGCCGAGCGCTATGAGAAGAGCTGCCATATTGCGGAGGAAGCGCGCAAGCATCTTACCAAAGGTCATGCCAAACTTGACCCATCTTTGGAATCTCCGCGTCTGATAACACGCTGGCGCTTGCGTGTGCCCAATAGCTGGGTGAAGGACGCACAGCATGATTGATCGCCGCGAAATCCTTGAACTGGCCAGCACACAAAGCTTGACCCCGCATGTGGTTGAAAAAGACTATGCTCTCGGCTGGGCGCTTGCCGGAATCTATGCGCACCCCGAGCTGGCCTCGTCCTGGGTATTCAAGGGCGGCACTTGCCTTAAGAAATGCTTCTTCGAAACCTACCGGTTTTCTGAAGATTTGGATTTCACACTACAGGACGAGTCCCATCTTGATGAGGCCTTCTTGCAGCGGGTTTTTTCAGAAATCTCGGAATGGATTTACGAACAAAGCGGCCTTGAGTTTCCGCAGGACTCACAGAAGTTCGACATCTTTGCCAATCCGCGCGGCAATCCGAGTTGTCAGGGCAAGTTGAGTTATCGCGGCCCGGTCTCGCCGCGCTCGCCGCCACGCATCAAACTCGACCTCACGGCTGACGAACGTCTTGTTCTCGCCCCGGTCCAGGTGCCGATTTTTCATCCCTACAGCGATGCGCCCGATGGCGGCATCATGGTGCAGTCCTATGCCTATGAAGAGGCATTTGGGGAAAAGATCAGGGCGCTCGCAGAGCGCACCAGGCCGCGTGATCTCTACGATGTCATCAACCTGTTTCGTAACACCGAAGCCCGGCCCGCAGCATCTGTGTTGCTCGATGTCTTGCGCCAGAAATGCGAATTTAAAGGCATTGAAGTTCCGCAACTTACCGATCTTGATCCGCATCGTGGCGATGTTGAAGGCGCATGGGGCCACATGCTGGATCATCAGTTGCCGTCCTTGCCGCCGGTTGCGACATTCTGGGAGGCGCTTCCCGCTTTCTTTGACTGGCTTCTTAGTGGCGCGCTCGCTCCGACCCCGGTAGCTTACCAGTTGGGGAGCGGCGAGACCGTTATTCGGGAGCGCACTCTTCGCATTCCCGTTGGCAGCAGTGCCCAGACCTATCTTGAAGTCATCCGGTTTGCTGCCGCCAACCGCCTTTGTGTCGATCTTGATTATCAAGGCCGGACGCGCCGGATCGAGCCCTATTCATTGCGGCGTACCAGCGAAGACAATGTCATCCTGCATGCCTGGGATGTTAATAGTCATGGCCATCGCAGCTACCGCGTTGATCGTATTCAGGGTGCCAAGACCACCAACCAGTCATTCGTTCCGCGCTATGAAGTCGAACTGACACCAAGTGGTCCGGTACGCATTGCGCCCACCGCGCGTTCCACTGGTAGCGGGTTCAACTCAGCGCGGATATCGACGCGAACACCGCGCATTCCGCGCACTCGCGCAAACTCTCCTACCGCCTTCAGCAGTGGCCCGACATATACGTACCAGTGCGGCATGTGCGGGAAGAAGTTCAAACGCAAGAAAATGGGGGGGCGTCTAAGCAAGCACAAGGCTCCCAGTGGCTTTCCTTGTAGCGGGCGCACCGGCTTTCTCGTTGATACCAGATACTGACTGCCTACAGCCTGCTTTTCAGGAAACGAGGGAATTTGTCTTCCTTGCCAACGATGCGGAAAAATTTGAATTCCGACTATCCAATCACGTTGTAGTCAATCAAGAGGCCACGTTCATGCAGGTATGTGGCAGCCGGATTGAGTCTGCACGGCTCCCAGCCATTGCGCTCAGCTATCTCGCACAATCCGACGGAAAATCAGCATCGTTCATGATGTCTGTTGCCATTTTCTTCCTCGACATTCTTCGATTTGTGGAGCGGTTGTGGCGAGACCATAAAAACATTGTCACCTTTCAGATTTAAGCCGCTCGCGCGCGCAGATCTCAGTCAATTTGCAGAAGCGAAGTTTTGCGGCGTTCCAGATTCCGCAGAGCGAATCTTCGTCAATATGCTTTGTGTTACGAACTGAGCCAGAGGCAAAGTGGCACTTTGCTCGGCAGGGCATCCGCATTGAGTACTGTTAAATCATGTGCATGCCACACGGCGGTCATAACAGAATGCTTCCCCACGGGGATCGTCCATCGGTCGTCAATCTAGGCGCGGCGACACTTCCTTCCGTAAAGTCATTCCTCAAGTTCTAGCCGCTAACATTGGCCGGGCGCGACGTCCGGTCAACGGCCTGCCCGCACCATCTGTCTCCGCCTTCGGCTTCGCCAGACCGTGTTGGCCGTACACGCGCCTACTGCGCGCTGACCAGCCGTCTCATCCGCCCGTCCTTTCATGTCGCGTCTTGAGGAAACGACAAACGGAAGGAGATCATCATGACACGCAAGACCGAAAACAACCGGCAGGACATCTACACCCGCATCACTAATCAGATCATCACCGCCCTGGAACAGGGCATCAAGCCCTGGACACAGCCCTGGAACGCCGCACACGAAGCTGGACCCGTCTCACGCCCTCTGCGTCACAACGGACAACCCTATAGCGGCATCAATGTCCTCACGCTCTGGGCATCTTCGATGGAACGCCACTTCGCCGCTCCGATCTGGATGACCTTCAAGCAGGCTCGCGAACTCGGCGGCAACGTCCGGAAAGGCGAAAAGGGATCGCCCGTGGTCTACGCCAACACGCTCACCCGCACCGAAACCGATGAGAAAACCGGCGAAGAGAGGGATCAAACGATCCCCTTCATGAAGGGCTACACCGTCTTCAATATTGAGCAAATCGACGGGCTTCCCGCGCATTATTACGCACCAGCCAAGCAACAACTCAATCCTGATCAACGGATCGAGGCCGCTGACGCCTTCTTCACCGACACCGGTGCCGACATCCGCCATGGCGGGAGCAGCGCGTATTATTGTCCGCCAGAGGACTACGTCCAAATGCCAATATTCGAAAGCTTTCGCGATGCGGAAAGTTACTACGCAACTCTCGCGCATGAATGCACGCATTGGACGCGTCATCAGACCCGTCTCGATCGCGATTTTGGTCGTAAGCGTTTTGGCGATGATGGTTATGCCCGTGAAGAACTTGTGGCCGAACTCGGCGCAGCTTTTCTTTGCGCTGATCTTGGGATCACGCTCGAAGATCGTGAAGACCATGCCGCCTACATCGGCAACTGGCTCACAGTGCTCAAGAACGATAATCGCGCCGTCTTTGCCGCATCCGCGCACGCGCAGCGCGCCGTGGATTTCCTCCACGGGCTTCAGCCAATGATCGATGAATCCGACGCAAGCGAGGCCGCCGCATAGGCGGCCTTTTACTCTTTCGCGTTTTCACTTGTGCCGGACTGTCCGTCGTCAGGGTTTTTGGGACCAATGGCGGCCTAAACTAAGAGAGAGTTCGGCTCATCTGGTTGGTTTGATTATGCGGCGTGCTGTCGGTGATGCAAGCGTCGCGTTTCGAGCGTCTTACGTTTGATCCTTTCCC
>NZ_JBSXOD010000018.1:0-39987 GCF_056859255.1 Sulfitobacter sp. L-8
AAAAACCCGATGGATCGGGCAGTTAGGTGATGGTAGTCTCTGACATGTGGCATATCCTTTTCTCACCAGAGAATTGACGGCGTCTGAACACCGCCATGATATGCCGCACCTCAGGCCATCACCAACTTTCGCGCGTTTCTCCTTGATTTGTCGTCGCTTCCTAGGTGCTGAACGCATCCGGGTCGCCGAGGTTCTACGATGTCGCGAGCGGTTCGGCGACGGATGTACATTGTTTCGCATCTTGGCGCGCAGATATGTGACGCAAGGCGTCTGGATCAAATGCCGGCAGGGTTGCTGCCTCAAAGCCTTGGTTGATGATGATCCAGACGCCTTTGTCACAGCAGGCGCTAAATTCCCCAGACATAGTTCGGTATGCGTCCCAGGTTGACGGACACTTCACCGAGACCATCAATATTGTCGAGAGCGACCGAAGCGGCCTTTTCCACAGCATCCGAGTCGGCAAGCCCCCAGACATCGACGCGATCGCCCTCGACCACGACATTCAGGTGCGCCGGGTTCAGCCCCGGTACCTGCGCCAGCGCGCCCATCACGACCTCGCGCTTTTCACGGTTGGATATCGATGGGTCAAGCGTCACCTTGGGAATGCTTGCTAGGGCTTGCATCAGGTTGCCCCGACTAACGATACCGACAACCCTGTCATTTTCGACGACTGGCACGCGCTTGATGCGCTTTTCCTCCAACAGCCGTGCAATATCAGCGACGGGCGTTTCGGGAGCTACGACATGAACGTTGCGCGTCATGATGTCCTTGGCGCGGTGACTGCGCATCTTGATGAAATCCCGTGCGGTGCTTTCGGACCAAGAAAACAGCGAAAGCCACCAGGATTTGGGGGCAGAGCCCGATCCTTCTACCCGTCGCATCAAATCGCCTTCGCTGATGAGGCCGGTTACTGCCCCGTCTTCGTCCAGTATGGGCACGCCACTGATGTGGTTTTCCATCATAAGTGCGGCGATTTCTTCCACGGTCACATCGACATTGGCGGATATGACGTTTCTGGTCATGATGTCTTGAGCTTGCAATTGGAACTCCTTCCTTGTGGTAACG
Organism: Sulfitobacter sp. L-8; assembly: GCF_056859255.1. Classification (NCBI taxonomy): domain Bacteria; kingdom Pseudomonadati; phylum Pseudomonadota; class Alphaproteobacteria; order Rhodobacterales; family Roseobacteraceae; genus Sulfitobacter; species Sulfitobacter sp. L-8. The sequence continues at coordinate 1,066 of NZ_JBSXOD010000018.1, forward strand.
AACGGCAGAAAGACTGCCGGATTGGGCTGGGGCAGCACTCGGTGGTCGCGCGGACCGTGGTATTTCACGCCGAGATGGTTCGGCGGAACCTCATGCCTGGAAACCGCTGTGCCCTGCGAAGGACCGTCGGCGGCGAATTGGTTCTCTGGCTGGGCGTGGAGCCGCTTCGTGCAGGTTATTGCGGTGCATCCGGGGGCAATCGGCGACGGGATCAAGACCGGTACCCGGTCTGCATATGCGTCACATTCTATGCCGAGGGTTTAACGAGTAGCTATTCCTCCTTCGCTTGGGGTGAAGTTCTTGCACAATACGCGCAGGAAGAATCTCGACTTTGTTCTCGATCAATAAAACCACAATTTTTTGGAAAGGTGGTGGTACCGGAGCAAGTTTACAGAGCGGCGAAGGCTGTAACCACGCCCTTCGCCGCCGCCTGTTTTTTGCAGTATCCTCCTCGAAGCGCGCTAAGTCACCGTATCACACGGCTTTCGGCGCAACCGGGTGATTCATGTATGCGCTTTGCAGACGCCAACCTTTGATAACACCGTAAACGGCGGGGATTACGATCAGCGTCAGCAGCGTTGAGGAAATCATCCCTCCAATCATCGGCACAGCAATCCGCTGCATGATCTCGGAGCCGGTGCCGTGAGCCCAAAGGATCGGCATCAGACCTGCCATGATTGCCACAACGGTCATCATTTTGGGTCTCACGCGATCAACGGCACCGACCATGATCGCGGCATACAGCTCCTCTCGGGTGAGATCGCGGCCCTTGGCGCGGTCCTTGGCTTCGGTCAGGGCGTGGTCAAGATAGATCAGCATGATTACACCCGTCTCTGCCGCGACCCCTGCCAGCGCGATGAACCCGACGGCGACCGCGACAGACATGTTGAATCCCATGAACCACATCAGCCAGATCCCCCCGACAAGGGCAAAGGGTAACGAAAGCATGACAATCAAGGTTTCTGTCAGACGGCGGAAGTTGAGAAAAAGCAGCAGGAAGATCAACGCCAAGGTCAACGGTACCACAATAGCAAGCCGCTGTTTGGCGCGTTCCAGATACTCGAACTGGCCGCTCCATCCCAGCGAATAGCCTTGCGGGAGGGTGACCGAAGCCGCCACCGCCGCCTGCGCGTCAGCCACAAAACCACCCAGATCGCGCCCTGCAATGTCAACGAAGATATAGACCGCCAACTGCCCGTTCTCGGTTCGGATCGACGTGGCCCCGCGCTTGCGCTCGATCGTGGCGACGTCGCCCAGGGGAATCGTGCCGCCACCGGGCAAGGCGACCTGTACCTCGCGTCCGATCGCCTCGGGGTCCGAGCGCAGCGCGGCGGGGTAGCGCACCGCCACGTTGTAGCGCTCGCGCCCCTCGACGGTCTGGGTGATGGCCTTGGCCCCCAAGGCCATGCCGATGACTTCCTGCACATCCTGGACGGACAGGCCGTAACGGCCCAACGCCGCCCGGTCCGGGGTGATATCCAGGTAATACCCGCCGATCACCCGTTCCGCATAGGCGCTGGTGGTACCGGGAACCGTGCGTACGACTGCTTCCACCTCTCGGGCGACTTTCGCCATTTCTGTCAGGTTGTCGCCATAGACCTTGATCCCCACCGGCGTGCGGATACCCGTGGAAAGCATATCAATCCGCGCACGGATCGGCATGGTCCAAGCGTTCGAGACACCGGGAAACTGTAGCGCCGCGTCCATTTCCTGACGCAAGCTTTCTGTCGTGACGCCCGGGCGCCATTCTTCTTCCGGGCGCAGCTGTATGATGGTCTCAAACATGGACGTCGGCGCGGGGTCAGTCGCGGTAAGGGCGCGTCCGGCCTTGCCGAACACCGTCAGAACCTCGGGAAAGGACTTGATGATCCGGTCTTGCGTCTGCATCAGCTCTGCGGCTTTTGTCACCGACAGGCCGGGTAGGGTGGTCGGCATATACATCAAGGTACCCTCGTTCAGGGTCGGCATGAATTCCGACCCCAATTGTCGCGCGGGCCAAATTGTGACGACAAGAGCGGCCAGCGCTATGACGATGGTCAGTGCCTTGGCCTTCAGCACGCCGGTGATAACCGGTCGATAGACCGCGATCAAAAAGCGGTTCACCGGATTCTTGTGCTCAGGAATGATCCGTCCGCGCACGAACACCACCATCAGTGCCGGTACCAATGTGACCGACAAGAACGCCGCAGCCGCCATCGAGAATGTCTTGGTATAGGCCAGCGGGCCAAACATCCGGCCTTCCTGACCCTCAAGCGAAAAGATCGGAAGGAACGACACGGTGATGATCAGAAGGCTGAAAAACAACGCGGGGCCGACTTCGGTCGCCGCTTCGATCAGCACCTCGATGCGGGGCTTGTCGGGGGCCGCGCGTTCAAGGTGCTTATGCGCGTTTTCGATCATCACGATGGCGGCATCGATCATCGCTCCGATGGCGATGGCAATACCGCCAAGGCTCATGATATTGGCCCCGATCCCCAGCGTCTTCATCGCGGTAAATGCGATCAGCAAGCCCACGGGAAGCATTACGATCGCCACCAATGCCGATCGCATGTGAAGCAGAAACAAGATCGTCACGGCCGCCACCACAAGGCTTTCTTCCAGCAATGTGGTCTTGAGCGTCTTGATCGCTGAAAGGATCAGGTTCGAACGGTCGTAAACCGGGACAATTTGGGTGCCCTCGGGCAGGCTTTGGGCGATTGCATCCAGCTCGGACTTGGCGTTCTCGATAACGTCCAGTGCATTGGCACCCACCCGTTGCAGCACGATACCGCTTGCGACTTCACCTTCCCCGTTCAGTTCTGTAATGCCGCGCCGCCCATCTGGGACGATCTCTATGCGCGCAACATCGCGCAACAGGATCGGCACGCCCGCAACGCTGCGCAAAGTGATGTTGCCGATGTCTTCGGTTCCCGACAAATAGCCGCGGCCGCGGACCATGAATTCGAATTCCGAAAGCTCCACGGTGCGGCCGCCGGTGTCCATGTTGCTTGAGGCCACGGCTTTGCCAATGTCCGACAGGGTAATGCCTTGGGCGCGCATCCGAACCGGATCGACGGTGACCGAATATTGCTTGACGAAGCCGCCGACACTCGCGACTTCGGACACCCCCTCGGCGCGGCTGACGCCAAAGCGTACCACCCAATCCTGCAGGGTACGCAGTTCTGCCAACGACAGGTTTTCGCCGGTTACCGCATACTGATAGACCCAGCCCACACCCGTTGCATCGGGGCCAAGGGCAGGGGTGACACCCTGGGGCAGGTTGGCGGCGGCGGCGTTCAGATATTCCAGCACCCGCGAGCGGGCCCAATAGGGGTCCACCCCGTCTTCGAAGATGATGTAAACAAACGAAATTCCAAAAAAGGAAAAACCCCGCACCACCCTTGACCGCGGCACCGTGAGCATCGCCGAGGTCAGCGGGTAGGTGACCTGATCCTCGACCACCTGCGGGGCCTGACCGGGATAGTTGGTCAACACGATAACCTGCACATCCGACAGGTCGGGGATGGCATCAATCGGCAAAGTGCGCAACGACCAGATGCCGGCACCGACGATCAACGCAGTGGCGAAGAACACCAGCATCAGATTGCGCGCCGACCATGTTATGATACGCCCGATCATTCTGTGGCCTCCGGCGTCACCAGAGCCGCGAGCGCCGCGTTCAAGTTGCTTTCGGCGTCAATCAGAAAGGTGGACGTTGTGACGATACGTTCGCCGCTTGCGATCCCTTTGCGGATTTCAACCATGCCGTCGCCCTGCCGTCCGATCACCACATCCTGCGGCGCGAATTTTCCGTCACCCATATCGCGGATCACGACCTGACGGTCGCCGGTGTCGATCACGGCAGTCTTTGGTACCTGCACCACCGGGGTCGCGTCACCTGACGCCATTTCGACATCGGCAAACATATTGACCAAAAGCCGCCCGTACTGATTTGGCAATTCGATCCGCACCCGCGCGGTTCTGGTTTGCATATCCACGGCCGGATAAATCTCGTTGATGCTGCCTTGAAAGGTCTCGCCGGGCAACGCCGGGAAAGAGATCGTGGCCGGCGTGCCGCGTGACAGGCCAGCAAGCGAGGATTCAGGCACCTCGGCCATCACCCAGACCACCGAGGTATCGGCGATGCGAAACAGGGGCGCGCCGGCGGGCGACATCATTCCCTGCACAGCCATTCTTTCCATTACCACGCCTGACAGGGGCGCGATCAGCGGGGTGTTGACCGGCGGGCTTTTGTCCGCGGTTATCCCCTCGATCACCGCAGGCGGCACCCCGAGGTTCGCCAGCCTTTGGCGGCTGCCCTTGGCGCGCCCTGCACCACTGCGCAGATCCGAGACATAGAGAGCAGCGGCGGCGGCAATCTCGGGGGAATAGAGCATTGCCAGCGGGGCCCCTGCGGTGACGGTCGAACCGATTGTCACGTCCTCGACTTGTTCGACAAAGGCATCAGCCCGCAAGGATATGACGCTGATCCTGCGGTCATCCAGCTCCACGATGCCCGGTGCCCGCACCGGCATCACTATGGGTGCCGATACTGCCTCGGCGGTCCGCACGCCCGTGCGTTGCAGCTTTCCCGGCGAGATCGTGACCGTACCCGCGTCGGAGGATTCATCGGCATACACCGGCAGGTAGTCCATGTTCATCGAATCCTTTTTGGGCACCGGCGAGGTATCGGGAAGGCCCATGGGGTGGCGATAATACAGGATCGTGCGTTCGCCCGTATCAGCCGCCACAGTCGCAGCGTTGTCTTTGGTGACGGGCTCGAAGGACACATCCTGGCTGGCCAGTACAGCGATATAGGGGCGACCATCCGCCGTGCTGGTCGGGCCTGCCGACCAAGCGGGCGTATCATCCGGATGACGGTAATAGATCACGGACCCCGATGCCGGGGGCACCGGCGCGGGCATGGCTTTGGCGTCGGTGCCTATCATTGCGGCAAGAAACATCTGGGCTTCATCGCCCAGACGGGCGGGGGTCCAACCCTTGCCACCCGCCGACAAGCCCGCCCAACCGGCGGCCGCGCCGATGGCTCCGACCATAAAGAGTTTGCTATACGCGCTCATTCCTGCACCTCCAGGATGATGCGAGCCGAAACGGTTTCGACTTCCCCCTGGATCTTGGCTGCGACAGACATTTGCCAGCTGCCCTTCATGGAAAGGTCCGCAGAAAACCGGTATTCACCCGATTTCTCCATCGGGAGCGGTGCCAACGGGGACGTCATCATGGCCATGCCCTCAGGCTCCATATCCAGCCGGGTCGCAAAGATGATCGCATCCGCCACGGCTTGCTGGTCACGCAGGTCGGTCAATCGAAGGGTCAGCACCGCATCGCCGCCGACGCGATACGTCGTTTCGACCAGTTCAACGGCATAATCGGAGGCCTCGGCCCAAAGAGCCGGGGCAGGCAAAAAGATGGCGGCAGCGATGGCCGCGGATAAACGCGAAAATTCAAGGGGCATGACAGGCCTGCATAATATGGGTGTATTGATCACGATCGCTGCGTCGCCGGTGTTACAAGCGGTTGGCAATCGCGGTTATCAAGGTGCATCTTGCACCCAATCTGTCAGGCTTCAGGGGGTCTTTGCAGATCGTCGCCCCGCCGTTGTCCGGTCTGGACGGTTACGGCGGGCGAAACGCAGGCTAATCCGGCCAGCAAGAAACTATCAACGAAGGCCCAGTGGGGACCGACGAGCCCGACGGTGCCGCGGCATTGCGAAGACAAATGACACGGGGCATCGCAATCGGGTGTATCTGCGCAGTCGTCCATCTCAACATCCGAGGCGTTGTCGACCTGCGCCAGCTCCATCGCAGCGGCCTGGGCAGAAGACACCAAAGATGTGGCCGTTTGCGCAAACACTGCGCCGACCAGCAAACTCATCAGGAATAGGCGCAGTTTGATCCACATATCGCGGGCTATGTCGCTTAACCCGTTGCGCCGCAATACACATTTTGTTGATGCAGAGGACATGTCGCGGATCGGTGATCAAACGGGGCACAGACCCTGAGATTCACCAATGCGATGGGACGGATGCAACGGTATTAAAACAATATTGAAAGGCGGAAAGTACCACTTGAGAAGGGGCAGGAAAGGTACGGTGGCCCCTACGACTGAACCCGTTTTGCCTTGTCAAACAGCTGCGTTTCACGTTGTTGCATAAGGGCAACAGTGAAGTTGAAGGAGAGGGAACAGTTAAAATAACCTTTATCGAATGGGGCTGGGTGGTCCAACTTGGTCAGCAGGAGCGGGGTCCCGCCGCGACATACGCTCCAGCTATTTATTTGACCAAGGTGTTTCTGATGATCCTTTCCCGTATCCTTGTCGTTGCAGCCCTGTTTTCCGGGTTGGGCACCGTACCATCGATCGCCGAAACTTCGGCGGAGCGTCAGAGTCTATTTCAAGCGATGCTGCGCCAACCTGCCAATACCGACCTGATGCTGCAATACGCTCGGCAGGCGGTGAAGGATCAGGATTTCGAAGCCGCGGTGGCGACACTGGAACGGCTTGTGGATCGCGACCCTGCCTCGGTCGAGGCGCGCTCGGAACTTGCGGCGGCCTATTTCGCACTGGGGGCAAACGAGGTGGCGCTGTATCACCTTAACATCCTGCAAGGCAGTGATGCGTTGACGCCAGATCAACAAAGACAGATGGCGCGCTATGCCGAGGAGGCCCAGGATCGGACCGCGACATCATCCTTCTCGGGTTTCGCCCAAGCAGGTTTTGCAGTGCTCGGGGATAACGGAAAGGTCGGGGCCACGGCATCCATGGGTTTGGTACACAGGTACGACCCTGACGGCCCCGGCGGTACGGTTTTTATCACGACGTTACGCGCGGATTACCTTGATTTCGGATCCTCCACGACCACCGGTCAACGGTCGATAGCGTTTACTTATGGGCCTTCGCTTCGTCTGGCAGGCACGCAATACGGTCCGGTCCTGCGTCCGTATCTGGCGGTACGCAGCACCCATGACAACAAGATCGCATTCGACCGTGACGCCTTGGGGTTCGGTCTGAGCCTCGAGGCTCCGCTGACACAAAGCTGGTCCGCGTTTGCAAATCTTGAGGGTGGCAGGAGCCGCTATGATGCGTCGACCGTCGACGGCAACTATGTTGACGGGCAACTGGGGTTGATCTGGTTTCCGGGTCGCGATGCGTCGGTGCGCGGCTCTGTCATCAGTCAAAACGTAGATATCGCGGACCCGCTGATAGAAAGCGACTTCCGCGCCGTGCGGGTCGATTTCCAGAAGCGCCTGCGCCCGAGTTTCGCAGGTCATGACTGGAAAGTTTCCGGTTTCGTGCAGACTGAAACCGATAGTTTCACATCAGGCCGCGAGGACAAGGTCAAGCGGGTAGGGGCGGCGTTGCAGGCGTATATCACCGAGACCGTCTATATTAACGGTGAGGTGCAACTCTATGATCGGAAAAGCAACGTCATAGGCTTTGAGAAGTCCGAACCGTTGTTCAGCATGACAGTGGGGATGGAGTTTTAGCCATGCGCAATCTAGGAATCTTTGCGGCAACAGCCTGGATGGCGCTTGCAGCTACACAGGTACAGGCCCAGCAAATTGGCGTCGCTGCCAGCATCGAACGGGCAATGCGAGCCACGGCACCCGGCCAATCGGAACGACGTCTGACCGATGGTGCGGATGTCGTTGCCGACGATAGAATCAACACCGGTTCCGACGAGCGTGGCCAATTGCTGTTTCTTGATGAAACCACCCTTTCGGTGGCCCCCTCAAGCCAGATCGTCCTTGATCGGTTTATCTACGATCCAAGCGGCGGAAGCTCAGGCTTTGCGATGCAGTTGACAACGGGCGCATTGCGCTTCGTCGGCGGTACGACAAGCGAAGCGCAGGAAGCGATTATCAAGACCCCGACCGCGACATTGGGCATCCGCGGTTCTTCAGCCTTGGTGAGCTTTATCGGAGGACGCACCGTTGCCGTGTTCCTGATGGGGGACCGGATGTGCATTTCCTCCGGTGGGCAGGAGACATGTTCAAGCCGGCAAGGCGCGGTGCTGACCGAAGACGGCTATGCCGGGAGCGCATCGGCGGAATTGATCGCCAGCATGTTAACCAGAATTGACGGTCAGGCACCCAGCCAGCTGGCATCGCGCGGCGGGGCGACCGCAGGCGTGATAGCCGCGACACCGCCGAACAGGTCTCCGGTTTCAACCCGAGGCCGGCATATGGGGGCAGCCGATGTCAATGCGTTTGGGCGAAATGACAGCTATCGCGGGATCAGCGGTTTCACCGAGAGCGGCATCATAGAGTAAACGGCCTTCAGGTCACACGGTCCCGGCAAATCGCACACCGGGGTCACCCAAGCAGCTCTGTCTAGCGTTTCGCGGTACTGACAAAGGTTCCGTCCCAGCTCTTTGGGAGAGGGCTGTTACGCAGCGCCGTGATGCGATCGCGATAGAGTTGTGCAAGCAGTAGGGTATCAAGTCCGTCGACGGCCATGCCCGAAAGCTGATCCAACACCGAAAGCGCGTGATCCCATTCCTGGGCCAGGTACGCCGAGCGCGCCTTGCAAAAAACCGCAGCGGCGGACGAAAACGCCTGGTCGTGGGCGTGATAGACACAATGCAGCGCGACCGGCTCGGTCTTGCCTTTGACCACCACGCGGTCAAGTTCTACTGCGCGAATATCCTCGGGCAGGTCATGAATGCTTGGTGCGCCGACGCAGTTGTTGGTACCGTAAATGCGGGTCAACCCTTCAAAGCGTGCCGCCTGTGTGACGTTGTCGCCCACACATGTATAGCTAAGCCGGTCCCGCGACCCCATCAGCCCCACGTATGCCGGGCCGGTATTCACGCCAATTCCGATCCCGATCAGGGGCAGGCCGTCGGCGGCGAGCATATCGTTTGCCGCAGCGATGGATTGTTCGACGCGAAAGATTGCCCTGAGGCTGCGCGCTCGATGGTCCGGTTGATTGATGGGCGCGTTCCAAAACGCCATCACGGCGTCCCCGATGTATTTGTCGATCGTCGCGCCCTCGGCGGTCAATGCATCCGAAACGGTCCCGAGATAGCGGTTGAGAAAATGCACGATCTCTTCGGGCGTCATCCTTTCTGTCACCGTAGAGAAGCGACGCATGTCAATGAACATCACCGTTATTTCACGCGCGGCTCCGCGCGGGGTAAGGGCATCGTCGGGGTCGGCGGCTATCTGTGTGACCAGTGCGTCAGGGACGAAATACGCAAAGCGGCTGCGAATACTTTGTCGCAAACGTTCTTTGCCGATCAGGCCAAGGGTGCTGCCGGGTAGCAGGATCGCTATTGCCGTCAGGATCATCATCGACGGATCATACAAAATCCCCGCACGGTCGAATGCCAGCCACCCCGCAAGGATGCCAGCGGCGGAAATAACGACGGTGCCGGCGAATGCAGCCATCGGGCTTTCCCACGTGCAAAGAAACGTAATCAGCAAGCCGACGAGCGCAATGGTAACAAGCTCCAGCCCCGGCATCCAATCGGGTCGGGTCAGAAAAGACTGCGTTATTATCTGCTCGAGAACGCCGGCCTGAAGCATGACACCGGGCACTTTTTCCCCCAATGCGGTGGACCGCAGATCGAACAACCCCTGCGCACTTGAACCGACAAGGATGATGCGGTTCGCGATTTCGGGGTGCGACGCGGCGGGCAGGTCGGGTCCCAGCAAAGAATGCGCCGGGGTCATGCCACGTGGCCCGGTCGGAGCAACATGCAGGCGGAAGTGCCCGTTTCCGTTAAGCGGATAGGTGGCACCGCCGGTGCGCATTTCGACCACGCGCACGGCCCCACCCGACATCTCTCCGGAGGCTTGCGTGGTGCGCAGGATGTGACTGCCCGCACCCTGTGCCAGTCTGAGCAATTCGGCAGTAAACGAGGGCATCAGGGTATCCCCCATGCGTACAACCATCGGCACGGTCCGCGACACGCCGTCGTCTCCGGCTGACAAGCTTATCGCGCCGATACCCGCGGCGGCCTGGGTCAATTCGGGCAGGGGGGAAAGCGCGCCCGGAAACGAGGTGATTGCGCCGTCGGGCCTTGCGCCGGTGAAAGATATGCCTGCCTTGGGTTGCGGTACGTCGCCATCCACTGCACCGGAAACGGCAATGACCACGGGTCTCGACAAAAACGCCTCGGCCAGGCTGTTATCGTGATCCTGCGCCAACATAGCGGCGGGCAGGGTGATGTCTTGTTGGGAAAACCTTTGCCAACTTTGCAAGATCGCACCGGGCGATGTGCGATCCGGCTCTGTCAACAGAACATCGAACCCCACAGCAACCGCCCCGAGCGCGAACAATCTGTCGGTAAGCGTGGCCAGATAACTCCTTGGCCAGGGCCACTGGCCTAACAACCGGATGGATGCTTCATCTATATCGACGACATGTACCGGCACATTCGGATCAGGCTCACGCGGGAATACGCGTTGGTAACTGTCGAAAACAACATTGCGCAGTTGTCCCACGACAGACGGGGCAAAGGCGGCGAGCGTCAGCATCACCAGCAAAACGCAAAGCCCCGTCACCCAGATGGTCTTTTTCGGCATGAAAGCTCCTGCACCTCTGGGAGGCATTCGAAATCGGACGTGCTCAGTACGTTCATTCTCGGGGTGGTCGGCATTTTGTCAAGAATGCAGCATGATGATCGCGATGTCGGCCAAGGTACATAAAAAGACTTGGCTCATGATAATGTGTCGGCCTATCAATGGAAAAGTAGGGTGTGAAACAGTCCGTACCGGCGACGCCTTGTGTTTGGCAAAGGGGAATGCCCGGTTGGAAAGTTCACTATTCAAGTTCATCTGGAAGTATTCCCGACGCGAGCAGATCAAGCTACTTATCTTTACCCTCGCGCTCTTTCCGCTTTTGTATCTGTCGCTGGAACTGCCCAAGCGGATTATCAACGATGCAATCGAGGCGCCGAGCGGCTCGGTGACGGTTTTCGGCTGGCAGATTGACCAAATCCCTTTTCTGATGCTGTTGAGCGTACTGTTTTTGGTAACGGTCACCGTGCACGGCCTGTTGAAAATGCGCGTCAACACGATGAAAGGTTTGATGGCCGAAGACTTGCTGCGCCGGCTCAGGTATACGTTGATCGGGCGGATCATCCGTTTTCCATCAGATTACCTGGACCGCACCAGCGAGGGTGAGCTGGTGTCCATGGTCATGGGTGAGACCGAACCCATGGGCGGTCTGATGGGCGACGCGATTTCTCAGCCGGTTCTGCAAGCCGGGCAAATGCTGACCATCCTGGCGTTCCTGTTTTCGCAAAGCTGGGCGTTCGGGTTGGCGGCGGTCGCGTTCATCCCGCTTCAGGGCTGGCTTATTCCAAAGTTGCAAAGACGTGTGAACCTGTTGAACAAGAAGCGTGTGGTTCACGTGCGCGCACTGGCAGGCGATATCGGAACCAGTGCCGCTGGTGCCACGACCCTGCGGACCAACGGCGGCTGGGGCTATCTGATGTCGTTGATCAATGACAGGCTGGGAAATCTGGTCGCGATCCGTTTCCAGATTTACCAAAAGAAATTTTTCATGAAGTTCGCCAACAACTTCATTTCGCAGCTTACACCGTTCTTTTTCTATTCTGTCGGCGGGTATCTGGTCATCAGAGGGGACGTCACAATCGGGGCGTTGGTCGCAGCGCTGGCCGCGTTCAAGGATCTTTCGGCCCCTTGGAAGGAATTGCTGGCGTATTATACCACATCGCAGGAACTGGGATTGCGTTGGGAGATGATATCCGACCGCTTCAGCCCGTCCGGGATGGTTGAAAACAACCTCTTTGAAGGCGATCCCCAGGACGGTCCAGTCCTGACGGGTGATATCGAGCTGAGCGGATTGAACCTGCGCAACTCGACCGGTGAACTGGTGCTGTCTGAGGCCGATCTGGTCATCAGCAAGGGGCAGACGACCTTGGTTGTCGCCGCTTCCGAAGAAGATCGCCGCGCGTTGGCCTATATGTTGATGCGTGAGCTGAAACCAACCTTCGGGTCGGTACGGATCGCGCAGCACGATTTGGCAGGCTTGCACCAAAAGACTATTTTTCAACGGCTTGGGTTTGCCAATTCACGCCCGGTGGTGTTTGACGGAACATTTCTTGATAACCTGATGTTGCCGCTATACCGCCTGCCCGACGCAGACAAGCCATTCTTGTTGACGGAAACAGAGCAGCATTTGCAGGAAAACAAAGGCAGACTGCGCGACTGGTGGTTGGAATTCATTACCACGCTTGACCTGTCGGACGCGCTTTTCGCCCGCGGCCTGACCCTACGACTGCCTGACGATCTTGACACCCCGCTTGCCAAGGCGCTCCCCGCCATGCGCGCGCGTGTTGCAGCCCGGATCGAGGCCGAGGGGCTTTCGCAAAATGCACGGTTCTTCGCCGCTGACACATATAACCCGGCGTTATCGGTGGCTGAAAACGTTCTTTTCGCCATTGCCCATGAAACGCCGAATGCCGAAAAGATAGCCGAACAAAGCGATTTTCAGGCGCTACTGGACGAGCTGCATCTCGAAAAGGCGCTGTTTGATACAGCCTTTTCGATCGTGGAAATCCTGCTGAATATTTTCGGCGACGACGGCAGCAATCACCCGTTGTTCCGCAAGCTTGATCTTGAAGAGGCAAGTTATCATCATGTGGCAGACCTGCTGGCGCGGTCGGATCCCGCAGCGAAATTAACCACGCACGACAAGTCCCATCTGTTGGCGGTGCTTTTCGCCATTTCATCGGAAAAGCTGGGTGTCGCGTTCGACGATGACGTTGTCGCGGTGATCATGAACATGCGGGCCGCGCATGCACCAGCACTTCAGGCGAGTCTGGCCGATGTGGTAACGCCACTTGCGGTTGACACGTCCATTCCGGGGTTGACCATACAGGAAAACGCGATGTTCGGTCGGGCGGTGCCGCGAACACCGGGCGAGGCACAGCACCTCAAGGATGTGGTGGGCGAGGTCCTTGAAGAGACTTGCAAGACTGCGGTTTTGGACTTGATCCTGGAACTGCCGGTATCGCGCAAAAGCTCTAACCTGCCAGCGCAGCTAAGCGAAATACTGTCCCTGTGTCGCGCGACCATAAAACGACCCGATATGGTGATCATGGATGAGCCGTTGGCAAGCTTTGATCAGGATGTGCGCAAAGCCTTGCCGCAACGCCTGCGCACGCTGTTACCCGAAGCAACCATTCTTGTGCTGAGCGCGAGCGACCTTGGCGATGAGGCCTGCGACAAGCAGGTACGGCTATATCATGGCATGCTTGTGGACGACACGGACGAGACCCCCAGCGAGCAGGGCGGCGCGGGTAAAGCCGAGCTTGATCTCAAGATACAAGCGCTGAGCACGTCCAAACTGTTTTCCAGTCTCGGACGTAAACAGCAACGCCTTCTGGCTTTCGGTGCGCGTTGGTACAAAGCAGCACCCGGCGAATATATTTTTCATGCCGGCGATGCACCCGACAGCGGTGTTTTCCTGATTGTGGAGGGGTCGGCAGATTTGCTGCGTGCAGGTGACGACGGCACCGAAGTTTTGGTTACCAACGTCGGGGCTGGCTCACTTGTCGGCGAATTGGGTTTGATCCGGCAAGAGCCCCGTGCGCTGCATATGCGAGCAAGCGACAATCTGGTCTGTCTCAATATCGGTCAGGATGAATTCATGTCAGTTATTCAGCACGACGCCGCCACCGCCTATAGGGTGCTTCAAATCGTAGCCGGGTATATCTGAGTTCAGCTACGCACCAGGCGACTGCTGACGTGGCATGGCGCGGTGGTGCGGCGGCCAGCCGTGCTTGGGCGTTTTGCAGCGGGGATACCGGGGGGCGTGAAGCTTTCGGATATGTACCGTCAGCATTGGTCTAATACCAAGGCAAGCAAACGCGACCGTCAATTACGCCGGGGACGTGGGTCGCCCGTCATACGGGGCGGTTTGGCTTGCCCTAGGCTGCTTGCGCGAGCTGTTTGGAGGTCGGCGCGTCGAGGCTGAATGGGAAGAACACCGTAAACTTTGTACCTGTCCCGACGATACTTTCCACAGTGATGTCACCACCATGTGCGATTGATAGCTTCTTACAGATCGCAAGGCCCAGTCCCGTCCCGCCCTCGGACCGGTTGTCGGCGTTTTCGATTTGCGTAAAGGCCTGGAAAATCCGGGTGAGATCTTTCTTGTCTATCCCGCGCCCGTTGTCTTCCACCTCAAAGCGAAAGCCGGTGCCCTGCGCACGGGCGCGCAGATAGATATGGTCGGCCTTTGAAAATTTAAGCGCGTTTCCAACAAGGTTGATCAGAATTTGCAGGCACCGCGCACGGTCAGCCATGACCGCCATGTCGTCAGACTCGGTGGAAAGGGTTATGGACTTTTCCCCGGACAGGCCCTGAAACTGTTCAGCGACTTCCAGCAGCAGATCGCGTGTGGAAAATGCGGCCTTGCTCAGTTTGATATCGTTCAGTTCGATGCTGGTGTAATCTAGGATATCATTGATGATTGTCAGCAGATGCCCGCCGGCGGATTTGACCCGCTGACCATAAAGCTCGGTTTGATCGCCAAGGGAATTGAAATGGGCCTCGGTGATCGGTTCGCCGGGTTTCAGTTTACTGGTGGTGTTGCTTTTGAGCTTGGACAGAAAACTGGCATAGCCGATAACGATTGTCAGAGGGGTGCGCAGTTCATGGCTGAGAACGCTCATGAATTCGGATTTCGCGCGGCTGGCGCTTTCTGCGGCGTCACGTGCCTGACGTAGTTCTTCGATGCTTTCCATGCGGGTGCGTTTTTCGATGAAATATGTGAACAATCCCCCCATCACGATCATGCCTGCGGTTCCGGCAATTACCAAAGCCAGCAATGCGTATTCCTGGGGGTTGGAATAGTCGGGGTCGATCCCGATGGAAGCGACGTTATACGCGGCCATACCGGTGAAATGAAGCCCGACAATCCCAAGGGTGAGGGCTGCCGTCATCTTCAGTCCGCTGCGTTTGGTTTTTCGCATGCCAAAACTCAATGCGGTCGTTGCAAGAACGACGGCAATGACACCAGAGGCGACAAGATAATTGGTGTCCCATGACACTGCACCTTGAACGCGATAGGCAATCATTCCGGTGTAATGCATGGCAACAACCGCAAGGCCAAAGATCGCCCCGCCGATCACAATCGCAATGCGGGTCTTGATCATTCCGGCAATCATGATGCCTAGAATGGCCCCCAGAATCGCTATCACCAACGACTCGAACGTCAGCGACAGGTCAAATCTGACCGGAGCACTTGGTTGATATGCCAATATTGCGATAAAATGAGTGCACCAGATGGCGATCCCCGCTGTGACGCCGGTTATACCATACCAGACTATCGCCTGATTGTTTGGTCTTTCTAGAGCGTGCTGGTAAAGTCGGGACACGACCCAGCTGCCAAAGGCGCATAGAAACGCCGCTAATATGACCAGACCCAGATCATGGTCCGTATGGATGGTGTGGGCGACTTTAATCATTTTGCTACTCAAAATATTTCTATCTGCTGATTCAACCTGCGCCGTGATAGAGGCGGATTTAGGGCGAGATTAAGTTTAATTTTCCGAAACAGTCGGATCAGGGCAAATGCCATACCTGACTGTTGAATAACTATTTCAATCAATGAGCAGAGAGTGTGCGTCGGCCATACAAGCGGATTGTTTCCAGTGCCCGCGATGTATTCAGGTACAAGCGCGCGATTGCCCAAGGATCCCACGCCGTCCCGTTACGCAGACCGTCCAGGTGTCGGTGCGTAGGGCGTGAGGATTACGTTGTCGGACGAAGGTCTTGCAAACTGTCGATGAACCCGAACTCTGCCCGGTGATCCCGAACTCTGTCCGGTGATGCTGATCATGGCACCCGGGTTTGACTATAGGCTCGATTGATCCTAGCTGACGGGTTCCGACACCTGTCATTCCAACACAAAGGCTTTTGAAATGCGTACCCTGATTATCGGCGGGGGGTTGTCTGGCCTCGCTTTGGCTGACGCACTGGAAACGGCGGGTCTCGACTATCTTCTTGTCGACGGGCGCAACCGGTTTGGTGGGCGCATCATGACCGAAACCCATGGGGGTGGCTACTTTGATATGGGTCCGGCGTGGTTTTGGCCGGGGCAGCCGCGCATTGCCAGTCTGGCACGGCGCTTTGATCTGAAAGTGTTCGATCAATATGCCGACGGCGATCTGTTGTTCGAGAACCAGCACGGACAGGTGCAACGCGGTCGCGGCTTTTCTTCAATGGAAGGCTCATGGCGCTTCAAGGGTGGTATGCAGTCGTTGATCCGTGCCTTGTCAGGGCATTTGCCAGAGGAACGGTACCGTCTGGGCACCCATGTGACCGCGCTGGAAAATAACGGATCCCAGCTAACCGCCACGTTTGCGTCCGGGGAAAGCACGGTTGCCTCAGCGGCGGTTTTTGCCTTGCCGCCAAGGCTGGCTGCGCAGGTACGCTTCACACCATCGTTGCCAGCCCCGACGTGGCAGGCGATGCAGGGGGTCAACACGTGGATGGCCGGGCAGGCCAAGGCGCTTGCGGTGTATGACACGCCTTTCTGGAGACACGCCGGATTGTCCGGTGACGCGTCAAGCCGGTTCGGCCCGATGGTCGAGATTCACGATGCCTCTCCGAACGAAGGGGGGCCTTTCGGGTTGTTCGGGTTTATCGGTGTGCCGCCGTTGGGGCGCAGGGATGAGCATGAGCTTCGTCTGCAGGTCTCTGCGCAATTAACAAGATTATTTGGCTCCGCCGCCGCGCGACCTGACGCGCTGTTTATAAAGGATTGGGCATATGATCCTCTAACGTCGACGCCGGCTGATAGAGAGCCGTTGCAAACGCATCCTGAATACGGCTTGCCCGACGCCATGAAGGGGATCTGGAGTGGAAAGCTGCTATTTGCCGGCACCGAGGTCGCAGGCCAGTTTGGCGGTTATCTGGAAGGCGCATTGGAGGCGGCAGAAGCTGTGGTGCGCGATCTTTTGAAATAGGTCGGTCCAATGGGCTTGCGCGCACTCGGTTGCGAGCAGCGTCATGGCACGGGGGGCGTCGCCGTCGATTTCGCCACACCCCGGTGCCTTGCTGCATCACGGCGCGGTGGTGTCAAAAAACAAAGCAGAAATTTTACCCGCGTAAGTAATTGCGGGCTGACTTTTCCACTATCCTGAATTAACCTCACTTGCAGGGTGTCGCAATGCGAGGGGTTTACCGATGCAAAAACCGAAAATTCACACGATGGAGGAGTTATCAAGCGCGATAGGCGTGTCTCGACCCACATTGTCACGGTATTTTCAGGACCCCTCGAAGGTCAGTCGGACCTCAGCCAACCGCATTCTAAGCGGGCTGGAAAAAGTTGATTACACCCCCAATTTTTTTGCCACCAGGATGAACCGCAAAACCACCGGGATGATCGGCGTGATCATTCCTTATCTGAACGATCTGTTCTTTACGCGGTTGCTGGAATCTATCGAAACGGCCGCGATGCGGGCGGGATACACGGTGATTACGCAATGCTCGCATGCCGACCCCGCAATAGAAAAACGCGCCGCCGAAACCTTTCTGTCGATGAACGTTGACGGGGCAATCGTGGCACCATTGGGGAACCACAGTGACTTGCAGGTATATGAGAGGCTGAATGACCGGTTGCCGTTCGTCTTGATGGATTCGCGCCCGGAAACCCTTGCGGATGTGGACTTTGTCGGCACCGATCACTTGCAAAGTACGGGGGCGATAACGGAATATCTGTGCCGCGTCGGCACGCCGCCGGTATTTCTGGCGATGCCGCGGGTCAACTTCAACGCGCTCGAGCGCGAGGCGGCCTATATCAAGAAGATGGATGAGCTGGGTTTTGAGCCGAGGATCATCGGGGTCGACCCCATGGACAGCCAGGATCATTTTGAAGGGCATGGGCTTGCGGTGCTGGATGATATGTTTTCGCGCCAAGAGCTGCTGGATGCTTCTTTTCTGTGTGCCAATGACCGCGTGGCAATTGGTGCGCTACGGGCGGCGGCAAAGCACGGGCTTGAGCCTGGAGCATTGCGCAGGGGTGGTTTGCGAATCGCCGGGCATGATGATTACCCGCTTTGTCCTTTCATGACGCCCACATTGACCACCGTTGCGCAAGATGTGACCGCGATTGGACAGGCAGCAGTCGATCACCTGCTGAAAAAGTTACGCGGTGAAAATATCGATAATAATCAGGTCATTCTTCTAATCAACGGCGTGCTCAAGCTGCGTGAATCAGCCTGAGGCCAGCGATGCTTGCTTTGAAAATGTCATAATCCTGAAACTTAAGGTTGACGAGACACTCATCTCAAAGCAATAATTGACGCATGTAAAAAAACTTTTGGGAGGAAGATAATGAACATGAAGCGTAACCTGCTTGGCTCGACGCTTGGCTTCGGGCTTGCGGCCGGTATGGCATCCGTTGCCATCGCCGATGAAATTACCATTGCCACCGTCAACAACGGCGACATGGTGCGAATGCAGAGCCTCTCTCCGAAGTGGGAAGAAGCCACCGGCAACACCATCAACTGGGTCGTACTGGAAGAAAACGTGCTGCGTCAGAACGTGACGACGGATATTTCGACCGGTGGCGGTCAATACGACGTCATGACAATCGGTACATACGAAGCGCCGATCTGGGGTGGTAACGGCTGGCTGGTTTCGCTGAACGAAGGCATGGCCGATGATTGGAATGCAGACGACCTTCTGCCCGCCATCCGCGGCGGTTTGACTGTTGACGGCACTCTGTACGCCGCGCCCTTCTATGGTGAATCGTCGATGGTCATGTATCGCAAGGATTTGATGGAAAAAGCGGGCATGGAAATGCCTGACGCCCCGACATGGGAGTTTATCCGCAAGGCGGCCGCCGCAATGACCGATCGGGATGCCGAAATCAACGGTATCTGTGCACGCGGCAAAGCCGGGTGGGGTGAAAACATGGCGTTTCTCACCGCGATGTCGAATTCGTTCGGTGCGCGCTGGTTCGACATGGACTGGAAACCGCAGTTTGACAGCCCGGAATGGAAAGACACGCTTACATTCTATCTGGACATGATGAATGAATCCGGTCCCGCAGGTGCGGCCAACAACGGCTTTAACGAAAACCTGACGTTGTTTCAGCAAGGTAAATGCGGCATGTGGATCGACGCGACAGTGGCCGCATCGTTCGTCACCAACCCCAAGGACAGCACCGTCGCCGACAAGGTCGGTTTCGCACTGGCACCCGACAACGGTTTGGGTAAACGCGGCAACTGGCTCTGGGCATGGAGCCTGGCAATCCCCGCGTCATCGGAAAAGCAGGACATTGCAAAAGACTTCGTAAGCTGGGCGACCGGCCAGAGCTATACCGCTTTGGTTGCCGAAAACGAAGGGTGGGCCAACGTTCCTCCGGGCACGCGCAGCTCGCTTTATGCCAACCAGGACTATCTTGACGCGGCACCTTTCGCCAAGATGACACTGGAAAGCATCAACGCGGCCGATCCACAAAAGCCAACCGTGCAGGATGTCCCTTACACAGGCGTGCAGTTCGTCGCTATTCCTGAATTTGCCGGTATTGCGACACAGGTTGGTCAGCAGTTCTCGGATGCGCTGGCCGGCAATCAGACCGCCGAAGAAGCGCTGGCGAGTGCTCAAGCACTTACCACAGAAGAAATGGAAGCAGCGGGCTACTAAGCCTGCCGCGACCACTCCCGAGCATCGGAGGCAGGCTGGCCTGTCTCCGGTGACTTCCCCTTCAGGATTTTTCGCAAACCGCCGCTGCGGTGTCCGTAAGGACCTGTTCCCCTTGTCGGAAGGAGCCTGTCATGGCGACAGAACATTCCAGATCATCAGCACGCCTCATGATCGCACCAGCCGTATTCGTGCTGCTTGTGTGGATGCTGGTACCGCTGATCATGACGCTTTATTTCTCGTTCGCGGATTACCGCCCGCTGCGCGCAACGTTCGAGACCTGGATCGGATTCGATAACTACGCGTCATTTCTGACGTCGTCGTCCTTCTTGTCGTCGATAGGCACAACACTCTGGATGGTCGGGTCGATCTTGATGATCACCATTGTGGGCGGCGTGTTGCTGGCGCTCTTGTTGGATCGGCCGATGTTCGGCCAGGGCATTGTCCGTATCCTGGTGATCGCCCCGTTCTTTGTCATGCCGACGGTTTCTGCGTTGGTCTGGAAGAACATGTTCTTCAACGTGGACAACGGGCTGTTCTCGTATCTGTTCAAGTTTTTTGGCGCTCAACCTTTCGATTTCCTGTCGCAGCTTCCACTGTTTTCGATTGTTGTCATCGTGGCCTGGCAGTGGCTGCCGTTTGCGACGCTGATCTTGCTTACCGCGGTACAGTCCCTGTCCAGCGAACAGCTCGAGGCGGCTGAAATGGATGGCGCGCCGGCGCTCAGCCGGTTCTGGTATATCATTCTGCCGCATCTCAGCCGGGCGATTACCGTTGTCATCCTGATCCAGACCATCTTCCTGCTGTCGATATTCGCCGAGATTTTCGTGACCACAAACGGGGCTTTTGGAACCCGTACACTGACCTATCTGGTCTACCAGCGCGTCTTGGAAAGCCAGAACATCGGCCTCGGCTCTGCCGGGGGGATCATCGCCGTCATCCTTGCCAATATCGTTGCCATCTTCCTGATGCGCATCGTCGGCAAGAACCTCGATAACTGATAGGGGGCCGCAGCTATGGCACGTGCAATCACGACACAGAAGAAAATCATGTGGACGGTCCTGTCTTGGGGCATCGGTTTGCTGATCTTCTTCCCGATCATGTGGACCTTCCTGACCAGCTTCAAAACCGAAGCAACAGCGATATCCGATCCACCGGTCTGGTTCTTCTTCGACTGGACGCTTGAAAATTACGCCGCTGTACTCGAGCGGTCGAACTATCCGCTTGCGTTGACCAACTCCATTGTGATCGCCTTGGGGTCAACGTTGCTTGGTATTCTTATCGCCGTTCCCGCTGCTTGGGCGATGGCGTTTGTTCCAGGTAAGCGCACCAAAGACGTGCTGCTGTGGATGCTATCGACTAAGATGTTGCCTGCGGTTGGTGTGCTCTATCCGCTGGTGCTGATTGCCAAGTATTTCGATATCATGGACAGCCGTATCCTGTTGGTGATGATCCTGATGTTGATCAACCTGCCGATCATCGTTTGGATGCTGTACACCTACTTTCGCGAAATACCCGGAGAGATACTCGAGGCGGCGCGTATGGATGGTGCGAACCTCAAGAATGAAATCATCTATGTCCTCACGCCCATGGCATTGCCGGGCATCGCATCGACCATATTGCTTAACATCATCCTGGCGTGGAACGAGGCGTTCTGGACCATCATCCTCACCACGGTGAACGCGGCACCGCTGACCAAATTCATCGCCAGCTTTTCCGCCCCCGAAGGATTGTTCTATGCCAAGCTTAGCGCGGCTTCGATCATGGCGATTGCGCCGATCCTCATCATGGGCTGGTTCAGCCAGAAACAACTTGTCCGGGGTCTGACCTTCGGCGCGGTCAAATAGGGAGACGTGTCATGGGACGCATCACACTAGACAAAGTTCAAAAGAAGTTCGGAGAAGCCGAGGTTATTCCACCACTGGACCTGACCATCGAAGACGGTGAGTTTGTGGTTTTTGTCGGCCCCTCGGGCTGCGGTAAATCCACGCTTTTGCGCTTGATCGCGGGGCTGGAGGACGTGACCAACGGCGAGATCCGCATTGATGGTAACCCCGCGACCAACCTGCCTCCGGCAAAGCGGGGGCTGGCCATGGTGTTTCAGTCCTATGCGCTTTATCCGCATATGTCGGTGCGCAAGAATATCGCGTTTCCTATGAAGATGGCGGGAATGGATCAGGCCGAACAGGACCGTCGTATCGCCAAGGCTGCCGAGGCACTGAACCTGACCGACTATCTGGACCGTCGTCCGGGGCAGCTTTCGGGGGGACAGCGCCAGCGCGTCGCAATTGGTCGCGCGATCGTTCGTGAACCCGCTGCGTTCCTGTTTGACGAACCTTTGTCGAACCTTGATGCCGCCTTGCGGGTCGGTATGCGCATGGAAATCAGCGAACTGCACGCCAAGTTGCAGACCACGATGGTCTACGTCACGCACGACCAAGTCGAAGCGATGACAATGGCCGACAAGATCGTGGTGCTCAGGGCAGGGCACATCGAACAGGTTGGCTCTCCGTTGGAGTTGTATCACAGCCCGCGCAACACCTTTGTCGCGAGCTTTATCGGCAGCCCCAAGATGAACCTGCTGACCGGTGACATCGCGCGCAGCCACGATGCCACGACCATTGGTATTCGTCCCGAACATCTGGACGTGGTCGAACGCGACGGAACCTTTGTTGGCCGCGTCGGTGTGTCTGAACATTTGGGGTCCGACACGTTCTTTCACGTACACATTCCCCAGATGGAAGAACCGATGACCGTACGCGCCGGCGGCGAGGTGGGATTGCGCCACGGGGATACAATTCATCTGCATCCGCAGGCCGACAAGATCCACCGGTTCGATGCCCAGGGGCTTCGGGTCGCATGACGCGCCTTGCTGGTAAATCCGCGCTGATCACCGGTTCTGCGCGTGGCATCGGGCTGGGCTTTGCCGAACGGTTCATCGCCGAAGGGGCGACTGTCGCGATTGCCGACATCAACCTCGAGGCCGCGCAAGCCGCTGCCAAATCCTTGGGCGACAGCGCCTATGCCGTGCAGATGGATGTGTCGGATCAGGCCAGCATCGACGTAGCTATCGCGGCGGTGGTCGATCATTCCGGCAAGCTTGATATCCTTGTCAATAACGCCGCACTGTTTGATGCATCCGAAACTGTCGATATCACCCGCGCCACATATGAAAAGCTCTATGCAGTCAATGTTGCGGGTACATTGTTCACCATGCAGGCCGCCGCCAAACAGATGATCGCTCAGGGGCATGGTGGTAAGATCATCAACATGGCCTCCCAGGCCGGCCGTCGCGGAGAGCCGCTGGTGTTGGTTTACTGCTCTACCAAGGCCGCCGTCATTTCCATGACCCAATCTGCGGGTCTCGATCTGATCCGCCATGGCATAAACGTGAATGCAATCGCCCCCGGCGTCGTCGACGGGGAGCATTGGGATCATGTGGATGCAACCTTCGCCCGCTTGGAAGGTAAAAAACCCGGCCAGAAAAAAGCCGAGGTTGCCGCAAGTGTCCCGGCGGGTCGTTTTGCCGTGCCGGATGATCTGACCGGCATGGCGGTTTTCCTTGCTTCATCCGAGGCCGATTACATCTTGTCCCAGACTTACAACGTCGATGGCGGACAGTGGATGAGCTGAGGCAACATGGGCCCCGATCCGGCCCGTGGTCACCCCCCACCTATTTAGAAAGCCGTGTCATGGCCCGTTCCGAAACCCAAACTACCACACAAACCAAAGCGCAGACCCCGATCTCTGGCGGGACCGCGCAACCAGATAACTCAGACCTGCCAAACCTGGCTCTGGCCACCTTGTCGCGATTGCCCAAGACGGTTCGCGTGCCGTCCTATGACCGTCAAAGCCTATCGGCCGGGATTATTCATATCGGCCTGGGTAACTTTCACCGCGCTCACCAGGCGTGGTATCTGCACCGGCTCATGGATCAGGGCATGGCGCATGACTGGGCAATTCTTGGCGCCGGCGTCCGCCCCTCTGATGCGGTTTCCCGGGCAAAGCTGCTTGATCAGGATTGTCTGACGACCTTGATCGAACTTGACCCTTCGGGCCAATCGGCAGAGGTGACCGGCGCGATGATCGGGTATATCCCGGTGGAGCACGACAACGCGACGCTGATCTCTGAGATGAGCGACCCGCACATACGCATCGTGGCGCTGACGGTAACCGAGGGTGGATATTATCAAACAGGCACAGGTGCATTCGATATCGATCACCCCGATATGCGCTATGACATCGCCCATCCGGATCAGCCGCGAACCGCCTTTGGCGCGATGGTGGCGGCGCTGCGCGCCCGTCGCGCGACCGGAGCCGGGCCCTTTACCTGCCAATCATGCGATAACTTGCAGGGGAACGGGGATATCTTACGCCAGACGGTCGTGGGGTTCGCGCGGTGCGTGGATGACGGATTGGCTGATTGGATCGACACGAACTGTACCTTTCCAAACTCGATGGTCGATTGCATCGTGCCTGCGACCGGCCCCGCTGAACTGGCGCTGGTGCGCAGCTTTGGCATTGCCGACACCGTGCCCGTTACCCATGAAAACTTTCGGCAATGGGTGATAGAGGACAAGTTTTGCGCCGGGCGCCCCGCGTGGGAAGCGGTAGGAGCGACCCTGACCGACGACGTGCACAGCTTTGAAGCGATGAAAATTCGCCTGTTGAATGGCGGTCATCAGGTGCTTGCCAATGCCGGCGAAGTGCTGAGCGTCGAGACGATTGCGGAATGTATGGCCCATCGAGCTATTCACGCATTGTTTTCCAAGGTCGCTCGCACCGAAGTCTGCCCCCACGTGGCGTCGGTTCACGGCATGACCCCACCGGAATACGTTGAATTGATAGAGCGTCGTTTTGCAAACCCGCAAATTCGCGACACGACCCGGCGCGTGGCGTTTGACGGCTCCTCGCGGCACACGGGTTTCATCCTGCCGGTGATCCGGGACGCCTTGCGTGTGAATGCTTCGGTTGACGGTCTTGCCCTGGTCGAGGCGATCTGGGCGCGTATGTGTGAAGGTACGCGCGAGGACGGTACCATCATTGCCCCGAACGATCCCAATTGGGATGCTTTGCAAACCGTGGCAAGGGCCGCGCGCCTGCGTCCGCAAGCCTGGCTGGAACAGAGCAACTATTACGGCGATCTCGCTTCATCCGAAGTTTTCGCAGACGCCTTCACCCGTTGGCTCTCCGTCGTTTGGGAAAACGGAACCGAGGCTGCGATACAGCGCTATATCCAAAGCGCCTGAACCCGGTCCCGTAGGATAACGGCCAGGCGAATTAACGGTGACGACCGACCGAATTAGGCGTCTAAACCGGGGTTCGGGTCCGACGGTGCGGTGGTGGGCAAAGTCAGGCTAAAGCAGCTTCCTTCCCCCATCGCGCTGGCAACGGTCAGGGTTCCGCCTTGCAGTTCGGCCAGACTTCGCGAAATTGCCAACCCCATGCCGGTTCCCCCGGCACGGCGAGTTGCAGTTGAATCAATTTGATAGAAAGCGTCGAAAATGCTGTCGTACTCGTCTGCGGGGATGCCATTACCAGTGTCGCATACTTCAAATACAGCCGTGTTTTCATCCACCGTTACAGTCAGTTGGACGCGCCCGGCTTCGGTAAACTTGATCGCGTTGCCAACCAGATTGAACAGGATCTGGCGCGTGCGCACCTTGTCAACGTAAACCGACCCTTGATCGGACGATACCTGAAACTCCAGCCCCTTTGCCGAGGATAGCGTGGTAAGTTGCTGGACAACGGGATCAACGATTTCGCTTATATCACATACGGTCGGGATGATCGTAAGACTTCCGGCTTCGATCTTGGCGATGTCGAGCATTTCATTGATCAGATGCAACAAATGCTCTCCGGATTGGATCATGCGGTCCATCATGCCCGACAATTGGTCAAACATGCGGTTTGCCAGAACCTCAAGCTCTTTGGGGTCGGCATCGCGGGTTTCAAGCGCGGCCAGCAGTTCTTTGGATGGTCCCAAAAGACGTGCATTGGCTGACAGCCGCGCCACGCCCAGGATCACCGTCAATGGCGTCCGCAATTCGTGACTTAACAAACCCATGAAATCGGATTTTGCCTCGCTTGCGGCTTCGGCTGCGGCTTTGGCCTTGCTGAATTCGGTCATATCCACGCGCAAACCCACAGAATGCCCGTTTTGCATAAGCTGGTCGGAAACCTTGATCACTTTACCATCTGCAAGATGATGTTCTTCCTGAAGCGCACCGCCGACGCGGCGGGCGTGCACGCGTTTGGCGATCCATTCCTCTTCGCCCATGTTCCCTGACGACAGCTTGCCGCCTTTGAAGCCGGCTTTTACAATATCCTTGAAAGGGGTTCCCGGGCGTAACAATTCAGAGGGCAGGTTATAAAGCTCTTGATATTTCGCGTTGCTCAGAATGAGGCGATCATCTTTGTCAAACATCACGAAGCCATCGTTTAACGCTTCGATGCCATCAGATAGAAGCATTCGGGCGCTCTTGCGTGTTTCTGCCAGCCAAAGAATGTAGCCGAGCAGGGCGAGCAATGACGATGCGACAATCGCCATGACGAGCCTTTCTTCCCACTGCGATGTCGATCTATCCGGCCAACCACCTTTTGGCGTTGCCAGCAAGTGCCAGTTTTCAAACGCGAAATCGAAGTCAAGCTTTACGGGATCCTGGTCCTTGACGGCCGGATCCCCGAATAATGACACCGACCCGTCCGCTCCAACCGGGTCCGCAGCGTCAATATCGAAGTCAAGCTTTACGGGTTCCTGGTCCTTGACGGCCGGATCCCCGAATAATGACACCGACCCGTCCGCTCCAACCGGGTCCGCAGCGTCAATCAGCAGATCATACTTTGTGGCCGCTTCGCTAATTCCGGTTTGATCCAGAAACTTTTGATAGTCCAACACAACCGAAACAATGCCCTGACTGCGTGGCTGGTTCCGTATGTTTTGGCCCGCTGATGAACCTTGATTTTCCGAGTAGTACAGGGGGGCACGCATAATCAGTCCTACGCCACCCTGTGCAAGGTTGATCGGTCCGGCGAGCACATTGCGACCGGTGTTCAATGCCTTTTGAACCGCCGGCAGTTGCTCGGCGTTTTCGCGATAATTCAAGCCGAGCGCGCCTTCGTTCCCCTCAATTGGATAGATCATCGAGATCACCAGATCCGGTGCCACGGCAATGTTGATGATTGAATCGTTACCGCCACGAACTTTCTGCGCTCTGTCTGAAAACTCGGCCTGAGTGATGTCGGGGTTTTCGCCTAAAAAAGTGGCGAGCTCTCGGAGAGCGAGAGATTGCTCGTGGACGACAGACTGGAAATTCTCTTTGACGACCAGAAGTTCCAGATATGTATCCGTGCGCACTTGCTGAATGAAATTCGCATAGGACAACCGATCAAGCCGATAGGCGGAGAGTACAATGAGAACCGTGGCGCAGAGAAAAAGCGACCACACGAACTTGTTACCGTACCTTAAGGATTTGCTTAACTTATTAAACAATACGAGCACTCACCCATTTTCAAATCACATCTCGGCACAATCAAGCCAATGACAAAGGCTAATTTATGTCATTATAGTAAATTATAACGAACGGCATTTTTTTGAACAAATATGTCGCCGTTTGCGGGATATAATGCCTATTTCGGCGGCCGAAATTCACCCTCCCACCGCTTATAAAGAATATGCAATCTGCACGCTGGGACCCAGGCCACCAATGATGGGAAGTTCAGCAGCGCATTTGCGTTTCAGTCTAACGGTGACAAAGGGTTCAAAAGCGTGACATGCTTAAGAACCCTCATGGTGTGAAATCTTGTCAATAACGTCGAGTAAATATTGGATGGTCACGACCGGGCGCTACTTCAGCGTTTTCATCCCATCTTGTCAGCAAACCTTCAGCAACGACTTCGACCCTTCAAGAAGACCTGCTTCAAGAAGGATGTTGTTCAGACGCTGCGCCGCGTTGTGTTCGTCAGTCGATGACGCATCGAGCACTTGATCGATACAGTAATCTTGCAGCAGCGCATAGGTGTCTTGCGGTTGGGTCGGCTCTGTCATCGCTGCACGGGCCGGTGCAACCCCGGCGGCTTCGCGCCCTGCATCGGACAAGGCACGTTCGCGCTCCGTATCTACAAACACGTTGCCTTGTACGCCCGCAAAGTTCCGGATACGCGCGATGCGGTCGTCGCTGCAATCAAGCAATGCCGCCATGGCTGCGACTTTGCCCATCGGGGTTGTCTTGCCGACGTACCCATATGGTGCACAATCCGACCGTTTGAGAACCCGGTTCATCACCGGATCTATGACGGTAACGATGTCCGAAATCCCTGAATCCCGGGCATATTCCAACGAGGCGGCCATCAGTTCGCATGTCGCATAGCTGATCGAGTTGCGCGAATTGCCGCGATCAAGCGCATCGGTGTCCACACAAAATCGTGTGGATTCCCACAGCGTGGCGCTGCGCATCGGGGGCTGCCCGTCCAGAATGCTTGAAAACACATCCGACAGCATGTGCGGCCCGGTTGTTTGCAAGGCACGAACGCACGAAACCACCTTGTTGTCGTCATTGATCCCGATGACATATGCGGGATCAAGCGCGTCGTATTGGTCTATTTCCAGCCCGTCTTTGATGTCGACTTCCCAGCCAAGTCTCTGGCCGAAGACCCGTGCCCGCAGTGCATACATTTCGTCCAACAATTGTGTGTAGCGGTGGCGGTTTGTCCCGTCGATAACAATAATCATGGTTCTCTCCAGTTCCAGTCCATCTGGAATGAAGAGCACATATCTGCATCATAGCGCTATTAGGGAAATCCCGTATCTGGGTCAGATCGGATAGATAAGTCCCAAGCCTATCGCGCGACCAACGGCCTGCGAGGTATTCAGCGCCGATAGCTTGGATCGCCCCGAGCGCAGATGCACCTCAACCGTTCTATTCGAGATCGACAAGATATCCGCGACGTCTTGCTGAGACTTGCCAGCTGCGATCCATTGCAGAACTTCCACTTCGCGGTTTGACAAAGTGGGATGGGTCAGCCTTCGTGAAAGGGCGCTGGTTTTCACGACGTTGTCATGAAGGAATACGGCGGCATTTTGCAGGTCTCCCAGGATCGTTTTCTTGAGCTGCTTCCATTCGCGATCCGAACAGTTTCGCGTGACGCTGAACAGCCCGATATCTCCGAACGGACCGCGTACCGGGATGGTCAGCCCTTGTTCATGAATTCCGAAATCCCGCGCTGCGTAAAAGATGGTCTTGAAAGACTCTTCTTCTCGCAGCCGCTGCCAATCAACCGGGGCGATGCTTCTTTTTGCTATTTTCAATGTTGGATCTTGGTGCAGGAAGCCTCGTTCGACATAGTGCGCCTGCCAGGCATCGGGATAGTTTACGAAACCGTGGACGGAGTGATCCAGCGGGTTCATTCCCGCGTAAGCCGCGTAATCAAGCTCGTGAGCTTCACAGACTGAATCCAGATAAGAGCGCAAGTTGTTCTGGGGAAGCGGCAGCTTGCTAAGATCGATAACAGACAAATTACCTCATCCCTAAAAACACCAGCACTCCGGCCGAAGCCGGTTACGTTAACGCTTTCAACGTAACCGGCTCCAAGATTTGCGCACTATTACACAGTAATGGCGATGATCCAACTGATCAAATTAACCATTCGAGGGTGGGTGTTAGGGATAAAAGGGCCGCGCAAGCGCAAGATGAACCTGTCAGTGTTCGGAATCGTGACACATTGCGGTGCCATGCAGGTAATGCGTGGCTCAGGCCGATTGCATGTCAACGGCCTGACCGTCAAGGCACCCGCTGATCGCAGCATCGGCCAGAAGATGCGCGACGTCGGCGCGCGATGCCGTGGCGGATTTATCGACGGCATCGCCCAACGTAACCTCCTGATGGCGGTCATCATCCGTCAGGGCGACAGGGCGCAAGATCGCATAGGTCAACCCGGAGGCTTTCAAATGCGCATCGGCGTCGTGTTTGGCCTTTAGGTAATGCGCCAGATCGCCTGTGGGGTTCGCTTGATCCGCACCGACAGAGCTTAACATGACGAACCGCTTTACGTCAGACCTGCCTGCAATATCGACGAGTTTTTTCGCACCGTCACGATCCACCTTGTCTGTCATTTCGGCACCGGTATTCCCACCTGATCCAGCAGCGAATATCACCACATCCATATTATCGCAGACGTCGGACGGCAGATCGGCAAGATCCCCGCTTCGCAGGTTCACACCATGGGGAAGGTCGCCGGTGTCAGAGCTTTCGCGCACCAACGCGGTGGGCTGGTGACCTCGATCCATCAAATACTGCAGAACCTGGCGGCCGGTTTTGCCGGTAGCACCAGCAACAAGAATATTCATCGTCATGTAAAATCTCCATCATTCACTGTTTCGGGTTCAATATTGCTAACAGACGGCCAGCCCGAGGCGCCGACGCGCCCCGGTTACACGTTTGTTCGCATGACCCGTCGGATACAACGCGATCAGGGCAGGAATATCGCCTTGGCGTTTACGAACTCTTTCATACCAAACCCGCCATGCTCTCGTCCGTAGCCCGAGTTTTTCACGCCACCGAACGGCATGTTCGGGTCAGCGGCTCCGAACGAATTAATCCGAACCATTCCGGTATCGAAGTAATTCCGCGCCAGCTTCAGCGCGCGATCCTCATCCGTGGAGAAAATGCCGCCGCCCAAGCCATATCGGCTGTCATTCGCCAAACGCATCGCATCTTCGTCGTCTTTGGCGCGGATCACCGATGCGACGGGGCCGAATATTTCGTCGTCATACGCAGGCATGCCGGGCGTGACTTCGGCCAAGACAGTGGCGGGGTAATACGCGCCGGTGCGGTCCGGGGCCTTGCCACCACACAGCAATTTGGCACCCTTGGCGACACTTTGTTCAACCTGTTCCTTGACCGTGTCGAATTGCCCTTGGCTCGACAATGGCCCAAGCTGGGTCGCCTCGTCAGTCGGATCGCCCAAAGTAATCTTTTTCATCTGCTCGACAAATGCATCGACAAAGGCGTCATACACTTTGTCCGCGACGATAAAGCGCTTGGCTGACACGCAGGTTTCCCCATTGTTGTAAAGACGCCCGATCACTGAAAACTTTACAGCGGTTTCTATATCGGCGTCTTCGAGAACCAGATACGCATCGTTCGACCCCAGCTCGAGCACGGTCTTCTTGAGCACCTTGGCGGCAACCGAACCGACATGGCTGCCGGCTTGATCGCTTCCTGTCAGGGTTACACCGCGCACCTTGGGATGTTCTATCAGCTTGTCGCTTGTATCATGGTCGATCAGTATGACCTGAAACAGATCCTCGGGAAGTCCTGCTTCGATACACAGTTCACGCAACCGAAGGCCCGACCCGGTGCAGATACTGGCGTGCTTCAACACACACCCGTTTCCGATCATCAGGCTTGCCGCTAATACCCTGACCGGTTGATAGAGCGGAAAGTTCCAAGGCTGGATAGAGTATATCACCCCGATAGGCTGATAGCTCACTACCCCGCGTTTTTTGCCGCCAGCGTGGGTACGTTCCTCGTCTGCCAGCAACTCGGGTCCGTGCTTGGCAGTATAGTCGAAAATGGCGGCGCAGATTTCCACTTCTGTGCGACCGTCCTTTAACAGTTTTCCGGTCTCTTGCGTCATCAAGGCTGACAGGTCATCGACGTTATCGCGAAGCTTCTGCGCGATCTTGGTAAGATAGGTGGCGCGTTCCTGGCGCGGTATCTCACGCCATTTCAGAAATGCGTCATGACACGCTTCGACACGTTGGGTGGCCTCACGCTCCGACATCAGGTCATAGGTCTGGATTTCTTCTTCGGTGGCGGGGTTGATGGTTGTGATCTTGGACAAGCTCGATCTCCTTTATGCTTACCAAGACAACGGCCGGTCCGGGGGAGGGGTTCCTGACGGTCACAAGGTTGTCAGCCAAAGGTCATCCCATGTTGACAACACGTCAGCGGGATTGCACCGAGCGGCCCTCGCGCGCCATGCGCAACCGGGCCGAGGGGCATGTCGCGACGACAACTACGTTGCATGAACGCGTGGCTTAGTTCTTTTTGGCACACCATTCTTGATAGCAATGCCGCAACCCCGCAAGAACCCGCGGTGCGCGGGGCTCGATTGTTGCTTGAACGCCTTGGGCCTTAAGGGCACGGGCGTAAAGTGCCCCCCAAGGGTCGTCGGCAATAATCGCAACCTGCCGACCCAGCCAATACGGGCGAGCCCCTGACAGTTCCATTCCGATCAACCCGCCCACAAGCTGTGAATACCCCGCCGTCGGAGAAATCTCTTTCAGCGCGGCTCCGGCGGATATCTGTGCCAAAGACGCGGCAAAGCGCTCCGGACGCGTCATGATTTCGTCAACCGCGATATCAAAGACAGGTTCGTCCAGATCGCCGGGCCCCGGGCTGTTCTTCTGCGCCGGACCGAATGTCAACTGGCCGGCCAGTTCCGGCGTCAGAAAAGATTGAAAGCTCACGACTTCACCGGCGCTTATATGCGACCAATGCGCATTTTTAGAGACGGTACAAACCACACCGTCGAAATCCGGCGTCCCGGTCAAAAAACCGCTGATCGCTGTCGCGCTGCCTTGCATCAGCCCAAGCGGACGGGCCTGCTTCAGCCCGGGTGTCGTCAGTACCGAAACCCTGGGGTCCTCCACCGCAAGGCGACTTAATGTACCGGCGGGTTCCGACGGCACGGGCATTGAAATCTGCGCGGGCAGGGGCGAATAGCCAGAACAGATAACGGGAATAGTTTGGTCATCGGACAGGTAAGGTTCAAGGGCATGCAACATTGCCCCCAGTTCCGCACCAACGCTGCCGGGTGGAATTATGTCATGCTGGACAACATCGCCATCCGTATCATGGGCCCAGATGTGAATCCCGGGGGCCGCGAAATCGACGGCTATCCAGTCTACGTTTCGAGGGTTCATCGCGATGGACCGCTAAAATTTGCAGAAAATGCTAGGCAGATTATCATCCCGTTGATCCCATCCAGTTTCCTCCCGCTGTGCGGGCAGGTCACGTATCGGCTTTTCCAAGGTTGGCTATCCCAGAGCGCCGGGATTTTGCAACTGCTATGTCAGTCTAGCATATGTAATCGGTCGTGTGGCCCAAGATTTCGGGTTGCATCAACCCCGGCATTCGCGCTCTACTATGTCACCAATAATAATTACAATCGGGAGCCACTTTAACATGAAAATCCTAGCCGCGACGACCGCCTTGTCCCTGTCTTTCGCCAGCAGCCTTGCCGCCGCCGGTTGCGAAGAGATCACATTTTCCGATGTAGGCTGGACCGACATCACCGCGACCACGGCAGCAACCACGGTCATTCTAGATGCGCTCGGGTATAAAACCGACATAAAGATATTGTCCGTGCCTGTCACCTATACATCGATGGCCGCCGGGGACATCGACGTGTTCCTGGGTAACTGGATGCCCACGATGGAAGCAGATATCGCGCCTTACCGTGACGCTGGGACCGTGGATACCGTGCGTACGAACCTGACCGGTGCGAAATATACGCTGGCTGTGAACAAAGCCGCCGCTGACATGGGCATCAAGACATTCGCGGATATCGCTGCGAATGCAGATGCGCTGGACGGAAAGATCTATGGCATCGAAGCCGGGAATGATGGCAACCGCCTGATCCAGTCGATGATCGACGATGACGCGTTTGGTCTGAAGGATTTCAAAGTCGTTGAATCGTCCGAACAGGGGATGCTGGCGCAGGTGAAACGAGCCACCAGCAAGGGCGATCCGGTGGTGTTTCTCGGGTGGGAACCTCACCCGATGAATTCCAACTTTGATCTGACCTATCTCGAGGGGGGCGATGACTTCTTCGGGCCTGATCTGGGCGGGGCGACGGTCAAGACCAACACCCGCGCAGGTTATGTCAAAGAATGCCCAAATGTTGGCAAACTGTTAAACAACCTGGAATTCACGTTGGCGATGGAAAACGAGATCATGGGAGCGATCTTGGACGATGGCAAGGACCCTGCCGAAGCCGCGACAGCCTGGATCAAGGCCAACCCCGACGTCCTGAACACCTGGCTGGCCGGTGTGACCACCAAGGATGGTGGCGACGCGATGGCGGCGACCCAAAAGATCACTCAATAAATCTGGGTATATGAATAAAAGGGCCTGCTATAAGCGGGCCCTTTTTGGTACGATTTGACAGCAGCGCTGCGGAGGCAAATATGAACTGGCTCACTGACAACAAGATTCCGGTCGACGATGGGGCCGAGGCTGCTTTCAACTGGTTGCTCATCAATGCCGGTTGGTTGTTCGACGGGCTGGCCGCCGCGATGGAATGGTTGATTGATGCTATCCTGTGGGTGTTGCAAACCCCGCATCCGCTGGTGATTATCGCCGTATTCGCGGGGCTGACCTGGGTAATCCAGCGCAATCTGAAGATGCCTTTGTTGATCGTGGCGGGGTTCTTGTTCATTCTGAATCAGGGCTATTGGGAGGAAACTACCGAAAGCCTGACGCTGGTGCTGTCAGCCTGCGTCGTCTGCATGGGGGTAGGCGTGCCAATCGGCATTGCCGCCGCGCACCGGCCGCGGCTGTACCGGTACATGGCACCTGTGCTTGACTTGATGCAGACCCTTCCAACCTTTGTTTACCTCATTCCCGCGATCGTGTTCTTCGGTATCGGGATGGTCCCCGGCCTTATTGCCACGGTAATCTTTGTGCTGCCAGCACCGATACGGCTGACCCAGCTTGGCATTGCATCCACGCCAAAGGAATTGCTTGAGGCGGGGCAGGCATTCGGCGCGAAACCCAGCCAGACACTATGGAAAATCGAATTGCCTTATGCCTTGCCGCAGATCATGACGGGCCTGAACCAGACCATCATGCTTTCGCTGTCCATGGTGGTAATTGCCGCCTTGGTGGGGGCCGACGGACTGGGCGTGCCTGTGGTGCGCGCCCTTAATCAGGTGAATACCGGTTTGGGATTTGAATCGGGTTTGATCATCGTGGTCGTTGCAATCATGCTGGACCGAATGCTGCGGGTGACACGGAAATGAGCGACGAGATGATGAATCCTGCGAATGCCGTTGAGTTTGACAACGTATCTATCGTTTTCGGTCAAAAGCCCGAGAAAGCTTTGCCGTTGATGGACGCGGGGCAGGACCGCGCCGAGATCGAAGCGGCAACAGGGCAGGTGTTGGGGGTGCACAATTGCACCCTCGACGTAAAACAGGGCGAAATTCTTGTGCTGATGGGGTTGTCGGGCTCTGGCAAATCCACGTTGTTGCGTGCGGTGAACGGGTTGAACCCGCTGGTGCGCGGCACGGTACGGGTAAATGACGGCGACTGGAGCTGTGATGTCGCAGCAAGCTCCGCCCCAGATCTGCGCAGGGTCCGGCGTGAATGTGTGTCCATGGTATTCCAACAGTTTGGCTTGCTGCCTTGGCGCACCGTGCGCGACAACGTGGCCCTTGGGTTGGAACTGGCCGATGTTCCCAAACAGGAACGGCTGGACCGTGCGGAAAAGCAGCTTGCCTTGGTCGGGCTTGCCGATTGGGCTGATCGCAAGGTGGGCGAACTCTCTGGTGGTATGCAGCAGCGTGTCGGTCTTGCCCGTGCCTTTGCTACCGAAGCACCGATCTTGCTGATGGATGAACCTTTCTCGGCGCTTGATCCGTTGATCCGCACCCGATTGCAGGACGAACTGCTTGAGTTACAGCGCGAGTTGAAACGGACAATTATCTTCGTAAGCCACGATCTGGATGAAGCTTTCAAATTGGGCGGTCGGATTGCGATCATGGAAGGAGGCCGCATTGTGCAGTGCGGCACCCCGCGCGAGATTTTTTCCAACCCTGCCTCGGCTTACGTCGCCGAGTTTGTCGCGAATATGAATCCGCTCGGGGTGTTGACCGCACGTGACGTCATGGGCCCGGTGGTCGCCTCGGATACCAACCCGGTCGCCACCGAAACCCCGGTGTCAGAGCTGATCGAACAGATGTCCGGGGCTGTGCAGGCAATTCCGGTTGCCGAGGGGCAAGATATCATCGGGACTGTGACTGCGGACAGTATCGTCGCGCGTCTGCACAACAACTGATACGGTGATCCCCACATGCAGCCCATAAGTTGTATTTAGAAAAACCACTATACTTCAGATTGTTTTTTCGCCAAAATCACATTATTTATGCTACGTTTTCTTATGTTCGTAGTTGGTTACTAGCTTAGCGATTTTCGCGGGGCAATTTTTCGCGCCGCTTTATTAGGCCTAATTTCCATACGTAGGGCAAGTTACATGTCATCGCATAATAATAACATTCAAGATTCCAGCACCTTTTCACCGTCACATAACCACGCGCACTCAGACCGGTCTGCCGGCAGGGTATGGGCCAATCCAGTTCCCACAACCAGGGGCGCGCCAAATCCATTGCGCGTTGCGAATACCTTTGCGCCGACGACGCTTGCACAGACCGGGCACATAGGCGTTCTTAAAAGCTCGGAGGATTCAGGTGCACATGCCGATCGGGACCAGGCGGCTATCAGTGCTCTCAAAAGCCAGCTTGAACAGTTGCGCGGTACGAAATCGCCCCAGTACACGGAGCTTGGCCACCTGTCGTTTTGGCCGAACATCGAACGGGCCAAGACCGAGGTCAGAGACCACGGGGCGCATTTCACCGCCATAGGAAAGGTTCAAAGCCTGCACGACGCGATAGACGTCACCTATTTGCCGATATCGTTGGCCAATGCGATCTGTCTTGATCCCGTGATGACGAAAGCTAAAGGGTTCGAGGTTGCGTTGGTTCAGGGAGGTTCAGCCAAGCTGGTCGAGCTGGACAACTGGTCATTGATGAATCTGGATGTGAAAGAGGTATTAGGCCTGGTCAAGCGCTTGCAAGACGAAACCGGTTTATCCGTTGCCGACATCAAGCGATCGGTCGAACCATATACGATTCAAACAATCGGGCTGGCAGAAATGCACCGCTCATACCTGCGTGACATCCAAGAGTTTCCGGTGCTTGTCGTATCGCAAACATGCGCTCAGGCATGGTTGGAAGCCGCGGCCTTGGCAGGGGTGGGGACGCGCCAGATATTGGCTATAGACAACTTGCCGGATCAATCGATGGATACCGGTCAACTGCGTGATGTGCTGGACGACTGCATTCAAAGGCGGCGGCCGGTATTGCAATTGGTCGCGGGCCAGGTGCCAAGTGACGGGCCCGTTGATGACGGACACCCCAACAACGCCACACCGGACCCGCTGGGGCAACTGCTGGACCTACGAAGCGACTATTTTGCCAAAGGTTTGGCATTTCCTCTCAGGGTCGATGGGCTCTCGATAAGCTGAACATGCCGCCCCAAATGCGCGGTGCAGATTGCAGCAAGGCCGTCAAACTAAGGCAACAGCATCCTGATTTCCGGTATCTGCTGGATCTGCGCCACATCTGCGTCGTAAATCTCGGTCATCTGCTCGACCAGTTCATCTGTCCAGTCTGGCATGTCCAGTTCTTCCTCAAGCGCGTCTTCTATCGCGAACTTGTCCAGAAACGCGGCAATCACGCGTTGCTGCTGTATGCCCGTGATCTGTGGGTGCGCCGCCAGATATGATTTGAACCGGGCCATTCCCTCTGGTTTCATGATGGTTTCAAGCAGGTCGAATTCACCAGCAAGCGGCACCGTTGTTGGCAGTACTGTCATCTCGCGCAGGATGTTGCCCCAAATCAGTGGCGCGTCTTCGTTACACCAAACGGTGATATCGATCTCGGGGGCTGAATCGCGCAGCAAGGTCAGGGTGTCTGACCATCGTACATCCAGCGGGTCTTTGTCCCCCCAGAAATGCGTGTCTGAATTGTCGGCGGAAACCTGGTGAAGAATCGGCAAAAGGGTCGCAGGATTACGGATAGCCAAGAAAATCTTCAACTCATCAT
Organism: Sulfitobacter sp. L-8; assembly: GCF_056859255.1. Classification (NCBI taxonomy): domain Bacteria; kingdom Pseudomonadati; phylum Pseudomonadota; class Alphaproteobacteria; order Rhodobacterales; family Roseobacteraceae; genus Sulfitobacter; species Sulfitobacter sp. L-8. The sequence continues at coordinate 38,587 of NZ_JBSXOD010000018.1, forward strand.
CCGGAAAAAGCTGCGCCATGCGCATCATCCGAACCGGGGCGGAGGGATACAGCATGCCGTCGATCATCGCCGTCGCCGGGGTGCGAAAGAAATTGGCGTCCGATAATATCACGCGTTCCGCCTGGGAATCCTCCAGGATTGCATCTAGCAGAACATCACGAGCGCTGTCTGACGCCGAAGTTTTATGCATCGCGTTCAAAGTGTCGCGAAACAACCCACGATAGACGCTGTGCTCCGGCACAAAAGTCCCGTGTATGGCGAGCAGGGCCTTATCGGTAAGCAGACTTTTTAACAGTCGGTCTTCTTCAGTATAGTGGGCACCTGCGTGCAAAATTAACTGCATGGGATTTCAGTTCAACTTTCCTTATGTCGTCTTTGCAATAAACCTTCTGGCACGATGTGTAAAACTGCAAAATATTTGCCATTTCCCCTCTTGCACGGTCCGCATCAATCTTCTAAACGAACGCGCAGTGCCCCTATAGCTCAGCTGGTAGAGCAACTGATTTGTAATCAGTAGGTCCGCGGTTCGAGTCCGTGTGGGGGCACCACTTCCTTACCTGAACATGTTGATTTCGCCGGATATAGACGGGTTGGGCGATGCTTGTGCGGTCTTTCTCTGGCGACTGTCTCGGTCAAACGTGAAAAACCCGTCTTTCAATAAATGTGCTGCATACGCTGTTACCGGTACTTGGGTGTGGGGTGCCGTTGGTCCGGGTGTAAGAAATCTGCCCCGGCATCATCCGTGCCAGGTCCGGGTCGGTTGAGCCGCTGATGGTAAGCCCGACGGGACGGGGCCATGCCACTCAGGGCGAGGTCGGCGATGATCACGGGCACCGGGCGAACGCATACAACGTAACCGCTCGATTGATACCGCGTTTTACTTTTGAATCATGGGTGCGATCAGAATGATTGCCATTCCAGTCAGACAGAAGGCTGCGCCGGTGGAGTCCCATCGCGTTGGAACTTGACCCTCTATAGTCCACAGCCAAGCTATGGATGCGGCAATATATATGCCACCGTAGGCAGCATAGGCGCGGCCAGCGAACTGAACATCGACCTTCGTTAACAGGTAGGCAAAAAGTGCGAGAGCTATACCGCCTGGGATCAGCCACCATCCGGAGCGATCAAGTCGCAGCCATGCCCAGAATGCAAAGCATCCTGCGATCTCGGCGACTGCGGCCAGCATATAGATACCGACGTCAGAGATGACGTAAGTTACGGACAATCGGCACTCCAATTCCACGGCAACAACTCATCCAACTGGTTGATCTTATGATCATGGATGCGGTCGAGGATGTCAGCGAGATAGGCCTGTGGGTCCAGGTTGTTCAGCTTGGCGGTTTCAATGACGGTCATGGCGCGGGCGAGTGTTTCCGCACCGGTGTCGGCCCCGGCGAAGAG
>NZ_JBSXOD010000019.1:0-10889 GCF_056859255.1 Sulfitobacter sp. L-8
GGGTGCGATTACGGTGCTTCATGGCCAGACCAATTTGCAGGGTTTTCAACGCGATAGTATAAAACACTGCAGAAAAAGGCTATTAAAATCACCACTTAATCATTCGTTATCAATGTCTTGATGGTTGTTCAGGGCGGACAAATTAGCGGAATCAAAGGGGAGCAGGTTACGGGCAAATGCCAAGCGCGGTGAAGCCATTTAGGATCCCAGTCCAAATTTGGATTTCCGCCACCGTCAGTCGACGTGACGAACAACAAATTGACGCTCAATGGGTGGTTCAACAATTGGGCTCAGCCAATGGGATGAACGGCCTTTGACCTGCCCCCAGATGCTGACGAACCTGGTGTGATTTTTCGCCGTGTCGCGCTATCGCATTATGATCACCGGATCAGGAGAAGAATTCTCATCTGTGCGGCAGATCATCTGTTGGCATCACCGGATCAGATTTTATAGTTTGCGGCCGCCTCAAGATAGGGAGAAAAATCGCACGGCTACGCCTGAAGGCGAACGCCATCACAATCGTTGATATAAAATAGGCTAAAACAGTCGCAATCGCAGCTCCGACGCCAGCATAAAGCGGAATTAGCAATGCGTTGAGAACAATGTTTACTGACAGTCCGGCTAGTTCCATCTTCACGAAGTCATAGCGAATGTTGTAGGCGACGAAAAGTTTAGTGCTGAGGTGCCGGATAAAGATGAAAGGAATTGTAAAGGCTGCCACAAGCATAGAAGTTAAAGAAGCCGTATATTCGGCCCCAAATAGAAGAGGTGTGAGCGGGCGAACAGCAAACACCACCAATAGTAGCGCGGCGAAGGAAAACAGAAGTAGTTGGCCATATATGCGACGGCAAAGAACTGATATATCGCCATTTGCATCCTTCATTACGAGAGCAAGTATCGCAGGAAAGGCCGCAGAAGTAATTGCATAGGGAATAATTTGAACGGCGTTCAGCATTTGCGGCACCAGTGCATATTCTCCGACCGTTCGCGCGTCCCAAAAGTAGCGTAACATCATCATGTCGATGTTCATGTAGGTCGCGGCGACTATAGTGGCGAAAAAAAGCGGCGCACCACTCTTAAAGAGTTCCCCCGCAATCGATCGATCAAAAGCCCAACTTCGTATCGGCGCTCCCTTATGATGCGCAAACAGGGCGAAGCAGACGATCGTTTCAGTGACAAAATAAAGAATATGCGCGCTAGCCATGGCCAAGATTGACAAATCGGACGCGACAACGGCGACCTTGGCCACAAGAGAAACGATTGTCGCAATGATCCTAACGCGGAACAGGGATCGGAAATCTTCTCGTGCCTTGAACCAAGGCCCCAGCACGGTCGTAACGCTGGACAGCGCAAAAACAGATGCGCTCAATATCAGAATCTGCAACTCTTTCTGGCTACCATCGATCGACGCAACAACGATCAAGAAAACTACCGCGAAACTGATCACATTGGCCACAGCCTTGATGAGAATTGCAGTTCCGATGATCTTCCCATCCGCCCCGTCCGATTTTACGAAACTGCGTACCAGTAGGGAGTCCATGCCCAACTGACCGGCTGCCAAACCAAGCCCAATAGATGCGAAAATGAACGCGAAGATGCCGAAATTGACAGGTCCCATGAAACGCGCCACAAGAAATGTGGTGAGCAATCCCATAAGAGCTGCGACAACTCTTTCGGACGCCAGCCAATAAACCCCAGTGTGAAGACTCCCCATGACTTCACTGAGCATCCTGCAAGTTCATCATTCCATCACGTACAGGAATCTATCCCGCTCTGCCTTAACAAACGAACGATCGATTTTTTCGGGAACGACGAACGCGGACTGTCTCGCGTTCCTGCGCGCTGACGGAACAAATTCCTCGGCCACCTGAAAGTGGGGACGGCCGATATAGTCGTCAAACAGGATCGTCGTGCCTGGCCGGGCCCGCAAAAGGCTTGTCAGGAAACACGCTATTCGCAATCTGCCATCGACGAGGACCAAATCACTTGTTTGGTCCGCCTTCCATGGCCCTTCGACGTAGTCGATGAACTTTCTACGTCTGCTATAGTCCATAGGCCGCCCCCAATCGCCCAAAGGGCCAAGATCAACGTGAACTGGTGTAACGCCTTCCGTGCGGTTTATTGATGACTGGACATGGCGAAGCCAGTCTGCGCTGGTATCGACACTTATTATGTCCAGCGATGTATTATTCGCTGTCCAGATGGTGCTTGCCCCACACCCATACTCGGCATAGGATCCTGCCTTCGCGACCAGATCGAGAAAGATGTCGTCATGCCCGTCGAAAAGTTTGCCACGCTTTGGTAAGGCTTGGCTCCAACGCACGATTGCAGGCACAAACGGCGGCGTTACAAGCTTTGCTGCCTGACGAAACGAAATTTTCATACTACTTGTCCAATGTGTTGTCAGTGAAGGCGCGGCTTGAGCCAGCGGATGACGGTTCTATGTGGCAGTTAATGATATCCGCGAAATGGCATTTCAACCGGGTCGGGTCGGCGCGAACTTGGTCAAAAAATGAGTTTATACAATGTTGAAAGGTGCTCTGGGGAGCAAGTAGGTGGTCGAAATCGATCGAACGGGTCCCCCCCGCCGCAACGCCGCAACTCGTTCGTTCGAGAAGGGCCGCGTAATGTTCGAGGACCGGGCCGAAATAGGCGATCGACAATCCAGCGGCAAGATAGTCGAGAGACTTTGACGGAAACGCCGGTCCGTCAAAGCCCGGATGCAACGAGACAAGTCCAATATCATCTTCCGCCAAGGACCGGGCTAGTTGATCCTTCGACATGTGTCCGCGATGATGAACGGTGAGGTTTCGCAAGTCGGCGGGCGGCTCAAATGGATCACGACTGTAGATATGAAGATTTGCCTTCTCGTTCAACATCGCGTCGAGGGACGCCACAGTTTCCAGCAGCCCCCGCGTTTCATTGATCTGGCCCGCGAAGGCAAATCGCAAGGGGCCAGCCGCATTCGTGCTTCTCGTGGTGCGCGCGACGGGAGCCGAGGGCACATACCAGAACGGAATTACCCGTGCCCGCGCGAGAATCGGAGAGGACAGGAAGTCACCTGTCTGGACAATCAAGTGGTCCGACAACCGGAGTGCCAGCCCCTCGATTGTGTCAGCAATCAATCGGCGCAGACGCCTGTTATAGCGGCGACCGTGGATCATGACGGGGTAAAGATCCCACACAAAGGCGATGACTGGACGGCGCAGCAATTTCGCCAGAAAAATTGCACCGACCGAAAACCCTAGCGGAGTATGGACGACCAAGGCATCGGATCGCCGCAACATAGACAGGAGTCCCAGTCGATGGCTGACCGTCTGGACCTGCAATTCGGGCGCCAACGCAGACACGATGGAAGCAGTCAATCGCCCCTCGTTGGTGTCCGTCTGCGCCGTGGAGTAGAGGGTGATCCGGCCAGTCATCGCTTTTCCCCAGTGATCCACTTAACCAGCTTCCGTGAGATCCGACGCAATTTGTCGGGGATGGCATGCCGCACCCCGAACAGTCCGACGCGGAGGCTATCGGACCATATCAGATCGGACTGGTATACCATTTGCCGGATACTCGCGCACCCCGATAGATCAAGCAGCCGACTGGCATCGTATGTATGCAAATCCTTGCCCGAAGCCGCCCGCGCCACGTTTTCGTCATGGGGCCGATAAAGCAGGCCATAGCTTCGCACAGGAGCAAGATCCACAGGTCGCCCGGTGACGAACCGGCACCCTGCGGGAATTTGGCGGCGGGTCGCATAGAGATCGAGCAACAGGGGTGTCCCATCCTCGTCTGCCAACCCGCTCCGCTCAAAAAACGCGTCGTAATGGATTGCAGCGGCATCGTCAGGCTGAGGCAGGTCATATTCATGATGGGACCCCGAGGCCAAAGGCACCTGAAACAGGAAGGACGGGCGTGGGTTATGCGTTCCGACATCCGAACAATTGCTTGAATGCGACACATAGGGGTAGAGCCAGGTGCGTCCAGTCTGAACGGTGAACTTCATGTGGTATTTCTTCCACGACGTTTCGGGCCAGGAATAGATACGCCCCGGCATATCCGCCTCATCCGATAGCGGCGACGGCGCGGAACGATACCAGTCGCGGAACGACCGCCACATGGAGGCCGTCCAGCACTGGCCCCATGATTGCGTGCTTTGCAAAAAATACCCATCAAACCTAGACGGTGCGGGGGTGAAAGGGAGCGGCACCATCTCGTTGATCGCGGGCGCATAAAGCGAGATACCCGCAACCCGGTCATCCGTGCCCACAGCAGCGACGGCCTGAGTAGTAAAGTGATAGAAATTCACTCCGATGATAAGGTCATCTTCCAGCACGATAACACCGTCATGCTCCAGCGCCACATCTCCGCATTGCAGAATATGCTCCCGGAGACCCTGACGCTCATCGAAGGCACGGATCGTCTTGGACCCAAACGGCCAATCAAACGCCTTAGCCTGCGCGATGAGGTCGGCCTGGACGTCACTGCGGTCGATGCTGATCACCAGAGGAACAGGGTGATCAGGATAGGTCGCTAAACTGAGCGATTCCAGAATACGCTGCAGAGACGACGGACGGTTGTAGCAGGCGATGACTATGGCGATATTTTGCGATGAGGATGCCATCAGATCAACCTTCCGCCAAGAGAACTATCGGCTGGCTGCATTCCGCTAGCCATCAGGGGATGCGAGCCTACCAGGCTGTGGGGCTCAATGAAATATAGACCAATCAAAATCGCCCAAATGCCCGCAAAACGCGGCTCATAGATCCCCACATTCAAGGAGAAGCCAAGGAAAATTGGCAAAAGAAACACTGCATGGATCAATGGTTTTTTAAGCGAAACCGGAAAGAAGGTAAACAAGAAAATTATATAGGCGGGAAGGCCAAACCCAAGAAAAATATAAAGGTGCCCGATATGGGGGCGAAACTCCATAGAATTCCAAATAATTGTCGCACCCTCTCCAACCAATAATGCGCTTAGAACCTTCTCGTTGTCCCCAAGGATCTCAAATTTTGCAAATCGACTTTCTGCGGAGCCTTCGGCAACGCGTTGAAGCGCAAGCTGGACCACTATATTGTCCTGAACAAGTAGAAAGGTAACAAAAGAAATAAGCAGAAACAAGAAAATGAGCCCCACCCTAAAGGCAAGCCGTGTTCCCATGCTACCGGGCAATTTTGCATTCAAAGCATACATGATGGTTACCAACGTGAATGCAAAAATACCGGTCACGCTCATAGATGCTGCGATGGAGGGGCACGCCAGAAGCAGAATTCCAATATTTTGGATAATCTTTCCCGACTGACGAAAGACAACAAAAGCGACTACGGCTGCCATGATGCATGCGAAGTTGTTGGGATCACTGAGTGTTCCTGTAAAACGCGTATGGGTATTCAGAAATCCAATCTCGATTGTATCCCCAGATAACGTCCAAAAAGAACGGATACTAAAATACTGAGAAGGGGATATAAAGAAAATAATAGCAAGGACGGATTTGAAGACTATATAAGCCTTCATAACCAGAAGAGAAAATTCTTTGTTTTCGTCCCAAAAAGATAGGGTATTTCTATTCGACGTTATCATCAATGTTATAATTGCCATGAAGCATAAGATACCTCCATTTATGAAATTCGGAACAAAATACACGCTTGATGACTGTGCTGAGAAAGCTAAGAAACGCATGAATGATAAAATCACCAATGCTATCAAGCTAGTTATTAAAATAAAATATCGTGTGTTGGCGCGCCTTAACGATATGATTGGCCAAATGATCGCCGCAATTACTCCGAACGTAACTGGCAATCCGGGAGGATATGGGAAAAAAAGGACATCCAATAGGATGAACCTAAATACCAGATCAGAGGTGGAGCTTTTGCCAAACCGCAATAGCTGATGGGAATTCGCAACTGCCATTAGCCTCGGCTAGCCTCGAGCTGGTATTTCAGATTTGGCGTCTTCGACAAAAGTAGGGCGCAGCGAGCCAAAGTGTGGGTCACAATCATTACCCGCCCAAAACCGGTAGCAGGTGACGCGCTCGCAGGAGGCAATTTACCCACCCCCCCGCATATACCTGACAAAGCTCCATCCCGCGCTTCCTTTCCAGTTGCATTCTTTCGCATGGCAGTTTCTCTTTCTCGCTTCCGCCATGGTCGACACAGGCCATTTGGATGGAGACTCATAGGGCTCCAAAAGGCTCGATAAGCACCTCTGCCATCAGGATCAATCTCTTTCTGCGTCACCCTATACTACACCCCTATCGGGTACTTTCTCAAACGGTATTCAGCCGAATGCCATCCCATTGATTGCTCAGGCGCGCTGTGCCCAAGATAAGGCTAACCACCCTCTCTGACGTATTGGTAACACAGTAGTCGGCGGGCACAGGATGAGACAGATCTGCCGCCTCACGCTCGCCGAAGAATTGAACAGCGGCTTTGACACCGTCTTCGATCGCCTCTTGGTTAACGCCAGTCATCATGATGCAGCCCACATCGAGGCCTTCCGGACGCTCGATCGCGTCGCGCGGCGTGATGGCAGGAAACCCGAGGATGGACGCTTCTTCTGCGATCGTACCACTGTCTGAAATGGCGCAGAAGGCCTGCATCTGGAGCCTGTTGTAGTCGTGGAAACCAAAAGGTTTCATGTCTTGGATGCGTTTATCAAACTTCAGCCCCAACGCATCTAGTCGCGTGCGGGTGCGAGGATGTGTGGACAATATAAGTGGCACTTCATGTGCGGCGACCAACGCGTTCAGCGCACCAACCAGGATGGCCAGTCGGCCCGGATGATCCACGTTTTCCTCACGATGCAGGGATGCGATAAAATACTTTCGAGCTGTCAGCCCCAACCGCGTTAACGCGTCAGATGTCTCGATCTGCGGACGGTAGTGTTCCAAAACTTCACGCATCGGCGATCCGGTCAGATATATGCGGCGATGCTGGATACCTTCTGACAGCAGGTGCCGCCGCGCGTGCTCGGTATAGACCAGATTGAAGTCTGAAATGTGATCCACCAGCTTGCGATTGGTCTCCTCGGGTACGTTTCGGTCGAACGACCTGTTGCCTGCCTCCATGTGGTAGACTGGGATTTTCATCCGCCGCGCCATGATCGCCGAGATCGCTGAATTGGTGTCACCCAGAACCACAACCGCGTCGGGCCGTTCTTCTGACAGCACCTTCTCACTTTCCGACAGGATCTTGCCAAGCGTCTCGCCCAGCGTCCCGCCGCCAGTGCCGAGAAAATGGTCAGGCTTACGCACGCTGAGGTCGTCAAAGAACACCTCGTTCAGCTCATAGTCCCAGTTTTGGCCAGTATGTACAATGACATGGTCGGCGAAATCGTCTAGCCGAGCCATCACGCGTGACAGACGAATGATCTCAGGCCGTGTGCCGAGAATGGTCATGACCTTGAGGCGTTTCATTTCAATACCTTATCAGCAAAAGTGTCCGGGTTGGCCGGATCGAGCAAATCATGGGTCCAGAACAAAGTAAGAAGATCGCCCTCGCCAACATTCTCGATAGAATGGGTGTGCAACGTCGGCATGTCGACTGACGCTGGCGCGTCGCCAGAAACCCTGTATTCCCAGACCTCGTCGCTCAACACCTTGCGGATTCGGATCATCGCCTCACCCTGGACGACGAGGAAGCGTTCGACCTTTGTTAGGTGGAAATGATCGCCTCGAGTCACTCCGGGCTTGGTGGTTGATAGGAAGGTCTGGCCACCACCCCCGCCTTTGACCGCTTCGAATAAGGTACCGCGAGCATCCGTATTCAGCTTCAACGCACGCGGAAACCCGCTCGGATAGAGAGCTGCGCGATAGCTGTTGAAAAGTGCGGTCGTGAAAGGATCGCCGAGATCCGGATAGATGTTGGCTTGATAGTTGGCGTGGAAATGCTGCAGGCGTGCGAAGATGTCGGTAACGGCGAGGTCACGCGGCTCGGGCCGTAGGGTGCCGGTGGTGCGATTGATGACCGCGTCCAGCGCCGCCTGTGCAGCGGTGCCAGCATGCAACAAAGAGACACGCCCGTCAGGGTTGATATCCGGCGTCTCCCCCGCAATCACCGCCTCAATGAAGGTCGCTGTCACGTTATTATATCGGGGGCGCGCGCACTCACCGAAGATATGCGGCAGCACCATGTCAGTGTACCCGCCCCCGACTTGTGATAGCCTCTCTCCAGCAATACGTTTTGAGCGCCCATAGGGCGTGTCACTCGAGGCGTGCGTCGAGTTCGCGTAGATAATGTGAGGCATTACCCCGGCAGTTTTGCAGGCATCTGCCAACCGGGAAGCGATTGCAGGATTTGCCGCCTCGACCTCTTCGTCAGGCGCCCGATTGACGCCAGCGAAGTGAAGCACGGCCTGCGCACCGTTAACCGCGGACTGCAAGGTAGCGTCGTCCTCAAAAGCGGCGTGATCGAGCGCAACAATCTCGAACGGCGCCGGCTCTCCCTTGAACGTTGCGGCACAATTGGCCGCATGTAGCCGCGCGTGCGCATGCCAGCCGATGAGGCCTTTCGCACCGGTGATGACAATCTGGTTCATTGCGGGCCGTTCCAACTCTTTAGTTCCTTCTGGACCTCGGGCAGGGTCAGCAAGAGCTCTTTAACACCGGCAACATTCAGTTGCTCCGTGTTATGCGAGTGGTAATCTTCTCTCTGTTTTGTCTCGACTTCGCCTTCAGAGAAGTAGGGTTTGTAGTTTAGATCACGCATGTCGAGCATTATCCTATAGTAGTCGCCCATATCCACTGAGCTGCCGAGTTCCTGCGCGCTTGCCAGGGTCTCGTAAAGCTTTTCAGCGTGGCGCCAGCCGATCACGTCTACCGGGTGGTCAGGGACGCTGAACAACTCTTTCAAAGCAGTGACCAAATCCGCGATCGTTGACGCTGGAGCCTTCTTGATGAACAGATCGCCCTGGTTGGCGTTCTGGAAAGCATGGTGAACCAAGTCCACGCTATACCGGAGGGGCATCAGGAAGCGAGTCATTGTAGGTTCTGTGATGGTAATCGGCATACCTGATTTGATTTGGCGCACGAAAAGCGGAATGGCCGATCCGCGCGAGTACATGACGTTGCCATAGCGAACGGCCGAAATAATTGTGTCCCCATCCGGGCCTATGACCCTCGCCGCAGCCTGAGCTGTCTTTTCCATCAGTGCCTTTGTCATGCCCATAGCGTTGACCGGAAATACGGCCTTGTCGGTCGAGAGACATACGACACTCTGAACATTCAACGCTATTGCGGATCGAATGACATTTTCCGACCCGATGACATTCGTCAGCACAGCCTCATGGGGAAAGAACTCACAGCTCGGAACTTGCTTGAGCGCGGCCGCATGAAAAATTGCATCCACGCCTAGAACCGCACGATCAACTGCACCGCGGTCTCGCACATCTCCGATGTAGTAGCGAACCCGATCATCTCGCAGCTCGTTTCTGAGCGCGTCTTGCTTTTCTTCGTCACGCGAAATGATCCGGACTTCCTGAATGCCGTCATCAAGAAGATCTCGCAGCATGGTCTTTCCAAATGAGCCGGTACCGCCAGTGATCAAAACACAAGTCGGTTTTTCTCGTTTGTTAATTGTCATTTTATTTTCCTAGAGGTCATCCGGTTGCAGTGCGGGGTGGAACAAGGCAGCTACGTGATCATCTTTAACATGCGCTTGGCACTTTGGAGATTTCCGTCGAATATCTAATTCGAGCGCTTTGATTTCATTCCTAAGCGCCTCGTACTCTTCCATTTTACGGGTAAGAAACGCACGCGTAAGCGCCGCTCTGTGAGCGATACCTTTCGGCGTCAAAACATATGCATATCGCCGCTTGTCTTCCGAGGCTGTAGAGTTCCCCAACTTTACAAGTCCCTTATCAACGAGTGCGCTTAACACGTAATGCATGCCACCAACGCTGACCCCGGCTGCTCTTGCCAGCTCGCGCTGAGACATTTCAGGGTTTTCCTGATGAAGGCGAAGGACGCGAAAATACGTATCCTCCTGCAGCTTGCTACGCTTGCTTGTCATTTGGTAATTTTCCTAGTCTACCGCACAAGGCCTGATCATAGCTGCATCGTATATGGGAGTGAGCACAAAGGATCGCCTCACATTGTTCAATTTTGAGCGGTAGCAAGTGTTCAACGGTCGTACAAGTTAAAACTTTGAATGGCAGTGAGGTTGATTGACCGGAAATTTACGCAGCATGTTCGATGTCAGCCGGGGGACTTCTTAAAAGTTCTGCACGTATGTCTAGAAGGTCTCCGTAAACCATTGCACCGATGTGCTCTCAGGTTTCAGGTTAGCATCCCGCAAGCGTGAAACTGGACCATTCACCGGGAGAACATTGGGCAAAGTATGTCACGAAGTTCTCCTGAACCCTATTCCTTCAAAAGCCGTGGATTTACACCTGCATGCACCCTGTAGGCTAACCCTTGTTGATCGACCAGGCATTTCACCCCTGAAACCACCTCTTCCGTGCGCTTCAAGTACCGATATGCGTTTTCCTTGAAGAGTGCTGTCGCAATCTCCTTGACCGCATTGCGGATTGGCTCTGACACCCGGCTCTGGCCTGTCCACATGTCCGTGATCGAAGCTGACCGATAACCAATGGCATCATTGACCAGCTCACGGCGCACAGGCAGGAAGTTATCCTGACCGAAGATCTCTGCTGCATCATCCTTGATCCGTGTGCCCATGGTTCCCCATGCGTCGCGGATGACCGGATCCTTCATGTCCCTGGAGGCCACGTTGACATACTCATCGCCCCTGCCCTTCTCAACATCAGCAGCATAGCTTTCCTGTAGGGTCTCGATCAGCGTCCTGTTGAACTCATGCGCTGCTTCTTCTTCGAGCAGACGGCCAGCCCACACACCCAGCATCCGGCCCATATGGGTATCCTTCTGCAGACCCATGGTCATC
>NZ_JBSXOD010000020.1:0-25323 GCF_056859255.1 Sulfitobacter sp. L-8
GATCGGGGACATCCTGCTGCTGGACGAACCCCGCGGCGAAGGCGTCCGCGTGGACAGCGGCATTCTGGACGGCGGCAAAGTGACCACCGATTTCGACCCCATGCTGTCCAAACTGATCGTCCACGGCCGCAACAGGGCAGAAGCCATCGCCCGGGCGCGTGAAGCGGTCCAGAACTACGTGATCCTTGGGGTAACAACCAACACCGGTTATCTGGATACCATCCTTGCACATCCGGATTTCGCATCAGGGGATGTCTCGACCGGCTTTCTGGCCGAACAGGCCGATACGCTGACAGCACCTGGCGAAGATGTGAGCGACCTGTTGATGGCGGCGGCGGCCCTGTCGGACGAACGGCTGGTGAGCGATGTGATGCAGATACCTGAAATGCACCGAAAAATGGGCGGGTGGAGAAACTGATGCGGCGGATTTACCAGATCGACGGCGAAGAGACCGAATGCTGGCTGTCGCACGACGGCAGAAGCATGATACTGAACACCCCCGATGGCGCGATCCCCTGCCAATTGGACGCGGCGGAGGCACCCGGCGGCTATACACTGCGGGTGCGCGGGCGCACTTACGACATGCGGGTGGCCGTCGGGCCGGACGCGACATTCGTGCATCTGAACGGGCGGACATTCGCCATCGGTCGCGTCGATCCCGCCGAGCGTCTGGCCGGAAATGATGGCGGCGCGGTCGATGACCGCATCGTCGCGCCGATGCCGGGAGTTGTCGTATCCGTGAATGCCAAGGCCGGCGATCAGGTCAAGGAAGGTCAGCCGCTGCTGGTCATCGAAAGTATGAAACTTGAAACCAGCCTGACCGCGCCGCGCGATGGTGTGATCGCTGAAATACCATTTGCCGCTGGTGATAGTTTTGGGCTCAAGGCCACACTCGCCCAGCTGGCTCCCGAGGAGGAATAATCATGCGCCGGATCGAAAGCCAGATCGACACCAACGCCCCGGATTTCAAGGCCAATCATGCGGCCATGTCCGCGCGGCTGAAAGAGTTCCACGCCCGCCAACACGCGACGCGTTTCGAGCGCCCGCAACGTGACATCGACCGGCTGGCACGGCAGAACAAGCTGGGCGTGCGCGAGCGGCTGAAGCTGTTGCTTGACCCCGGCACACCGTTTCTGGAGTTTTCCACCCTCGCGGCTTGCCGCGAATATGACGGCGCGGTGCCCGGCGCCGCCGTTGTGACGGGCATCGGCATCGTGCAGGGCCGCGAGGTCGCCATTCATGCCAACGATGCGAGCGTCAAGGGCGGGGCATGGTATCCCCATACCGTCAAAAAGATCGTGCGGCTTCTGGATGTCGCGCTGGAAAACCGCCTGCCAGTGATTCACATTTGCGACAGCGCCGGCGGCTTCCTGCCGTTACAGCACGGCGTCTTTCCCGACCGTTATCTGGGCGGTCGCGTCTTTCGCAATCAGGTGAAGCTGAGCCAGGCCAATATCCCGCAGATCGCGGTGGTTGGCGGGCATTGTACTGCAGGTGGTGCCTATGTGCCGACGCTGAGCGATTACAATATCATCATCGAAGGCACCGGAGCCATTTTCCTTGGCGGTCCGCCGCTGGTCAAGGCGGCCACCGGCGAAGAGGTCGGCGTTCAGGAACTGGGCGGAGCGGTCATGCACACCTCGGTTTCGGGCACCGGCGATTACCGCGCGGCCACCGAACAACACGCCTTTTCACTGGCGCGAGAGATTGTCAGCCAATGGAAGCGCACGCCAAAGACGATCATCGAAACCGCCACTTTCGAAGAGCCCTATTACGACCCCAAAGAGCTTTATGGGATCATCCCCAAAGACCGAAAGACCCAGTTCGACATGCGCGAAGTGTTGGCCCGGATCGTCGATGGCTCGCGCTTTCACGAATATCAGCCCGATTACGGCACCACTATGATCTGCGGCTTTGCCCATATCTGGGGTTACAAGGTCGGAATCCTTGCCAATAATGGCGTGCTGTTCAACGACAGTTCGCTCAAGGCGGCGCATTTCATGCAGCTGTGCAACCAGAACCGCACGCCTCTGGTCTTTTTCCAGAACATCACAGGCTACATGGTGGGGCGCGAATACGAAGAACGCGGAATCGCCAAGGACGGCGCGAAGATGCTGATGGCGCAGGGCGGATCGGTCGTGCCGAAATTCACTGTGATCGCCAATGCCTCTTACGGAGCGGGAAATTACGGCATGTGCGGACGGGCATGGGATGCGCGCACGCTGTTCATGTGGCCGCAGGCCGAAATCGGCGTGATGGGCGCGGATCAGGCCGCCAATACCATGGCCGACGTCAAGATCCGCCAGCTTCAGCGCGAAGGCAAGGAGTTGACCGAAGAGGAAATCGCCGCGATCCGCGATCCCGTCCTTGAGAAATTCCGCCAAGATGTGGAAGCCTATACCTCGACCTCTGAATTGTGGGACGACGGTATTCTCGACCCCGCAGATACGCGCAATGCGCTTGGCATGTCGATTTCCGCCTCGCTGAATGCCCCGATTGATGATCCGCACTACGGGATATTCCGGCTCTGACGGCTTCGGGGTGACGACGCGCACCCCACGTCACAGCAGGGTAGTGTTGACAGGCAGACACTCTTGGATGCAAAAATCTAACAAGTGATAGAAAATGGGCCGGTTCTGATTCGTCTACGGCCGGTTCCAGTATAGGAGACAGAGATGACCAACAAAGCCTATATCAGCGGCGTCGGGATGGTCCCGTTCCAGAAACCCGGCAAATCCGAAAGCTATGATGTGATGGCCGCCACGGCCACCCGTTCCGCCTTGGCGGACGCGGGTCTGGATTATGACAAGGTAGAGCAGGCCTATGTGGGCTATGTCTACGGCGACAGCACCAGCGGCCAACGCGCCCTCTACCATGTCGGGATGACCGGCATTCCGGTAGTGAACGTGAACAACAACTGCTCAACCGGGTCCTCGGCCCTGTTCCTCGCCCGTCAGGCCGTCGAAAGCGGCGCGGTCGACTGCGCTCTGGCGCTTGGGTTCGAACAGATGCAGCCGGGTGCGCTTGGTTCGATGTTCCACGACCGGATCAGCCCGTTTACGGCGTTCGACGAAGAAACCGACGATCTGGTGGGTAATTCGGAAATTCCACTGGCGCTCCGGTATTTCGGCGGTGCAGGCAAGGCCCATATGGACGAGTTCGGCACAACCATGGAAACCTTTGCGAAAATCCGTGCCAAGGCCAGCCGACACGCGGCCAAGAACCCCGTTGCGCTGTTCCGGCAGGAAGTGACGCCCGAAGAGGTAATGGCGGCCCCGGTCATGTGGCCGGGGGTCATGACCAGACTGATGGCCTGCCCGCCGACCTGCGGTGCCGCTGCGGCAATCGTCTGTTCCAAGGAATTCGCCGACAAACACGGCCTCGACAGCTCGGTTCGGATATCGGCGCAGGCCATGACAACGGACGGTCCCGAAACTTTCGGTGCGCATGACATGCGCGAGGTTGTAGGCTTTTCGATGGCCAAACGTGCCGCCGATCAGGTCTACGAGGCCGCCGGCATCGGGCCGGACGATGTAGACGTCGTCGAACTACACGATTGTTTCGCTCATAACGAGCTGATCACCTACGAGGCTCTCGGCCTTTGCGCACGTGGCGATGCCGCGAAATTCGTCGATGACGGCGATAACACCTATGGCGGCAAATACGTGACCAACCCATCGGGTGGTCTATTGTCCAAGGGTCATCCGCTGGGTGCCACTGGACTTGCGCAATGCACCGAACTTGTTCAGCAACTTCGCGGTACGGCCGATGCGCGCCAGGTCGATGGTGCGCGATTGGCGCTTCAGCATAACCTCGGTCTCGGCGGGGCCTGTGTGACCACGCTTTACGAAAAAGTCTGACAGCACCACTCGAAAGGATAGAACATGACTGACAAACTCGACGGGCGCGTGGCGCTGGTTTCCGGTTCGGGCCGGGGCATCGGACGTGAAATCGCGCTCAAGCTTGCCTCGGAAGGGGCGCGGCTGGTAATCAACGATCTGGATGCCGATCCGGCCAATGAAACCGCCGAAGCCATCCGCGCCGCCGGTGGCGAAGCGGTGGTCTGCGCCGGCAGCGTGACCGAGGACGGTTTTGCTGAACGGTTCATCAAGACCGGCGTCGACAGCTTCGGCGGTCTGGACATAATCGTGAACAACGCCGGCTACACCTGGGACAGCGTTGTTCAGAAGATGACCGACGAACAATGGCAGGCGATCATCGACGTTCACATGACAGCCCCGTTCAGAATTCTGCGCGCCGCCCAGCCGATAATCAGCGCCAAGGCCAAGGAAGAAGCCGCCGCCGGACAGGAAGTGTTCCGCAAGGTGGTGAATATCTCGTCCATCGCGGGCACCGGCGGCAACGCGGGTCAGATCAACTATTCCGCCGCCAAGGCTGGCATTTTGGGGGTCACCAAGACGATGGCCAAGGAATGGGGCCGTTACAAGGTCAACGTGAATGCCGTGGCTTTCGGCCCGATTCGCACCCGTCTGACCGAGGGCAGCGCCGACGGCGACAGCACGATCAAGGTCGAGGAAAAAGAGATCAAGGTCGGCGTGAATCCCGATCTTCTGTCCCAGATGGAACGGATGATCCCTCTGGGCCGGGTCGGCACCCCGGAAGAGGCCGCGGGCGCGGTCTATCTGTTCTGTGCGCCTGAATCGAACTTCATCTCGGGCCAGCACATCATCTGCGGCGGCGGCTTCGTGATCTAGCACCAGCCACCATAGCCGCGCATTCGGGTTCTGACGTGCGACTGAAAATTCCGGGCAGCCGCATGACGGTTGCCCGAACTGTAACAGGATATCCGATCCATGGCGCGTCTCGAAACAACAGTACTGACCGCATCCGAAACCTACACGCGCAACCACGCGGCGCAAAACGAACGCGTCGAAACCCTGCGCACCCGTATTGCCGAGGCGACGTCGGGTGGACGTCCCGACATGGTCGACCGGCACCGCAAGCGCGGCAAACTTCTGGTCCGCGACCGGATCGACCTGCTGGTGGATCCGGGCACCGCGTTTCTCGAGCTGTCGTCGCTGGCGGCCTATGGCCAATACGGCGGCGAGGTTCCCGGTTCCGGTATCGTCACCGGCATCGGTATGGTCCACGGGCTGCCTTGTATGGTGATCGCCAACGACGCCACGGTAAAGGGCGGCTCTTTCTATCACGAGACGGTGCAGAAACACATCCGCGCCCAGGAAATCGCGGCGGAAAATCGGCTGCCCTGCCTGTATCTGGTGGATTGCGGCGGCGCCTATCTGCCTGAACAGGACCGTGTCTTTCCCGATGCCCGCCATTTCGGCAATTCCTTCTATCGCCAGACAAATATGTCGGCCAGCGGCTTGCCGCAGATCTCGGCCGTGTTCGGCGGCTGCACGGCGGGGGGGGCCTATATCCCCGCGCTGTCGGACGAAGTCATCATGGTGCGCGGCAACGCGCGCATCCATCTGGGCGGGCCTTCGATCGTCAAGGTGGCGATCAACGAAGAGGTCGATGGCGAAACGCTGGGCGGGGCAGAGATGCATTCTCGTGTCTCGGGCGTTTCCGACCATCTGGCAGAAGACGAACACCATGCGCTGGCTTTGATGCGCGACATCGTGGCCGAGCTTGGCCAGTCGCGTCCGATGGAGCCTGACGCAGCTCCCGAAGCGCCTGCGCATGATCCGTCGGAATTGCTCGGTGTCATCAGCGCCGACCGCAAGGAACCCTATGACATGCGCGAGGTTCTGCTGCGCATGATCGACGCGGGCGAATTCCGCGAATTCAAACCGGGCTGGGGCGAAACGCTGGTCTGCGGCACGGCGCGTATCCACGGCTATCGCGTAGGTATCCTGGCCAACAACGGCGCGCTATTGTCCGACAGCGCACTCAAGGGCGCACAATTCGTATCAATGTGTGACCAACGGAATATCCCACTTCTCTTCCTGCACAATATTTCCGGCTTCATGGTCGGGACCGAGGCCGAACGCGGCGGCATCGCCAAGGACAGCGCAAAGCTGGTCTATGCGATGTCGGTCGCCAAGGTGCCGCGCCTGTCGGTCCTTCTGGGCGGCTCTTACGGGGCGGGTAATTACGGCATGTGCGGGCGCGGCTTTGCGCCGAACTTCCTCTTTGCGTGGCCGACGGCGGAACTGGCCACCATGTCCGCCGACATCGCCACCAACGTAATGCTGGAACTGCGCCGCCAGAAGGGGGGCGATCCAGACAAGATGCAGGCCGATATGGACCAGATCGAGGCGCAGGTGCGCGCTCAGTACGGTGAACAGTCCGATCCCTATTACGCCACATCGCGGTTGTGGGATGACGGGCTGATCGAACCGGGTCAGACCCGCGATATCCTTGGCCTGTGTCTGGCCATCGTCTCTTCGGTACCCGAAGCAGGGCGCCACACGCCCGTATTCAGAATGTGAGGCCCACACCATGACAACGACCTACGAAACCATCCTGCTTGAAACCGACGAACGCGGTGTCGCCACGGTAACACTCAACCGGCCTGACAAACACAATGCCCTGAACGGAACGTTGATCGCCGAGCTTGCGGATGCCGCAGAGAAACTGGCCGCCGATGACAAGGTGCGTATCGTGATCCTGACCGGAACCGGCAAGAGTTTTTGCGCCGGTGGGGATTTCAACTGGTTCTCTTCCAACATTGAAAAGTCCCGCGCAGAGCGGGTCGATCAAAGCGCGACGCTTGCGTATTTACTACGCCGCCTCGATACCCTGCCCAAACCCCTGATCGGTCGGATCAACGGCCCGGCCTATGGCGGCGGCGTCGGCATGATTTCGGTCTGCGACTATACGATCGGGGCGGACGACGCGCGCTTTGGCCTGACAGAGGTGAAACTGGGCTTGTTGCCCGCCAATATCTCGCCCTATGTCGTGGCCCGCATCGGCAAGGTGCATTCGCGCGAAACCATGCTGTCGGGGGCGCTGTTCGACAGCACGCGCGCCGAACGGATCGGTCTGTTGACCGAGGTCGCCGCCGCCGGTGAATTGGATGCTGCCATCGAGCGCGTCGTGCATAATCACTTGCAGGCTGCGCCGGGTGCTGTGGCTGACACCAAAGCACTGATCGCCTATGTCGCGGCGCATGATCTGGAAACCAACATGATCTATACCGCCGACCGTCTGGCCGACGCCTGGGAGACCGAGGAAGGCATCGAAGGCATCAACAGTTTCCTCGACAAAAGCACTCCTTCCTGGCGGGTGAAATGAGCTTTACCCGCGTCCTGATCGCCAACCGGGGCGAAATCGCCCGGCGCATCCAGCGCGGGTGCCGCAAGCTGGGGCTGGAAACGGTGGCGGTCTTTTCCGAGGCCGACCGCGATGCACCCTTTGTAATCGAAGCCGATCACGCCGTCTGCATCGGCGGGGCGGCACCTTCGGAAAGCTATCTGAACGTCGATGCCATTCTTGACGCCGCCCGCGCGACCGGCGCGGGCGCGGTGCATCCCGGCTATGGCTTTTTGTCCGAGAACGCCGGTTTCGCCGCTGCGGTCGAGGCGGCAGGCCTTGTGTTTATCGGGCCGGAACCGGGCGCGATTGCCATGATGGGATCAAAGATCGAGGCCAAGGCCGCCGCAGAGGCCGCGGGTGTGCCTGTCCTGCCCGGTTACCGCGGCACCGACCAATCCGACGCGCGGTTGCTGGAAGAAGCGCGGGCGCTTGGCACGCCGCTTCTGGTCAAGGCGAGTGCGGGGGGAGGCGGGCGCGGCATGCGACTTGTCACCGATCTGGCCGACGCGCCGGAGGCCATTGCCTCCGCCCGGTCCGAGGCGAAAGGCGCGTTTGGCGATGCAGCGGTTTTCCTCGAACGCTACGCGCCCCGTGCCCGCCATGTCGAGGTGCAGGTGCTGGGCGACAGCCACGGCACCCTGCTGCATCTGGGGGACCGCGACTGTTCGCTGCAACGCAACCACCAAAAACTGATCGAGGAGGCCCCCGCCGCCGATCTGCCCGAAGATCTGCGCGATGACATGCGCGCGGCGGCGGTCCGGCTGGCGCAATCCATCGACTATCGCTCGGCGGGAACGGTGGAATACCTTTATGACCCGTCGCGCGGCGAATACTACTTTCTTGAGATGAACACCCGCCTGCAGGTCGAACATCCTGTGACCGAGGCGATCACCGGCATCGACCTGGTCGAATGGCAGTTGCGCATCGCGCGGGGCGAGCCATTGACGCTGGCGCAGACCGATGTGCGGTTCGACGGCCACGCCATCGAGGTGCGCATCGCCGCCGAGAACCCGGCCGAAAATTTCCGCCCCGAAACCGGCCGGATCACCCTTTGGGCACCGCCCGCAGGCGTACGGCTGGACAGCGGAGTCGCGGCGGGCTCGGTCGTCGGTCACCATTACGATTCCATGCTGGCCAAGCTGATCGTCCACGCGCCCGACCGCGCCGGGGCGATCCGCAGGGCTGTCGCCGCGATTGATACCTTCGCCGTTGGCGGTGTGGGGCTGAACCTGTCGTATCAACGCGCCTTGCTGACACACGCGGATTTTCAGGCGCTTCGCCATCACACCTCGGGACTGCCCGAGATGTTCCCGGATGGCTGGACGCAACCCACGCCCGACACCCGCGACACCGGACTCGCCGTCATGGCGCTCCATCTGCATCTCGCCCCGGCGGGCACATCGCCCTGGGAAAGCCTCGGAGCGTGGCGGCTCACGGCCCCCGCAGGACGGCGCGGTGCAGCATCCTATTGGACCACATCTCTGGATGATCCGATCCGCATATCCGGCACCCCGGAAACCCTTGTCGCTGTTCTGCCGGACGGCCAGAGCCTCACAACCAAAACCGCCGCCATGGCCGCCGACCGCCTGAGCGGGCGCGTCGACGGTGTTCCGTTCACGCGCATTGCCCATGTCGAACGCGCCGGCGATCATTGGCGGGTGCATCTGCAGACTCCTGCGGGGATGACCCTGACAGACCTGCGCACACTGGAAGATCGGCACCTCGCCCGCGCCAGCGTCGGCGCAAGCGGCGCTGACCTGCTGACAGCCCCGATGCCGGGCGCCGTTGCCGAGGTGCGCGTCGCTCCCGGCGATACTGTCGCCGCTGGGGATACGCTGGTGGTGCTGGAAGCCATGAAACTGCTGCAAAGCCTGCCCGCGCCGGTCGCGGGCGTGGTAGCGGAAATCTATTGTGCGCCGGGCGATACAGTCGCCGGACACGCCCCACTCGTCAAACTCGACCCGGAGGAACAAACATGACCAAACAGGAAACCATCACCACAACCGGCGGCCCGTTCAACGAAGACCTCGACATGATCCGCGATCAGCTGCGTCGGTTCATCCAGACCGAAGTGACGGCCAAGGCCGACGCCTGGGAAGAGGAGGGCATGGTGCCGCGCGACGTGCTGCGCCGAATGGGTGATCTTGGCGTTCTGGGCATGCGCTATGACGAAAAATACGGTGGCGCCGGGCTGGATGTGATGTCCAGCGTGGTCCTGGCCGAAGAGGTCGGACGCTCCACATTCGGCGGTTTCGCGGCCACGGTGCTGGTCCATACCGATATGGCCTCGCCGCATCTTGAAAACGCCGGCACCCCGGAGCAAAAAGCCCGCTGGATGCCGTCGATTACCGCAGGCGACAAAATCGCCGCCGTGGCAGTGACCGAACCGGGTGCCGGGTCGGACGTGGCGGGCATGCGCAGCCGCGCGGTGCAGGACGGGTCGGACTGGGTGCTGAACGGCACCAAGATGTTCATCACCAACGGCGTGCACGGCGACATCTATTTCGTCGGTGCCAAGACCGATCCAGATGCCAAGGGGTCGCGCGGAATCACCATGTTCGCGATCGAAAAGGGCACGCCCGGTTTCTCGGTCGGACGGGCGCTGAACAAGACCGGCTGGCTGTGTTCGGACACCGCCGAGCTGATTTTCGAGGATGTTCGCGTCCCGGCGGAGAATATTCTCGGCGAGGTCAACAAAGGCTTCTATTCGGTGATGAAGAACTTTCAGAACGAACGCATCGTTCTGGGCGCCATGGCCTGCGCCGAGGCACAGACCGCACTGGACATGACCGTGGACTACGTCAAGCAACGCAAGGCCTTTGGCGGCGTGTTGTGGGACAAGCAAGCCATCCGCCAGCGGCTAGCCGACTGTCAGACCCGGATCGAGGCAGGTCGCCAGCTTGTCTATCATGCAGCCAGGCAGGATGTGGCAGGCCGCGATTGCGTGAAAGAGGTCTCGATGGTCAAGGCGTACTGCGGCGAGCTGGTAAACTCAGTGCTCTACGACTGTGTGCAATTCCACGGCGGCATGGGCTACATGCGCGAAACACCAGTCGAGCGGATGTCACGCGATGCCCGTGTTCAGGCCATCGGCGGCGGTGCCAGCGAGGTGATGCTCGAAGAGGTTGCGAAACGCATGTGAACCGTCAGCCCGAGACGCCGACCATTTGGCGAACACAAGGATAATCTGCGCAAGCATGGAAGATGGTGATCATCAATGACGAAAAGCAGCATGTTTTTCACGGAACCCGAACCGTGTCGCGCTCAGGCTGTCGAGGTGGCCGAGGGCATTCAGAGGATCGTTGCCGACAATCCGGGAAAGATGACCTATTACGGGACGAACACCTATATCATCGACAGCTCTGACGGCCGGTTCGTGATCGACCCCGGACCGGTAGAAGACCACGACCATTTCGAAGCCATCGTCGAAACTCTGGGAGAAGGTGCCACCGGAATTCTCGTCACACATCACCATTCCGATCATTTCGGCGCCGCGCCGGCACTGCGCGAAAGGACAGGTCTGCCTGTTCACGTCTCACGGGTGTTTCCGGACGACGCCTTCGAACCTGACGGATACCTTGACGACGGTGATGTGATCGCCGGGCTCACTGTTCTGCACACGCCCGGTCATGCAAGCGATCATCTGTGCTTCGCACGACCGGACGGGGTTCTGTTTTCTGGTGATCACATGATGGGTTGGAACAGCTCGATCGTAAGCCCGCCTGACGGCAACATGCGCGATTACTGCGCCCAGCTTCAACGATTGATCGACCGTAATGACAGGGTCTGCTTGCCCGGTCACGGCCCCGTGCTTCACGACCCGCAACCCTACATCCAGCGATTGCTCGACAACCGGATGCGCCGCGAAGCAGAGATTCTCGCGCATCTGTCGAAAAAACCCGATACGATCAAGAATATTGCAGTATCGGTTTACAAGAAATCCGACCCGCATATCGCAATGGCTGCCGAACGCAATGCCGCAGCGCACCTGGAAAAGCTCTTCGCGGAAGCGCGGGTTACCAAGAACAATGAGATTTGGAATTTAACATAACCATGATTATGCGCGTAATACACTTTGCGTTGCAATAGTATATTATTAAAGGTAAGGTGGTTCCCGACAAAGGGTCCCCTACCATGCGCTTTCAACTTAGACGACTGTCTCTATGCCTAACCGCTGTAACCGCTTTGGCAACCGGTGTGCTGCCGAGCACCACAAAAGCACAAACCTATCCAATCGACTGCGCAATCCTTCTCTGCCTGTCCGGCGGTTGGCCCGCTTCCGTGCCCTGCAGCCGTGCCCGTGCCGAGTTTATCCGTCGCATCACGCCTTGGCCTGTGGAACCACCACTGCAGATTTGGCGCTGTCCCATGGGCGCATCTTATGAGACCGAACGGCATCCGAGCAATGTAGACCGAATCTTCGAAGCCTTGTTTCACGCCAAGGACTATTCGCCCCACCAATCGTTTCCAGGCGATGATGTTGCCGTCCAAACAAAATCAACAAATGCCGTTTGGCGCTCTCCAGAAACCGGAACGGGCGGCATTCCAGCAGACTTCGTGCTTCGCCTCGTCCAGGATCGGGCGGACATTGATATCAGCGGTCCAGAGTTCAATTTTGTCCGATCCATTCGCGTCTTTGATGTACGGTATGCGCGACAGCACGAGTCCGGGCGCGATGGGGACTGTAACCGAAGCGCGACCGTGGTCCTCGGCACTTACGGGACCCAAGGCGATTTCACTTGGCAGAGGTCTTCCGTCACTGCCCTTCCTTCGGCTCACGTAGGCCTTGAGCGCTGGGGCGAGCATTGCCCTGGCATTTATCACCGATCCGTCTTCGTCGATTGGCGTGACTATGAGGATAACTACGGGTTCGAGCAGGTGAACTACTGACCTGCCGCCACGTAGATTGGTCTCGGAAGACGGCTTCTTTGACGTGTACGGCCGCACCGCGTACGCGTCGCGGTCCACATGCTGTTTGGCGTTTCGGCAAATACCGCAGGTTCGCACTCCTCAACCGCCGTCGCCACTTCGCATTCGCGTGAGTGCATCGAAGTCGATTTCTTGCTTCTGTTCGTCACTTATATCCGGCCGGGTTTCCGATACTGGCTGGGGCCCTTGGACGTCCCACATCACCGCATGTGAGCCTGTACTCCAGCGATAAACCCAACCAACAACACTGCACCCATCGGTCCCGATCAGATTGGCGATCGCGACGCCCTCACCCTTATCATCGTTCACTGTTTACTGACTTCCTGCACTGTGGCGCTGCGAATTGCGGCGTGGGGTTGCAGAGCGTTCACTACGACCGCGCGCCGGACTTCGTTGATTTTGGCTAACTGGTTCTAGATGAGGGAGTGCTCATCAGACCGGGAAAATGGGTTCCGGTTTTCTCAACAATTCATTGGCTTCAAATCCTGTGGTCGGGCTCCGTGGCGGCTTCGACGATCGCCAGAACCTCGAACGGGTCAAAGCCAATGGTGCGGGCCAAGACGACCAGTTCGACGACATCGATCCGGCGCTCACCGCTCTCAATGCGCGCGACGAGGGACTGGTGGCATTTGAGCTTGGTCGCCAATTCAGCCTGGCCAAGGCCCGCTTTGACACGGGCGTCGACCAACGCCTGGCAGAGTGCCACCTGCCCTTTGCTTCTGATTGTCTTTGCCACGCGTCACATACCTTTTGTGACGTCGCTAGCGGATGAAATCTGTTATCTAAAAAGTAGATATTTGAGAGTGTTATCGGCGTCTGGTTTCCATGGGCTGCAAGTCTGATGCTCCCGAGGTTGCCCATCAATCCCCTACCAATTGTAGAAATCGGCCATAGTCCTCGCTGACTTCCCGCGCTTCCTTGAAAGCGCGGGCGCGTTCGCTATCGAGGCAACGGAAGTAGCTCTGGATATCCTGGATGTAGTCTTCGAAATCGCCACGGATGATGTCCGCATAGTCCCGCGCTGCCTGCGAATCGCTTGGCAGGAAAGGACGGGCCGGGGCGAAGCAGGATTCCGCCAAAACCGGCCCGGGAACGCAGATCAGAAGGACCATAGCTTGCAATTGGAGCAGGCATGGCAACCTTGGGTTTCTCAAACCTGTTATCTCCTTGATCGCAGACACTGGCCGTGACTAGTGTTTGCGTGACCAAACTACAGCTAAAGCACGATATTACATCTTGCGGTTGATAGTATACTATCGTAACTCTGGGCTTCAAGTGGGAATGCCTGGGGTCGCGCCATTGGAGAAAGCGTGAGCCGGGCCATGAACTGGGACATCGAAGCACCAAATGTGGTTACGGAAGCCAGGTTCCGCGAACTCGTGGAAAGCGGCTATAGCGCAGAAATCCTGTGCCAGGAGTCGGCACATAAGAAAGGTCCCAGTTATTACGGGGTCTGGATCATGCGTGCCGTTTCTGACGACGGCGTCGAAAAGCTTCTGGTCACAGCCCGCACGCGGACGACCTACAACGATATCAAGATCCGCGAGTTCAAGACGATCTCCGGCGTGGTGTCTTTCTTCATTGGCCTTGGCTTTTCGCATGTCGACCTGCCGCTTGAGGCGGGTACAAGCCGTACGCATAAACTTGCGCCGTCAGACAAAGCCTCATCAGACATGGGCGCTGACAACTAACCTCGTCTATCTCTGGCTGGTCGCAGCACCTGCCTCAGCGCAAATGGTCCTGATCATGGAGAGCGACGGCTCTCTGACCCCGTCGCGGTCTCAGAGCGGTTTTGCTCGAAACTACAATGACGGCGTTGGTCTGGGATCGGCGTCCGATGGTTTGGCCATTCTTGGTGAGACTGAAGCAGCTTTCGAACTTGACTCGCTGAGGCTTGCGGCACTCGCCCAGCCAGCACCCCTGACCCGCGCAGACGTTCTCTTGGGCATCGAGGCAACAGCCCTGCGCTATGTCGGCCATCCCGGCCTGCGCCGCGCGGGACTGTCCGTCACGGATTGGCTGGCTCTCTACCGGGCCAATATCGAGGTGGAAAGCGCCTACAGGCAGAATGCCGTCTCGAGCGCGGGCGCCATTGGTCTGGGCCAATTGATGCCTGCTACTGCCCGAGATCTCGGTGTGGATCCTCATGACGCGCTGCAGAACCTCGACGGCTCCGCCCGCTACCTGACAATGATGCTGGAAAGCTTCGGCGATCCGCATTTGGCGCTGGCAGCCTACAACGCCGGGCCGGACGCCGTACGCCAGTACGGTGGCATTCCACCTTACAGAGAAACCCAGAACCACGTGGCCCGCGTCATGGCTGTCGTGGCCCGATTGGAAGGATCAAATTCATGATGTCCCAACCTTTTTGGAAATCATTCCTCAAAACACTTATCGGCAATGTCACGAGAGCGCGCAGCGCGGCAGTGCATTGGCGATACCGCTTTTTCCAAACAAGTTGGATTCCAAACCTCTTTGTCGCCTCGCTGGCACTATCCCTGCTCATTGCCGAGCCCGCACTTGCACAGAGCATCGATCTCTCCCCGATCCAAAGCCTGTTGCAGGGCATTGTCGATGCGCTGACCGGACCCCTTGGCGTTGTCATCGCGACGCTGGCCGTACTCGGGGTCTTTCTCAGCTGGTTCTTCAACATCATCGATCTGCGCCAGGCGCTTTGGGTGCTTGTCGGCATCGCCGGTGTCGCGGCTGCCCCGACGATCGTTGCTGCGGTCTTTGCCGGTGGCTGAGCGCTCACCTCTCTTTCTCGGCCTCGTACGCCCGCCCAAGCTAATGGGCCTGCCGATCATGTATGCGATGGTCTGGCTCTTCGGTTCGGTGCTCTTGTTCGTCTGGGTCCAGCACATCGTAGTGCTGGGTGTCGCCGCCTTACTCTATCCGGTGCTGTGGAAAGCCGCGGATTGGGACCCGCGTTTCATCGACGTGATGATGACGGCCCTGCAGGAGACACCGCCCACGCGCAACAGGTCCATTCATGGCGGGGACAGCTATGCCCCGTGATGACGCCCGTGATGCTGCGCTCGATGCCCGCACAATGACGCCAGACTGGTATGCGCGCGAGACCCGCCTCGCGCATATGCTGCCCTATGTGAGCCTCGTCGACGACCAGACCGTGCGGACCCGGGTGAACGAACTCTTCCGCTGCATCCGGCTCGAGGGAATCAACAGCTACACGACCGACGATGCCTATCTCGACAAGGTGACGGCGCTCTTTGCCCGCATCGTCGCGCAGCTCGGGCCGGAATTCAGCTATTACGTCCACAAGGTCTCCAAGGCCATCAAACCGGATCTCGACCCGATCCGTGAGGAAAGCTTCGCGGGCGAGGTGGACCGGCGCTGGCGCGCGAAACTCGAGACCAGCGGGCTCCGCGACAAGACGCTGACGCTCACCGTCATTCACCGCCCGCCCCCGAAAAGCCTCCTGCCGTTCCTCAGCCGTAGCGCGCCGGACCGTCTCAGAGATGAAACCCGCAAACGCCTGCAGCGACTGGGCGAGGCCGTGAACGTCTTCCTGTCCGGCCTCGCAGAGCTCAAACCGCGCCTGCTCTCGGCTGCATCGGGGGAATTGGTGGGGTTTCTGGGCGCGCTCAACACAGGCACCGAGCTGCCGCTCTACCCGGCAAACACCTACGGCTTTTTGTCCTTCAACGTCGCCAATACCCGCGTGACGTTCCACGGAGACCATTTCGTGCTTTCCGAAGGCGTCGTGGGCCATCGCTACGGCAAGAGCTTCACCATCGGGGAATATTCCGAAGGCACCTCCTGCACCATGTTCGACATGCTGAACCTGCCGGTCGACATGATCGTCACCCACTCCTTCACGCCGATCAATTCCAACCTCATGGCAGGCCGGATCAAACGACAAAAGCGCCAGATGCAGGCGAGCCAGGACGCAGCCCTCTCGCTCCTCGAAGCCCTCGACATCGCCGCCGATGATCTCGAGGCCAAGCGCCAAAGCTTCGGCGAGCACCACATGGTCGTGACGCTCTTCTGCGACACGCTCGAAGAGCTGCAGACGCTCAGCGCCGAGATCGTGAACGCCGCCGCGACCGAGGGCGTGAAGATGATCGGCGAGCGGGTCGCGGCCAAGGCGCATTACTTGAGCCAGCATCCCGGCAACCAGCCCAAGCGCGTGCGTGCCAGCGCCGTCACCAATCGCAACTTCGCGGATTTCGCGGCCTTTCACCGGACGCAGCTCGGCAAGCCGCCTGCGAAAACCCCCTGGGGCCGGGTCGTCTCATATTTGCCCACGCCCGAGCAGAGCGCCTACCGGTTTTCCTATCACGAGCAAGGTTCGCCCGACAAAGAACCGACCAGCGGGCATACCCTGATCATGGGACGGCCCGGGTCGGGTAAATCGGTGCTGTCCGCCTTCCTGATGACCCAGGCCCGTCGCGCAGGCGCACGGATCTTCGTCTTCGATTACCGTAATGGTATGGAGATGGCGGTGCGCGCCAATGGCGGGCGGTACGCGTCCCTGAACGCAGGCCAGCCCACGGGCCTCAATCCGCTCTGGACAGAGACCGATGCGCGCGGCACCGCCTGGCTCTCGGACTGGCTTGCTACGCTTCTTTACCGCGCCGACAAGCCGCTGACCCCGGCGCAGACCAACCGCATCCAGGAAGTCGTGCGCCAGAACGCGCAGGCCACCAATCCGGCCCTGCGGAACTGGCGGGATTTCGCATCGCTTTTTGTGTCCACCGATGATGGCGGCGATCTGCACCAGCGCCTGCTCGAGTGGACCGAAGACGGCCGCTATGGCTGGATCTTCGGGCAGAGCCTTGAGGACACCTTTTCACTCAAAGGCGATGTCGTGGGCTTCGATCTGACCGGCATTCTCGACAGCGAGGCCGAGAAGGAGCGGATGGCGGTCCTGTCCTATCTTTTCCGCCGGGTCGAACGCGAGATCGAGGACCGCCGCCCCACCATCATCGTGATCGACGAGGCCTGGAAGGCCCTCGATAACGCGTATTTCGCCGAGCGGCTGTCGAACTGGCTGGTGACGGCGCGCAAGCAAAACACGGTTGCCGTGATGATGACGCAATATGCAAGCCAGCTCGAACGGACCCGGACCGGCAAGACCATCGTCGAAGCCGTTCCAACGCAGATCCTGCTGCCCAATATCCGCGCCAATGCAGCGGATTACGCCATGCTGAACCTCACGGAGAAGGAACTCGACGTCCTTCTCAACACGGGCAGCAACAGCCGCCTCGCACTGATCCGCGACGATCAGGGCTCGATCGTGGTCGATGCCGATCTCAGTGCTCTCGGGCCCAATCTCACCATCCTTGGCGGCATGGAAAAGGGCGAAGCGCTTGTCGGCGCCGATTACCGCGACCGCTCGGACTTCTGGAGGTTTTCATGATCCGTACCCTGTTTCTTATCACCGCGCTCGGCGCTTTGGCCTCTTGCACCCAGTACCGGGAGCCGCAGGCGAACTGCTTCACATTCCTCGCGTCAACGGCACCTGTCGCGCCTGATTGCACCTTCACGCCTCTAGATGCGCCGGAGGGCGACATTGAAGTCTAGCCTGCCTCATATCCTGGCGTTTTGCCTGCTGCCCAGTCTGGTCGCCGCACAAGGCGTACCCACCAATGACAGTGGGTTGACCGCGCGCGACATCGTCGAAACTGGCGATCGCGAGGCCGATCTGGCGATCCAGGCCGACAAGCTTGGAGTGCGTGAACTCATCGCCGAGATCGAACGGGAGCAGCTGGAAACCCTGCGACGCATCCTTGATGCCCAGACCAGCTTCGGCGGTCAGGGCCTGCCGGCCATGGTCTCGGGGCTTGAGGGCGGCAGTGGCGATCCCGACCGCGCCGTGGAAGCCGTCTATGGTACGGGCGAGATCGATCCCAATCGCGGCGGTGCGCAGATGTTCGGGGATGCGTCTGAGAACATCGAGCAGCTCATCATCCGGGTGGCCCAGGAGACCAGCGGCTTTGCGGGTGTTGGCCGCGCAGGGCTCTCGCCCGTCCAGTGGCGCGCGTTGCTACAAGCGCTGATCTGGCAGGAAAGCCGGTTTACGATTGGGGCACGGTCTCCCGTCGGCGCCTATGGTCTCACCCAGATCATGCCTGGGACGGCCAGCGATCTGGGCATCAACCCGGAATACTATGACAGCCCCTACCTACAGGTGCATGGCGGCGCGCGCTATCTCGCAACCCAGCTCAACACATTCGATGGCAATATCATCAACGCGCTCGCGGCCTATAACGCCGGACCAGGCCGGGTTTTCGAGTATGGCGGGGTCCCACCCTTCCGCGAGACCAGAGCCTACGTCCAGGTGATCCCCGAACGCTACAACCTCTATTTGACCCGTATCGGCGGGATCGAAGCGCTTGGCACGATCGACCCCGCGCTTCTGGCCAATGCCAACCTCTCGATGACCGGGCATGGCGCGGCCTTCTATGGCAACAACTCGCCCGCCGCGATCAGGCAAGCCGCCCTGCGTATTGCGGATATCGTCGAACGGATTTCCGAGACTGAAGACGTGCAGGAAAGCATCGCACTCAACACCTATGCCCGCGCCGAACTCG
Source organism: Sulfitobacter sp. L-8 (assembly GCF_056859255.1). Lineage (NCBI taxonomy): Bacteria > Pseudomonadati > Pseudomonadota > Alphaproteobacteria > Rhodobacterales > Roseobacteraceae > Sulfitobacter > Sulfitobacter sp. L-8. The sequence goes on from NZ_JBSXOD010000020.1 coordinate 18,726, forward strand.
TGCGCCTCGTCGCTGCACGCATCCGGCTTCAGGCCGCCCGCACCCGCGTCCTTTCTGCCGAGGAGCTGGCCCAGGCCAGCGCCCGCATGGCCGAAGGCGCGTTCATGGATTTTACGATCAGGGAGATTGATTGATGGGACATCTGCTCTTGAGGACAGCTTTGGCCACGACACTTGGCGTTGGCTTGCAGTTCAGCGCCCTACCCCCTGCCGCAGCACAAGGTGTGCCCGTCGTCGATACCCAGAACATCGCGCAAAACATCCAGCAGCTGCGGCAGATGATCGAAGACGAGATCCTGCAAAACGAGCAGCTGACGCAGCTCCGCGAACAGCTTGCCACGCTCACGGATCAACTCGCGGAGCTGCAAAGAACCTATGAAGCGCTCACCCGCCTTGCCGAACTGCCGGAGATCATCCGCACCGAGATGGAAGACGAGCTGAACGGACTACTTGATCAGGAATTCGGCGATATTCTCGCCACCATCGAGGCAATCAAGACGGGCGATTTCTCGGGTCTGTCGGGCTCCGGTGCAGGCGAGATCGAAACCCAGATGGACCGGGTTCTGGCCGATCTCGGCTTTGACGAGGACACCCTCTCGGAAATGGCCACCAGCGGCAATGCAGGCGCGAACCGCGTGGCGACGCAGGCAACAACCGGCGCGCTCGTCTCAGCCGCCGCCCAGAACAGCTATGAAGATGCCGGCCAATCGCTCGAGCGGGTCGACCGCCTCGTCGGGCTCATCGACGATATGGACGAACTCAAGGAAAGCATCGATCTCAACACGCGCGTGACCGCGGAGCTCGCCATTGCGCTGGTCGCCATGTGGCAACTCGAAGCCATCCAGACCGTGGGCGATGGCACCGGCGGCGTGATCGATGCCGCCACCATCGCCGAAGAACAGCGCTTCATGGATTTCACCCTGCCGGACCTGCGGGCCGAGTGAGTGCGGGGTGTGACGCGTGGCGAGTGAACAAGAGATCATTGAGGAAGAACTGGTCTACGGTGCCTTGCGCCGCGAACGGCTCTGGCAACGCCTTGGCCTGATGGGCCTTGTCTTCGGTATCATCGGCTGTCTGAGTGCCGCGACTGTCTCGATCCTCGATGTCGACCCGCCCCCCGTCGTTGTCCCCTATGATCCCGCCACTGGTTTTGCCCTGCCCGAGGCGTCCGTTGGGGCCACATCCGTCACCGCCAACCAGGCGATCATCGAGGCGGAGGTCTTCCGCTATGGGACCGACCGGGAGGTCTACAATCAGCTCGATAACGATCTGCGCATCCGCAGCGTCCTGCGCCGCTCGGACGGAGCTGCCGAGAGCGGGCTGCGCCAGATCTGGAACAGCGCCAACGAGAATTACCCGCCGACGGTCTATGGCCCCAATGCTCGGCTCGACGTGGAAATCCTCAGTATCAACCGGATCGGAACCAACCGCGCGACGGTCCGCCTGCGCAAGCGCCTGACGTCCATTAACGGCACCCAGACCGGCCTCTTCACTGCGACGCTTCTCTTCGAGTTCCGCCCGGAGACCCGCCGCTCCATCGATGAGGTCTGGACCAATCCATTCGGCTTCACCGTCCTCGAATATTCCATCCGCTCCGACAGATTGGAGAACTGACGTTGTTGTTTATAAGATCGCTTATTTTTGTCATTGCGCTGTTGCCCGGCCTCGCCTCTGCCGAAGCCATCCCGCGTGGCGGTCCCAACGACAGCCGGGTGCGCTTGGCCACCTACCAGGAGGGTCAGGTCTACCGTCTCAGCGTCTCGCTCACCCATGTGACCACCATCGAGTTCGGCGAGGGCGAAAGCATCCGCTCGATCATCGCGGGCGACACGGAAGGGTTTGAGATCGATGGCGTGCCAGGCGGCCAGGCCTTCGCGATCAAGCCCGTCGCGCGCGGCGTGCATACCAATGTGACCGTCTATACCAACCGCCGCAGCTACTACTTCAACGTCGAGGAGGTCCGCAGCCCAACCTTCTACGTGGTGCAGTTCCGCTACCCGGAAGACGCTGCGCGCCCGACCCGGGCCATCGCGGCCCAAGCGCCGAACTACAATTACGGCGCCAGCGCGCGGACCGAGTTCACGCCAACGCGCATCTGGGATGACGGGACGTTCACGTATCTCGCCTTTCCGAGAAACGCGCCTGTGCCAGCGATCTTCCGCTACGCGGGCGGCCGTGAACGCACGGTCAACACGCAAACCCCTGAAGACGGCGTGATCCGCGTCAGCGGCGTAAACCGCCAATGGGTCCTGCGACTTGGCGAAGAAGTGGTCTGCATCGAGGCGATCCCGCCCGCGGAGGCCGCCTCATGAGCGATACTGAGAACACCGAGCTGGAAAAACGCCTCGCCGCCCTTGAGAAAGGCAGTGCCCGCGCCCCCACGGCGGCGCAGCGCCGGTCGCCCCTTCTCGCGCTGATCGTGGTCCTCGTCATCGGCGCAGGTGGTGCCCTGCTCTATCTCCTCTCACAGCCCGACGAAGAGGAAGCCTTGCCGACGGCCACCCCGGACGTCTTCCAAAACGAGGGGGACGGCTTTGGCGCTATCGAGACCTTACCCCCGCCGGAGCCCGAGGTTGTGTTCGTCGGACCGGGTCCAGTCGAGCCGAACGCGGAGCTTCTGGCGCAGATCACCGCCCTGCAGGCCCAGATCGAGGAGTTGCGCAACGCCCCTGAACCAGTTGTCGAGGACAACACCGCTGCAGCCGAGGCAATTGACGCGCTGACTGCGCAGATCGCGGCGCTGCAAGCCGCCTCGGAAGCAGCACAGCAACGGTTCCAGGACGAACTGACGGCGCGGGATCGCAGCCTTGAGCAACTCCGCATGGATCTGGAACTGGCCCAACTCGAGGCCAGCCGACCGCAACCCGCGCCAGTGGGCCCCACGGAAGATGAGCTGCGCGCACGCGAGCAAGAGCGACTGCGCCGGGAGGAAGAAGCCAGGCGCATGGCCGAGCTGGAGCGCCGCGCCGCGGAGGAACGCGCCTTCCAGGAGCGGCGCATCGCCTCTCCCACCATCGCCTTTGGCGGCACGTCCGGAGCGAATGAAACGGCTCTGACCGAACGCACTTTTGGCGAGGTGACGGATTTCGTGCTGAACGGGGCGCTGCCCTCCACCGTGACGCAGGCCCAGGTGATCGCCAATCCCTCCAACACCATCATCCAGGGCACCATGATCCAGGCCGTCATGGAAACCGCCCTCGACAGCTCCCTTCCCGGCCAGACCCGTGCCGTGGTGTCCGAGGATGTTTACAGCGTCGATGGCGCAAGGCTTTTGATCCCCCGCGGATCCCGTCTCATCGGGCGCTACCGCACCGGCGTCGATATCGCGCAGCGCCGCGTGACTATCGCCTGGGACCGGATCATCCTGCCCGACAACCAGACCGTCCAGATCAGCTCCTTCGGGGGCGATGAACTGGGTCGCTCCGGCGTCACGGGTTTCGTGGACACACGCTTCGCCGAGCGTTTCGGGTCGGCCGCCCTGATCTCGCTGATTTCGGCCGCGCCAAGTGCCGCCGCCTCCGAGGTCCAGGATGAGACTGCCGCCGACGTTCTCGAAGACGTTGGCGATGATCTGGCAGATGCCACGGACAGCGTCATCGGCGATTACCTCTCCATTGGCCCCGTCATCTATGTCGACCAAGGCGCACGCGTCACGGTCATGGTCGATCGCGATCTGGAGATATTCTGAGCCCATGTCGCTGAGCTATCTCGAAACCTCGCTCGACCGGATCGACGCCGCCGCCCGCGACGATGTCATCGAGATCTGCATCAATCCCGACGGGACCTGTTGGGGCGAATTCCAGGGCGATCACTTCATGCGCGCGCTGGATCAAAGGCTGACGGGCGTTCAGGTCAGGGACCTCGGCAACCAGATCGCCTCCTCTGCCAATACCACGATGAGCAAGGACCGCCCCATCGTCTCGGTCTCGATCACCTACAAGGGGCGCCCGATCCGCGCTCAGGTCATCACCCCGCCCGCCGTGCTCTCGGCCATGTCGATCAGCCTACGGTTCTTCTCAAGCCTTTCCCTCGAAAACATCGAACTGTCGTTTCTGTTTGGCAAGGAACGCAAGCTCGAAGAGGTGCGGCAAGAGAAGACCCAAGAATTGCGCGCAGTCGTGGAAGCCGGCGTGATCGACGATGCGCTGGCCTTTTGCGTTGAGAACAGGCTCAACATGATCGTCTCGGGTGGTACCTCGACCGGCAAAACCGTGGCAGCCCGCAAAATCCTGTCCCATGTCGGCGCTGAGGAGCGGATTATAACGATCGAGGAGGCAGCCGAGCTTCTGCCCGCTCAGCCAAACGTGGTTACGCTTATCGCAAACCGTGATGCCGAGTTTCAAACCGCAGACGTTCTTCTCACCGCGACGCTGCGCATGCGGCCGGACCGGATCATTCTTGGCGAGGTGCGCGGCAAAGAGGCCATGACCTTCCTGGAAGCCATCAACACCGGCCATGGCGGGTCCATGACCACACTGCATGCCGAAACCCCGCAACTCGCCGTGCAACGGCTCGCGATCGCAGCACTCAAAACCGAGATCCCGATGACCTATGCCGACATGATCCAGTACATCGAGAACTCCATCGACGTGATCATCCAGGCCGGTCGCCATGACGGCAGGCGCGGCATCACGGAATTCTACCTCCCCGGCGCAACTGAGATTGGAACTTCCCCATGAAGACCTTTGAATACGACATCCTGTTCTTTCCGGTGAAGAAGCAAAAGGACTACGACGAGGTGCGACGTGCTTTGAATGAGCGCGGCGCGGAAGGGTGGGAGGTTATCACCGCCGAAGCCGGCGACTACGGCTACACCACTTTCTTGAAGCGTGAGACTGGTACAATGAAGGCGGCATCGGAATGACACGGGCTATTGCAGTCGCTGGCCTGCTCTTGATCTTTGGCACAACTGCTGGCGTAGCCGAGCGGAACCTGATCCCGACGCTCGACAACCACCCAAATGTTTGCCCAGACCAGCCACCTGAGCCGAAGTGGATGCAGAACATCAATGTGCGCGAATCCTATAAGCGCCTTTTGATCCAACAGATATATCGGGCTCAAGGCATGGAGCGCGTCGTAGACTCGCAAAACTGCGACTGTCCCACACGGTATCCAACTTGGGAGGACGCCGTACGCTTCTACACAGAGCGCTATGCTTCATCTAAATACTGGGACGTTGTAGAAGCGACGTCCGAATACCGACGACAGGCAAATGAACTGCGCCGCGCCGCCATGCCAATCTGCGTAGCAGCTGGCAACTGGTAGCAATCCATGAGTGTCGTCACCTACTTCGTGGAAACGTCCGAAGGGTATCTAGATACCGCTGCCGAAACTCAGTTTGGTGCGGTCGCAGCAACGGTCGGCACGTTGCTGGTTCTGGGCACAACACTGGTTGTCATTCTGGTCTTCATCAACATGATCTACCAGTATCGCGCCATGGACGGCCGAACTGCCTTTTGGCTGGCCGTGAAGGTCGGACTTATAGGGGTCTTCGCGGCCAACTGGGTCCAGTTCAATGCGCTTGCCTCAGCAATACTGAACGGAATTGACAGCATTGCCGGGGCACTTGTGGCTTCTGTCGGCGGCGGATCACCTGGTCCGTCCGGTACCTTTGCAGAGGAATTTGACGAACTGATTGCAGCGCTCGGGGACTATCTGAATGCTGCGGGATCTGAGCTGAACTGGATGGCGGGTGCCTTGCTTGACACACTTGGGGTTCTGCTGCTCTCGATTCTTGGCGGGTTGGCGGCGTTCATTGTTGTGGCGTCCCGGCTCATGATCGCTCTGCTAATTGGCATTGCGCCAGTGATGATCTTCTTGACCCTGTTCGAGGTGACCAAGGATTATTTCGCGCGCTGGTTATCCGCGCTCATTTCATTCGCGATGTATCCGATCGTCGTCGCCGGAGTGTTCGCGACGATCACGGGGGTCTCTCGGGCGCTTCTTGCCGAGCTTGGCGACCCGGAGGGAGCCTCGAACATAGGGGCCCTTATCCCATTTTTCATGATGGTGCTGATGGCAAAGGGTTTCATCATAGCAACGCCTTTCTTGGTTCGGGCGATTTCCGGAAACATCATGATGCCAGCACTCTCAGCCGGGTTCGGGGGAAGCTATGCCTTCGCCAGAGGGCTTGCAGGTAGCCAACAAGTTTACAATCGCTATGCCATCGGTGGCGCAACTGGGGCTGAATACGCAGCCCTTCGAGCGCGACAATTCTTCGGCGTGCAAGCCTTGCCGAGCCGGCCAAATACTGCTGGAGGGCCAACTGCGGCTCGTCCGGGTGACGCAACCGGAACAGGCGCCCGAATGCTGGCACAGCTTTCGAGACTTGGTAGGTTGGGCAGGCGGTGACAGCCAGGTGCCAAAAACTTGCCAAAACTGCAAAGGTTTCGCCGCGGGTTTTTGTCATTGCTAAACGGTTGATCCCTCGCGACACAAGGCACGTGGCCAAACACGACCGATATCGGTGAAAAACACCGGCCTCTAAATGTCGTACCCAAGGCGCTGTCGCCTTGTTTGCCCCGCCTTTTCGGTGGGTTGGTTCAGAGCCTTTTGGGTCTTTCACGTCTTCATATAGGCACGAGCTTCACGAGACGTTT
>NZ_JBSXOD010000021.1:0-5307 GCF_056859255.1 Sulfitobacter sp. L-8
GTCTTTGACGATCTTCTCGCCAGGGCTTTTGCGTGTTCCAGTTGTCTGTCTCATCGGCCACTCCTCAGTGGTTATGATGAGCCAACAACACTCTCTTATCAAATAACGCTATTTGGACCCATAAGCGCTGACGTCAGACACGCCGGAGCCGTCCGTCACCCCTCACCCTGAGCGGGGGTGGCGGCGGCGAGGACGAAGCAGGCACCCAGCCCGCCCTGCTTTGCTGGTGAGTTTAGAACCTACTATCGTATCTCCTACAATGAGCATTCTAAGACCCGCGAGCAAGCCTTATGGGTCATAAATTACCCATTGACTTGACAAGTAGCTTAAACTCTGCCTATAGTGAGTACTTAAAGACCCATGAAGCGTCTTCACGGGCCTTAACTTACCCAAACGGTAGCAGGACAATGAGAAGAACACGAAGCTATTCCCGCGCAACAAAGCAAGCGCTCACAATCCTCGGCAAACTTGTCAAAGTAGGTCGGGTGGAGCGTGGCCTCACGGCTGCTGAACTCGCCGAACGTGCTGGAATCACGCGTAAGACACTCCGCAAGATCGAGTACGGCGAGACAGGCCCTGAGATCGGCACTGTCTTCGAGGTGGCTGTACTTGTCGGTGTCCGCCTGTTCGAGTTCGATGACCGCACGCTGGCCATGCACAATGCAAGACTTGATGAAAAACTGACGCTGCTCCCGAAGAGCGTCCGGACCTCAAAGCAGGAGGTCGATGATGATTTCTAAGGATGCACAGATCAAAGAAGCGTTTGTCTGGGTTTGGCTGCCGGGCGAGACGGAACCCGTCGTTGCTGGTCGCATCGAACAAATCGGCGAGCGCTATGTCTTCAACTATGGTGCCAGCTACCTTGAGCGTAAGAATGCGGTTCCGATCTACGATCCCGAATTGCCACTCCGCCGCGGCCGGATCGAACCAATCGCAGACCTTACCATGGCCAGTTGCATTCGTGACGGCTCACCCGATGCGTGGGGACGCAGGGTCATTATCAACCGCCTTGTTGGTGCAAAAGCGGCTGAGGCCGAAGTCCGCGAGATCAGCGAGCTGACCTACCTTCTTGAATCTGGCTCTGACCGCATTGGCGCGCTGGACTTCCAACATTCAGCCACAGAGTACGTCCCGCGCATCAAATCAGAGGCTTCATATGAGGAACTGCTCGCGGCCGCCGAACGGATCGAAAAAGGCATTCCGCTCACACCGGCGCTCGACCAAGCCCTCAATCACGGCACGTCGATCGGTGGCGCACGCCCAAAGGCGTTGATTGATGATGGCGATCGCAAACTGATCGCTAAATTTTCATCCGGCACTGACATTTATAGTGTGGTTAAGGCAGAATTCATTGCCATGAGTCTTGCGCGGGCATGCGACCTCAATGTCGCGCCCGTCTCTTTTACCCACGCTGCAGGCAAAGATGTGCTGCTGATCGAACGATTTGATCGGATCAAATCCAAGGATAACTGGCAGCGCAGAGCAATGGTATCAGCGCTCACGATGCTCGGGCTTGACGAAATGATGGCGCGGTATGCTTCCTATGAAGACCTCGCCGAAATCATCCGTCACCGCTTCACAGAGCCGAAGAAGACGCTCAAAGAGCTCTATGGGCGGATATGCTTTAACATTCTCTGCGGCAACACCGACGATCACGCACGCAATCATGCGGCATTTTGGGATGGCAAAATGCTCACTCTCACCCCTGCTTATGACATCTGCCCACAGGGTAGAGCTGGCAATGAGGCATCACAGGCCATGCTCATCAAGGGCGACGACCGCATGAGCACGCTCAGCACCTGCATCGCTGCAGCGCCTGATTTTCTGCTCACAGCAGAGGACGCGAAATCAATCATTCACCAGCAAATCGTGACGATTGCAGGCGAATGGGACGCGATCTGCGAAATTGCAGGACTATCTCCAACAGATAAGAGCCTGTTTGTCGGTCGCCAGTTCTTAAACCCCTTCTGCATCGAAGGGTTAGGCGATGATCATGCCGATATTATCGACCTGTTTCAGGACGCACGCGGCCACCTGACGGGAAAGTAGCCCGCCGTCGCAAACCCAAACTTGTTTGCCACATCGCAAACAACTTCGTAGCCGCCTCGTTTTGCTGCGGGGATCGTGGTCCCTGCAAATTTCAGTCTTCAAGTGCGACCGCGACAAGGCGTTCGATGTATTCATCAGCGCTCATCAAACCGGCTAATTCACCGGCCGGGCCGTGCTCGTCTTTGGATAGCGTTACCGCTTTTTCATAAGCCTTTCGACTGATGGTGATCGTAACAGTGACTTCATCTTCACTCATGTAAATTCCTTTCTGCACTAGCGCGAAGCTGCGTCTAGTATCACTCATCTCGGCTGTGACCGAAACCACCACCGCGCCCACGGCCGCGCTTCTGCCCCACCTCGTCGGCGCGCCGCTTCCAGCTTTTGCGCTGATCATCACCACTATCATCACTACCACCATCACTATCGGACTGCCCTTGCTGAACACGTGCCGCCGCGTTGAATTCGTCCCCGAGCGCTCCTTCCTGCGCGAGTCGGGGATCGGTTTTTGCGGCCCGGACGGCCTCTTTTTCATCAACGCCTTGATCGTCGGCGTCATGCTGCCCTGCTTGCCGGAATTTCTCCCTAAGCGCCTCGCGTTTAAGATCGCGCTCAAGCGATCTTCGCTCGCGCCGATCAATCTTATCGAGGGCTTTTTTCTGACCTTCCATGACGATTTTCTCGCGCTCATGTCGCCGCTCAAGCGCTTCGTTTTCAAGCCCGTGCCGCTCGCGCGGATCAAGCCCTGTTCGCTCGGAAATATGCCCAAGAACAGAGCGCAATGCCGGTGTTCTTGAAATCAGATCGGCAACGCGCGAACGCAGCCGAAAAACTTTGCTTGTGGCTTCGGCATGCTGCGCGGCATGTAGCGCAAGACGTTCCTGTTGCTGGGTCAAAAGTATTGCCTGCTCAGTCTGCGCAAGCGCCTGCCAGCGCGCACCCTGAGCGCGCTCCATTGCTGCCTCTTTTTCGGAGGTCGCGCGTTTGATCCGATCATCATGGTGATGGTCGCGATCATCAGCTGAGTCATGATCGTGATCATGCTGCTCGCGCGCACGCTCTTCGGCCGCCTTCTGACGCGCCCGAGCTTGCACCTTGGCCTGCTCAACGGACGGCAACGTCGCCGATTCAAGGCTGCCAAGCCGCTCATTCAGTTCTTTTGATTTTACGCCTTTGATGTGTCGCGAAAGACTGTGCACGTCGCCGAATTCATCGACGACAACGAAGGCGCGACGATCGCCATTGGCGAGAATGTAACCCTTCTCTTCAAGCGCGTTCTGGAACGCCATCGCGCTGTCAGCAACCTCATAGGCTTCCGTGATTTCAGCACGTCGTTGCTCCGGCGTTATGCCGGTCTTCTTTGTTTGGGCGTTTTCGGCAAGGTTTGCTTCGAGCTGTTCCTTTTTGAACTGCTCGCGTTTCTTCCAGGCCTTGAGTCCTTCGGGCAGTTCATGTCCGTGCTTCTCAGCAAGCTGCACCGCCATGTCGCACAGTTTACGGCGATCATGGGCCAGGTGGATGGCTTTCATCTCAAGGCCGTCGATGCGCGACCAAACGACGTGGCAATGCTCGCGCCCTTCTTTGGTGTGGAACACGATGGCGCGTGGCTGATCCGTCAATCCCAGCTTGTTTTCGATGGCCTCGACGGCCTCGAAATACTGCTCCCGCGTCAGCGGTTCGCTTGGATTGATAGACAGACTATAGAGCGGCTTTTTCGCCTTGGTGCCCGACGCGATCGCATCAAATTCAGCGAACGCGCCATGCAGATCATCCGCAATTGTGCCGCGAAGATCGGCAAGCTCAACGCGTTCGTTATCGTAGGCGTTTAGCAGATGGGTGGCGAGATCAGAGCCGCCTGATCGGGCATTGCCTTTGAGGATCATGGCAACACCTCACGGTTCCCGCCCGAGCGACGACAACAGCACGGTCCGCATTTCTACCAGGTCGCGTTGCGCGGCGATTATGAGTTCGTTCAGATGCTCATGATTGCCCTGTGTATGCGCCTCTTTCAGGTAGAAGGCGAGCGGGCCAAGAACCGCAAGAATACGGGCTGCGGATTGGCGATCAAGCGGCGGCGTACGGGTTGCGCGGATCGGCGTCTGATCGAGCAAGGCGTAGCGAATGAGACCGGCAACGGGCACACCGGCGGCGTCCGCCTGAGCTTTCACGAGCGCGGCTTCCTGCTCGTTAAAACGCGCCTTGAGTGTGATTTGGCGCTGCCTATTTTCGCTGCCGCTTCGGGCCATGGCGCAATCCTTCTTCTGCACTCCTCACATCGGCTGCACGGCCGTCTCCGTGCTCGTTGTTCAGCGCCGAAACGCTGATCGCCGTCCAGGGTGCGAACGCCCTGGTTGATGGGTTCCACAGGGAGAGCCGAAGTCTCCCTTGGTTGAAGCCGGTGCCAAAACACCGGTCGTTGGTTCAGGAGATCGAAATCTCCTGATCAGGTATCCAAAGGGCTCGAAGGCTCTTTGGTCGTAGTGCAGCGACGAAACGCTGCTTGCGGAAATACCGGGGGCCGAGAATCGGTCTCCATGGTGCTTTCCGCACAAGCCGGGGATGGAACGGGGGCGGCATTTGAGCCCCCTTCCCAAGATGGCGCGGGGACCCCGCGCACATCTTGTACCGCCTGCTAACGACCTATGAGTTCATGATACGGCTACAAGTTTAGGAAATTATTAACATCTACTACTAAACCCGCACTCATCATGCGATGCCGTTGATTTCACTTCACTTTTACACGATGTTTTTTCACATGACAAGGATTGGACACGCCAATCTAAACCTGCATTGCAGTCGCCCCCTAACGACCAAAACTGATCGAGTCAGACAGAAACGGATTAGCATGTAGTCACACTCTTTCGTCTCACTCGGCTAAGCGACTGCCAACACCGTGTAGCTTTCGATTGCTTCTTTGACACTTTCGGGGTCGCCATGTTCTGTCACTTTTTGCATCCGCACCATACCGACGTTGTGGGCGCGCAAGTCTGAACCATGAAGTTTGGAGGTGTCTGACGTCAGCGCTTATGGGTCCAAATAGCGTTATTTGATAAGAGAGTGTTGTTGGCTCATCATAACCAGTGAGGAGTGCCCGATGAGACACACAACTGGAACACGCAAAAGCCCTGGCGAGAACATCGTGAACGACATGAAACGGGCGAGCCGCAAAGATTATTCATCCGAAGAGAGGATCCGGATCGTGCTGGATTGCCTGCGTGGCGAAGACAGCAGTGCCGAGCTGTGCCGTCGTGAGGGCATCTC
>NZ_JBSXOD010000022.1:0-42061 GCF_056859255.1 Sulfitobacter sp. L-8
AAAAACCCGATGGATCGGGCAGTTAGGTGATGGTAGTCTCTGACATGTGGCATATCCTTTTCTCACCAGAGAATTGACGGCGTCTGAACACCGCCATGATATGCCGCACCTCAGGCCATCACCAACTTTCGCGCGTTTCTCATCCACGTGTAGAGCGACTTCGTGCTGATCCCGAGCCGTTCAGCCACCTCCTTGACCGAATACCCGCGCTCCGTGACCTGCGCCACCGCGTCGATCTTGAACTCATCTGAGTAGCGAACTTGTCCTGACATTTGCGTCTTCCTTTGCTTCCAAAATTACCAAGCAAAGCGTCTACAAATCTAGGGGCACCTCACAGTGTAGGATGCGTTCTTGCTTTAGGTTGTTGATTAAAATTTCATCTAGTGTAGTAAACCTCATCAACCGAGCACGATTTTCATCACTCTCCATCAGTTTTAAAAGTTCCGCCCAATTATCATTTACATTACAATTGGGACCAACATTGATGCGTGTGTTGGCTATGGACACGGGTTTCCCTGTCAATGTCAGTATATCGTTTTCCAAGTTTGAGAGAGTTTTGGTCGTATAGACCCTATCCAGATCATGGCAGCTGTTGGTCGCCCTTTGTATAATTTCAGCGGCGCTTAACGTATCGAGATCTATGAAGCTTCTTACTTTTCGAGAGGCAAAGTATTTGCAATAGAAGTTATCATAATGATCTCGTATGAATCGCTGCCACGCTTTCCCCCCACCAAAAAAATACTCTGGCGCTGTCTTGTTCCTAATCTCTTTCAACCCTGCGTTGAAGTCTAAAGACAGTTCTTCACTGTTCAATAAGCTGGATCTGTGAAGTAGATAAAAATAGAATGACGCAATTCTATCCTTCGGGTCACGCAACACGGTAAAGACAAAGCTATCACTATCAGCGGTATCAAGGGTTTCCCAATCTAAATGGCCTGAATAAAATCTGTACCCTTCCGGGAATTGTCCGTCTGCACCAGCTTGTGTGTGCACACGTACTGGTGATGTATGTTCCGGCCCAAATATACGAAGCAATTCTGAGTGAACTGTCTGACCTGCTGTTTTGGGAATATGAAGGAAAACAATTTTTTTGATCATGGCACACCCTCGCGAAGGTCTACAGTTTGAGGCATATAGGCTGGCGTTGAGCCTGTCATTTTATGCACTCCTTTGCAGAACGCTTCGGGATCAGAAGGGTCGAGGTGGTCCATTTGCCACGGTGCGAATTGCCACCATTGTGCCTGGAGCATTGGACCAATCAGGCCAGGGGGTAGGCGCATTTTTTTTATTGTCGCAGGGTTCCCAGCTACAACTGCATAGGCTGGTACATCACGGGTAACTACAGCATGAGCCCCGATGATTGCGCCATCTCCGATCGTGGTTCCGGCAGCGATATAGGCACCGTGCCCGATCCATACATCATTACCGATGGTGGTGATTTTTGCGACGGTGGCAGGGGTATTCGATTTGAAACTGTAGTTATGGAATTGGTCTGAACCAGGGAAGGTGTCACCGAGGTCATATATCTGATCGCCAAGATAAAATGCAGGGCTGGTTGAAGCCCAGTGAGTGGGATGGTTCTGGCGGCCAATCTGAGTACCCTCGCCGAATGAACAATACCTCCCGATACGAGCTGCAAAGCAATAACCGGACACTTGATAAGAGAATGCCCCAAGCTCTATCGAGTGTTCGTATTGCGTCCATTTCAAGCTGCCGGGTGCCTCGAGCACCGTATGCAGAGGTAAATTTACGTTCGGTGTGCCACGGCTGAGCACTTCTATGCCCGCACGACGCAACACTTTAAGCGGAACAGATAACTTTGTCATCATGCCGCTCGTTTTGATTGATTGAGATACCGTACCAAATGTCGCCTGAGTGCCTCTTGAGGTGCTTCACCTTCCCCGTATCGAACTGGAATGCCGTTTTGTGCGTCCTCAACGGCATCGCCTTGCGCACCCAGATGAAACGCGTGGACAGGTAAGCCTGTCGAGAGCGCTTCGTGCGTAGTGAATGAAAATGTTTCGGGCCATATGGAGGGTATGAGCCAATCGGTGATACCGTACCGAGAGGCGATCTGCGGAAGATCGGATATTTTGTATGAGCCGTGAACCGTTATACCTGTCGGCAATCGAAAGCTCGGGTCAAAGTTGCCAATGATCACCAGCCGGACATTTACGAGTGCCATTGGTCGCGCAATGTAAGCGATGACACCTGCTCCTTTTTGAGCACCTATGTCGCCTAGGATCCCGATAACCCGTTTTGCCTCTGGGTTTGGAACTGGTAACCGTGGAACAGGGTGCAACATTGTGTGCGGATTAATGAAAATTTTATCCGCTTCCTCCGGATAAGCGGCAGCGACGATTTTTGCGCTGTTTCTCGAAAAAACGGTCAGGGTTTTTGCGGCTGAGACGAGAAGGTGCCATTGGGTCTGCCATACCTCTAACGTGACCTTTTCCCCGTTTTGGTCTTTGGCCGAGAAATGCTCATGATCAGCGTCGCCTGGCCGTGGAAGGCCGCGATAGATGCCGTTGCCATCAAGTAGGGTATACGACGGAGAAAGTACAAAATAGTCATGGAAAAGTACTTCGATCGGATGCCTTCTATGTTCACTCAAGCTGAGCAGGGCATCAGGCAATGTCACGGGAGCATTATCGCCCACACCGCAGGAGTATATGATTTGGCGCTGCTTTATCGGTACAAGCATATGGCAGATATATTCGAAGCTATTATTCAGGCCGGAAATCGTGCCATGTGGAGTAACAAGTTCCAACCTCCACCGCATCGGGCCGCCGACGCGGAGCACAACCGCTGACTGTCCTATTGAAAGATGCTTTCGGGATATCCGATCTTGGAGATACGCCTCGGCACCGCCACCCATACTGTGCGCAAGATATATTGAAACCGTGTAGGTATCCTGAGACCCGACCCATGCAAGTGCCAGCGCCAGTCGAGTGGATTGAAGCGGATCAGAACGGATAAAGTTTTGTACATCCGTGTCATATTTGGGATATCTCTTGGTTATTAGTTCATTATTTGTTGCTATCAGGCGGCGTTTTTCGTCCGTACCAAAGCTTTGCCCACCGCGGTGTTCTACGAATAGATTAGGGGCACAAACATGTTTGCCGCCCAATCGCCGTGCACGTTGACACCAGTCTACTTCTTCGCCGTACCCTCTACCAAACTTTGGGTCCAGGAACGGTAATTGGCGCAGGTAAATAAGGTTAATCGCCATACAAAACCCAACGCCGGTCGGCGCTGACACGCGTTCTGCTTTTGGATTTAGCCGGGCCGCCGTTGCGTCAATTATATCACCTTGTCCGGGCGTCAGAGTCTGTGGATGGCAGATAATGGGAAGGGTATAAATCTCGGCATCGTTAGACATTGGCGTAACCGTAGCAACGCTGTTGTCATCAAGCATAGGTCTTACAAGACGGGTTGCCCAGTTTGGCGGAAGCAGAGTATCTGAGTTCAAAAGCACTACCGGATCGTGGAATAACAAAGCCTTTTCAATTCCTTTGTTAACGCTGGCAATAAAACCGACATTTTCGGCGTTTTCGACTAAAAGGACCTGATCTGGGTGAAGCTTTTGCCACTCTCTCAGCATGGGGCGAATACGATCATCTGTCGAACAATCCTCAATCAGGATCATCCGCCACGTAAGATCGGTGTTGTTTGCGATGCGCGACAAGGCGTTTTGCAGAACCTCGAAAGCGTTAAATACTGGCATGATAAGCGTCACACAGGCTTTTGGGTCAGATGTGCTGACTGGCGCTCTGAAAAGGTCGGGATCAAGTTCGCGCGCAACAGGTATCGCGGTCAGTTTCAATCCACGCTTGATACGAGATCGATAGATCGGATTTCTGGTTATCAGCCACGCGCAACAGGCTGGAAACTGTCGGAAAATCCCGAGGAGAAAACCCCCGACAAGAAGCAGTCGTATTAGGTATACATGTTGCAGGAATAGGGGCACTGCAACTGTTGCGCCTCTTCCCTGAGGGTTGTGGATCTCGACGCCGAAACGCGCGATTTCTAGTAATCCGACAGGGCCAAGCGGCAACATCAAATCGAATCCCAGACTTGGGTCCAGTCCGTATTTCGTGGCGACATCGTCACGCCGCAGCGTTGGTTTTGTGCTCGCTTTGACCCCGTTCATGTGTAGTACGACATGTTCGGCTACCGCCCACCCAGCAAGGCGGATCTGGCCGTCAGCGATATGGAAAACATCGACCGTACCGATCAACTGGCCCCGTTCCGTATAAATCGGTTGAGGCCTGCCACGCGCGACAAGATGAGCAGCAGCGTAACGAGAAAAAAGAGCGGCGAGCTGTTTATACAAAATCAGTCTTTTCGATTCTAAGGTGTTGAATGTGAGTGAAACATCAGCACGCTGAGCGTTAAGGGGAGGTTAAGTTGAGGGTATCTATACCGACGTGGCAGAAAATCCGGGTGGGCCGATGTCCGATACAGGATTGAATTCCGTTACCATTTCCGATCACGGTTGTAATAATCAGGTAGATATTGCCGCATCCGTAAGGTTGGCTGACGGCGTAAGGATTGACCTGTTTGGCAACCACAATCACCTGTGCATTGGGGAAAATACCATTGTGCACGGTGGTTTGCTGGAGATGCGTAATCACGATAGTTCGATAAAAATCGGAGGGAACTGCGCGCTGATCGGGATGTTCAGATGCCGTGCGAGTAACACACATATCAGCATTGGTGATCAGACGACCTCTATGATGGCGCACATCACGTTACATGAACGCGGGTCCATAATTATCGGCCAGGATTGTATGCTATCGGGGGATATAGCGATGGATGTAAGTGATATGCATTCAATTTTAGACAACGACAGCGGCAAACGGCTGAATCCTCCGCAAGACATAAAGATCGGGGATCATGTCTGGTTGGCGCAAGGAGTACGCGTCATGAAAGGTGCCAGTATCGGTCATGATACGGTGATAGGTACCCGGGCGCTTGTACTTGGTGAAATACCTCCGCATTCATTGGCGGTTGGTACGCCTGCACGCGTTATCAACAACAATATTAGCTGGGACCGTAAACGTTTGCCGATAGCTGCTCGGAAGGAGGACGAAGCGGAGCAGAAAGACAGCTTTAGCGCCGGGTGATTCCGATAAACTGCCCTTTCAACCACCGTTGAACACGTACCTGTGTCACCCGCGTTGCCCAGACGAGGATTATTTGAGTTAACGCAGGCACCGATAGGCGGGATATAGCCGGTGAAGTTCGCGCTAACCCCCTATATTTGTGTCTTTTTAATTTGGGAGCGCAAAAGGGGGAAGGTTTCGATTTTGACGCCACAAGAGGCGCTTGCAACAGACCGTTGTTCCTCTATTGAGGGGCGTAATCAAAAATAAGCAGGCAAATGTCCGATCCTAACACCCTAGTTCACCGACAGCCCGATTCTCGCGTAGCGCGCGAATGGGTCAAGATTCTCTCAAAGTACCGAGAGCCCAACCCGCTGCGCAGCTCTTTCGAGCTTGTCGTGACAGTTGGCCCTTTTGTCATCCTTTGGGTTTTGGCGTGGTGGTCATTGTCCGTTAGCTATTGGCTGACATTGTCCTTATCCATCTGCAATGCCGGCTTTTTGTTAAGGCTGTTTGCCATACAGCATGATTGTGGTCATGGTGCTTTCTTCAATAGCCGTACCGCCAGCGACTGGCTTGGGCGCGTACTGGGGGTGCTGACGCTGACGCCTTACGATGTGTGGCGGCGTACTCACTCGATTCACCATAGTTCCGCTGGTAACCTTGGTCGAAGAGGTATTGGCGACATTCATACCCTCACAGTTAACGAGTATCGCGATTTGACCCCGTTTAACCGTTTGATATATCGGCTGTATCGGCACCCGATAACGCTATTTTGTTTGGGTCCCGGCTATTTGTTCTTCCTGCAAAACCGTCTGCCGCTTGGTCTGACAGGCAAGGCACGCTATTGGGTAAGCGCGATGCTTACGAACGCTGCCATCGTTGCCGCGTTAGCGATTATTTCTTACTTCGGCGGTCTCATGCCGATCTTGCTGATTTTTCTACCGTCCACTCTGCTTGCGGCGACCGCGGGGGTTTGGCTGTTCTATGTACAACACCAATTTGAAACTACCCATTGGGAATCCGAAGAAGACTGGCAGTTGCACGACGCGGCGTTGCATGGCAGCTCGCATTACGTGCTCCCGTTGTGGCTGCAGTGGTTAAGCGCAAACATCGGTATTCATCACGTGCACCATGTCCACAGCCGCATCCCGTTTTACCGCCTACCCGAAGTATTACGCGACCATGCCGAACTAGCGGACGGTAATCGCATGACGATTCGGGAAAGTCTGCGCAATGCAAGGCTGCATCTGTGGGATGAAAAAACCAAGCGGTTGCTGTCTTTTTCACAAGCCAAAGCACGTCAGTACAATGCTTGACCAGTCTTCGGAACCGGTTGGCGAGCTGCGCTGAATTCAGCGTTTCGCCAGTTGATCTGGGGCAATGCAAACACCCAGCGAGCAACCAGGCGCTGTTTGCGGATGCTGAATCCCTTTTCTAGATCCAGCGCACCAGCTTGAGGACAACGAACATCAACACGGCGAGCCCCAGCATCCCCAGCGACAGGACGGTAAATGCCCACGGGTGATCTGTTCCGGGCATTCCGCCGACGTTCACGCCAAACAAACCTGTGATGAAGCTGAGCGGTAGGAATATCGCTGCCGCTACCGAAAGCACATAGCCGTGGCGGGCCTGACGTTGTGCCACATTGGCGTCGTGCTCGTCCTGTACTGACACCAGCCGGTCGCGCAGTTCGTCCAATTCTTCCACTGCGATCAATGCGCTATTTGCCTGCTCTCTGAGTTCAAGCTGGCTGGCCTCGGGAATGAGAGGTATGTTCAGCGCCGCAAGCTTGCTGAGCGCCATGCGCTGTGGGTCTAGATAGCGCCGCAACCGGATCACACTCCGCCGGATCTCGGGAAGTTCACGAGGCATCGGGGTCTGTTTGTCTTCTAGGTCTTCTTCAAAAAATTCGGCCTGTTCATCCAGGCTTTCAACATGCTGTTGGACGCGCAGGGTAAGGCGAATGATAAGTTCTTCCAGAAATTCAGCCGGGCTAGGAGGGGCGTTTTGTGCAGCGGCCATTTGTCGTATCGCGTCAATGGCAAATACTTTCTTGCGGCGCACAGTGATCAATAGGTCATTTTCCACGTACATCCGAACCGACACCATCTCGTCGGCTGCCTGACCTGCGTTCATGTTGATGCCGCGCAGGTTGAGGATCAATCCACTTTCAAATGGATCGCACCGTGGGCGCGTCTGCTTCTGAATCAGGGATCCGGCGGGAATTTCATGCAGGTTTTTCTGTACCCACGGTTCCAGCATCGGATCTGTTAAATCGAAGTGCCACCAGCGATATGCGCCGGGCCCGGTAAGCTGCGTGTCCGTGGGGACCTTGGTCGTTCCATCAGAGAAAATATCAAAAACGCAAAGCGGCATAAACTGACCCTGAAATCGAACCCATCAATCAAAGTATTTTGACAGACGCGACAGGATGCGCAAGCCAGGCATGCGACTGGGGCGATCTTTCAGAGCCTGACGGAAATGGGCCCCGTCAGGGAAAGCCCTTGTGCGCGGCCTGCTGCGGCGATCACAAGTTTGCGGCTAAGCGCGTTCCTTGATTGATGGCGCGTTTGGCATCAAGTTCAGCCGCCACATCCGCCCCCCCAATGACATGACATTTGATCCCCTTTCCCTCGAGAGTATCTGCAAGCGTCCGGTCGGAAAGCTGACCCGCGCATAGCACAATCGTGTCCGCCGCGATCAGTTGAGGGTTATCGCGCGAGGGGCCAAAGCTGATATGCAGCCCGTCTGCATCGATTTTTTCGTAGTTCACGCCACCGATCATTTCGACGTTCTTCATGGTAAGGGACGCGCGATGTATCCAGCCGGTAGTTTTCCCCAGTCCTTTGCCCAGCTTAGTGGTCTTACGCTGCAACATTGTCACCTTTCGCGCCGGAGCATGTGGCCGCGGACCTTCAGGGGCAAGGCCACTGCGGTGGCTTTCGGGGTCGGTGACGCCCCATTCCTTCATCCATTCAGGCAGATTTGTCGTGGTGCTGTTGCCGTCGTGGACTAGATGTTCAGATACATCAAAGCCAATGCCGCCCGCACCAATCACAGCAACCTTTGTGCCAGCGGTGATTTTACCGTTCAAGATATCAATATAGCTAACCACATTGTCCCGATCCTGACCGGGGATTTGCGGGTCACGCGGTACGACGCCTGTTGCTATGATCACTTCGTCGAATTGCTCAAGGTCCGTCGCTGATACTTCAGTATTCAGCTTCACAGACACACCGTGCAGGTCGACCATGGCCCTGTACCAGTCGACCAACCCCCAGAACTCCTCTTTTCCAGCGACTTGTTTAGCTAGGTTCAACTGACCGCCGATCTCGGCAGCGCGATCGAAGAGAGTAACCTGATGCCCGCGTTCGGCCGCAGTGATGGCGGCTGATAGCCCGGCCGGTCCAGCTCCGACCACTGCAATAGTCTTAGGGGTATTGGCCGGTTCAATCCTAAGTTCTGTTTCATAACACGCGCGCGGGTTCACCAGGCAGGTCGATATCTTACCGCCGAAAGTATGATCAAGACATGCTTGGTTACAAGCGATGCAGGGCGCGATATGGTCTGCCTTGCCCGCTGCGGATTTGTTGACAAAGTCCGGGTCGGCAAGCATGGGACGCGCCATCGAAACCATATCGGCACATCCATCTGCCAAAACGTCTTCGGCGACCCGAGGGGTATTGATGCGGTTTGAGGTAATCACCGGTATGCTCACCTCACCCATCAGTTTTTTCGTCACCCAAGCGAACGCCGCGCGTGGAACCGACGTGGCGATGGTGGGAATGCGCGCCTCGTGCCAACCAATCCCGGTGTTGATGATCGTGGCCCCGGCTTTTTCGACAGCTTTTGCCAGTTGTACGACTTCCTCAAAAGTGGATCCGTTGGGAACGAGATCGATCATCGAAAGACGGTAGATAATGATGAATTCATGACCGACAGCTTCACGAACACGACGCACAACCTCAACCGGCAGTCTCATCCGGTTTTCATAAGTACCGCCCCATTCATCGGTTCTTTTGTTGGTATGGGTCACAAGAAACTGGTTGAGGAAATAGCCTTCCGACCCCATGATTTCGACGCCGTCATAGCCAGCCTGTTTCGCCAGGGAAGCACAGGCGACGATATCAGAGATTTGTTTTTCGATACCTTCGGCATCCAACTCTTTCGGCGCGAACATCGAAATGGGTGATTTGATCCCCGAAGGTGCCACGCAATCCGGGCTGAACGCATAGCGACCCGCATGCAAAATTTGCATTGCAATCTTACCACCCGCTTCGTGCACCCGGTCGGTCACGATGCTGTGGTTATCAACGTCTTTTTGCGATGTCATCATCGCGGCCCCATGCGCCACACTGCCTTCGGGGTTTGGCCCGATGCCCCCTGTCACCATCAACGCAACATTGCCTCGGGCGCGGGCGGCGTAGAATTCTGCAACACGGTTCCAGTCTTGGGTTTCTTCCAGTCCCGTGTGCATCGACCCCATCAGAACCCGGTTTTTCAGCTTCGTGAACCCCAGATCCAATGGGGCAAGCAGGTGCGGGTAGTCTGACATTTGGCGAACCTTTCCAAAGATGGATGTGTTGTATTTGCTTTGCATCGCAGTTCACCCCAACAGCGGGCTCCTGTCACCTACAACGCTGCGTAAGCCAATATACACTGACGCGCCTTTCGTGTTAATCGAACGGCAGTTGGGTAAGATCAAAAAAGGTGTGTGCCATGACTCCAGAAGAAATAGCAGCGCTGCCATATCGACCTTGTGTCGGGGTTATGTTGGTAAATGCCGATGGGCATGTTTTTGTCGGTCAGCGCAAAGACCGCGATCAAGACGCATGGCAGATGCCGCAAGGTGGCATCGAAAAAGACGAACATGCCGAAATCGCCGCACTCCGTGAGTTGGAGGAAGAAACCGGCGTGATGGCGAATTCCGTTTCAGTCGTTGCCCAGACGGATGGTTGGTTGCCATACGAACTGCCTCACGATCTGGTGCCGAAAATATGGAAAGGCCGTTTTCGCGGCCAACAGCAAAAGTGGTTTTTGTTGCGGTTTCACGGGCGCGACGACGACATCAACCTCGACACCGAGCACCCTGAATTTTCGGCGTGGCGCTGGTTGCCTGTGGACGACCTGGTCGACAATATCGTGCCGTTCAAGAGGGATGTTTACGAAGCGGTCGTCGCCGCGTTTCGCCCGCATCTACATCCGGAATAACCGTCCAGCTCAGGAAATTATAGGAACGTGGGGACCAGCCTCGCTCCCTAATAATCCGATTAATCGTGGGTCGTCGTCTATTTCGATCTGGCGCTTGTACGGGGTAAAGCCGCTGCGAATGTAAAAGGACATCGCCTGTGGGCTGTCCATTGTGCAGGTATGCAAGCGAAACCGGGATATTGGTCTGGCCCAAGCGGTGCGTATCGCGTGGTTCATCAGATAGCGACCGGCCCCTGTCCCAATCAGCTTGGGCGTGAGGCCGAAATAGGCCAGCTCGCACTCCTGGTCATCCCCAAACTTCAGTTCCAACAAGGCTTCGTCGTGACCGTCTTTGGACAACGTATAGAACACGGTGTCTTGCGCTGACAGAATAGCCTGCAATTCGGCATCCGATTTTTTCAAACGCCCGTACCATAACCATTCGCGCGACCCCACGCGGTTAAAGATGTCTCGGTACCAATTCAGCGTGGGTTCGACTTTGCGCAGCGTAACGCCATCGGGCGTGGGCACATCACGCAGCGGCATTGGGCTGCACATCTCAAGATGCGTAACAACGACTGCCAGTTTGCCCTGCGGCACATCGTGAAACCCGTCCTCCAACATGATTCAGACCAATCCTTGCTGTTTGAACACTTCCATCATGCTGGTTTCGGGGCGGGGGCCTATGTGGCCAATCACTTCGGCTGCACAAATATTGCCCATCCTGCCGCACGTTTCCAGATCGCAGTCGTTCGCCATGCCGTAAAGGAAACCCGCCGCGAATTGATCACCCGCACCGGTGGCATCCACAGGTGTGACTTTGGTCACGGGAACGTCAACGCGTTCGCCGTCACGGATCAGCGTCACCCCATCACCGGAGCGTGTGCAAACCACGGTTCCACACATCGCAGCCGTGCGCGCAAGAGCGTCCTCCAGATCCTCGGTCTCGAACAGCGACAAAATCTCGGCCTGATTGCCTATCACAAAGTCCAGTTCATCGCGGATCATCCGAATGAAGTCACTGCGGTGGCGGTTCACACAGAACGGGTCCGAGATAGCGATGCCGGCCTTGCCGCCAGCCGCGCGGGTCAGCCGTGACGCTTCAAGAAAAGCCTGCTTGCCTTGATCCTTGTCAAACAGATAGCCTTCGAGAAACATGATCTTGGCGGCGGTCGCGACATCATCGGGCACGTCATCCGGTCCCAAATCGGTCGAGATTCCCAGATACGTGTTCATTGAGCGTTCCCCGTCAGGAGAAACAAAAATCATCGAACGTGAAGTGGGCAGATCGCCGCCTTTTACGGGTTCGTTCACAAAATCTGTGCCGCCATCAACCATGGATTTGGCGTAGAACCGTCCCAAAGCATCATCATGTACCCGCCCGATAAACGCAGTCGGCAAGCCCAAAGCGCCAATGCCCGCAATTGTATTGGCAACCGCGCCGCCGGGCGTTTGCATGCGGTCCTTCATCGCGCCATAAAGCACTTCGCCGCGTTCCCGTTCGATCAGCTGCATAATGCCTTTTTCGATCCCCATGAGGTCAAGGAAGCTGTCATCAGCGTGCGAGATCACATCGACGACAGCGTTGCCGATGCCGACCACTTCATATTGAGTCATAGGTTTTTATCCTCATAGGGGCACAGATCGCGGATAATACAAGTTTTGCATAACGGCTTGCGTGCTTTGCAATGATAGCGCCCATGCAGGATCATCCAGTGATGGGCATGCTGTTGAAAGTCGACGGGAATATTGTCTTCGATGGCGCGTTCCACGGCATCCACGGTTTTGCCGGGCGCGATACGCGTGCGATTGCCGACGCGAAAGATATGTGTGTCCACGGCCTGCGCGGGATAATTCCACCACATATTAAGAACCACATTCGCAGTCTTGCGCCCAACACCGGGCAGCGATTGCAAGGCCGTGCGGCTGTTGGGGACAATTCCTTGGTATTCATCCACCAGAATCTGACTGAGTTTGATGACGTTCTTGGCTTTTTGCCGAAACAGCCCGATGGTCTTTATATGCTCCATCAATCCATCAAGCCCAAGGTCAAGCATCTGCTGCGGAGTTTCCACGATCTGGAACAACGATTTCGTTGCCTTGTTCACCCCGGCATCCGTCGCCTGTGCGCTTAGCGCGACAGCCACGAGCAACGTGTATACATTGGTATGATCCAGCTCGCCCAACGGATGGGCTTCCACGTCTTGAAACCGGGTAAAGATTTCGCGGATCGTATGATAATCAAGGGTATTTGCCATATAGCAACATATGGTGAGTTTCTGACGGCGGGGCAAGTCGTGCGGGTCGCTTTATGGCCCGGGCCGCGCGTGCTGCGTCACTATACCTTAGGCGCAAGTTTCGGGTCGCTTGCCCGATTGTGAACCAGTACCCTATTGCCATGACACATGCATCAGACCTCTCCGAATTCGACCGCGACAACGCTTACCATTATGGCGTGATGCGCCGCGGCATTGAGTTGATCGATTCTTCCGCGGATCCGCTGGCACTGGATCATATCGCCAGCGAAATGGGGATGAGTGCGGCGCATTTTCAACGGCTGTTCTCGCGCTGGGTAGGCGTTTCGCCGAAAAGGTATCAGCAATATCTGATGATGGATCATGCTCGAATCCTGCTGACCGAACGCTTCACCACATTGGGTACGGCGCACGAATTGGGCTTGTCCGGGTCTGGCCGCTTGCATGATCTTTTCCTGCGTTGGGAAGCCATGAGTCCCGGTGATTTCGCCCGCAAAGGCGCAGGGTTGAAAATCGCGTGGGGGTGGTTCGACAGCCCATTCGGGCCGGCGCTGGTAATGGGAACCGATCGCGGTATTTGCGGCTTGGCGTTTTCCGCCGAAATGGGAGAGGACGAAGCAATGGCGGATTTGCGGTGTCGTTGGCCGGGTGCGCAGTTCTTCGAAAACCCTGATATGTTGCATGACTGGGTAAAGATCGCCTTCGGTGCACAACATCGTCCGGGCGAGACCGCACCGCTATACTTGATCGGAGCCCCTTTTCAGATCAAGGTTTGGGAAGCACTGCTCAGGATTCCTTCGGGATACGTCACGACCTATTCGGAAATCGCCCAGATGGTCGGCTCTCCCAAAGCTGTGCGTGCGGTGGGGACGGCGGTTGGGCGCAATCCCGTCAGTTGGCTGATCCCCTGCCATCGCGCTTTGCGCAAGTCTGGCGGACTGGGGGGCTATCATTGGGGAATACCGGTCAAACGGGCACTGCTTGCTTACGAATCGGCGCGGGCCGACGTGTTGGAATGCTAACGATTGTAAGCGGGTTGCCGCCGACAGATGTCATAAATCATATTCAACCGGAACCATTGCTGATGTATGGCGTTGAACGGTGATTGCCTCGCCCGAACGGGGCTCAAACCTAAAGGCAGAAATGAATATGATAGTTTCGAAAATGACTCTCGCTGCGGCTCTTACTGGCGTTCTGGCGCTAAGTGCGTGCGAACCTGGCCCAATCGGCGGCAATCCCAACGACCCTAACGCAAAAACTCGCAACGGCGCGCTGATCGGTGCAGGCGCTGGTGCTGTGATCGGCGCGTTGTCCAAGGGTGACGGCAATCGTGCAGACGGTGCCTTGGTTGGTGCCCTGGCGGGCGGCGCAATTGGTGCAGGTGTCGGGTATTCCTTGGATAAGCAAGAGGCAGACCTACGTCGCCAGCTTAATTCAAACGTAATTATCACCAACACCGGTGACCGTCTGATTGTGACGTTGCCTCAAGACATCCTGTTCGCCACAGACAGCACCAACGTCCAGGCCGGTATGCAAAGCGACCTTGCAGCACTTGCTCGTAACGTTAACGTCTATAGCCAATCCACGTTACAGATCATCGGTCACACCGATAGCGACGGTGACGCCGCTTATAACCAGCAGCTATCAGAAGGCCGCGCACGCGCCGTCGCGAACGTGTTGATCGCGAATGGGGTGCCAAACGGTCGTATCCAAACGGTCGGACGTGGTGAAAG
This sequence comes from Sulfitobacter sp. L-8, assembly GCF_056859255.1. Taxonomy (NCBI): domain Bacteria; kingdom Pseudomonadati; phylum Pseudomonadota; class Alphaproteobacteria; order Rhodobacterales; family Roseobacteraceae; genus Sulfitobacter; species Sulfitobacter sp. L-8. Next base: position 14,290 of record NZ_JBSXOD010000022.1, read on the forward strand.
CCAGCCCGTTGCCAGCAACCTCAACGCCGCTGGCAAGGCCCAGAACCGCCGCGTAGAGATCGTGATTTTGCCAAACGCGTGATCCCGAGCCATCAAGCCAAAAAGGCTCCGGCTGCCGCTGACGCATTCCGTGCCGTGGGACACAGTTTTTAGGAACTGGCTTCAATGAGTATGGCCGCGATGAGAACCATCGCGGCCATTTCTTGTGGTTAAAGATGCGCTTCTTACAAGATGATGGGCGCTTGCAGGCTCAGGTTCGGCCCGCCGTCTTCTCCTCATCGGACGACAAGTCGGTCCGAATGCCCAGAATCTCGGGAATCGGCACGACTTCCATCTTCTCGACGCCAGCATCCGATTGGTCTGTTGGTCGGTTTACTGTCTGGACCGCAGGCGTTTTCCACGACCGGTCCAGCTTGGTGCCCACTTTTGTTCCGGCATAGAGCCAAGGCCGATAGAGCACGCGGTAGAGATCAGGCACATCTTCGCCTCCGCCCTTCCGGAGCTTGCGGGCATCCAGGCCGTGGCGCATTGCTGGAGTGCGCTTCTGCGGCGAGCGCCGGGCGCGGGGCGGAAGCTGGACAAACTCGTCTGTCCCCGGGGTGCGGAGGGCGCGTGGCATCAGCTTTCCTGCCTTAGCGAAGTCGTCGATTTCTTCGTATGGTGGCGTATAGACCCTCGGCTCAAAGAAGTTGTAGTTGATCCGAAAGATGTTGATGATCGAGATCAGCATCGCAGGGTTAAAGATTGCTCCCTGAACATACGATCCTCCGATCCGGGCACCGCCGCTGCCAGCTCTGTCCGCCAGGCTGAGGCGCTCTCGGAGCGAGTTCATGAAAGTGCTTGCCGGTTGCAGGGTCGCTTTGTAGATCCACGGTGCCAGTTCCTGGCGGACATCAGCATCGAGAGGGCCATCGAACGGGATGTTCTTCATCTCATTGCGCAGATACCGCGGCAGGATCGGAAATCCGACAACCTTGTCCAGCTCTCCGCTCGCTTGCGTCGGAGAAGACACCCAGAGTTTCGGAAATACGGGGGTCTGGTAGTTCGATCCGGGATACGGACGGGCGCCGCGCAGCGCAGGCTCCATATGGTCCGCGATATAGGCTTCCGTGACGGTGCGGGCATCCGTTTCCGGAGAGAAGCGACCGGCATACATACCGTCGTTGTGAAACTGACGGCGGGATTTCTTGTATGCCTTCACCTTTCCCAGCTTTTCCGGTTTGGTCGTCTTCTTCTTGAACTTCATCGCCAGCCAAACGAAGCGGTCTGCCTGGATCTCCTCTTCGAATACATGTGGAATGATATTGGGTAGGGTGGCCTCCTGTTCAGTTGTCAGAACAATCCGTCCCTTCGGCAGCATCTCCTTGAGAAGAACGAAGTGTGCGGCCTTGGTGTAGAAGTCGTCCGTCGTCATTCCCTTGAAGGAGCCGCGTTCGGCCTCGGTGTCCGCAGGAAAGCCGAACCAGTCTTCGGCGATGACGCGAATATTTTCCTTCATTCCGTTCACGCGGGCGGTAATATCGTTTCTGGACTTGGCGTCGGCTTTCGATTTCTTCGGCATCCGGCGCCGCGCTCGCACGCGGAAGGTTTCCAGTTCATTGACGCAAGCTGCGAAGAACTGTGGTTCATGCAGGCGGCCGGTCGGCCGCTGCCAAGAGAACTTTGGCGCTGATCCGAACTTGCTGCCGGGGTAGTTCTGCGAAAGGTTTATCGGACTTCCTTGGCCGTCTGTGTAGGTCTCGTTGAAGAGATCGAGAGGTTTGACGCGTGGGTCGAAATCGACATCCATTCGATAGACATACCCGCTCTTCGCGTCCGCCGTGATGGCGCAGTTGAGTTGCGTGTTTCGCTGATCGGTCGCTGTTTCCCAGTTCACGGTCAGAACCATATCATCATGGCTGAGGCAGTGCTCGATCTGCTGACCGGTTCGTTCGACTTTTTCCCGCCAACGGCGTAACATCTCGCGCTCATAGGCCAGGAACACCCCCTCCAGCCAGGCAATGCGATCGTAAATCCGGGAGAAGCCGATCGTCTTGCCGGTCGCAGCCGTGCCCAGCATGCGCTGCATGTCGGTGATCCCTGCGCTGTTCAAAACCGCCCCGAGAATGCGCAGGTTGTCTGCGGTTGTCTTTTGCCCTGAGTGCGGCAGCGAGATTGAGAACCGAGCGCCCTTCTTGCCTTTGCAGCGTTTGTGAAGGACCCGGACGGCCTTCGGTGTGGCCTTCTTCTTCGTGGCGTTGCCCTTACGGTCGCGGGTCCGCTGATGTGCGCCATTCAGCGAAAACTCGTCCGGAGCCGCAAGAAAGCGCGTGCCACAGGCCCCGCAGGCGGGGCCGTCCAGGATGCCATTATGATTCCGAAGCCGCTCGACCTCCTCATCGAGATGCGCGGGCGATACGAGGGAGAAGGCGCTATTGCAGACCTTTCCCTCGCGGGTATGCCCCTGACAACGCACCGTGCGCTGGTCTGCCCATACATGAGGGGCGCGCTCATACTGGAACGCGCAACTCACCCGTCGATGCTTCTTGTCCGCACCCGAGAGCTTGTATGCGCCTGGACCGTGTTTGGCGACGACCTCCATCTGGTCCGCCGTGAGGTCAGGGCGTTTCTCTTCCCAGGTCTTCCGTCGCTCTGCTGCATCCGTAAGGGGCTGCCCAAAGTTGGAGCAGTCCGGATTGGCGCAAGTGTTGAGATGGTATCCGCCCGCGCCTGGGTAGAGCTGGGAGAGCTTAAAATTAAATGTTGCCAAACCTGCCATTCAGAACCTCGTCATTCGCGGTTCTGCCTTGAGTCGTTTTTCTGACCAAAGAACAGATTTTCCGCGGGGTTAGGAGTCTCACAATGCGGAAATCTCCGCGTGTCCGCCGAAGAGGACAGTCAAGCTTGCAGGACAAGAATATTGGCTCTATGTTCTGAATCAGAAGGAAAAAAGCGCCGAAACGGCTCGTTTTTCTTTGGGCAGGATGATGCCGGATGCGTGCGAGACTATTTTCTCACACTTTCTCTTCTTATGGCGTCTTAGTTGCCACCAAAATATCACATTGAATCAATAACCTGCCGCGTTTCCGCGACAGGCTTCGTTGTGGCTGTGTCCCACGGGGCGGAATGCGTCAGGCTGCCGCCGGGGCCTTTTTCACGTTGTATCGATGTTTATCCGTGTCATAGGCAACGACAGTCGGCGCGCAAGCCGCCCCTAAAGCTAGCGATTGCGGCACCGTCATTGCTGAATTAACATTCACTCATGACTGACGCGTCGACCCTTCAGCAGCAGTGCACCAACGACAACATCGATCCTGCTCGGGCGGTGGCGTTTCAGATCGCTTTGGGGCAGCAGCCATCGGTGAAAGCAGGCGCACCACTTCCGCCATTTTTTCACCAGCTTTACTTTTGGGAACCTCATCCGCCGCATGAGCTGGGCCGCGATGGACATCCTGCGGTAGGCGGACTGATCCCGGATATGGGATTGCCGCGGCGGATGTGGGCAGGGGGGAAATTGACATTTTCTATGCCTTTGATCGCGGGCGTAGGGGCGGAAAAACGTACGAGCTGTGAAAGCGTGCAGCATAAGACGGGACGCAGCGGCCCGCTGGGGTTTGTGACCCTCCGCCACGAAATCTGGCAGAATGAAACGCTGTGCCTGACAGAATTGCAGGATCTGGTCTATTTACCAGACGAGATATCTGGCCCATCGAAACCGACGCTGGTTCCGGCGCGCCAAGACGCGGAAACCATCAGTGCGGTCAGTTTTACCTCGACCTTGTTGTTTCGGTATTCCGCCCTGACGTTCAACGGGCATCGAATTCATTACGATACCGATTACGCCCGCGACGTCGAAGGGTATGGCGGGCTGGTGGTCCACGGCCCGTTGCTGGCACAGATGCTGATGTTGAAAGCCGAAGATGAACTGGGACCGCTGACCCGGTTCAGCTTTCGCGCGACTGCTCCGTTAATACATTCCGAAACAGCGTCGCTGTGCCGAAAGGGGCGCGATCTGTGGGTGCAAGGCCCCGACGGGCGGCAATGTATGGTCGCGCAAGCCTAAAAGTTGTCCTCGACCCGGAAACCGTCGGGAATGGTGTCGCGTGCTTCCAACATCAGATCGGCCATCACTTCTGCTATCTTCGGGGCCATGCCAAAGCCGATCTTGAAACCGCCGTTGGCGATGAAATGGCCGGATTTTCCCGGCCATGATCCCAGCATCGGGGCCCGGCTTCGGCTTCGTGGGCGTACGCCGGCCCAACGCGCGATCACCGGTGCATCATCCAGAGCAGGAACGGCTGAACGCGCCGCTGAAATCACGTCGTCCAATTGGGTGTCTGTCAGATTCGGGCTGGTATAGTCGCGCTCCGAGGTTGACCCGACGGCGACAGTACCGTCGCCGTGCGGAATCACATGCACACCCCCCGCGAATAGCTGCGGCAAGCCCCGCGCATCATGAGCCAACAGCGCTGCCTGTCCCTTGACCCCATTTCCGACCGCGCGAGAATGATTGGCCGTCATATCGAGCAGCCCAGCCACCCCCGTGGCCCATAGAACCTGACCCAGGTCCGGTCCCTCAGCGTCGACCCGGACACCTTTGACCGCCAGCGCCTGAACCAGTGCCATACAGGCACCCTTAGGGTGAATGAGCCCGCTCAGACTATCGCGGATGATCAAGCCTGACGGGCTTGCGGGTTCCCATGGCGTGTCGGTTGCGGGCACGATTTCCCAGGTTGCGTTTTGCTGCCACAGGGCGCGCGCGGTATCGGCACGACGATGGGCAAGTACCAAGGCGTGGCCATCGGCGATTGGTTGCAGACGCCCATTCCGCGCATAGCCTGACCGGCCTCCTCCGGTGGATTCCACATTGGCCCAGAAATCTTCGGCCATCAGCAAACTATCAAGCTGAAAGGCTTTCTTGGCGTTCCAGTTCTCTGGCACATGGGGGGCCAAAGCGCCGACAATGCCACCGCTGCTTCCGGATGCCGGCCCGTTGGGATCTATAATTTTGACAGCGGCACCGCGTTTCACGCAAGCCCAGGCTACCGATAAACCAAAAATACCGGCACCGCGTATTGTTATATCGGCCATTGCCAATCCTTATTCATTTTGCACAGTGTTCGCCAACGCCCGCTTAACACAAGGTCGCACCATGCAGAACCAGACAGCCGATATTGAATGGAATGACCGCGGTGTGCCTGTGTCGACCAAATTCGATGATCCGTACTTCAGCCTCGACAACGGGGTTGAAGAAACTCACCATGTATATCTTGAGGGTAATGATCTTCCCAACCGGTTCGGTGACGGGTTCCGCATTGCAGAGCTGGGGTTTGGCACCGGTTTGAATTTTCTTGTCGCATGGGATGCGTGGGAATGGAAAGGCTGCATGGGGCGTCTGCATTTCACCTCGTTCGAGGCGTTCCCAATGACGCAAGAGGACATGGCGCAGGCGCACGAAGCCTTCCCCGCGTTTGGCGGCAAGCGCGATGCCCTGCTGTCGGCGTGGAACCCCGAAGGAGGCGAGTTTAGATTTGGAGATATCAATCTGACGGTGATCATCGGGGACGCCCGACAGACTCTGCCCCGCTGGCAAGGGCTGGCAGATGCTTGGTTTCTCGATGGATTTTCCCCCGCTAAAAACCCAGAGCTGTGGGGGCCTGATCTGATGGCAGATGTCTGGCGTCACACCGCCCAGTTCGGGACTGCTGCCACCTATACCGCTGCCGGTATAGTACGGCGCGCCCTGGAGGCGTCGGGTTTCGCCGTTGAGCGTACCAAAGGGTATGGCCGCAAACGTCACATGACGCGGGCTGTACGGGTGTGAGCCGCGTCACTAACCGCGCCGCTGCGATGGCGCAATCCAACAACGTTCCGTTGGGCATCACCTTGATGGTTCTCACAACCTTTGTATTCGCGGTTCAGGATGGACTTTCGCGGCATCTGGCTTCCGAATACAACGTGCTGATGGTGGTGATGATCCGGTACTGGTTCTTCGCAGCCTTTGTCATCGCGATCGCCAAACGTCATAGTGGCAGCGTGCGTGCTGCGGCCAAGACCAACCAGCCGGTTTTGCAAGCATGTCGCGGACTGTTGCTCGCGGCGGAAATTTGCGTGATGATCGTCGCCTTCACGGTCTTGGGATTGGTTGAAAGCCACGCCGTATTCACGTGCTACCCGTTGTTGGTTGCAGCACTTTCCGGCCCGGTGCTTGGTGAAAGTGTTGGCTGGCGAAGATGGGCGGCGATCGGGGTTGGTTTCGCCGGGGTGCTGATAATCTTGCAGCCGGGAATGAGCGTATTCGACCCGGCAGCGGCAATTCCGCTGGTCGCGGCGACGCTGTTCGCGATCTATGGCTTGCTGACCCGATACGCTGCGCGCAACGACAAGGCCGCAACAAGTTTTTTCTGGACAGGGGTGACAGGGGCCATAGCGATGACCTTTGTCGGCATCTGGTTTTGGGAACCGATGACCAGCACGGACTGGATGTACATGGGGTTGCTTTGTGTCACGGGCGTTACCGGACATTGGCTGCTGATCCGGTGTTACGAGGTCGCCGAAGCCAGCGCGGTCCAGCCCTTTGCATATTTGCAATTGGTGTTTGCCAGCATCATCGGGATATCGGTGTTCGGCGAAAATATCCGTACCAACGTCGCCGTCGGAGCGGGGCTTATCGTTGCGGCGGGACTATTCACGTTTTGGCGCGAACGGCAACAGGGTCGATCCGGTCAACTCCTTGCTAAATAGCTGCGGCAGGGGGGCCTTGCCCAAGCGTGCCCGGTACACCGGAAGGCTTTCTGTAACGCGCATCACATAGTTCTGGGTTTCGCGAAACGGGATCATCTCGATCCAGTCGACTATGTCTATATCGCCCTTGCGGGGGTCACCGTATTCTTGCATCCAGCCCGCTGGTCGGGACGGGCCAGCATTGTAAGCGGCCGACACCATGACGACATTGCCGTCAAATCGGCCCGCCATCTGAGACAGATATTCAGACCCCAATAGTGCGTTGTAATCGGGGTCAGCTATCAGTCGGTCCGTGGCATGTTGCGCCATGACGCCAAGCCCCTTAGCGACGTCTTGCGCAGTTCCGGGCATCAGCTGCATCAGCCCTCTTGCACCGACAGAGCTTTGGACACCGGGGTCGAATTCACTTTCCCTGCGCGCGATAGCCAACACCATTTCCGGCGCCATATTCAGATCGAGCTTTATCGCGGAATGCAGCGGATAGTAGGGGGCCGCAATCGTGATGCCGCGCTGTGCAACGCGTTTGCCGATCATGACCGCGAGGTGAGGTCGCCCGACGTCGATCGCGGCCTGACCCAGCAACGACGCATCCTCGGCCATCAATTGTCCGGCCAGATGTGTCCAGAAGCGTTCGGCGGTGTCCAATTCCCCGGATGCCTGCAACAGCATTCCTGCCTGAAACAACGGTGCCTGCGACAGCGGTGATGTGCGCCAGTCCTGTTTTGGTGGCTCACCAGCCAGTTCTATGTCAAATGGTACATTTCCGCGTTCCGCTGCCAAAAGGCCGTAGAAAGACGACTGAAACTTCGCGCCATGCGCGTAGGCCTTGGCCGCTCCTCCGGCATCGCCCATGGCTTCCAGGGCACGGCCTTGCCAATAGCCCGCACGGCCCTGACTAATGGGGGATTCGACGGCATCGTCATGCGCTTGAAAGTGGGTCAGTGCCAGTTCGGGGTCCTTCAGAAACCTCAATGCAATATAGCCGGACAGCCATTCCAGATCCGCAAAATCAGACCCGCTTTCAAGGAAGTGCCTCGATGCGATTTTATAGGCGCGAGCAGGGTCGCCGTTACGCATTTCATCGCGTGCCAATGCCCGTCGCCGGTTCGACCACGCCGAAGGATGACCAAGAGCAGTGGCGCTGACGGATTGCGACAGGATCAGTTCCTTCGCGCTGTCCTGAAATCCCTTACGGATTCGCCATTCAAAGCGGTCCGCCTGAAGGCCTGGGTCGCTTGCCTTGCTTGCCGGCAAGGCGTCGATCATCGCATTCACATCGCCTTCGCGTTTTTGCAAAGCCATGCGCACTTCGGCAAGAGCCTTATCAGCGTCGCTTACCAGATCGAACATCCGCTGCGCATCTACATGATCGCGTTGCCACAGCATTTCATCAAGCCGTGCCGCATGGTGCGGTTTGAGCAATTCCCCGTGATCTGCAAGGAAAAGCGCCTGCGAGATACTGTCCATGGGCATTGTGCGCCACGCCAAGACCAGACGCGCCTGTGCTTCGCCCAACCGATCGGCACGGATCAAGGCACCGGCATGGGCAAGGACACCGCGGGGCGTTTGGGGTGACTGCGCCTTGAAAAATTCAAGGATCGCGTCGTCACCTTCCCTTATCACCGCCTCTTCGGAGCGTTTGCGCAGATATGCCTCCCCGGGCCAGTCAGGCCGTCGGGCAAGAAAATCCATGACCTCTGCATAGGTCCCGCGACCCGCACGCAAGCGATGCCATTCGATAACGTCCGCAGCGACTGGCCCGTCGCGTCGTGCGATCAAACCGGCGTTGTCCCAATTGCCCGCGCGCATGGCGTCCATCGCCCACCCCAACGGTCTGGGGCGTTCAGCGTGTGCTGGCAAGACGAGGGCAAAAACCATCATCAGTGTTGCGAAGGCGCTTCTCATCACTTGCATTTCCTACTGGTCAAAGGCTACAGCCTTGCACCATAGGTCATGGCGCGGTGGGTTCCAACGTGTCGTATTGCCATCAGCAATCGGGCGCTTGCCCAGCAACGCAAGAATAGGAGCGTGTTTATGTTACAAGGTTCACTACCTGCACTCGTCACGCCGTTCACGGACGGCGCGCTGGATCTGGACACGCTCAAGAAACTGGTTGAATGGCACATTGCCGAAGGGTCGAACGGTTTGGTGCCGGTCGGTACCACGGGTGAATCGCCCACACTGACCCACGCCGAACATGAAACAGTCGTGGCCGAGGTTGTAAAAGCAGCGGCAGGCCGTATCCCCGTCATAGCAGGTGCGGGGTCAAACAATACCATCGAAAGTATCCGTCTTGCACAACATGCCGAAAGCGTGGGGGCAGACGCGGTGCTGGTGGTGACACCCTATTATAACAAGCCGACCCAGGCCGGGTTGATCGCGCATTTCACCGCCATTCACGAAGCCTGCGGCCTGCCGATCATCATCTACAATATTCCGGGCCGGTCGGTTGTGGACATGATGCCTGCCACCATGGCCGAACTTGCCAAGCTGCCCCGGATCATCGGGGTCAAGGATGCCACGGGTGATCTGGCGCGGGTCTGTGACCAAAGGATGCTGTGCGGGCCGGATTTCATCCAGCTTTCAGGCGAAGATGCCACTGCGCATGGGTTCAACGCCCAGGGTGGGGTTGGATGTATTTCGGTCACTGGAAACGTTGCACCAAGGCTGCTGAGTGAGATGCAGGCATTTTGCCTGGCGGGTGACTATGCGTCGGCGCTGGCAATTCAGGACAAGCTCATGCCTCTGCACAAGGCGATCTTTACCGAGCCGGGCTTGGTCGGGGTCAAGTATGCCATGTCCTGCCTGGGGCTTTGCGCCGCTGATGTCCGCCTGCCATTGGTGCCGCTAACGGACAAGACCAAAGCATTGGTTGAAGACGGCTTGCGTCATGCGGGTCTTTTGGGCTGACCACGACCACCGAACACTTTATGGGGATTGTCGGTATTCAGATCTAGGCCGCATGTTTCACCATGTCAGCGGCGACATTGATCGCGAGCAACAAAAAAGGCCCCAGCCGTAAGCTGGGACCTGATTATACAATCTGCTTTCGGGCGCAGAGTACTCTTATGGGCAAGCAGCGGTATAGCGCTGACCGGCAGAGTTTTGATAGACGCACTGACCATTGGCACCGCGACCAAGATACGCACCAGCAGCCGCACCGGCCAAACCACCTAGAACCGCACCTTTTGTACGGTCGTCATCGTTAGAAACGACAGCGCCCAGTGCTGCACCGGCTGCGGCGCCGGAAAGTGAGGATTGGGTTTGGGTTTCGCAAGCGGCGAGTGCGCCAACAAGTGGCAGGATCAACAAAAGCTTCTTCATGATGTACTCCATACTAAGCATGGTGATAAACGCAGTGACCGCCACTTTGTTCCAGCGGGAATAAAATAATCGGCGGATTTTGGCTGTAGGGCTGGAATTCCCGGCCAAGATGCCGATCTTTGAAGGTTATACGTCCAAAACGGTCACAAACCTCCGCCGAACACGCGACTCATGGCACCATCCACCGCTGCGATGATTTCGTCGATATCGTCTTTCTTGGCGATCAGCGCGGGGCTGAAACATAGGGTGTTGTTTTTGCCTGGCAGCGACCGATTGGTCGCCCCGATGATGACGCCTTGCGCCATGCAATCCGCGACAACGGCCTGTACCTGTTTTTCAGAAACCGGTACGCGCGTGCTTCGATCTTCGACCAGTTCCGCGCCCAGAAACAGACCCTTTCCGCGGACCTGACCAATCACGGAATACTTGTCTGACAGCTCCTCAAGTTCTTCCAGCATGTACTGACCCATGTCGAGAGTGTTCTGAAGCAGATTTTCCCGTTCGATGATCGCCATATTTTCAAGACCTGCGGTAGGTCCAGCGGTGCAGCCCCCGAATGTCGAAATATCGCGGAAATAGTTCAATGGATCCGCCGCGTCGTCTTTGAACATGTTGAACACCTCTTCAGTGGTCACCAAGCAGGCGATGGCGGCGTAACCCGACGCAACGCCCTTGGCCATCGTAACCATATCGGGCTGGATGCCATAGTGTTGGTAACCGAACCACTCGCCCGTGCGACCGACCCCACACACGACTTCGTCGATATGGAGCAAGATATCATATTTGCGGCAAATTTCCTGAACCCGTTCCCAATACCCATCGGGCGGAGTGATAACGCCCCCACCGGCGGTTACGGGTTCAAGGCACAGGCCGCCCACCGTGTCGGGACCCTCGGCGAGGATGATCTTTTCGATCTGGTCAGCCGCCCAAACCCCATAGTTGTCTTCGGGTGCGCCATCCTGTTCAAATTTACGATATTCCAGACAATGCGGGACCCTCACAAACCCTTCAGTAAACGGGCCATACTGGGCATTGCGCTCGTCCTGACCTCCGGCTGACAGGCAGGCAATCGTTGTGCCGTGGTAATCGCGGTCGCGATAGAGAATCTTGTGCTTCTTGCCACCATACCGCTTGTGAGCGATCTGGCGAACCATCTTAAAGCCCTTTTCGTTGGCCTCTGACCCAGAGTTGCAGTAATAGACCCGGCTCATGCCCGGCATTTTTTCAATCAGCTTCTCGGCGAACATCGACCCGGGAATGGACCCTGCCGAGCCCGCAAAATAGTTCAGCTTGATCAACTGATCGCGTACCGCATTGGCGATGCTTTCACGGCCATAGCCGACGTTCACAGTCCAGACGCCGCCCGACACTGCATCAAGATGTTCTTTACCTTTTTGATCCCAAACGCGCATTCCCTTGCCCTCGACGATGATGCGCGGGTCTGTGGTTTCATACGGTTTATGCTGGCTTAAATGGTGCCAGATATGGGCGCGATCGGCCTCGACTACACGGGAGATGTCGTTCTCGTTGAATGTACCGTCCATGGTCTGACCTTTCACAAGTTGGAAGTAGGTTAGGCATTGTGTTTTTGCCCGCAGCGTATAGGGCCGGCGCTAAAATAAAAGTGTTATTCAGCCCGCTATGCACCGATTGTTAGGGTTAAGTTTCGTCACTGTGAAGGGAAATTTTCAGCGTTATCGCCTGGCATGCTGTATGTCGCTTGTCGCGGGGATCTTGTGATAGGTCGGTTGAAATGTGAATCAACCACGTGATCGGATCAAGTGCTGCATGACTGTCTTGGTTAACGGGATGCACAGCCGCCGCAAGTTCACCGCATGAAAATTGAGCCGGAATTGGGGAAATTCCGGCTCGACTTCTATGATATTGCTTACATGTCAGGCGGCGCTTTGCGCTGGCAGGTCAACCTGGCTGCTATTTCGGTCGAAAGCTGTTTTTGGCACGCTTTGGGGCGCTTGCACCACCACGAGCACCGCTTGCTGGTTTGCCGCCTTTGGGTTTGCTGTCAGGCTTGCCAAGCTTGTTTGGCGGCACGAACCGCTTGGACGGGTCGGAAGCACGCGTTTTAAAGGGCTTGTCCGCCGCGGGTTTCTTGTCGGCCCGTGGGGCATCAGACTTGTGATCAGAGGGTTTTTCCTTCTTCCAGACCGCCTTGGCCTTTGGGGCCTTCGATGTATCAATCGCATCTGGCTTTGGGTTGCTCTTAGGTTTCGGCGTGGCACCGGGCTTAAGAGGGCTACGTTCGGTTTTATGAGACTTTGGCGGGCGCTCGCCCTTTGGGGCCCGAGGTTTATCAAACTTGGCCTTGTCACCGCGCGGCTTGCCTTCGGTCGCTCTTTCGGGGTGAGGCGCGCGGGGTGTTTCGATGGTCACGGCCGCAGAATCCACCGGAGCGGGACGGGCCTTGCGCGGCTGGCTTGGCGCATCGGAATCGTAAGAGGGGCGGGGTGCACGTTCGGGCCGTGGGCCCCGATCCGGCCGCGGACCGCGATTGCCGGCAGGCTTTGAACCGCGTGACAGATCCGGTGCCTTGTCCAGCTTGGTAACCACCGCGCCGTCCTCGACCTTCATGTCGGGGCCAAGCGCGTTGGTGAACTTATCTGCCGAGGTCGCAAGAATTTCCACAAAGGTGTGGCTTGGTTGAACACGGATCGCACCGACGTCGTCCTTTGTGAGATCGCCCATGCGGCAAATCATCGGCAGAATAGTGCGCGGTTCGGCATCGTTATTGCGGCCCACCGAGATCGAGAACCATACCGAGGGACCGAAATCGCCGCGCGGCTTTTCATCGGCTGGCGTACCTGGCTCTGCAAGCTGTTCAGGAGCAGATTGCCGCGCACGATAGAGATTCACAAAGGCTGTCGCCAGTTGCTGGGGACTGAACTGGTCAACCAGATTGGCAACGAATCCCGTCGCGTCTTCGGGGATAGGGTTGGACCAGGCTGAGTCGGCCAGCAACCGCTTTTCATCTTCGGCGTTCACCTCTTCAGCCGACGGCGGGTTCGCCCACTCTACCTTGAGCTTTGCGCCCCCGATCAGGCGGTTGGCCTTGCTTCGCAGCTTTGCCGGGACGATCAGAGCGGACACACCCTTGCGCCCTGCGCGACCTGTCCGGCCCGATCGGTGTAACAACGTATCGGAATTGGATGGCAGATCAGCATGGATCACCAGTTCGAGGTTGGGCAGGTCGATACCGCGTGCCGCCACATCGGTTGCAATACACACGCGGGCACGGCCATCACGAAGCGCTTGCAGGGCGTTCGTTCTTTCGGTCTGGGACAATTCGCCGGATAGGGCCACGACCGAAAAACCCCGGTTGGTGAATCGTGTTGTCAGACGGGCCACAGCCGCGCGTGTGTTACAGAACACGATGGCATTCTTGGCCTCGTAAAACCGCAGTACGTTGATGATCGCGTTTTCAGTGTCGCGAGGATGCACAGTCAAGGCGCGGTATTCGATATCGCTGTGTTGTTTCTTTTCGCCGACAGTTTCGACGCGCTGCGCGTTTCGCTGGTATGACTTGGCCAGTTTGGCAATCGCCGCAGGAACGGTTGCGGAAAACAACAGCGTACGCCGCTCTTCGGGGGCTTCGGAAAGAATGAATTCCAGTTCTTCGCGGAAACCGAGGTCAAGCATTTCATCTGCTTCATCCAGAACGACCGCGCGGATGTCGGACAGGTTGATGTTGTTGCGTTTGATGTGATCGCAAAGCCGGCCCGGAGTCGCGACAACGATATGTGCACCTCGGTCCAGGGCGCGTCGTTCTGTGCGGGTATCCATTCCACCCACACAGGTGGTGACGACAGCACCTGCTTCGCTATACAACCACGTCAATTCGCGACTGACCTGCATCGCCAATTCCCGCGTGGGTGCGATGATCAGCGCAAGCGGTGCGCCTGCGTGTCCGAACTTGTCACGGTCGCCCAGCAGGGTCGGTGCGATGGCCAGACCAAATGCAACTGTTTTGCCCGATCCGGTTTGCGCCGACACCAGAAGGTCGGCGTCAGTCAGTGCTGGATCTGTTACAGCTTCCTGCACGGGGGTAAGCGATTCGTAGCCTTGTTTGGCAAGAGCGTCGGCGATGGTCTGGATCAAAGGATTGTCCTGTCTGAGAAAATACCGCGCTTGAAATACGCGCGTAGAGGCAAAAGCGTATCGCTAAGCCAAGGGTTGCGCCCGTCCCTAATCATTTGTGTCCAGGATGTACATGACTTTGTCATCTTGCGCCAATCTGGAAGCCATTCTGCAAATGTGGTACAATAAACGGGCTTTGGATAAGCAAAGACAGGGGGGACCATGGCCAAGGTCGCTGACGGCAGAACCATATCATCCTCAATATCCCGCGAAGTCGCGTCGATCATGGATGTGGTGACCTTCCGGATGGCAAGGCTGGTCGCTGTGCAGAACCGGGCCGGGCAGCATTGGACCGACCGTAAATTTGGCCTTAGCCTGAACGAGTGGTGGCTGCTTGCTGTAACCCATGCCCATCAATTTGTCAGGGCGGGTGATATTGCCGATATGCTGGCCATGGACAAAAGCCAGCTAAGCCGTCTGATCAAAAGCCTTGTGGCGAAAGAGCTGATCAAACGATCGTCCGATCCGGAAGATGCGCGGGCGACCATGATCCACGTGACGGGCAAGGGCCACATGGTCCACGATCGATTGTTGAAAGAAGCGGTGCGGCGCAGCAAGAAAGAACTCGCGCCATTGTCGGACGAAGAACTGCGACAGCTGAACGATCTGCTGGTACGCCTGACGGAACATAACGTCGGTCTGCTCCACAAGAATTGCTGATCGCTCGGGTTGGTGCAGATGATCCATCTGCGGTGACCAGCGCGATAGTTAAGCGTCAGCGCCGACCGCGTCACCCCAGGCCGACATGATTTCGGTTGCACCGACGTTTTCGCCATCCTTGCGACCCACCCCCGACGGACACGCGAAATGGTAGGGAAAAATCGTGCGTGGTGCGGTGACAACGTTTGCCAGACTGTCTTTCAGGGTGTCGATCACTTCGGGGCTCATTGCGTCGTCAACGATGGTTACGTCGTCCATGCTCATGTCAGTACGCGGATGGTGAAAAGCTGTCTCGAGATCCATTCCGAAATCAAGCAGCAACGACGTCAATTCGACCACGGCTGGCATGATTTTGCGCCCTCCGGATGCACCGATGGCGAATTGCGAACCGTCTGATCGGGCCAGGATGGTGGGGCACATATTGGCCAGGCATCTTTTGTTGGGTGCCAGCGAATTGGGTTTGCCGGGTTCCGGATCGAACCACATGATACCGTTGTTCATCAAGATGCCCGACCCTGGTAACATTAATCTTGAACCGAATATCGACAACAGCGTCTGAGTGACTGCAACCATGTTGCCTTGCGCGTCTACGACACTGAAATGGGTGGTGCACGATGGATCGGGCTCGTGTTCGGTATCCCCCATCGTCGCATAGCGTTCCTGGTTGGCCTGACGGATCGCCCGATCATAGGTGATGTATGTTTCGCCGTCGGGAAGCTTTCCTCGGGGGTGCCAAGCCGACATAAGCTCGAGAGCGCGGCGCATGGTGGGACCGGCGGTAAGCGTAGGGGTCGCCATGATTTCATGGTCTCTGTAGGGAAAATGCATCGCGTCTACGATCGAGGCTTTATACTTGGCAAGATCCTCGATGCTGTGCCGCCCGCCAGCCGCGGTCAGGTCGTCAATGATCGACTGCGCGAGCGTCCCTTCGTAAAAAGCGCGCGGCCCCCCTTGGGCAACCACGCCAAGCGAATCCGCCAGCCGATCAAGATTGCATCTGGTTTCGCCCAACGCGGTCCATCCGGACGCTTTGGGGAAACCTCCTTCATCCAGGAATGTGCGCGCTGATGCAGGAAACGGTGCAAGGTCTTTGGCCGACCCGCCGATAATCAACTGCGCATACCAATCGACGGGCAGGCCGGATTGCGCCAAACCTATGGCCGGCGCGATCAGATCAGCCCAATCCATTGTAGCGAAAGTCTGATGCGCCAGTCCCATTCCCGCGACCTGACCGGGGATGGCGACGGCCTTAGCCCCCATCACGTTGCGGTCTTCCAATACCGACGGCCAAGGAAACAGATCGTCGGCCTTACCCCCGACGATAGGGTAGTCTTCAACCTCCAGGCCGATAGGTGATTTCATTCCGAATTCGATGACCTTGGCGGTTTTCTCGCCTGCCAAACGCACAATCATAAAGCCGCCGCCACCCATTCCGCTCATCCATGGTTCAGCAGCACCCAAAGCAAAGGACGTGGCAATCGCCGCATCTACGGCATTGGCCCCCTGAGCCATGATATCGGCACCGACCTGGGCGGCCACGCGGCTTTGCGATGCGACGATCCCTTGGCGACTATGAAGCGCGGGTTTGGAAATCTGCCAGGATTTGTTTTGGGGCTGGGTCATCGGGGCGTCCCTGAAGTTGTGATTTTACCATCCAACGCCAGTCTCGAGAGATTTGCAAACCCTAGTATCGTACCTGCCGACCAAAAAGGCGGCAGACAGATGAACGTATCAGTTTACCGGTAGCGGAGCCGCCGCGAAGGCAAATACCGGGGCCATCTGTGATTTATCCTGCCAGCTGTCCGCAGAGTCAGGGTAAATAAAGCCGGTAACAGGGTAAACGCGACCGTAGGAATCTTCCTGACTTTCCAACCGCACTTTCGACCAGTCGTTGGCGTCAGATACGTCAATCACGCTCATTCTCAACGAAATCTTGTCGCGCTTCCAATTAGCATGATCAACACGGATTTCTCGAGGCGTGACGACTTCTGACACGACGGCGATATGGCCCATCGGGTTAGAGCTGGTCGCCGTAAACGCCATCACCGCACCCGAGACAGGTTTCTTGCCCCTGGCATATGACCCTTCTGCCTTGCCCCACCAGGTGTTCGCATTTCCGCGAATGTTCACTCCGCTGGCGTTGCGCGCAAACGGAACGCACCAGACCCTTTGTCCGTTGGCCTGAAGCTTGCGGACTTCGCGTATCGCCAAGGCTTTAAGGTCTGGATTTATTCCCGCAGAAGAAATTGTCTGTATCTCTGTAGGTGCCTGAGTGCAGGCTGCTGACAACAGCAGGGCCACAAGGAGTAGAGGGGTTCCGATTTTTGTCGTCCATTGGCGTTTCACGCTCATTTATTGTATCCGTTGCCTGTTTTCTGAAGCTTTACTGTCCCGGTAAAGTGAGCCGGAGCTTCGATGATTTTATTCGGAAAACAAAGAGCATCGTTTTTAACTGGCGATATTCCGCTACTAATATTGAAAATTGTTAATTTGCGGGAACCCATTCAGGGTTACCCGTTTTTAATGTGCTGCGCGGTATCTCTTTGATACGCTTGTTGATTTCCATCAGTGAAAACACAACGGGAAAATCAGCCTGCATAGGTTTGCGCCACTCTTCATCACCTCGACAGGTGCACAACAGACCGGGCACGGTCAATCTTGGTGATGATCAAAATGTTCGATTTTGCGATTGTCGGCCCCGACTCTCAGCTCACCCTTGTGGGTGCAGGGGAAAAACGTGTTCAAGCGCCCCGACTGATATAGTCCGCGATGACGAAAACTGGATCAGCCAGATTCGCTGAAAATATGTGATGACCGCCTTTCACGGTGAACGGCGGGGATTGGTCAGTTTGCGCCCAAGCGGTGGCTCTGTCGGTCTACCTAGCGAATGAATTGCTTGCGATATTGCGAGGGTGTGACCCCTTGCACCGATCGGAAGCGCCTTGAGAAATAGGATGGGTCCGTGAAACCCAGTCGATATCCAACTTCGGCAATCGAATTGGATGTAAAAGCCAACAGGCGGCAGGCTTCTTGCATGGTTGCGGATTCTATGTACGCGGCGGCAGATAGGCCCTTGGTCATCTGGCATAGGCGGGTAAGGTGTCCGGTGCTCAAACCCATTTCGGCAGCATACTCGCGGGCGCTTCGTTGCTGTCCCATGTGCTTAGCGATCAATTGGTCAAGCCGGGCAACGCGCTGGTCTGGCAAGGTCGTACGCTCTTCGTGATTCACGACACCCACAGAGGCGATACTGGCCAAGGTCGCATGCCCCAGTCCTATGGAAATTTGTGACCGAAAAGGTCCATTTTTTCTGAGTGCGGCGTCAAGCTGGGTCATCAATGTGACCAAGGGTTCGTCGGCGTTGGCGACGATAGGCCGCGACAGCGCTTCGACCAATTCCGCGCTGCTGGGGCTGATGTTGTGCAGCAATGAGTATGGGAATGATTGCACCATACCTTGAATGAACGGCGCAAGGTGAAATTCGTGAACCGTCTGAGGGGGGATATATAGAACGACATTATCGAAAAGGTCGAAGACTCGGCTATCTACGAACGCTTTGCCCGCGCCTTGTTTGACGTAAAAAATCTGAGCAAGCTGCGCATGCCTATGGGGCGATATCTGCCAGCCGTGATCTGGGGCGCGGTCTTCAAAATGCTCGCAATGCAATACGTCAGGAAACGCATCGGTCTCTCCGAACAACGCATAATCAGGAATGCTGTTCACATTACGCATGCACGAATAGTACCAGAGAATGCGGGCCCGGTCCATTCCAACAGTTGCCATTGATACGCTAGTAATTGATGCAGGCAGGACAAGGTACAAAATGAAAACTGAAGTTGTCATTATCGGCGGGGGGCCGTCAGGCTTGTTGCTTTCGCAGCTTTTGAACCGCGGTGGGGTCGATACCGTTGTGCTTGAGCGTACGAGCCGGGAGCGAGTGCTGGCTCGGGTTCGCGCCGGCGTTCTAGAGGACGGGACCGTCAATTTACTGCGTCACGCCGGTGTTGGCGCGCGCATGGATAGCGAGGGCTTGCCTCACGATGGCTGCTTTCTGACAGGTAACGATGTCATGGTGCGGGTCAATTTCCATGAACTGACGGGTAAAAGGGTGATGGTGTACGGCCAGACCGAAGTAACCCACGATCTTTATGACGCGCAGGATGCGCGAGGCACGCCTATCATCCATAATGTAGACGACGTTGTAATCAACAGGGCAGAAACCAATTCACCGTTCGTCGAATATTCCAGAGACGGGGCGCGGCATCGGGTCGATGGCCGATATGTGGTCGGTTGCGACGGGTTTCACGGCGTTAGCCGACGGACCATCCCGCTTGAAAAGCGTACAGAGTTCGAGCGGGTCTATCCTTTCGGTTGGCTTGGTGTGTTGTCTGCCACACCTCCGGTCAGCCAGGAATTGGTTTATGCGAGTTCTGAACACGGGTTTGCGCTGGCATCTATGCGCAGTGAAAACCTGTGTCGGTATTATGTCCAGGTACCGCTTAGCGATAATGTGGCGGACTGGTCTGATGATCGCTTTTGGAAGCAGTTAAAAATGCGTTTACCGCACTCTGTTGCAGCGGATCTTGTCACCGGACCATCGCTGGAGAAATCAATTGCACCCCTGCGGTCCTTTGTTAGCGAACCTTTGCGATGGGGTAGTCTGTTTCTGGTCGGGGACGCCGCCCATATTGTGCCGCCCACAGGTGCCAAAGGCCTGAATCTTGCGGTGTCCGACGTATACTATTTGCACGACGCCTTGATTTCTGCGCTGAAAAAACGCGATCGATCGGGTATCGACGCTTATAGCAGCCGTGCGTTGACGCGGATATGGAAAGCGATGCGATTCAGTTGGCAAATGACCACGATGCTGCACCGATTCGACGATGAAGACAGTTTTGCCGCGCAAATGCGCAGAGCGTCCTTGGGCCATCTATCGCAAAGCGAAACGGCCCGTCGCGATTTAGCTGAAAATTACGTAGGCCTGCCATTTTGAAACGGCCCCTGCATGATGGCAGGGGCCGCATGGTTGACAAGATTCCTCACCCTCAGCGATGACCGCTGACCATCACCTTGCCCGTGCGTCCCGGCGTCAGTGCGGCCTTTAGCGCGTCGGTTATCTGATCAATCGAAAACACGCCGCCGTCCTCCAGCACGAGCTTGCCGGTTGCTGTAAGGGTGACCAATTCGGTGATAAGGCGTTTGCGTTCGTCAGGGTCCATCTCGCTGCTGACGCGCGAACCCCAAAAGCCCTTTACCGTGATATGTTTCATGATCAACGAACCTGAAGAAAGCGGCATAGGGGCCCCGGTTGCCGTGCCAAACACGATCAGTTCACCGTCCAGCCCCAGAAGTTCAACCAAATCCGCTGACACGTCACCACCAACGGAATCAATGGCCGAGGTCGCGCCGGCTTTGCCCATTATCTCGCGGGCTTTTTGCTGCCATCCAGCATCCGAGGTGGACAGGACGTTATCGATACCCAGATCGACCAGTTCTTGTACGGCTTCTTCGCGTCGCACGAGGTTTACCAAATGAATGCCGCGCGACTTTGCAAGGGTCGCAATAATTTTGCCGACGGCCCCGTTTGCAGAGGTCTGGATGATCCAGTCGCCCTTCGTGGCCTTGAGAGTCTCAAGCAACGAAATCGCGCTGAAGGGCATTGCGATCAATTGCGCCCCTGCGGTGTCGGAAATCGCGTCAGGCAAAGGCAGGACCCCTTGGGCGGAAGCAGTGAAATATTCTGCCCACGTGCCGTGAACGCCAGCAACGGCAATGCGCGTCCCGATCAGTCCGGTGTCGACGCCTTCACCGACTGCGTCGATGATCCCGACAGCTTCGGTGCCGCCGATCGCACCGGGAAGGTCTGGTTTATACCCATAATTTCCCCGGATGGTCCATAAATCGTGATTGTGGATAGGCGACAGTGTCATTCTGACCAAGACGTCGCCCGCAGACGGCACCGGCTTGTCAACGTCACGTGCCCTCAATACGTCGACGGGCTCGCCGAAGGTGTCGTGAATCGCAGCTTTCATAATAATCTCACTTTTATTGTGTTTAGTGTCCGGTTTCGGGGAAAAGGGATGCTTTCGTTTCGGCCAACGCGCGCCGAAGAGGCAGTTCGTCACGCGACAGTTTCGATAAAACCGCCGCACCCAACCATTTGGCATACAGCATCTGCGCTGTGGCCTGCGCATCGGTGACCGCCACTACCGACCCGTCGCGTTCGCCCTGGACCAAAAGCTCCGCAATTCGGTCAACCAAAGTTGCAACCCCTTGGTCCAGAACGGTGCGCATTTCGTCAGACAAATCGGCGATCTCGGCCCCTAGCTTCACGACGAGGCATTGACTGGCGATTCCCTCTGACCCCGATTGTGTCAGCCAGGCAGTCCAAAAGGCCGAGAGCTTCTCGCCTGCCGTTCCGGGGCCGCTGGACAAAGTGTCAACACGGGTCAGGTAGTCGGTCACATAGTCATCCAGCAACGCTTGGCCAAACGCTTCTTTCGAGGGGAAATAATGGTAAAATGACCCTTTCGGGACGTTACTTTCCTTCAATATCAAGGCAAGTCCGACAGCGCTGTAACCATGCTTGCCGATCAACAGCCGGCCTGCCGATAGAATATTCTTTCTTGTTTGATCTGATCTTTTAATTTCTTTCATTCCCTTGGCGTAATTCAAAATAGACCGGTCGTCTAGGCATTGCAGAAAAATGTTCACTAACGCTTGCGCGCTTGCAGCCTCTGTTGCCACAGTGAAGCAATTGCAGAATGTATGAGAGTGGTATGGTGGACCTGACAGGAGAGGAATCGAACCTCCTGTTTGAAGTTCTTGAAAGTTGGGAACGCCATCTCGCGCAACTAGACCTTGATGGTCGGGAGCGTGAAAATGAAAAATCCCAAAAATGATTTCAATAACTTAGCTAACAAGAAAGTCGAAAAGCATCATACGCCGTTCTCGCTGCGGCTGAGCTTTGATGAGCGTGGCATCCTTGAACACGATGCTGCGGGGAAAGCTCTCGGCGCCTATATCCGTGATCGCCTGTTTGGCGATGACGTGACACCGTGCACGACACGGGGCAAGTTTCCGGTCAAAGACCAGGCAGCCCTTGGTCGCGTGCTGGGTGCGCTCGGCTCATCGCGTCTCTCCGCAAACCTGAACCAACTTGCCAAGGCCGTAAACACGGGCTCGTTGCCCGTCACGCCTGAAACCGAAGAAGAGTTGCGGCGCGCCTGTGCCGCCGTGCTCGCCATGCGGGAAGACATTCTGAGCGCGCTCGGTCGCGATAGTAATCGTGGTCCGAAACCGTGATTATCAAGGCCAAAGAACGCGGCGGCGGTGCGCAACTTGCGCGGTATCTGCTGACCATGCGGGACAACGATCATGTCGAGCTGCATGAGGTGCGCGGGTTTGTCAGTGATGACCTGCTCGACGCATTCCGTGAAGCGGACGCGATTGCCGCTGGCACGCGCTGCCAAAACCATCTGTTTTCGATTAGCCTGAACCCGCCGCAATCGGCGGATGTCAGCATCAAAGATTTTGAAAAGGCCGCCGATGAAGTCGAGCGCAAGCTCGGCCTCGACGATCAGCCGCGTGCGATTGTGTTTCACGAAAAGGACGGGCGGCGGCATGCCCATGTCGTCTGGTCGCGGATTGATGTCGAGCGCATGCGCGCGATCAACCTCTCGCATTACAAGCTTCACCTGCGGGATGTGTCGCGCGAACTGTTCCGTACGCATGGCTGGGACATGCCGAAAGGGCTACGCGATTGGCGGGAGCGCGATCCGCTGAGCTTCACACGCGAAGAATGGCAGCAAGCGCGGCGTGCTGGTCTTGATCCGAAGCATATCAAGGCGCTGTTCCAGCGCGCTTGGGAGCGTTCGGACTCGGGCGCATCCTTCGCTCAGGCGCTTAAAGAGCGCGGGTTCACGCTCGCCCGTGGTGATCGGCGCGGCGTTGTTGCCGTCGATTATCGCGGCGAGGTCTACGCCGTTGCACGGCAGGCAGGCGTTCGGACAAAGGACGTTGTGGCACGCGTCGGCGACTCCGAAAATTTGCCCTCTGTCGATCAGGCCAAGGCGGAACTCTCTGCGCGCATGACCGAGCGGATCAAAGGCTTCATCCGACAATCCGAACTTGAAGCAGGGCAAGGCCGACAGGCTCTTGAATTCCGGCGCAGTGAAATGGCGGGAAGGCATCGCGAAGAGCGCACCGTGCAGAAAGAGACGCAGGAAAAGCGCTGGACTGCTGAAACCAATGCGCGGGCGGCAATGCTGCCGCGCGGGTTCTCGGGCATTTGGCAGCGCATCACGGGCAAGTACGGCAAGATCAGGGAACAGAACGAGCGGGCCGCCTGGTCTGCACTGCTGCGGGATCGTGCGGAGCGCGACAGTCTGGTTGCGGGACAGCTCGATGAACGGCGCGATCTGCAACACGACATGCGTGAACAGCGCGAAAGGCAACAGGCCGACCTTCTGCTGCTGCGTGAAGATATCGCTCGTTTTCAGGAAATGGAAATGCCCGAACGCGCGCCGGAACGGCACGAGCAAGAGCGCGACGGACGAAAACGAACGCGCGGACGCGACAAGGGCCGCGATTTTGGATTTGAACGATAGAGAAAGGAACAATCAAATGGCAAAGCAGATGAAAAATAACCCGTCACGCAAGGACAGGGCCGAAATCCGCAGGCAGCTTGAATGGGTTGCTGAGCAACTTGATTTCATAGAAGCAGCAAGTACTTATGATGGCGGCGACGAAGCGAAACAGCGAATCGTGGTGTCTCTTCCAAGATCACTCGTTCACCTGCTGCGGTTTCTAGCACTCATGGAGCAAAGCGCGCCACCAGCATCGCAGCGAAAGATAGACGCGATGATGCGGCGATATCTGGAAGATCAAATCTATAAGCAGAGCTTTGCTTCGTTGAATCAGATGTATTCTGACGCGCAAGATTGATCGATCTGCCAAGAAGTTCGGGTGTCCTGACAAGCGTCAAAGACCGCCGACAGGCGTTTTTCGACATTTTTTTAGGTTTGAGGTGATTTTCGACGAAAATAATTGTTTTTCGACCATAGCTTTGGTATGATGATTTTCGACATGATCGCCCTTGACGGTGCGATTTTCAACATACGTGAAGAGAATTCGACCTATGCAGTTAGATGACCTGGCACCAACATTCTTTCAAGACGAACCCTTACCCGAAGGAACAGAACTGGCGGGCTGGGCCGCGCTGGTTCACTCTCTTGGCGTTGCCGCGCCTGCCCGCAGCCTATCGTGTATCTCCGAAAAGCATGTTCGCGGCAACAAACGCCAAGAAGACCGTTGGGAACTCTACGACAAACGCTACAGTCCAGAACCGACATTGGAAGGTCATTTAACCTTTGCAATGCGCCATGAACCAATAGACTTGCTCGTCTTGAAACGTGTTCTCGAAGCCGCGCCCGTTGATGATCTTGTTGCGTTCATTCAAAGTACACCTACTGGGGCGGTGACGCGCCGCATTTGGTTTTTCTACGAAACCCTGACGGGTATGACGCTCGACATTGATGATGCTCCCGCCGCCACTGCCGTTGAGGCATTGGACTCAACGGCATATTACACAGGCAAAGAACGCCTATCACCACGCCACCGCGTTCGAGACAACCTGCTCGGCACCGGCGCATTCTGTCCTGTCATTCGCAAGACTCCTAAACTAAAGCAAATGATCGCGCTTAATCTCGCTGAAACCGCGAAAGAAACCATCGGCAAGACCGGCGCACAGGTCATCGCGAGGGCTGCGAGTTTCATGTTGCTGGCGGACAGTAGGGCAAGCTTTGAAATTGAAGGCGAGCGCCCCCCGATTAACCGGCTCGAAAGATGGGGGCGCGCTGTCCTTGAAGCGGGCAAACGGCCATTAAATCAAACCGAAATCTACCGTCTGCATCGGCTGCTGATCGGCGATGATCGCTTCACTCCCGTCGGGTATCGGGAGGAAAGCGTCTTTCTCGGCGAGCGGGATCATAATCATGAGCCGCTACCGGAGTTTATTGGCGCTCGCCACGAAGAGTTATTCGAACTCATGACCGGTCTGAACGAATGCAACAATCGGATGCGGATTACCGATCCCGAGGATGTTGATCCAGTCTTGCAGGCTGCCTGTATAGCCTTCGGGTTTGTCTATATTCACCCGCTAGCTGACGGTAATGGGCGTCTCCACCGTTGCCTCATTCACCATGTCTTGGCTGAAAGAAAGTTCACGCCAAAAGGAATGGTTTTTCCCGTGTCCTCTGTCATGCTGGATCGGATCGATGATTACCGAACAACTCTACAGTCGCATTCGGGGCCGTTGATGTCCTTTATCAACTGGCGGGCCTTGCCGAACGGAAACGTTGAAGTCGCGAATGATACGGCTGATCTGTACCGATACTTTGACTGCACCGATGAAGCCGAATTTCTTTATGAATGCGTCCATCGAACCATTGAGAATGACCTGCCGCGTGAAATTGACTACTTGAAACGTCATGACGCCGCCATGACGACGATCATGAATGCCATTGAGATGCCAGATCGTCTCGCCGATGATTTTATCATGTTCGTCAGACAAAATGGAGGAAAGCTCCCCAAGCGTCGTCGTGAGAAAGAGTTTGTGAAGTTAAGCGATAAAGAAGTCGCGCTGCTGGAAAAAGCTATAGACGATGCATTCGAAGGTTTTCCGGATACTCGATGAAGGCTGCTCTTCTGGGTGTCATTGGAATTTGGGGGGAGATTACCAGTGCAGCGCATAATTTAACCCTATCAATCCGAAGTGAGAAGCCGCCCTCAAGGGCGGCTTTCTGGTTCTTCGAGAGGCTGACGAAGGACGATGCGACCGTTGATCGGCATCATTTCAAGCTGGAGCGTGAAGCCCTTGCTGTCCTTGTGCGCCCATGCCGCGCCGACTTTGTTCCAGAATGATTTTTCACCCTTGTCGATGACGTGCCACGCCAGAAAGTCCGGCGCTTGGTGCTGTTGCGGGGCAGGTTTTTGATTGGTGCGTGCCATGATGTTTCTCCTTTGTCTTGGGTTTGGCTCGTTGCGCCATTCCGAAAGAGCGGACGGAGAAGGTCTGCCGTCATATCCAACACGGGCGAGTGCGCGAGTTGGTGCGGGCAGGATATTGATGGCTGACCGCGTTCGGTCAGGAAGTCAGGCGTGTAGAGAACGAGGGAACTCCCAGAGAAAGGTTTGATCCATCGCGGTTCAGCACGAAACCTGCGATATCCCGCATCCATGTGTCCCTTTCGGCTTTCCCGTGGCACTGCCCTATAAGGTCATCCGAGATCAGTTCTGGCATAGAAGGCTTTGCAAATGCACAAGGCAGCAAGGCTGCCTGCTTCACGCTGTTGCGCCCGAAGGTGTCCATCATGCCTTCGAAGCATCTCCCGCTCCCGAAACGACCTGGAAAGGCCAGGCCGAAAACGGAAAAGGAGGTTCACATGAACACGATCATCACAAAGAACGAGCTGTACGGGCTCACGGATCAAGAACTCGGGGAGTTGCACCAGTTGCTCACGCTGCTGCTGGCAGAGGCCGATACCGCTTCGCAAGAGCGTCGCAATATCCTGGCATCGCTGAAAAGCATCCGCAGTTTGCTTGGATATCCACGTAGTCCGCGCGTCAGCCCTTGCAGTATTCGACAACCCAACGCGACTGGCCATTTGGCCAGACGCAAAAAAAATCAAAGCTGGCTTCCGTGAATCATCACAACTGGTACTGTTAACGGGTCGAAGTTCTTTAGGCATCGCGTGTTAATAGCCCACCCCTCAAATTCTTTCTTCCCTTGCTTGCGTTCGCTTTCCGTGAGTGCGCTCGGCCTCCTGAAAGGAAGAATTCCGCATGTAGAACAGAAATAATCAGTGGCGGTCAACGAACCCCAGCAATAGGTAGACATATCTTCGATGTCCGTCAGCGGGTGAAAGTCATCAGGAGGAATACGAAAGATCAATGCGCCCCGTTGACGGCAGACCGTACAATCGCAAGATCGGACGTGATCGATATCCGCGTCGATCTCGAACCGCACGCGCCCACAATGGCATTGCCCTTGATATCTTTTTCTCATCCTACTAACCACCGATTGAAACTAACTAATTTGATGAATTTTAACAAGTTTTCAGAGTTCATGGAAGTTCTTTACCATCGGCTAGGAGCCGCCGCTTACGCGGCTACTCCTTCCATCTGCTCGGGTTGCTGCTGCAAGCTGTGCAGGAAATTCGCTGCGCGTTGCGCATGGGCGGCTACGCTAAAGATCGCGCGCTTGTCCTCTTTCAAGACTTTGAGCCAGCTCTGAATATAGGCGGCATGTTCTTCGCGGGGCTCGGGGGTAAGCCCAAGATCAACGCAAAGAAACGCTGCGCCAAGTTCGGCGACCAGTTCTTCGCGGGCGTAGCCTTCATCGCCCCATTTCTTGCGCCCGAATTCACGGTCAAGGCGCTTTTCGTGCTTCGTCCAGTGCGTCAACTTATGCGCAAGCGTGGCGTAATAGGCTTCGGGGCTGCAAAACGTCTCAAAGTACGGCATCTGCACATGATCAGAACCTCCGCTGTAATAGGCTCGGTTTCCGCCGTGCCTGATGTCTGCGCCTGCTTTCGCGAAAAACCCTTTCGCATGTTCAATGCGCTGTTCTGGCTCAATTATCGCGGGGGGCTTCTCATAATAGTGTTCGGGCAAGCCTTCGATCTGCTCCACGTTGAAAACGGTGTAGCCCTTCATGAACGGGATTTTCCGCTCTTCTTCCTGTCCGTTCTCGCCTTCCTCGGTCTTGGTGAAGTGTCTGACGTCAGCGCTTATGGGTCCAAATAGCGTTATTTGATAAGAGAGTGTTGTTGGCTCATCATAACCACTGAGGAGTGGCCGATGAGACAGACAACTGGAACACGCAAAAGCCCTGGCGAGAAGATCGTCAAAG
>NZ_JBSXOD010000023.1:0-3506 GCF_056859255.1 Sulfitobacter sp. L-8
TGTCGCGTAGCCCTTAATTGTGAGATGAGAAATTCAATGAATTCAACGACTGTGTTTTGCCCTTAAATATGAGATTTTGCCTTTAATTCCGATATTTTTGCCCTTAAACCTGAGACAGGGTTCACAGGCTTGTGCGGCAGATATCGATGGAAAATGATGGCGAAGACTCAGTTGCCGTTGGTGCAGAAGAGGCGCGCAGGGCTGCAGTGCTGCGTCCGCTTGTTCAGGCATATCTGAAAGGTACTGGCGGTCTGGAAAGTGGCATCAATGATGCCGTTTGGGAACTCGGTGTCAGCAGGGCTACGGTATGGCGTTGGTTAAAGCGGCTGGCCGAAGAGGGTGGGCGCACGAGCGCTCTGGTGCCGCGGAAACGGGGCCGCCCGACTGGAACAACTTTGATATCCGGCAAAGTTGAAGCGGTGATCGAAGAACATCTTCGCCGTTATTTCTTGCGCCGGGAGCGTTCGAGCCTGTCGCGCGTCGTGACAGAAATCCGCAGCGCGTGCTGGCAACAAGGCTTGCAGCCGCCGACACGGCGGACGGTTCAGCGTCGTCTGGATGCGATGGATGCCCGCGAAGTTGCGAAAGCACGAGAGGGCGCAAAGGTGGCCCGCCAGAAATTTGCGCCGGTCACAGGTGAGGTCAAGGCCAGTGTGCCACTGGAGATCGTCCAAATTGATCATACGCCGGCGGACATCATTCTTGTCGACAGCTTTGAACGCCAACCAATTGGGCGGCCTTGGGTCACGCTGGCGATCGACATCGCAACGCGGATGGTAACTGGATACTACACCTCTCTGGAGGCCCCTTCGCGTCTGTCAGTGGCGCTTTGCCTGACACAGGCTGTGGCCCCCAAGGCGGAACTTCTGGCGGAATTGGTGTGCAATGTTCCTTGGCCCGCGCAGGGTAAACCGCATAGCATCCACGTCGATAACGGGCGCGATTTCCGGTCGCATGCCTTTCGGTCGGCATGTGCGGAATGGGGGATCGATCTGGTCTATCGGCCGCCAGGCAGTCCTCATTTCGGAGGGCACATCGAACGATTGATCGGCACGATGATGGGGGCCGTGCACCTGTTGCCTGGAACAACGCAATCCTCGGTCGTGGCCAAGGGCGACTACGATGCCGAAGGCATGGCCACGATGACTTTAGGCGACTTCGATCGCTGGTTTGCCCTGGAAATCTGCCGCTACAACAACAGCATTCATTCAAGTCTTGGCTGTACGCCCGTCGCCAAATGGGAGGCGCTCTCAGAGCAAATGATGGGCGACATCCCCTTCGAGATGGAAGCCTTTCGGGTGAGCTTCTTGCCGAGCGAATTGCGCAAGGTCAGGCGTGACGGCATCCATCTGTTTCAGATACGGTACTGGTCGGATGCTCTTGCAGGCCACATTGGGCGCAGCGATGGGAAGGTGGTCGTTCGCTACGACCCTCGCGATATCTCAATGATCTGGGTCGAATTGGACGATGGCCGATATGTTGAGGCGCGTTACAGAAACCTGGAAATTCCGCCCGTGCCGCTCTGGGAATATCGCGAAGCCATGAGGAAGGCCCGTGCACTTGGCAAGTCCGGGTCCAATGAGCTGGTCCTGGCTGAGCTGATCCGACAGCAACGCCAGATCGAAGCTGAAAGCCGGGGCCTCACGAAGGCCGAACGCCGATCCCGTGAAAGAAAAGGGACATTGGAGGGCGCCAACTCGGCTGTCGCGACAACCGAAGGGCTGCGCGCGATCGATACGGGTGATACATCGCGCCCATTGTTCAAGGTAGAGAGATGGTGAATTGACGGCAGGGACAACTGAGGAAGACGGTCGGATCGCCCTCATTCAATCGGACATTTGGATCGGCTTTCCGCGGGCCGAACAAGTGCTGGACCGTTTGCAGGGTATGATCGAGGCGCCAAGGCAAACCCGTATGCCTGGCCTTCTTGTGCATGGCGCGTCCGGGATCGGAAAGACGATGATCGCCCGAAACCTGTCGCGCAAGTACGCACCAGAATACGATCCGCCGTCAGGCATCACGCGCACACCGCTTCTGCTGTTGCAAGCGCCGCCCGCACCCGACGAACGGCGGTTCTATCTGCACATCTTGGCCGCCGTCGGCGCCCCGGCGACGGCACTGAGCGCCCGCGCTCAAAATGTGGCTTCCCTCGAAGTCCGTGTCATCGCACTCTTGCGCGACCTTGGCCTGCGGATGATCATGATCGACGAGGTCCACAATCTTTTGGCCGGGACCCACCGCGAACAGCGCCGCTTTCTCAATGTTCTGCGGTATCTCAGCAATGAACTCGAAGTGTCGCTGGTATGCCTCGGGGTCAGCGAGGCCGTCGATGCCATCCGTGGTGATCTCCAGCTTGCCAGGCGGCTGGACGAACATCACCTGCCAAACTGGCGCGACGATGCCGAGTTCTCGGACATGATTCAAACACTCATCGCGGCAATGCCCCTCGAGAAGAAATCCAATCTGAAGGTCAAGTCGCTCAAGCAGATGCTTGCACTGACCGGTGGGGTGACCTCGCGCATCTTCGCCCTGATCAAGGATCTTTCCATCGACGCCATTGTCACTGGTGATGAATGCATCACCGATGACGCAATCGCAAAATGGACGCCGGTTTGGTCGCGTCACGCGTCCGCTGGGCGGCGGCTCGAGAAGTCCCGGGTGTGAAGCCGCGCCCGCTGCCAAAGACTGTCGCGCCGCTGCCAGA
The DNA here is from genome assembly GCF_056859255.1 of Sulfitobacter sp. L-8. Classification (NCBI taxonomy): domain Bacteria; kingdom Pseudomonadati; phylum Pseudomonadota; class Alphaproteobacteria; order Rhodobacterales; family Roseobacteraceae; genus Sulfitobacter; species Sulfitobacter sp. L-8. Next base: position 2,705 of record NZ_JBSXOD010000023.1, read on the forward strand.
CGAGTTGTTGTCAGGTTGGTTGTCTCGGCTGGCTGCGGCCAACTACTGTAATGACGCGGAACTGCTGGCCCATATCGAGATCGATACACGACATGGCGCCGCCCTGGACTTCGACGTTGAGGCGGCCGATGCGGAAAAGATATCTATCGCTGCGCGTGTCGATCCCGACACCGTGCAGTCAATGACTTTTAGGGCAATGACGAAAATGGAGATGATGCTCACAGCGCAAGTTCCTTTCCAGTCTTGCCCCGAGTGTTCCCGACGCGGCCTCTCGCTCAGGCATTGGCGGCGATCCTGGGCATTTGATTGCCAATTTTGCGGGACCCTACTTGTTCGGAGCCTCGCAAAGCCCGGTGACGAAAAGTTGCCTGAAAAACTGATAGACCGTGCGCGCTGCGGGGCAGGGCTGCTTGAGCACGCAGCGACGTCAAACCGCCCCAACCTACTTCGACGTGCGATGCGCGCGGTCACCTTTGGCATGTCGCTCAAGGCCGTCCGCGGGGATCCGTTATTCGCTCTTCAGAGCCCCAGACCGGAAGTGAGGCTGTTCTGCCTTGCGGCGATCGCTGCGGCCCAGTCTCGTCCGCTGATAAAAGCGGCCATATCCAGCGCCGGTGCCGACGACTATGTAAGAATTGCTCTGTTGCGCGCCTTCGAGAGAGAGCCACGTCTGCTTGCCGCAGTTGATCATGTTGCGCAACAGCGCGCCAGAAGCACAGGACCAAAGACAGCCGAATCTCACAGTTAAGGACAAAACTCGACGCTCAAAGCGCCATGTCTCAGATTTAAAGGCAAAGCGACA
>NZ_JBSXOD010000024.1:0-50360 GCF_056859255.1 Sulfitobacter sp. L-8
TCGAACGCTGGCACCAAACCCTAAAGACCGGCATCTTGCTGGAAAACTACTTCATGCCGGGGGATCTTGAAGCCCAGATTGCGCCCTTCGTCGATCACTACAATCATCAGGGTTACCACGAGAGCCTAAGCAACGTCACACCCGCCGACCTCTACTTCGGGCGCGACAAAGCCATTCTAAAACAAAGGGAAAGGATCAAACGTAAGACGCTCGAAACGCGTCGCTTGCATCACCCACAGCACGCCGCATAATCAAACCAACCAGATGAGCCGAACTCTCTCTTAGTTTAGGGCGCCATTGGTCCCAAAAACCCTGACGACGGACACTCCCGTCCGGCATTAAGCGGGTCATCAAAGTTTTGTTCTACACTCAGGCTTAGATCGTTGAGCTGGCGGATGAGTGCCAACACTTGCCGGGCCACCGCCGGTGCGGCAACGTCATCAGGATCCATACCGTTTTTACGTGCAATTTCACCGGCAAAGGGCAATGCGACAGACCAGTCTCTTGCTTTCTGGGCAGCACGTATACGATCGCTCTCGGCACTGAGTTGGTTGAGGTGGGGGGCCGGATCGTCGATTGAGAGATCGTTTTCCTGTCTGGCAATCATTCGGACAAAGGCCTGACGCACGAGCTCCTTCAGCATCTCCTGGATGCGTCCCGAGTTTACTGGCGTGTCCTGAAGTTCCATCAGCATGTTTTTCTCTCCTGCTTCCAATGCGGAAAGCAGAGCGGCTGACTGCTTTACTGCTTCGGAGAGAATTTGGGTACGAAGGGAAACAGAAAGAAATTCAGGGGCACCGAAACATCTTATTTTTTCGGGCCAGCGCCGTCGAAAGTAAAAAACAGCATTTCTGCGAACAAGGTGCAAACCCCACCTTCTACCTGAGTCACGTGACCTGCATCCCGGTCCATGTGAACCAGTTTGTGAACCACCGCGAAGTGGAGACGGGAGGATGGCCGCTTGATCAACGGCTATCCCATTGGGAAGTATGTATTTTTTAATGTGAGTTGGCTGGGATGGTAGGATTCGAACCTACGGTACACTGTACCAAAAACAGTTGCCTTACCACTTGGCTACATCCCAACGTGTCGCGCTAATTAGTCCGGGTTGAGGCGCGGTGCAATACCTTTATCAAGAAAAAGTGGCGGAAGAGGTGGAAAATTACTCCACTGTACCATTCCGGCTTAAAAGGTCTCTTTCGGTTTCTGCACGTTCCTGATCGACAAACTCTTCCAGCGCCTTGTCGGCGGTCGCCTTCACGTCTTGAACGGGCTTGGCAGCACGGGTGCTGAGAGACGCTTTGTGCGGTTGCGGTTCGGCATCGGGGCGGGTGTCCTGCGGGGTGGTTTGGGGTGGGTAGATTATCCGATAGGTCGGTTCAGGCATGCGGTGGCCTGCCTTGTCGAACGCTGACATGACCAGGCGTATTGCCTCGCTGCGTGCAAGGCCGATGCTGGTGGCTTCCTGGTTGATCCATGCGGCCATCTGCAATGATACCGTACTGTCGCCGATGGTTTCGATCCAGACGCCCGGTTCAGGTGTCTCCAATGTAAACGGCAGATCACGCAAGATCTGAAGCGCAAGCGCGGCGGCGGCATCGAAAGCGGTGTCGGGTGCCATCCCGAGTTCAAACGTGAAACGACGCTCTGGATTACGTGAGAAGTTCACGATACGGCTTTTGAAGACGGTGGCATTGGGGATACGGATATGATTTCCGTCGAAGCTAAGTAATATCGTGGCGCGGCTGGTTAGCCGGATGACCTTGCCGGTATCGCCTTCGATCTCGACCGTGTCATTGGGCCTGAAGGGCTGGCGCACCGAGAGCATGATCGAGGCGATAAAGTTCTCGACCGTGTCGCGCACGGCAAAACCGATGGCCAGCCCGACGATCCCCGCCGCCCCGAGAATGCCAGACAGCAAAGCCGTGGCACCAAGGATATCGAGCGCCACGACCAGTGCCGCGATGACAAACACCACCCTGATAATCTGGCGGTAGATGTCGGCGATAAAGCCGTTCGGGGCCAGCCGGTTCCACGGGCGACGCCACCGCGCGACAAAGAACCCGAGCGCGATAATCAGAGCAAACACTGCCAGCGCGATCAACAATAGCGGAAGGAATGACAATGCCTGCATGACACGCGACTTGAACCTGTCCACGACGGGATTGAGCCGTTCACCGACATCCGTGGTCTCGGTCACGTTGTTTTCTACGGCGACGACCCCTTGGATGCGTCCTGCAAGTTCGGTCAACTGCTGGGTCTTTTTACTATCCAACGTTGTACCGGTCAGCGTGACGATGCCTGACGATACGGCGACGTTCACTTTGTCATAGCCATCCAGTTCCGCGAGGATCTCGCGAATTCGTCGGGTGATCGCCTGATCTTCCCCGATGGGTTCGTCCACGTTTATGGTGCCTGTCGGTTGACCCGCGTTCGCTTGGGGTTGGGTCTGCGCGCAGACGGTGAGCGGCAACAACAGGCAGAGAACAACGGCAAGAAATCGCATTTTAACACCTTGTACAGAGCTGACCAAACGGACGCAGTGCGGTACCGCACTGCGTACTGTTCATCTACTTAGCTGTACCGAGGCCAATGGAAAGTCGCGGCAGGTCAGTGTTACGTCTGACAGTCGATCAAGATGGCACCTTTACGCGCACCGGCCTCCACGGCTTCGTGGGCCTGGACGGTCTCGGACAACGCAAAGATAGTCTCGACAGGACAATCAAGAGCGTTTTGCCGCAGGGCGTCGTGCAGCTTTTCGATGGCCAAGCTGCGTTGTGCATCGGTCAGCAGGTACACCAGGATGATGTCGATGGTGACGGCTTTGAACAGGAGAGGTAGAAACGGCAGGGTGGGGTCCATCACCTTGGCTGACCCATAGGCCGCGATCCGTCCGTTGGGCTTGATGACCTCGGCGTCGAGCGCGATGTTCACACCAAATTCGACCTCGATGATCTGATCGACGGGACGGCCATCGTTCGCTGCCAGTATTTGCGCGGCCAGATCCGGGGCTGCGTAGTCCAGCACAACATCGGCCCCCGCGGATTTTGCGCGCTCCGCCCCGGCGGCACCGGTGGTGGCGATCACGCGGGCACCGCCCCACTTTGCCAGTTGCACAGCAATATAGCCCACGGTGCCTGCACCACCCTGAACCAGCAGAGTTTGCCCTTTTATGTCCGCTCCGTTGAAAACAGCATGCGCTGCGGTAAGCCCCGGAATGCCAAAGCTGGCCGCGGTTTCAAAGGTGACATCATCGGCCAGTGCAACAGCTTGATCCTGCGGCAACACGATATGGGTTGCGGCGGTGCCGAAGGGCCGCTGCCACTGACCGTTCCAGATCCAGACGCGTTGGCCGACACGATTGGCGTCGACGCCGTCACCGACCGATTCGATGATGCCGGCACCGTCGCTGTGCGGAATCACCCGGTCATAGGGTGGCCGGGTCATACCGGGGCGACCTCGCCGGGATTTCACATCAGACGGATTTACCCCCGAATATGCCAGACGTACCAGAACCTCGCCTTTTGCCGGGCTGGGGGTCGGCATTTCCGCCATGCTCAGCACGTCTTTGGCTTCGCCGAGGCTTGAATAGGTAATCGCGCGCATGGGGTATTCCTTGAATTTGGGGCGTTTGCCGCGACACCTAAACGCAATCCCGGTATCGATGCAATTCCCGGCGCTCAGGTGTCAGTGCATCGACCTGCGATGGGTCACCGGAATGCAAGGAAGCACCGCACGGCCTGGCGGCGATTCACGGTCCGCGAATAGCAGGGGCGGGACACCTACCACGTCAATGCGAAGGGTCGATCAGTCGCGCAGCTCTTGCGCCCCTACGCCCCAAAGCCGCGCTTTCGGGGCCCAGCCTTTGTAACCGTCTGCCCGCAGATAGCACCATTCGAGGTTGCATTCTCCCAGGCGGGCAATGGCACCCAATTCAAACAACGCGACGACAGGGGCGTTTGGTTCGGGTCGGGCAAGCAGCGGCAGTCGGTCTTGTTCGATCAGAACGGTGCGCGTCCCCGACAAGAGCGAATAATGCATCCATCCCCCCATGCCATCGCGGTCTTCGACCCTGCGCCAGTTATCATATTCCGCGGTGATCCGCAGCGGCATGTCGCGTTGGCTGAACACCCAGTCGATACGGTGGGTCAGCGACGGGCCGCGGCGTACGTTTCCGTTGGCGGCTTTCAGCGACACGAACCGCGGAACCGGAAGGTTGGTGACTTGACCCAGTTCGGCAGCGACGGCGGCGGTGCTGTTCAGGTAAGCGGCTGCGAAAAAAACCAAAAGGAAGGATCGTAACATCGGTATCATGACTGCCTGTCTGGCGTGTTGCCGTTGATTTAATGCTCTTTTGCCTCGCGAGGTTCTTGTGCCTCGTCGTTGCTTGGGACACCATGCCACCAAGCAAAGCGCAATGCCAGATTTGGGAGATTCACAATGTCAAAGCAACCGCTAAGTGTTGTAGTCACGCGACGGTTGCCGGAGGTCGTGGAAAAGCGATTGACGGAATTGTTCAATGTCACTTTGCGTAATGACGATACGCCTATGACCCGCGCCGAGCTGAGCGAGGCCATGAAAACCACGGATATCCTGGTTCCTACCGTAACAGACGAGATTGACGCCGCCTTGATCGGCCAGGCTGGCGACCGGCTGAAACTCATCGCGAACTATGGCGCAGGCGTCGATCATATTGACGTGATGACAGCCCGACAGCGTGGGATCTTGGTGTCGAACACCCCCGGTGTGCTGACCGACGACACCGCCGACATGACGATGGCGTTGATTTTGGCGGTGACGCGGCGGATGTCCGAGGGTATGGCCAAGATGCAATCTGGTGATTGGAAGGGCTGGGCCCCAACCGCGTTATTGGGCGGGCGGGTCAGCGGCCGGCGCCTCGGTATCCTTGGGATGGGGCGGATCGGTCAGGCAGTGGCGCGCCGCGCGGCGGCCTTTGGCATGCAGGTGCACTATCACAATCGCCGCCGTCTGCGCCCCGAGATCGAGGACGCGTTGGGTGCCACCTATTGGGAAAGTCTTGATCAGATGGTCGCGCGGATGGACGTGCTGAGCATCAATTGCCCGCATACGCCCAGTACATTTCACCTGATGAACGCCCGTCGGTTGAAACTGATGAAGCCTGAAGCGGTTATCGTGAACACGTCGCGCGGCGAGGTGATTGACGAAAATGCCCTGACGCGGATGTTGCGCGCCGGCGAATTGCAGGGGGCCGGGTTGGATGTTTACGAGCACGGGACAGATATCAACCCTCGGCTGCGCGAACTGAACAATGTTGTGCTGCTGCCGCATATGGGGTCGGCCACCTTGGAAGGGCGCATTGAAATGGGTGAAAAGGTGATCATCAACATCAAGACCTTCGAAGACGGACACCGACCGCCGGATCAGGTCGTTCCGTCGATGTTGTAACCCTCTGCCGGAGAAGTCCCATGCGCATTCTACTTTCAGTGTTTACCCTGTTCCTGGCGAGCGGTGCCGGTGCCCAACAGGCCGCAGACAGCGTCGCACCGGAAGCCGCGGGGAATGGTACCTTCACCGGCATGTCCCCCCGGGTTGTGGCTGCGTTTGACGCCAAAGCGGCAGGCAAACCGGTGATCGCGCAAAACTGGATGGTCGCCGCTGCCAACCCCTATGCGGTCGAGGTCGGGGCCGACGTGCTGGCCAAGGGCGGCACGGCGGCGGATGCGTTGGTTGCGGTGCAAGCCATGTTGGGGTTGGTGGAGCCGCAAAGCTCGGGTCTCGGCGGTGGGGCGTTTCTGGTTTGGTACGACGCGGCGAGCGGTGCGGTGACGACGCTGGACGGGCGCGAGACCGCGCCACTGGATGTGACCCCGCAACTGTTCCAGAACGAGCAGGGCGAACCGCTAGGGTTCTTTGACGCGGTCGTTGGGGGGCGATCTGTCGGGACACCCGGCACGCCGGCATTGATGTCTGCTGCCCATGCAAGGTGGGGAAATCAGGATTGGGCCGATTTGCTGGCACCTGCGGTCGCCATGGCGGAAAAGGGCTTTGTTGTATCGCCGCGTTTGGCGGGGCTGGTGGCCGAGGACGCAGATCGTCTGGCCAGCTCTGCCACTGCCGCGGCCTATTTCATGCCGAATGGCACCCCGGTGCAGGCAGGGGACACCCTGAAGAACCCGGACTACGCACGTACCCTTTCGACGCTGGCACAAAAGGGCACCGACGCTTTCTATACAGGCAAGATTGCTCAAGACATTGTTGCGACGGTTCAGGGGGCCAAGGGCAACCCCGGTGTGCTGTCCGAAGTTGATCTGTCGATCTATAGGGTCAAGGAACGCCCTGCGGTTTGTGCTGCTTATCGCGAATACGATGTATGCGGAATGGGCCCGCCATCATCGGGGGCGCTGGCGGTGGGACAGATTCTCGGGATGCTGAACGGCTCTGACCTGAGCGCAGGCCCCACGGATGAAAACGTCTTGCGGCTGATTGGCGATGCCTCGCGTCTCGCCTTTGCGGATCGAGGGCGATATGTCGCGGATAGCGATTACGTACCTGTGCCGGTCAAGGGGCTGCTTGACCCGGCCTATCTGTCCGAGCGGGCCAAGCTGCTGGCCGGTGACGACGCATTGCCCGAAGTCGCCCCGGGGGCCCCGGCGTTCGATCACGCCTTGAACTGGGCGGATGACATGGCGATAGAGCTGCCGTCGACCTCGCATATTTCGATCGTGGACAGTACGGGCAATGTTGCCAGCATGACCACGACCATCGAAAACGGGTTCGGCAGCCGCCTGATGGTCAACGGGTTCCTGCTCAACAATGAGCTGACAGATTTCTCTTTCAGCAGTCATGCCGACGGTGTGCCGATTGCCAATCGGGTCGAACCGGGCAAGCGCCCCCGGTCTTCGATGGCACCGACCATCGTGATGAAGGACGGCGCGCCGGTGCTGGCGGTGGGCAGTCCCGGGGGCAGCCGGATCATCGGCTATGTGGCGGGCGCGGTCATCGCCTATCTCGACTGGGGAATGAACGTGCAACAAGCGGTTGCTCTGCCCCATGCCGTTAACCGTTTCGGACCCTATGACCTTGAGGAAGGTACATCCGCCGCTGATATGGCCGCGGCGCTGACTGCGCTTGGATACGAGACCGGCACCCGGGCGCTTACCTCGGGGCTGCACATGATTGCAATCGGCCCAGACCTGCGCGGCGGTGCTGACCCACGGCGCGAAGGCATCGCTCTAGGTGAGTAAAGGATAACGTTATGGCTCAAGCCACCGATCTTCCCCGCAATGAAGCGGGTATCGCTGCTGTACTGGGTATTCTCAAGCAACAGTTTGGCGAACAGTTTCAAACCGGTCAGGCCCTGCGTGAACAGCATGGGCATACGACGACATGGATCAAGAACCAGGCCCCTGACGCCGTGGTGTTTGCGAAGTCGACGCAGGACGTGTCCGATATCGTCGGGGTCTGCGCGACACACAAGGTGCCTGTAATCGCATTTGGCACGGGCACCTCGCTTGAAGGGCACGTCAACGCGCCGGCGGGTGGCATTTCGGTTGATCTGTCGCAAATGGACAAGGTCGTGGAGGTCAACCCGGGCGATCTGGATTGCCGTGTGCAGCCGGGGGTGACCCGTGAGGCGCTGAACAGCCACCTTCGCGACCAGGGATTGTTTTTCCCGATTGACCCCGGGGCCAATGCCTCGCTCGGCGGTATGACGGCAACGCGTGCATCGGGGACCAACGCCGTGCGCTACGGCACGATGAAGGACAATGTGCTGGCGGTCGAAGCGGTAATGGCGGATGGCACCGTCATCCGAACCGGAGCACGGGCGCGCAAATCGTCGGCGGGCTACGACCTGAGCCGGCTGCTGGTCGGTTCGGAAGGAACTCTGGGAATCATCACTGAGATCACGCTGAAATTACAAGGTATTCCCGAAGCGATCAGCTCTGCCCGCTGTTCGTTCCCGTCGGTGGAAGCGGCCTGCGAGACCGTGCAGAACGTCATTCAATACGGTCTGCCCGTCGCGCGGATTGAACTGTTGGATGCAATGGTGGTGCGGGCGGTCAACGGGTATGCGAAGCTGTCATTGCCCGAGACCCCGATGCTGCTGCTGGAGTTTCACGGCTCGGATGCGGGGGTCGTCGAACAGACCGGGACCTTCGCGACACTGGCAGAGGAAAACGGCGGCACCGACTATCAGGCCACCACGACGATGGAAGAGCGCAACAAATTATGGCAGGCGCGGCATGATGCATATTGGGCGATGCTGGCGCTTCGACCGGGCTGCAAAGCGGTCGCGACTGACGTGTGCGTGCCGATATCGCGCTTGGCCGAGGCGGTGGGGGCTGCGAATGCCAAAGCGGCGGAGCTGGGCCTGATCGCACCGATTGTCGGCCACGCGGGTGATGGAAATTTTCACGCCTCGCTGTTGCTGGACATGGACGATACAGGGGAAGTGGCGCGGGCCGAGCGATACGTGAGCTGGCTGAACGATCTCGCGATCTCGATGGAGGGCACATGCACCGGGGAGCACGGGATCGGGCAAGGCAAGCGCCCCTATATCGTGAAGGAATTAGGGGCTGCTGTGGGTATTATGGCTGTGATCAAACGCGCCTTGGACCCGAACAACATCATGAACCCTGGTAAGATATTCCCCGCCGACCAATAGTGACGCGCTGGCGCGCGGCATGATGTCAGCCCCTGCCTGTGGCAGGGGCGCAGGTGCCTCCGGCGGGGATTTGTTTCCATTTGGAAGAGCACGGCTTCAGGTTTTTGAAGGTTGGTCGCATTTGTGCCGTCATGGGTCGGCTGAGCCGTGCGTTTTATGCTGGGGCTGTTAAATGTCGCTGAAACTCATTCCGGCGGAGCATTGGATTCATGAAAACTCAAGTCAAAGCACTGGTTGTTGGTGGCGGCGCCGTAGGCACGTCGATAGCGTATCATCTTGCCCGCGCCGGGTGGGACGACGTGATGCTTTTGGAGCGCGACGAGTTGACCTCGGGGTCGACCTGGCATGCGGCGGGGTTGCTGCCGTATTTCAACATGTCCTTTGCGACGACGCATATCCACGATTATTCAATCCGTTTTTACAAGACGCTGGAGGAAGAGACCGGGCTCAACGCGGGTTTTGCGGTCGTCGGCAACCTGCGGATGGCGCAGACCGATGCGCGGATGGACGAGTATATGCTTTATGCGTCGACCGCGGAGACCTGCGGTGTGCCTTATCAATGGCTGACGCCTGATCAGATCAAGGCGAAGTGGCCGTTGATCCGAACCGACGATCTGAAGGGCGCGATATATCATCAGACCGATGGGTATATAAACCCTGCCGATGTGACGATGGCGATGGCAAAGGGGGCGCGGCAGCGCGGCGTCGCTATTGAACGCAAGTGGCAGGCAGACGCGTTTCATTGGAACGGTGAGGCGTGGGAAGTCACCGTTACCAAGATGGTAGAGAAGGGCGGCAACCTTGTACCGTCGGATGAGCAGGTTGTGATTACTGCGGAACATGTCGTCACCGCCAGTGGCAACCACGCGCAGCGCACAGCGAAGATGCTGGGCATCAAGATGCCTGCCATTCCGGTCGAGCATCAGTTCATCGTGATGGATCAGGACCCAGAGCTGGTTGCGTTTCGCAAGGGAGAGGGTAATGCCGAGCACCCTGTCATCCGTGATGCCGATGCGCAATCCTATGTCCGCGAAGAGCGCGGCGGCTGGATATTGGGGGTGTATGAGAAGGATGCGCCGGCGCGGTTTGAATATGGCGTTCCCGATAGTTTCCGTGCCGATCTGTTCCAGCTTGATCTGGACCGGATTGAAGACCAGTACATGGCGATGAACCACCGGATACCGTCGGCTGAAAACTGTGGGCTGAAGGATGATTTCAACGGGCCGATTTGTTACACGCCCGACGGTAACCCGTTGGTGGGCCCGGCACCCGGTTTGCGCAACATGTGGCTGGCTGAAGGTTTTTCCTTTGGGATCACCGCAGCCGGCGGGACGGGATTTTATCTGGCACAATTGATGGTCAATGGCGAGGCTGACATCGACATGGCGTCGCTTGACCCCAAACGTTTCGGCGACTGGATGACCACCGAATATGCCGCGCGCAAGAACGAAGAAGCGTATGAGCACGTCTATATTCTGCATCACCCAGACGAGGAACGCCCGGCCTGCCGGCCCCTGCGCACATCGCCGGCCTATGATCGTCAGGCCGCGCGTGGGGCGCAGTTTGGCCAGGTAAACGGCTGGGAACGCCCGAACTATTTTGCGCCAATGGGTTTCAGCGATCACGACAGCCGGTCATTCCGGCGCGGCGGCTGGTGGCAATATGCCGTAGAGGAAGCCAAGGCGATCCGTGAGGGTGTCGGTCTGATCGACGCGACTGCCTTTACCAAGCATTTGGTCAAGGGTCCGGGTGCAACCGCATTCCTGAGTTGGTTTACCTGTAACAAATTGCCATCCGTCGGGCGGATCAACCTGACTTATGCGTTGACGGTCAACGGCACCACGCGGACCGAATACACCATCGTGCGGCTGGCCGAAGATGAATACTACCTTGTATCTGCAGGGGCGTGGACAGCCTATGACAGTGATTTCCTGCGCAAGGCGATTGCCGATAAGGCACCGGAGTTTGGCTATATCGAATGCCATGATGTCACTACGCAATGGGGCGTTTTTGCCATTGCAGGGCCGAAATCACGCGACGTATTGAATGAGATCGTCAAGGATGCCGATCCCGATACCGTATTGAGCAACAAGCGTTTTCCGTGGCTGAACATGCGCAATATCGAACTGGGCATGGTACCCGTGCGCGCGATCCGCGTGGCGTACACCGGAGAGTTGGGCTGGGAGCTGCACCATCCGATCGAGATGCAGAACCATCTGTTCGATCTGCTGGAAAAGGCAGGTGAAAAGCACGGGATGAAACTGGTCGGCGCTCGGGCGCAGAACTGGCTGCGTCAGGAAAAATCCTATCGCGCCTTTGGTAACGAGTTGGGGCGGGATGCCACGCCGCTTGAAGCTGACCTGCCACGATTTGTCGATCTGTCAAAAGAGTTTCACGGTAAAGAGGCAATGCAGGCCCATGGTATCCGCAGCAAATGTGTGACGCTGTTGATAGATGGTCCTGAGGATGCCGATCCGTGGGGCCGCGAAGTGTTGTATCACGGTGACAAACGCGTGGGGCGGTTGACCTCGGGCGGGTATTCGGTGGCTTTTGGCAAATCCATTGGCATGGGCTATGTGAAGCCCGAAAGTGCCGAGGTGGGTACCAAGCTGAAGGTCAAGATGTTCGATCAGCTATGGGACGCCGAGGTGGTTGAGGATAGCCCCTATGACCCGAAGAACGCGACGATCCGAGTCGATGGATAGAGCGAGAAATTAGCCGAGCGGTGGCGTGTTCTGCCGCTCGACCATGCGCTGCCGGTGGTGCATTAGAAAAGCAGGGCCGGGCAGGAACCGCTCGGGCAGTTGCAGGCGTTCCGAGGCACCGGCTGTCAGCTTGCGTTTGGTTTCAGCAGGCAGGTCATCGGCAAGGATCATGCGGTAGTCATTGTCAAAACTGATCAAATGGCGGTCGAAGGCACGATCATGCAATGCGTTCAGACAGATGCCGTTTTCGGGGTAGAGCCTGTGGGTGTCATCTTCTTGCCACCCGATGATGTGGCTTGCGGTCAGCAGGCGCGCGTCGTCAAGACCGGTCAGCGCGCAGCGCGACCGGTAGTTGTTGAGGATCATCTCGCGAAAGAAGCTTTGTCCGCGACGCTGCACCACAGCGCGTCGGGTGACCTCGGACTGCTTTGCGATCCAGTCCGCTTGGCGTTGTTCCGAAAAACCGGGCATCTGGGGCCGTGAAGGCTGAAGTTGCGCTTCAAAGGCGACGAGCACGAAGGACGGGTCGCGACGAAACCTCGCCCACACCTGCCGGTCCATCGCAGAAGCTTTGGCAAGTCCTTTTTGCGGCAAGGTTTCATCCAGTGCGGCGAGGTTGGACAGCTTCATCGCCACTGAGGATGGGGTGCGTTTGATCCGCTCTGCCATGCGGATGATCTGCGGGGTGCGGGAATGGAACTTGCCAAAAGGCAGCCGCAAATAGAGCGACAAAGCTTCTGTCACTTCGTCTTCGGTCCAGTTTCGACGTTCTGCCATGTACCTGCCGTTTCCGCGTGGAAAACCGTGCCAGGTTCAACCCCCAATGGCAATGTAAAATATCGCGCACCGATAGATTGTTGCCGGTCTAGCGTACCCGACGCCGGGCCAGCCATGTGCTCCAGCTTGCAGCCGTTCCTTCGTACACATTGATGTCGATATCACCGGTGGCACCGGGGACCTGGCCGGTGCTGGTATATTGCCAAAAGGTCCAACGCTCATTGGGGTATTTATCGGCTGGGTGGGCCGCGGTGGATCGAAGCCAGAATTCCACACCGCGCAGCCGGCCCATATCGTTGTGGGCATAAAACTCCGGCGTCGTATAGACTATGGGTTGTTGACCGTAGTGCGCCTTGAGGATGCTCAAGAAGCTCGCGGCGTGCTCGCGCACGATTTCGGCGGGCGGGCGCACGGTACAGGTGGGGGAATACGGGTTCCACTCCATATCGAGAACCGGGGGCAACATGCCGGCGGTTCTGGGTACGTTGTCGATGAACCAGCGGGCCTGCTTTTGAGGCGACGAGCAGAAGTAATAGAAGTGATATGCGCCACGGGCGACACCCGCCTTTCCCGCACCATTCCAATGATCCGAAAACATCGGGTCGAAGAAGTCGCCGCCCTCGGTCGCCTTGATGAACGCAAAGTTAACGCCGGATGCGCGTGCGGTGGTCCAGTTCAGCGGCTGTTGAAATCGCGCGACGTCAATACCGTGCACCGCATAGTGCTTTGGGGCCCGGTCAGTCCACTCGAAAGGTTTTCGGTCTCCGAAATTGGCTGTGGTGACGGTCCCGGGCGGCACGGTGGTTGTGGTTGATCCGCACGCCGATAATGTCAGCGCAAAGAGCAGGGCAAGGGTGGGATATGGCGACATGATTATGGCTTTCGCGAAATGAATGCCAGATTGTTTGCTGGCATCGGGACAAGATCAATCGGGCTCAGCGTTGCATCGCTAAGCCACCGGGTCATGTCGGCTGTGTCTTTGTATCCAATGTCGGGGTCGGCCGCCCGAAGGTCAGCGTCGAACTTGACGTCGCCCTCCGACGTAAGCTGTCCGTCACGGATGAACGGGCCATACAGGATCAAGGTCCCGCCGGGCACCAGGGCGGATGCAGCTTGCGTGATCAAACATTCAACTGCGGGCGCAGAGACCAGGTGCAGTAGGTTAGCCAAAAAGATAAGGTCTTGGCCGGGCATGGTTTCATGCCAGCCTTCGACCGTCGCATCCAGAGCTTGGGCAGGGGCGATATTGGTCATACCGGTTTCAGCTACATAGGCATCGATACTGGCGCGGCGGGCGGGGTCAGGGTCAGTTGGGTGCCACGACAAGCCGGGCAGGGCGTGGGCAAAGGCGATGACATGCTGGCCCGTTCCGCTCGCAATCTCGAGAGCCGTGCCTTGGCGTGGGGCGTGGGCAAGCAACAGATCACAAAGCGCGTCCTTGTTGCGATCCGCGGCAGGTGCATAAAGCTTCTTGTGGCCAGCTGGTCGGGCGACGCTGGCATTGGGGGGCAGTTTTGCTGTCATTGGCGCAGCCGGTCCGGGCGTAGCGCTGAAACCACGCCTGACGGTAGCTCAGAAGGGCGACCAAAGGTCAGGTTGGCCACCAGACGCGACGCCGCGACGCAGGTTTGGAAACCATACCCGCCTTGGCCCGCACACCAGACAAAATCCGGCATGGAGGGATCAGGCCCCAGAACCAATGTGCGATCAGGGGCGAAACTGCGCAGCCCCGCCCAGGTTGCGATGGGCTTGGTTAAAGGTGTCGCCACCATCGTCTGATAGCGGTCAAGCCCTTCGGCAAGCACCATGTCGTCGGGCCAGGCGTCATGCGGTTCAACGGGGTCCTCGTCGGCGGGGGAAACCAACAGCGCACCCGCGTCCGGTTTGGCGTACCATGCTTCGCCTACGCCAAAGAACATCGGCCAGCGGGCAGGGTCTTGCCCGCCCGGTGCCGCGATCCGTGCCATTGACCGGCGGTGCGGCACGATACCAAGCGGCGCAATTCCGGCAAGATCGGCGATTGTGTCGGCCCATGCTCCGGCTGCGTTTACCAAGGTTTTGGCTTCAAGGGTCTGGCTGTCGGTTTCAATCTGCCACTTATCGTTCACCCGTCGAATTGTCTGCACACGCTGCCCGGTCAAGACAGTGCCACCATTGCCCCGCAACTGTCTGGCGAAATCCTGCATCAGGCGGTCCGTGTCGATGTCATGCGCGTCCGCGTGATATCCTGCATATGCCAGCGTGTCGGGATCCAGCACCGGTACAAAATCCAGCGCTTCCTGCACGGTGATTTGCACGACACCCATTGCGGCCAGGTCAGAATCAAATGCAGCCTTTTCGTTCTGGCTCGCGACGATCATCAGACCGCGCGGCGACAGATATCCGCCCTCCTCAAGATGCGCGATACTGGCGCGATTCAAAGCCTGCACCGAAGCGGCACCGTAGTTAACCTCGATCAGCGCCGCGGACCGGCCAGACGCGTGATATCCAAGTTGCCTTTCGGCTTCGATCAAGGTGACGTGGGCGTGCTCGGACAGGCGCGCTGCCGCGGAAATACCTGCAATACCACCGCCTATAACGATGATATCGGTGCTCATTTGGCCCCACCTTTTTCGGTGGCCCGGATATAGGCAGGACGGGCATGGATCATTTCGACGAACCCCTTCAAGGCGGGGTAGTCATTTGCGCGCCCTTGGTGGATCGCGATTTCCGCAGGAAAACTAAGCATGATATCCGCTGCGGATAAACGATCTTGCACGAAATGGCCCGAGGGGCGCACCAGGCTGTTCATGTAGCTATAGTGGTTGTCCAGTTCCGACTTGATGCGCGGGTGCAAGGGTGCGCCCGCGTCCCCCAATCGGCTGACATATAGGTTAAGCAGAATCGGCGTCATCGCGGACCCTTCGGCAAAATGCATCAGCTCAAGATGCTGAAAATAGGCGGCACTATCGCGGTCAGGAATCATTTCCGGGGCAAAGCGGTTACACAACACTTCGGTGATCGCGGCGCTTTCAGCGATCAACGTCCCGTCAATCTCAAGCATCGGTGACTTCCCCAAAGGGTGCACGAGCTTCAGCTCGGGCGGGGCGAGGTTGGTCTTTTCGTCGCGTGTGTAATGAATGATCTCATAGGGCTGCTCAATCTCTTCGAGAAGCCATAAAATCCGATGGGAGCGGGACCGGTTGAGGTGATGAACTTTGATCATGACACGATGATAACGGGCCGTCGGGGTAATGGATACAGCGATTGCGAAGCGCTGACCAGATTACGCTGCGTGCTGCGAAATCCCGCTGACTGGCCGTTAGGAACGGTGGCTATGTTCCGTTCGCTCAAAGGGCATACCCCCCCCAAAAAAAAGGCCCCGCTGCGGCGGGGCCTTGGATCACGTCGCGCGGTGCGCGATTTATTTTGGGATGTCGCCTTTGATACCCTCAACATAGAAATTCATACCGGCCAACGTACCGTCATCCGCTGTTTCACCTTCTGCCAGAAAGTCCGACCCATCCTGCTTTTTCAGAGGACCTGTAAAGGGGTGGTACGACCCATCAGCGATAGAGGCTTTCAACGCCAGCGCTTCTTCTTTGGCATCGGCGGGTACCGCATCGGAAATCTCTCCGATACCGACCATGCCGGCACCGATACCGTCCCATGTATCTTTGCTTTCCCATGTGCCGTCCATGACGGCCTTGGTCCGGGCGATGTAGTAGGGAGCCCAGTTGTCGATGATCGATGACACACGGGGAGATGGTGCATACTGTGCCATGTCGGATGCCTGACCAAAGGTGATCACATTACCGGCTTCCTGAGCAGCCGCCTGCGGCGCGGTTGAGTCGGTATGCTGAAGGATCACGTCTGCCCCTTGTTCGATCAGCACTTTCGCCGCGTCGGCTTCCTTGGCCGGGTCAAACCATGTGTAGGCCCAGACAATCTTGAACTCGACATCGGGGTTCACCTTCTTGGCGTGGATGTAGGCCGAATTGATACCACGGATCACCTCGGGGATCGGGAAAGAACCGATATAGCCAATGATGTTCGATTTGGTCATCTTGCCAGCGATATGGCCCTGAATAGCGCGACCTTCATAGAAGCGCGCCGAATATGTCGACACGTTATCGGCGCGTTTATAGCCGGTGGCATGTTCGAATTTCACATCCGGAAATTTGGCGGCGATATTGATCGTCGGGTCCATATAGCCAAACGATGTGGTAAAGATCAGGTCGGCCCCATCCAGCGCCATCTGGGTCATGACGCGTTCGGAATCCGGGCCCTCGGCCACGTTTTCGACAAAGACGGTTTCCACAGCATCGCCGAATTCCTTTTCGACGGCCAGACGTCCCTGATTGTGTTCATAGGTCCAGCCTCCGTCGCCGACCGGGCCGACAAAGACAAATCCGACTTTGGTTTTTTCGTGAGCGTCGGCATAGGCCCCGCTCGCAACACCAAGTGCAAGGGCTGCACTGGTCAGAAGTGTGGATAGTTTCATAACATAGTCCCCTGAATAACGCGCCTTTTCGCAGGCGCTTGAAAAATAGAACCCCTAGTTTGACGCATGGAAGGTGCGACCAAGCGACGCCGGAGCAGCGTTTTTATCGGCTGAAAGAACCACCAGTACAAGTATGGTGATAACATAGGGTGACATTGCCAGATATTCTACCGGAATGGCAACGCCCGCACCCTGCAGATTCAGCTGAAGCTGGGTGATACCGCCAAAAAGATAGGCACCCAGCAAGAGCCGCCAGGGTTTCCAGCTGGCGAAAACCACCAGGGCCAATGCGATCCACCCCACGCCTGCGGTCATGCCTTCGGTCCATTGCGGCACGCGGATCAGACTGATGTAAGCCCCGCCCAGCCCTGCACATGCCCCACCAAACATGATGGCAAGGGTGCGGATACGCACAACTTTGTAACCAAGCGCGTGGGCGGCATCGTGGCTTTCCCCGACTGCGCGCAGGACCAAACCGGCCCGGGTGAATTTCAGACCAGCCCAGACAGCGACAACCAATGCCAAACCAAGATATAACATGATGTCATGGGAAAACAGGACCGGCCCCAACACCGGAATATCATGCAGCGGGCCAAAGTTCACTTCCGGCAGACGCGGTGGTTTTATGCCGACGTAACGCTGTCCCAACAGGGCGGAAAACCCAAGGCCGAACAATGTCAGTGCCAATCCCGATGCGACCTGGTTTGCCAACGTGATCTGGGTCAGAAACGCGAACAACAGGCTCAGGACCGCCCCCCCAACCGCCGCGGCGAAAAAGCCAAGAAGCGGCGACCCGGTCTCGACCGCGGCGGCAAAGCCGCAAATCGCGCCGATGATCATCATCCCCTCGACACCCAGGTTCAACACACCGGATCGTTCGACCACCAACTCTCCGAGCGCGGCAAAAATCAACGGGGTCGCCGCCACAAGAAAACCCGCGACAAACAGAACCGGGTTGATTGCCGACAGATCCATTATATGACCTCCGCTTGGCCGAAGCGCAGACGAAACTGCGTGAAAAGATCAAAGGCCAAGAGAAAAAACAGCAACATCCCCTGAAATACCTGTATCGCCGCGGCGGGCAGGCCCAGTTGGCTTTGCGCAATATCCCCGCCAATATAGGTCAACGCCAGCAATCCGCCGGCAAGAAGTATGCCAACCGGATGCAACCGGCCCAAAAATGCGACGATGATCGCGGTAAATCCATAGCCTACATTGAAATCAATGGTGATCTGCCCGGCAGGACCTGCAACTTCGAACAGCCCAGCCAAGCCGGCCAGCAGCCCCGAAACTCCCATGCAAAACAAAACCAGCCGCGTCGGGTTCACCCCTGAAAAACGTGCCGCCTTGGGCGCTTGGCCGGTGACGCGGATGGCAAAGCCCAGACGATGACGGGTCAACAGAACATAGGCGAATATCACCGCGATCAGGGCGGCGACCACCCCCCAATGCATGCCCGAACCGGCAATCAGCTCGCCATTGTGAGCCGACGCATACTGCTGCAGGTTGCGACTACCGGGAAAGCCAAAGCCTTCGGGGTTTTTCAGCAGGCCCAGACTGACAGAGGCAAGAAACTGTTCCGCGACATAGACAAGCATCAAAGACACCAAAATCTCGTTCGTACCGAACTTGACCCGCAGCACCGCAGGGATCATCGCCCATAACCAACCGCCAAACGCGCCCGCCACCACCATCAGCGGAAAGATAAAAACGCTTTGCTCAGGATAGAAAGCCAATCCCGCCGCTGCCCCGAATATCGCCCCCATGATATACTGGCCTTCGGCACCGATATTCCAGATTCCCGCCTTGAAACCCAATGACAGGCCGATGGCGATCAACACCAGCGGCGCTCCCTTGATCAACAGCTGCGGGCGATAGTAAAAGGCGAAATCGCCGAACAAAGGCTCCCAAAAAATCGTCTCGATCGACGCAACCGGGTCTTTACCCAAGGCCGCAAACAACAATCCGCCAAAGATCATGGTCGCCACCACCGCCAGGACCGGCGCGGCCCAGGAAAACGCCCGGCTCGGCTGAGGCCGTTTTTCCAGCCTTACCATGCCGCACCGCCGTTTTCATTTTGCCGGTAAACTCCACGGGGGTGCGGGGGTGTGAAACCCCCGCGCGGCACTGGTTTATACATGTGCGACCTCCATGCCGTGGGCACCGCCCATCATCAACCCGATCTCCTCTACCGTAAGCCCCTGCGCGGGACGCGGCACTGACAAGCGGCCCTCGTTCAATGCGGCGAACAGATCCGAAATTTCCATCAACTCGTCCAGATCCTGGCTGACCACTATCACCGCGGCACCATTTTCGGCGAGATCCAGCAGCGCCTGCCGAATGGCAGCAGCCGCCGACGCGTCAACCCCCCATGTGGGCTGGTTGACCACCAACACGCGGGGGCGTTGCAAGACTTCGCGGCCGATCACGAATTTCTGCAAGTTGCCCCCCGACAACGACCGTGCGACGTTTGCAGCTCCAGGGGTGCGCACATCGAATTTCGCGACGATGTTTTCGGCAAACCGTTTGGCGGCCTGCCAATCAAGCATCCCCCTGCGTTCCAGCTTTTCGCGCGCTGCACCGGTAAGCATCGCATTCTCCACCAGCGTCATATCGGGCACCGCAGCGTGCCCCAGGCGTTCCTCAGGCGCTGTAAGAATGCCCAACCTGCGCCGCGCGGTTGGCCCCAGCGGGCCGACATCCTGACCGTCAAAGACGATCATCCCGGGGGCGCATGGTGCCTCGCCCGACAGGGCGGCCAGCAATTCGTCCTGGCCGTTGCCGGCAACCCCACCAATCCCCAGAACCTCTCCCGCGCGTACCTGCACGGTGATTTCGCGCAGCGGCATGCCAAACGCGCTCGGAGACTTCGCACTCAGCCGCTGGATATCCAGAACCACCTTCCCCGGCGTCTTGCCGGCCCGTGTCGGGGTTTTCAGCGTGCTGCCCACCATCATCTCGGCCATCTCGCGCGCGGTGGTGTGTGCGGGCGTGCAATGACCGACCACCCGACCCAATCGCAGGATCGTCGCACTGTCACAAAGGCTACGAATTTCCTCAAGCTTATGCGAAATATATAGTATCGCCGTGCCCTCGGCGCTGAGTTTGCGCAGTGTCTTGAAAAGAATCTCAACCTCTTGCGGCGTCAGGACCGACGTCGGTTCGTCCATGATCAACAGCTTGGGGTCTTGCAGCAGACATCTGATGATTTCGACCCGCTGGCGTTCCCCCGCGGATAGGTCTCCGACGATGCGATCCGGGGAAAGCGGCAGGCCATACGCCTCTGATACCTCGCGGATCTGGTGGCTCAACCGACGCAACTTCGGGGCATGTTCCATACCAAGCGCGATGTTCTCGGCGACGCTAAGCGCATCGAAAAGCGAAAAGTGCTGGAACACCATGCCGACACCGGCGGCGCGGGCATCGCGTGGCTCTTGCGGGGTATAGGCGCTGCCGTTCATCTCCATCTTGCCGCTATCGGGCTTGACCAGCCCATAAATCATCTTGACCAGCGTGGATTTTCCGGCACCATTTTCACCCAACAGGGCGTGGACTTCGCCGGGGGCGATGCGCAGCGATACATCATCATTGGCAACGACACCGGGATAGGCCTTGGTCAAGCCGGAAAGCGCCAAAAGGGGCGTATCGGTCATGCGCTGCGTTCCTTTTCGTCCATGCCTGCGGTGTTATTCCTATGTACGGGCCTAAAGTGCAACAGTTGCGTGGCCACGCCAAGGGCAATCGCCTGCGGATGTTTCCCCAGGGTCCGGTCGCCGATCGGACAGAGGATCTTGTCTATCCGCTCCGTCGGGTGGCCCAGTGCGGCCAGACGGCTGCGGAACCGGGCCCATTTGGTACCAGACCCGATCAACCCGCCGAAGGCGAAGTCGCGGCTTAGCAACAGGTGGCAAAGCTCGAGGTCCTGGTCATGTGCGGGGGTCATGATAAAATGGGCGGCATCAGGTTCGGCCTGGGACATGGCGGTGGACCAGGGGCCAGCGGCGGCGGCGATTCCGACCGGGCAACTGTCCAGGTACCCGGGACGCGGGTCAGCAAGCACCGTGCGAAACTGCGGAAGCGGGGCAAGGACGCGCGCCAAGGCGCTGCCGACGTGACCCGCACCATAGATCACTACCTGTCTGCTCGGACGCCACATCGCTTCTGCCAGCCACCCGTTCTGAAGGGTGATGGAAAGCGGCGTGTCGGCGATGTCGGCCCGCCGCAGCTTTGCAACAAGCGCGGCGGGCAGGGCCGGGGCGTCGGGGTCGACCTGTCGCAGATAGATGCGCGTGAAATCGCTGCGCAGTTGCTCCAGCGTTTGCCGGTCGAAAACCTCGGTCACCACTGTGACGGCCCCGCCGCAGCATTGGTTCAACGATGGGCCCAAGGCCCGACGCGATACCTTGGCCGCTGGTCCACCCATGAGCATCTCGGCTGCGGCCTTCATGGATTGTAGTTCCAGCTGCCCGCCGCCGATCGTGCCACTGCTGCCGTCCCGCCAAACCAGCATCGACGTACCGGCGGGGCGGGGGGCCGACCCTTTCACCTGGACCAGCACAATCCGGGCCACAACGCCGTGGACGGCGACAGCATCCGCAAGGGCTTCGCGGTCAAAGGGCATTGCGGACCTTCCCGATGGCAGTCAACACGGCCTCGGCGGTTGCAGGTGCTTGGAGATCTCCGAACCCGTCACCGCAGGCGCTGACGGCATCCGATAACGCCATGAAAGCGGATATCCCCAGCATCAACGGCGGTTCACCAACCGCTTTGGACCGATATACCGTCTGCGCAGGGTTGGGTTGATCCCACAGGGCCACGTTGAACACATCCGGCGTGTCCGAGATGGCCGGTATCTTGTAGGTCGATGGCGCATGGGTCCGCAGCGCGCCCTTGGCATCCCAGACCAGCTCTTCGGTGGTCAGCCACCCCGCGCCCTGGACATAGCCACCTTCGATCTGGCCGATATCGAGCGCCGGGTTCAGCGACGTGCCGGCGTCATGCAGAATGTCAGCGCGTAAAATGCGGTTTTCTCCGGTCAAGGTGTCGATCACCACTTCGGTGACAGCGGCACCATAGGCAAAGTAGAAAAACGGACGCCCGCGGCCAGCAATCCGGTCCCATTCGATTTCCGGCGTCTTGTAATACCCGGTCGATGACAGCGATACGCGGTTTTCATAGGCCGACGCGGCAGCCTGCGCAAAGCTCAGCTGTTCGCCACCGACATTGACCTTGCCATCTGCGAAATGCACGGCATCGGGCCGGGTCTGGTGCCGCTCGGCGAGATGTGCGGCGATGCGGTCACGGATCGTGTCACAGGCAGCCTGTACGGCCATGCCGTTCAGATCGGTACCGGAGGACGCTGCCGTCGCCGACGTATTGGGCACTTTGCCGGTGTCGGTCGCGGTAATCCTGACAGCCGAGATATCGACGCCAAATCGGCTGGCTGCGATTTGGGCGACTTTCTGAAACAGCCCCTGGCCCATTTCGGTACCGCCGTGATTCAGGTGAATCGAGCCGTCCTGATAGACGTGCACCAACGCGCCTGCCTGGTTAAGATGGGTCAGAGTGAAGGAGATGCCGAACTTCACCGGGGTGAGCGCGATACCGCGTTTCAAGATCGGCTGCGCCGCGTTCCATTCGGCAACGGCGGCGCGGCGGGCGGTGTAATTCGACGTTTCGGCCAGGCGATCCGTCAGCGCGTTGATAATGCAATCCTGGACGGGTTGGTGATAGGGCGTGGTCTGTACGTCGCTTCGGGTTTGCACCGGTCCGGTCTGTGACACCGCGGGCGCACCCCGAGAGGCAAGATCGGCCGAGGGGTCAGGCACGCCGCGATTGTCATGCGCGATACCGCTGTTGTCAGGTTGCATCACGTCGGCGTAGTAATTAGCCCGGCGCACCGCCAGCGGATCAATGGCCAAATGCTGCGCGATGTGGTCCATGACCCGTTCGATCCCGACGATCCCCTGGGGGCCGCCGAACCCACGAAATGCCGTCGCGCTTTGCATATTGGTGCGCAAACGGTGCGACGTAATACGTATGTTGTCCAGATGATAGGCGTTGTCCGCGTGCAGCATCGCGCGGTCGGCCACGGGCAGCGACAGATCCATCGCCCAGCCACAACGGGTATAGTGGGTGACATCCAGCGCCGTAATGACCCCGTCTGCGCCGAAGCCGACGCTGTAGTCGATGCGAAAGTCGTGGCGTTTGCCCGTGACGATCATGTCATCGTCGCGGTCATACCGCATTTTGCAGGTGCGCCCCGTCCGCGCGGCGGCGACGGCGCAGGCAACGGCAAGCGCGTTGCCCTGACTTTCCTTGCCACCGAAGCCGCCCCCCATCCGGCGGGTCTCGACGCGCACGGCATGCATGGGTTTGCCCAAGGCTTCGGCCACTTTATGCTGGATCTCGGTGGGGTGCTGGGTTGAGGATTGCACGACCATGTCACCATTATCCTGGGGTTGGGCCAATGCCGCTTGCCCTTCGAGGTAAAAGTGCTCCTGTCCGCCGATATGAATGGTTCCGGTCAAGATATGTGGGGCGGTTTTCAGCGCGGCATCGGCGTCGCCTTTCCGGTAGATGCGCGGCCCATCTTCAAACCGGGAATTGGCGGCAAGCGCATCTTCGATGGTCAGGATAGGGGTCGTTTCGGTAATCTCAACATGCCCGAGCCGTGCAGCATACCGGGCCGCGAGGTGGCTGGTGGCCACCACCATGAAGATGGGTTGGCCCGCATAATGCACCGCCTCTGTGGCCAGCAACGGTTCGTCGTGGTTGGAAGGCGACACATCGTTTTCAAATGGCAGGTCCGCGGCGGTAAGTACCGCGACGACGCCCGGGGCGGCGGCGACGTCGCGCAGGTCTACCGCGTTGATCGTACCCGCGGCGACCGGGCTGAGGCCAAAGGCAATATGCAGCGCGCTGGCGGGCGTCGGGATGTCATCGACATAGCGGGCTGCCCCCGTCACATGCAATCTGGCGGCATCATGGGGCAGGGGTTTGGCGACGCTCATGCGGTCACCTCGTGTAGGTTGGTTGGCACGCCGTTCATTTCGTACAGATAGCGCAGCAGCAGGTTTTGTGCTGTCAGCAACCGGTATTGCGCCGAGGCGCGCATGTCGGTCAGCGGTTGGAAGTCCATCGGCAGGGCGATCATCGCGCGGCGTATGCTGGTCTCGTCAAAGGATTGATTGATCAGCGCCGCTTCGGTCTCCGCCGCACGTTTGGGGATGCCCGCCATGCCTCCGTATGCGATACGGGCATCGGTGATGACGCTGCCTTCGAGCGTGAGGTTGATGCAGCCGCATACTGCCGAGATGTCTTGATCAAACCGTTTGCTTAGCTTGTAACACCGCAGGGTGTCGGGCTGCTTGGGTACCGTGATCGCTTCGACGAATTCGCCCGGCTTCCGGTCCTGCTTGCCGTAGTCGAGAAAGAAATCCTCGAGCGGGAGCGCGCGGCGCGTGTCACGGTACCGCAGGTGTAAGGTTGCCCCCATCGCGATCAATGCAGGGGGGCCGTCGCCGATAGGAGAGCCATTGGCGATATTGCCACCGATGGTCGCGGCATTGCGCACCTGCGCCGAGCCGTAGCGCCGCAGCATCGCACCGAGGCTCGGGTGGAGGGGGGCAAAGTGGGCTTCGAGGTCGGCAATGGTGGTGGTTGCGCCGATGCGCCAGGCGCTGCCTTCGTCACTGATACCGCCCAGGTCCTGGAGTCGGTTCAGAAAAACCATCGGTCCAAGATCCCGGAATTGTTTGGTCACCCAGAGGCCCACGTCGGTAGCTCCGGCAACCAACGTCGCATCGGGATTGTCAGCGTACCAATGGGCCAGATCGTCGGTGGTTTCGGGTTGGCAGGGGCGAGGGGGCTGTCTGCCCCCGTCCGGCTGCGCCGGCCCCCCCGAGGATATTTTGCCATCTGGAATTTTCAGGTCCCTGAGATGGGGCGGTACCGTTGCGGTCTCGGCGGCCCGGGCGGCGCGTATGATAGGGGCGTAGCCGGTGCAGCGGCACAGGTTGCCGGCCAATTGCGTGGCGTGATCGGTTTTTCCGTTCAGGTGATCGGCGGTCATGGTCACGACAAACCCAGGTGTGCAGAAGCCGCATTGGCTGCCGTGATGGTCGATCATGGTTTGTTGCACGGGGTGCAGGGCCCCATCGGGGGCGCTGACGCCTTCGACGGTGGTGACGGATTTGCCATGGATCTGGGGCAGGAACAGGATGCAACCGTTAACGGCGCGGTGCCCCTGCGCATCACTGACCATCACGGAGCACGCCCCGCAGTCGCCTTCGTTACAGCCTTCCTTGGTGCCAGTCAGGCTTTGGGTATCGCGCAACCAGTTCAGCAAAGTGGTGGAAGGAGAGATGTCGGTCAGCGACACGACTTCTCCGTTGAGAAGAAAAGTGATGTCCATAGGGTTCGTTCCGCCGCGGTACCAGGGCCCCTGAGCTGCGCTGCGTTCGATGCGACGTAGAACGCGGTGCGGGCAGATGTCGAAAGAGGCTAGGCGGGTGCGGGGGGGCTTGGCAAGGGGTTTTATGGGGGCTCAGCACCAGCAGCCGGCCGTTTGGCGGAAAACCTGATCGGCTGCAACGTCGGGTCTGGTGGCGGGGAGCGCGCTTGGGTAAGCTTGACCAATGGCACAAGCACCCCGATTCATTCACCTGCGCTCGCATTCGGAATATTCGTTGTTGGAAGGCGCGTTGCGGCTGAAAAAGCTGCCCGACCTGTGCAAGGCCGCGGATATGCCGGCACTGGCGCTGACCGATACCAACAACATGTTTGCAGCACTGGAATTTTCTGTTGCGATGTCTGATGCTGGCGTGCAGCCGATCATCGGGTGTCAGGTGGATCTGGCCTATGTGGAGCTTCAGCCCGGGGAAAAGCCCCGCGCGCCCGCACCGGTGGTTTTGCTGGCTCAATCAGAGGCCGGGTATGAAAACCTGATGAAACTGAATTCCTGCCTTTATATCGACAAGGGCGGGGAGCTGCCTCAGGTCACGTTGGCCGAGCTCGAGACATTGAGTGGTGGCTTGATTTGCCTGTCAGGAGGGGCCAATGGCCCGGTGGGGCATTTGTTGCAGGCTGGTCAAAGGACTGCCGCGGAAGAGTTGGTGAAACGTCTGCACAGCGCCTTTGGCGACCGTCTGTATATCGAGCTGCAACGCCATCCCGGCGAGAGTGGCCTGCCCGAGGCGGAACGTTTGACCGAACGCGGGTTTGTTGAAATGGCGTATGATATGGCGTTGCCGCTGGTGGCAACCAACGACGTCTATTTCCCCAAATCGACGATGTACGAGGCGCATGACGCTTTGATATGCATTTCCGAAGGGGCCTATGTGGACCAGCAGCAGGATCGTCGCCGCTTGACGGATCAGCATTATTTCAAGTCTCAAACCGAAATGCTGGCGCTGTTCGCCGACCTTCCCGAAGCGATCGACAACACCGTCGAGATTGCAAGGCGCTGCGCATTCATGGCCTATCGCCGTGCCCCTATTCTGCCGAAGTTCGCGGATGACGAGATTGAAGAGCTGAAGCGGCAGGCGCATGAGGGGCTGAAAAACCGGCTCAAGGTGATCCCCCACGCGACCTCTGTAGACGAATATGAAAAGCGCCTGGATTTCGAACTGGGTATCATCGAAGGCATGGGGTTTCCCGGCTATTTCTTGATCGTTGCGGATTTCATCAAATGGGCAAAGGATCAGAACATACCCGTCGGGCCGGGGCGCGGGTCGGGAGCGGGATCGCTGGTGGCCTATGCGCTGACGATTACCGATCTGGACCCGCTGCGCTATCAACTGCTGTTTGAACGGTTCCTGAACCCCGAACGGGTATCGATGCCCGACTTTGACATCGACTTTTGCATGGATCGCAGGGAAGAGGTGATCCAATATGTGCAGCGCAAATACGGGCGCGACAAGGTGGGGCAGATCATCACCTTTGGGGCGCTTTTGTCCAAGGCGGCGGTGCGTGACATCGGACGGGTATTGCAGATGCCCTACGGGCAGGTGGATCGTCTATCCAAGATGATCCCTGTCGAGGGCGTGAAACCTGTTAGCATCGAAAAAGCGCTGGCTGATGAGCCGCGCCTGCGCGAGGAGGCCAAGAACGAGGAAGTCGTCGCGCGGTTATTGAACTATGGCCAGCAGGTCGAGGGGCTGTTGCGCAACGCATCGACCCACGCGGCGGGGGTGGTGATCGGCGATAGGCCGCTGGACGCGCTGGTGCCGCTTTATCAAGACCCGCGGTCCGATATGCCCGCGACCCAGTTCAACATGAAATGGGTCGAACAGGCCGGCCTGGTCAAGTTCGACTTTCTGGGGCTCAAGACCCTGACCGTCATCCAGAACGCGGTAGACCAGATCAAATCCTCGGGCCGTCACCTGCATGTGGCCGCCGACGGGACAGAGCTGTTCGAGCCGCCCGAGGGGCTGATCGACGATATCGCCACCATCCCGCTGGACGACGAGGCATCTTACAAACTTTATGCCAGCGCCAAGACGGTGGCGGTGTTCCAGGTGGAATCCAGCGGCATGATGGATGCGCTCAAGCGGATGAAGCCGACCTGTATCGAAGACATCGTCGCCTTGGTCGCGCTGTACCGGCCCGGCCCGATGGAGAATATTCCGGTCTATTGCGAGGTCAAGAACGGCCAGCGCGAACGGGAATCCGTGCATCCGTCGATTGACCATATCCTGGAGGAAACACAGGGCATCATCGTCTACCAGGAACAGGTTATGCAGATCGCGCAGGTCATGGCGGGCTACAGCCTCGGCGGCGCTGACCTGCTGCGCCGTGCGATGGGTAAAAAGATCGCCGAGGAAATGGCCAAGGAACGCCCCAAGTTCGAAAAAGGCGCGATGGCCAACGGGGTCGACAAGAAAAAGGCGTCTGAGGTTTTCGACCTTCTGGAAAAATTCGCCAACTATGGTTTCAACAAATCCCACGCCGCCGCCTATGCGGTGGTCAGCTATCAGACCGCATGGCTCAAGGCGAACCATCCGGTCGAATTCATGGCCGGCGTGATGAACTGCGATATCCATCTGACCGACAAGCTGGCGGTCTATTTCGAAGAGGTCCGCAAACGGCTGGAACTGCCCTGGGTGCCGCCTTGCGTGAACCGCAGTGATGCGACGTTCAAGGTGGTCGAGGGCGCGTTGGTCTATGCCTTGGGCGCGCTGAAAAACGTCGGGGTGGAGGCGATGAAGCTGATCACCGAAGGCCGCAAGGTTGACGGTGTGGACAAGCCCTTTGCCACGCTTTTTGATCTGGCGCGGCGGGTTGATCTGAAACGGGTGGGAAAACGTCCGCTGGAAATGCTGGCCCGGTCCGGTGCGTTCGACCAGCTGGACAACAACCGCCGCCGCGTCTGGCAATCGCTGGACGGGTTGGTCAGCTATTCCGCCGCGATCCACGAACAGAAAGCCTCTAATCAGGTGTCGCTGTTTGGCGAGGCGGGGGATGACTTGCCAGAGCCGCGCATTGTGCCTTGCGACGATTGGGAGGCCGCCGAGCGCCTGACCGAAGAGTTCAAGGCCGTAGGCTTCTATCTGTCGGGCCACCCGCTGGACGATTACATGGGGCCGATGAAACGCAAATCCGCTACGGGCGGTGTGCCGTTCCTGACGCTGGGCGAGCTGACCGAGAAAGTCTCGGTCAAAGGGGCGATGAACGCCCGTTTGGCAGGGATCGTCGCCGGTCGGCAGGAACGTAAATCGGCGCGCGGCAACCGCTTTGCTTTTGCGCAGTTGTCGGACCCGACGGGCGCTTACGAGGTGACGCTGTTTTCGGACACGCTGGAACTGGCGCGCGACCACCTTGAAACAGGGTCTAAGGTCGTGGTCATGGTCGAGGCGACGATGGAAAGCGATCAGTTGAAACTGCTGGGCCGGTCGGTGGTGCCGATCGACACGGTGGTCGAGGATGCGGGCAATATGGGGCTGCGGATCTTTGTGGATGATGCGGGGGCTATTCAGGCGGTCGCCGATGTGCTGGCCGGTGCCCGATCCGCTGCACGCAGCGCGGGCAAGGGGCCGGTGCAACTGTGCCTGATGGACCCGACCCTGCCCGGCGAGGTGGAGGTCGATCTCTGCGTCGAATACCCTGTCACCCCCAAGATCAAGGGCGCGATCCGGTCCCTGACCGGCGTGATGGAGGTAGAGGAAATCTGACGCGTCCCAATGGGGCGGCGGCAGCTTCCTGGACCAGGCATCCGATCAATAGTGCGGCGGGCGTTCGTTACCGATGACAACCCCGTCGGCGCCCGCTGCCTCGCGTTCGCCCTCGCGCTGCATCAGCATATGAACCCGCCGTGTCAGGGTCGCGATCTCTGTCTCCTGACGGGCGACGACATCGGACAGGTCATCCACCGTACGGATCAGATGGGCCATTTGTTCTTCGAGCTTATCCATGAGGGCACCTTGCAGCTTGCGCGTTTGCCGTCCTCCTAACAGGTTGTATGGCGTTCGATAAGGGGGGATGCGTCCCGCAGCGGGGCCGCGTCGCTTGCCCTTGGCGGGGGGTTGGGCTAGACGCGAAGCGCGATATTCAGCCCACAGGATGTGATCCAATGGCCAAGCCAAAAAAGACCCCCCGCCCCAAGGCCGAAACGCCAAAGGGGTTTCGTGACTATTTCGGTGCAGAAGTAACACAGCGCGCCGAGATGCTGCATAAGATTGCGCAGGTCTATCATCGCTATGGCTTTGACGCGCTGGAAAGCTCCGGGGTCGAGACGGTGCAGGCTTTGGGCAAGTTCCTTCCCGATGTGGATCGCCCCAACGAGGGCGTATTCGCGTGGCAAGAGGATGCAGAGGCGGACAAGCCCGGCGACTGGCTGGCCCTGCGCTATGACCTGACCGCACCGCTGGCACGCGTCTATGCTCAACACCGCAATGATCTGCCCACGCCCTATCGGCGCTATGCGATGGGGCCGGTCTGGCGCAACGAAAAGCCGGGGCCAGGCCGCTTCCGCCAGTTCTATCAATGCGATGCCGATACGGTCGGCGCACCGTCGGTCGCGGCCGATGCAGAGATCTGCGCGATGCTGGCCGATTGTCTGGAAGAAGTCGGGATCGACCGCGGCGACTACATCGTGCGGGTGAACAACCGCAAGGTGCTTAACGGTGTGATGGAGGTCGCAGGCGTGCTCGACCCCGCCAACCCCGAAAATTTCGCCCACGAGCGCGGCATCGTGCTGCGTGCGATTGACAAGCTCGACCGGCTGGGGCTGGACGGCGTACGCGCATTGCTGGGCGCGGGCCGCAAGGATGACAGCGGCGACTTTACCGATGGGGCAGGGCTCAGCGATGCTCAGGCCGATGTGGTCATGGGCTTTATGCAAGCCAAACGCGACAGCGGTGCGGAAACCGTCGCGCGGCTGCGTGAACTGGTCGCCGGTTCCGAGACAGGCGCGCAGGGCGTGGACGAGTTGGAAACCATCGCCGATCTAATGGCGGTCGGCGGCTACGGCGCTGACCGCGTGGAGATCGACCCCTCTGTCGTGCGGGGTCTTGGCTATTACACCGGTCCGGTGTTCGAGGCGGAACTGACCTTCGAGATCCAGGACGAAAAAGGCCGGCCACGCAACTTTGGCTCTGTCGCAGGGGGTGGGCGTTACGACGATCTGGTCAAGCGCTTCACCGGTCAGGAAGTCCCTGCAACGGGTGTCTCTATCGGCGTCGACCGGCTGCTTGCCGCGCTACAGGCCAAGGGCCGGATGTCGGCGCAGGCCGAAGGGCCCGTTGTGGTGACCGTCATGGATAAGGCGCGCATGTCCGACTATCAGGCGATGGTTGCCGAACTGCGTCAGGCAGGCATCCGGGCCGAGGTTTATCTGGGCAACCCCAAGAACTTTGGCAACCAGCTGAAATACGCAGACCGTCGCGCCAGCCCGGTGGCGGTGATCGCGGGCGGGGATGAATTCGACAAGGATATGATCCAGATCAAGGACCTGATCCTTGGCGCGAAAATCGCTGAAAGCGCCACGCTGGAGGAATGGAAAGACCGCCCCAGCCAGTACGAAGTGGCGCGTGGGGATCTTGTCTCTAAAGTGCGCGAGATACTGGAGTTGAACCGCTGATGGCCACACGTTCGGAAATACTTGCCAAGGCCAGCGCCCTGCGCGCGCTGTTTGAGGCGCGAGGCGCGATGGTCGTCGACCCGCCGATCTTGCAGCCCGCAGAAACCCTGCTGGATTTGTATGGCGAAGATATTCGTGCCCGGGCGTATGTGACGTCGGATGCGCTGCGTGGCGAACAGATGCTGCGCCCAGACTATACGGTTCCAGTCGTACAAATGCACATGACGCATGGTGCAAAACCTGCGCGATATACCTATGCCGGAGAGGTGTTCCGCCGTCAGGAAAAAGACCCGACCCGCGCAAATGAATACATACAGGTCGGATACGAAGTGTTTGACGACGCCGACCCTGCCGCGGCGGATGCAGAGGTGTTCGCGTCAATTTCGCAAGGACTGAGCGGGCTGCCAGTGGCAGCTGTTACAGGCGACATAGGCATCTTGATGGCTGCGGTCAAAGGGCTGGATACCTCTGTGCCTCGCAAGTCCGCTCTGATGCGGCATATCTGGCGACCCCGCCGATTTCGGGCGTTGCTGGACCGGTATAGCGGCAAAACGCCTGTCCCTGCCGCTCGTTCTGCGCTGCTGGCGGGTGACGGGAAGATTGATGCGCCGCTGATCGGCTTACGCAGCGCCGCCGAAATTCAATCACGTATCCAGGCGCTCCGCGAAGATGCCGCTTGTGCGCCGCTTGGGGCGGGGCAGGTCGAATTGATCCAGGCTTTGCTGGATATTCGCGAAACCATGCACAACGCGATAAGTCAACTGCGTGACATCGCGGTGGACCTTCCGGCGATTTCCGACGCTGTCGATCGGCTGGCATTGCGGGAAAAAGCGTTGACCGAACGCGGTGTCGATACCGAAAATCTGATGTTCGAAGCAAGCTTTGGTCGGGTATCCATGGAATATTACGATGGTTTCGTTTTCGGGTTCCGCGCGGATGCGCGTCCCGATTGGCCAATGATAGCCAGTGGCGGTCGATATGACGCCTTGACCAAAAGGCTGGGCGAGGGGGGCGAGATTCCCGCAGTGGGCGGTGTGATGCGCCCTGGTCTCATGCTGGAACTGGAGGGTGCGAATGACCATTAAATTAGGGGTGCCATCCAAAGGCAGGCTAATGGAGAAGACGTTTGATTGGTTCGGTGCGCGCGGTGTTTCTTTGCAGCGCACCGGATCCGAGCGTGAATATGCCGGCACCGTCGATGGCATCGACGGCGTTTCGCTCATATTGTTGTCTGCGGGCGAGATCCCGCGCGAACTGGCCTCCGGCCGTATCCATCTTGGCGTCACCGGCACGGACCTCATCCAGGAAAAGCTCGCAAGGTGGGACCAGTTGGTCGCGCCCGTCGAGGAACTGGCCTTCGGGCAAGCCGATCTTATCATCGCGGTCCCTCAGGCTTGGGTGGACGTAGATACACTGGGCGATCTGGACGCAGCCGCCGCAGCATTTCGGGCGCACCATGGCTTTCGTCTGCGGATTGCCACCAAGTATCACCGCCTAGTACGAGACTATCTCCGGGTGGCCGGTGTCGCCGATTACGCGCTGATCGACAGCCAGGGTGCGACTGAAGGCACGGTTAAAAACGAGACAGCGGAAGCTATTGCCGATATCACGTCGAGCGGAGAAACCCTGCGCGCCAATCACCTCAAGATTTTGTCAGACGGGTTGATCCTGAAATCCCAGGCTACCTTGTGGCGTAGCCGCACCGCTGAGCTGGATGATAAACAACGCGAGACCCTGACGTCACTTCTGGAGCGGCTGACATGACCAAAAGGCCGCGCTGACGCGCGATCTTTCTCCAAGGGTGCCTCCGGCGGGAGTTTAAAGGCAAAATGAAAAGAGGGTTCTGCCCGTCGTCAATTTCATTTTGCAAAATAAACTCAAATCCCGAACCCTCGGATGTCAAACCAGTGGCTATAGCACGCCGATTTCCGCAAGGGCTCTGGTCAGGTCAACGGGCAAGGGGTCTTCGTGGTCACGATTTTCCGGCAGATCTCGTGGGGCATCCACGGGAGCGAGGTAGCGCCAGCCTTGGAAGGCACGTTTCAAGCTGCCTTGGACGCGGATCATCCCGGGGTCAAGAACAATGGCACAGCGGCGAATACCGTCCTGACCCGAAGTTTCATCGAGGCGGACTATTCTTTGGCGGCACTGGATTACGCCTTTGATTACCCAATAGATCGACCCGCCATTAAGGATTTCCGCCGTGCGCTTGGGCCACATTCGCGTGATGTGGCGCGGCAGGCCGTCTGAGGTTTGGCTCCGTTTGTTCTTCTGCCATTCGGCCAGATCATCCACAGTTTCAGTACCCACTGACAACTTTATGATATTTATAAACTTATCCACAGAATCCCTCCGGTTCGGCACGATATAAGGTAGTCGATCTCTGAGTTGCTTCAAGCTGTTGTGCTTGTCTTTGATTTTGAGTTAAGGTTGAGACCTTCCCGCAAAGCCTCCAAGGAATCGAATATGTCACGATTTGCTGCCCCCATTGCCGAACAGATATGGGATATGAAGTATCGCTTTAAAGATGCGGACGGCACGCCGCGCGATATGACTGTCGAGGATAGTTGGCGGCGGATCGCGCGCGATCTTGCGCAGGTGGAAAAAGCCCCCGAGGCTTGGGAGCAAACCTTTTTCGAAGCCTTGGAAGATTTCAAGTTTCTGCCCGCGGGTCGTATCACTGCCGGGGCGGGTACGGCTCGTCGCGTGACTTTGTTCAACTGTTTTGTCATGGGCACGGTACCTGACAGTATGGGCGGGATCTTTGATATGCTCAAAGAGGCCGCGTTGACCATGCAGCAGGGCGGCGGGATCGGGTATGATTTCTCGACAATCCGGCCCCGAGGAGCGGACGTGCTGGGGGTATCCGCAGATGCGTCCGGGCCGCTGAGCTTCATGGACGTATGGGACGCCATGTGTCGCACGATTATGTCTGCGGGATCTCGACGCGGTGCGATGATGGCGACGATGCGCTGTGACCATCCTGACGTTGAAGACTTTATTGCCGCGAAGTCTGATCCGGCTCGGTTGCGCATGTTCAATATGTCCGTCCTGATCACTGACCCTTTCATGGATGCCGTGAAATCTGACAGTGCTTGGGATTTGCAGTTCGGCGGTAAGGTGTACCGTACGGTGCAGGCGCGCGATCTATGGAACCGCATCATGAAGGCGACCTATGAATTTGCGGAACCCGGTGTTATTTTCATTGATCGTATCAATGCTGCCAACAACCTGAGCTATTGCGAGACCATTGCCGCGACCAACCCGTGCGGAGAGCAGCCCCTGCCACCCTATGGGGCCTGTTTGCTGGGATCAATCAACATGGCCCGTCTGGTCGCCGATCCGTTCGATGCAGCTGCCCATCTGGACGTCGACGCGTTGAACCATCTGGTCGCCACTGCGGTGCGCATGATGGATAACGTCGTAGACGTGTCGAAATTCCCGCTGGAAGCGCAACAGGCTGAGGCCAAGGCGAAACGTCGCATTGGCCTGGGCGTCACCGGTCTTGCTGATGCGTTGTTAATGGTTGGGTTGAAATACGGATCAGACGAAGCTGCGGCGCAGACCGAAAGTTGGCTCAAGGCTATTGCACGCGCGGCATATCTGGCTTCGGTGGAACTGGCCAAGGAGAAGGGCGCTTTTCCGCTTTTTGACGCTGATGGCTATCTGGCGTCCGGTACGATGCAACAGATGGATGAGGATGTACGCGCTGCGATCGCGGACAATGGTATCCGCAATGCCTTGCTGACCTCGATCGCGCCTACTGGCACGATAAGTCTTTATGCAGGTAACGTGAGCTCCGGGATCGAACCGGTCTTTGCCTATGCCTATACGCGAAAGGTGCTGCAGAAGGATGGAAGCAGGACCGAAGAGGAGGTCGTGGACTATGCGGTGCAACTGTGGCGTGACCTGAAAGGCGATGCTCCGTTGCCGGATTATTTCGTGAATGCCCAGACCCTAGCCCCGCTTGACCATGTGAAGATGCAGGCGGCTGCACAAAAATGGGTGGATTCCAGCATTTCCAAAACCATCAACTGTCCGGAAGACATCAGTTTTGACTCGTTCAAGGATGTATACATGGCCGCTTGGGATCAAGGGTGCAAAGGCTGTACAACGTACCGACCCAACGATGTCACCGGTTCGGTTCTGTCGGTATCCGAGGCGACGGACAGCGCTCCGGGTGAAACAGCGGCTCAACCGCTTGTTCAGGAGGGCGGGGAAGTGGTCTATATGTCGGACCCGCTTGATCGCCCGCAAGAGCTGGAGGGATCAACCTACAAGATCAAGTGGCCTGACAGTGAACACGCGCTGTACATTACCGTCAATGACGTGGTCATAAGTGGCCATCGCCGCCCGTTCGAAGTGTTTATTAACTCCAAGAACATGGAACACTTCGCCTGGACGGTAGCGTTGACCCGGATGATTTCAGCCGTATTCCGGCGCGGCGGCGACGTGTCCTTTGTTGTGGAAGAGTTGAAGGCCGTCTTTGATCCCCGGGGCGGGGCATGGATGGGAGGCAAATATATTCCATCGATGCTGGCGGCAATTGGAGGTGTCATCGAACAACACATGATTGCCACAGGATTCATCGCGGGTGAAGGAATGGGGTTGAAATCAGACCCTCAGGCCAAGGTCGTGGGCATTGACGCACCGCGCGGCAAGGCGTGCAGCAGTTGTGGGCAATTCGATTTGCGCATGATCGAAGGATGCATGACGTGCGGCAGTTGCGGATACAGCAAGTGCAGTGGCTAACGTGGGTTTTGATATTTGTGTGCCGCCAAGCAAAGTTTGCACTTTTCGGGAAATTTCGCGCACATTGTACAAGTTATCGGCGCACATTGGCGATCAGGGCGTAAACCGGGAGAGCTGGCACCGCATCACCTTACAGATGTAGGCCGGGACCATGATCAGAACAAGTCACCTCTTCCGAGCCCGAGTAACACGAAAAAGGGCCGCGGATTATCCGCGGCCCTTTCCGGTTTCGGTGCCAGCTTTAGCAGGCCCATGGGCTATCTCGAAAAAACGGCGTCTAAGTCTCGCAGTGAGGTGATGACGACGCCGATGGTTCCGCGGCGGCAACCACATGACGAGTTGCGAGCACCGCTTGCGCCGTAAGCAGATCGATGGAGCGCCACGCCCGGCAGCGGAACTCGTCGAGGCATTAAAGCCAAATTTCGACCCGTCGTCCGGGTTCGGTGCCGCCTATGGTATAGGGTCACCTTTTTCCGCATGGCAAAGCATGGGGCCCTTACCAACCCTCGAACCAAGGATCGAGGTCGCGACGATCCCACTCTGGTCTCCTCCAAGCCTGATGGTGTCAGGGGCTTTTCCGGAGACGCATCGGAAGAATGAGCCAGGGCGAAGCGCTTCGAGCGGAGCAGATCATCGCGGACATCGAAAACCGCGTCTCGAAGCCGACGCTGCCATCCAATCGGGTCTGCCCCCTTGGTTCACCATCCTCGTTACGTTTGCCGTGGAAATGAGCTACATATTCCTTGCCTTGTCTGGTGCCGACAACAAGCCGACACCTCAATCTGGCGCGTGCATGCGCCAGATTGGCTCAGGTGGCCATATCCGCCGATTGCGCTCGGGCTTGCCGCAAGCCGTCGAGAAGCAGACAGATTTCCTCGACGACAGGATCGCAAGGATCGATGCGTGCGAAGTGCTCCGCTTCTACGCTGTCCATATCATGGACGTTCTCCAGGCCAAGCAGGTCTTCCAGAGCATCAAGCTCTCGTTCCATCCGGCTGCTGAGCGGTGATGCAAGGCTCACATCGTCGATGAGACGATGGACGCGCGCTTCGGCGACTGGTCCGCCCAAGAGCGAAGCCGACGAGCAAATCTCCGCAGCGTTGGCGAGGATGAAGGCGGTGTGGGGAGGCGTGAAACAGAATTCACGGGGCATAAGAAGTCTCCTTGCGGGTGCCGACCCAAAACGGTCAGCGTCAAGTTCCCCGCGCCTTACATCGGCGCTACAATAAGAAGATTGGCCGTTTT
Source organism: Sulfitobacter sp. L-8 (assembly GCF_056859255.1). NCBI lineage: Bacteria > Pseudomonadati > Pseudomonadota > Alphaproteobacteria > Rhodobacterales > Roseobacteraceae > Sulfitobacter > Sulfitobacter sp. L-8. Next base: position 36,690 of record NZ_JBSXOD010000024.1, read on the forward strand.
GCCTAAGGCGAAATATTTGGAACAGATTTTCTGTATTTAGCCAGAAATGCGCCTCAGCTACCGAACCACAGGATTGTTGAGTTCCCTGAGTAGGCTTGAGCGTAGACCCCCGCGAACCCTCGCGGCACCTGCGCAAAATCCAAAACATTACATAACAAGGCTGAACGTTACCGTCCCAGAGCATGACAACAATTGTGCTAAGTCTTTGGAATTGTCATTAGGTCAGGGTCTAACGGAGGCGAGAGCAAGGGCATGGCCATCATAACGGCCCAAGTGAAGCACGACTTGCTGTTGTGGGCGCGCGACCGCGCCAAGGTTTCGCCTGAGGAGGCTGCGAAGGCCGCCGCGGTGACAGTCGAGCGGCTTCAAGGCTGGGAATCCGGGGATGACAAGCCGACGATTGGCCAGCTCAGGAGCCTCGCAGAAAAATACAAGTTTCCGCTGGCGGTGTTCTATCTGCCCGAGCCACCGCTGGATTTTGCCCCGCTACGTGATTTCCGACGTCTGCCTGACGAGCCTGAAAAGACCCTCTCGCCCCATCTCGCCTCTCATATCCGCGCCGCTTACGAGCGCCGTGAATTGGCATTTGAGTTGATCCAAGACCTGGGTGAGCCGCGCCACGACCTCCCTCTTAACGTAGCGGTCGAAGATGACCCAGAGGCAGTAGGTCAAGCAATCCGCTCCTTGCTCAATGTAGACCAAGACTCGCAACAGAAATCGGCGAAGCAGGCGTTTGATTTCTGGCGCAAACGGCTTGAAGAGCATGGCGTTCTGGTGTTCGTCGTCAGCGGTCCGCATCGAAGCGTAGCTCTGAGCGAGATGCGGGGTTTTGCTATTGCAAAGCCCGAGCTTCCCACCATCGTTATCAATGGCAAGGACTACAGCCAAGGTGGTAAAGCCTTTACGCTACTCCACGAGTTCTGCCACATTTTACTTGGCGAAAGCGCCATCTCAAACGGAGCAGGCGAAGATCTTTCCCTCACGGCCGATGAGCAACGAATAGAGCGGTTCTGTGATGCAGTTGCTGCAGCGACTCTCATGCAGCGCGACCTACTAATGAACTTCAGCGACATTGCCTACGTCGGGCCTCGTCAGTGGAGCGATGAGGAGCTGTATCCTATTGCTCGGCAACTCGGCGTGAGCCGGGAAGCTTTGCTTCTGCGGTTCGTCGGCATTAAGCGCGCGACTTGGGCGTTCTACATGGGCGAACGCGCGAGGTATCAAGAAGAATACCGGCAAGCGGCCTTGGAGCGGAAAAAAGACAAGAAGCGGGTTCCAATCAAGCGGCCTGTGATGCTGATGAACTGGAACGGGCGTGGTTGCACCCGGCTCGTGCTGCGAAGTTAATATGGTCAGCGCATTACATTAAACGATGTTGCGGGCTACCTCGGCGCAAAGCTCAAACACATTCCTCCGCTGGAACAGGCTGCTTTCCAGCCGGGAAATGATAATTGATGCTCATATACTGTATTGACCCCAGCGCGCTCATCGCTGCGTGGCAAGAACGCTACCCCCCGGAAAACTTGCCACGCATCTGGGAAAGGTTTGACAGTCTCATTGCCGGCGACCGGCTTGTCGCCCCCTCTGAGGTGCTGCACGAAACCTCTAAACGATCTGACGAGCTGCATGGCTGGCTCAAGCAACGCGACACGATGTTTCGAGAGCTGGAGAATGATATTCAGGTTGAGGCAGCAAACGTGCTCGCAGCCTACCCAAGACTCGTCGGCGAGCGGAAGCTACGCACTTCCGCCGACCCTTTCGTTATCGCATTGGCGCGTGTAGACAGATTACAGATCGTCACCGACGAGAGGCCCACGAGCAATCCGAAGCGACCAAACATTCCGGACGTGTGTGCCGGAATGGGCATGCCCAATACAATGAATTTGCTTCAACTTATTCAGGCGGAGAAATGGGTCGTAGGTTGAGTGGACCAAAAAAATCCGCGTAATGGACCTCTGTTCAGATCGCAGCGAAAGCGGCTTACCGCCCTTCTTTGCGGGAGAACGCGCGAAAAGAATATTGATTTAATGGGTGCCCAGCTTTGGGATCTATCGCATGCAGAGCCGGTAATATCGCTGGGCCAGCCATTTCAAAATTTTCACCTTTCGCTTAGCTCATCCTCCGCTCGCACCGTAGATGTCCAACAGCACATCCGGATTCGAGCCCTCTCCTGCCAACTCGGATTTCAGGTCTTGAAGGATAGGCAAAAATTTGGAGCGTCGTCTTTGAAAATTCGCGCTCGCTCTTCGACGTTCATTCAGGTCCTTCTCGGTCCGTTCAATTATGTTCAATAGGTCGTCCGCCAAAGCATCAGCGCCAATCACCAAGGCCATGGGGTTCACACGGTGCCATCTAATAAGTCCGGCGAGCAAGAATGGTGCGTAGTGGAACATGGTGTATTCCCCACCAATATTTCGTCCAAAGTCGGCGATTGCTCTTCGTGCCAACCTTTCGACGTCCGTTCTGTTCAAATACGACGGGGCAGTGTCCGAGCGTGAGAGCATGAAAGCCATGGCAGCGCTTTGTCGGTTTCATGTCCAGTCCTCGACAGAAGAAGACAAAAGCAATTGCATGGCTCTTTCTTCGTCCTCTTCATCACCAACGATGCGCCCAAGACCCTGATAGACCAAAACCCAGCTGGCCTGATGCTCGATGAATGGATGCCGTCGCCCAAGCTCTTCGATGCAATCAATGAGCCAGTTTCCGACGATGCGAGGGCATTGTCGGAACTGCCAAGTCAAGAACTTGAGAGCCTCGTTGTCATCGGTTCCAGGGCCATTCACTCGCCGCAAAGTGCAGTGATCAACCCGGGGTGTCACCGGGCCAGATATTGGAAGTTGAAAGCCACCTCGAGATGAACCTCGCGTTGATCTTATCGATGCGGCCCTAAGTGGCAGACTTGGAGTGCCAGGTCCGCTTCGATTGGCGGCCTTCCGAGAGCGGCAAGTGGAAGAAGCATTTCTTCGATTTCCGGGTCACCCTCGTCGATGGGTCGCGAGTAGCCGTGATGGTGAAGCCAAGCAAAAAACTGACATGCCCGAAGTTTTGCGCGCTCAGAGATTCTGTGGAAGCGGCAATGAAGCCTGAGTTCGCTGACCGCGTCATCGTATTGACTGAGCGCAACATCAACCCTGTCGAGCTCCACAACACATCGTTTCTCGACAGCATTAAGGAACTTGATCTTGAGGCAGACGCTGCCGCGCGGCGCGCCATGCGAGGGGTTCAAGGGGGCCGTGTGGTTGGTGAGATCGTGAAGGACGTCGGCATGGCGGCGCGTCGATTCCGTGCGGTCGGACGTCTTCTGCGGCGGGGGGAGCTGAAACTCACGAAGCTGGAAAGAATCACAGCTCAATCCTTTGTTCGTCGAGTAGCCGCATAGCGCTGAGCCAGATGGCCCCACAACGAAAGTGAATCGCCTGGTTTTCCGTTCGGTTTCCCGGAAAAAATAATACAGTTCAGGGAGTTATAGGAAAAATTCAGTTTTGCGGGAATCCCTGATTCGGCAGAACCCTTCTTGACGTCTAAATAGACGCCCTGTCGCAGCATGTTGCTCGATTAGACACACCAACGACAAGGGAAAACCATGTTGAACCATGCTTTTAACGCCGCTTTCGGCGAATGCACCCGCTTGCCTGATGCAAGCGATACAAAAAACGAAAGGGAATGGGCCAATTCAGAATATCCAAATCTATCGGAGCTGGCGTGCCTAGAATGTCGCCCAGAGCCGAGGAGGCGCAAGATTGGCCGAGATGAACGCGATCTGATCGAAAGAATGGTATCCGCAATCCAGCGTTTCGCAGAGCCTTCGCAGCAAGATCTATGTGATATCATCATAGTTGCATTTGCTGAGGCAAACGACTTCCGCGACGAATATAACATGAAATATTTGGTGATGCCTCCGCGCTGGGTCATTGTTCGCGAAATTCGACGTCTCAGTGTCAAAGGCGGGAAACTCGACCAAGCCTTTGAGGAAAATGAGCGAGCGCAGCCTTCGTCGAACTGTTAGTGAAAATTTCGGAGGAGAACTGCTGCTCGATATCCAGCCTACCCGCAGATTCCTAAATACGTGTTTGAAATGCATGATGAAGTCGTTGTGCAGGGTGTCTCCTATCGACCTCAGGCGCGCCACGACTGGGGATACATCCTTGCGCGCACAGACCACACCGGCGTTGCCGAGAGCTTTGATGACGGCAAGCTCGCCCATTTGGTCCAGAAAGGCCTCTTGCGGCACAATAAGGGTGCGTTCCTCCGTGTGGGTACGGAAACAGTCTGGGCTCTGATCAGCGAGGGGGAGGAAGGATACGCGGATCTGCCTTCTGTCACAATCCAACCTCAAATAGGTCGGCATGTCATCCATCGCGTAAATCTTGACGACTTTAAGCGGTCCAGGGAGCGGTATGTCAAATCAAGTGACATTGCCAACTACCTCGAGGTTCCCCGCAAATTTGTCGAACGCGTTCTGAGGCGATATCGAGTTCCCTCTGCATGTCGGCCAAAGAGTTTGGCGTGGACCTTTATCGGCTGGAGGATCTTCCGGCGTAGCTTCGTGCCGTCCGAATGAGTGAGGTCGCTTAACAAGGACCTTCGTCTAGACAAATACCTGAAATGACCGTCCCTTGGGGCGGCCATTTTTTTTAGCGTTAGCCACACTGCATTCAATAAGTCGTAAGATGTGGAAGTCGGCCGCCGAGGCTTTCGGTAAGTGCCCAAAACCCCTTATTTTCAACGGATCAAAAGGGGGCCGACGTGGAAACTTTGCTTGGTGGCACATTTGAAGCGACCATCAAAACTTGACCAGTCGAACCGTTCAGATGTCTATTCGGCAAGCAAATCGTGTCCACTCGCCGGTATCGTGCGATATTTTGCCCTGTGATGCCATCTAAGCTGAAGGCAGCTTTATCGTTCTCATGCCCGCATCGCTCACGTGACCTCAGGCATTGACTATCGACGCCGGAGGTAACTCCCTCATGTCTTTCTGCTATTCACATATCCTCAGGCTCGGTTATCTCGTCGTTGAATCTGATTAGAGGGTCCAGGGTCCGCGTCGACCTACAAGTAGATGTCTCTTGGAAGAAAGACGGCTCAATCGTCGAAAATTCTCGGTTATCACGAGTTCAATTTTGACCGCGGAACAATTCTTCAAACCTGCGATCTCGCGATAGACTGCTCCACCCCCGCCAAGAGAAATCGACGTGCCGCCAACCGATCCGAATGGTCCGTCGGTTTCGGGCAACATACGCTCAAGCGGCATGGCGTTCGCAGCGATCCCTCTGCCATCGACAGCTGCTGCCTGTAATCCTGAAGTCGGGCGTTGGCGTTGCTGTCGATGAGGATAAGAACCGTGAACAAGGCGATGGCGGTGATCAGGCTCGCGCGCCAATAAGGCCCGTCGAGGAAGGGGACCGCCAGTGCGCAGAGCGCGATGAGCGCCGGGAAGACCCAGAAGACCGCGATGCGGTAGTCGTTCAGAACCTTGTCGGCGCGGATGATCTCGGAAGCGATAAAGCCGGCGGCGTCCCCGCCGAAGGCCGCCGGGACAGCGGCGAGCCGGGCCTGCGCTGGGAAGAACAGGCCCACGCCGAAGATCAGCAACAGCCCGCCCGCCACCAGCATCGGCACCGTGAAGGCCCTTGCCAGGTCGGTCGTGGCAAGCTGCCGGAAGGCCAGACCTGCCAGCCCGAAGGCCAGTCCGAAGGTCATGAACGCAACGGTGGAGAGCATTTCGAACCGTGCCCAGTCGGAAGCGGCTTTCACGATGTCCATGGGGTTACCTTTCGATTGAATGGATGACGCCAGGGTGGGTTCGATGTCTCGGCCCAGACCCGGGCATCAAGTTACAGTTGCCAAGTGAAACCAGTGTCCGCCTCCGATCGCTCCCAGAGCCGGGCCATGATCGGTTTGTCGTAGGCATGCGCGTTCAGCGTGCCGCGGCCCACAGGGCCGACGAACTCGCGGGTTCCGGTCGGGCCATAGAGCGCGCGCTGCTCGGTCAGGGCCTCTTCGGTGGCGCACATCACCTCGGGATAGGCGCCCTGTTCGGCGGTCTGGACCATCGGCGTCTTGGTCATCAGCCACCAGATGGCGCGCATGGTCCGGCTGCCGCTGGTCGAGATCAGCGAGGTCGCGGAGGAGCCCGGGTGGCAGACGAAGACCTCGACATCGGTCCGCCCAGCCGCCGCCAGCCTGTCCTGAAGCTCGTAGGCGAACATCATCTGCGCCAGCTTGCTCTGCGAATAGGCGGTGTTGGCACCATAGCCCTGCTGCCAGTTCATGTCCTCGAAGCGGATGGTCTTCAGCCCCATGTTGTAGCCGAGGCTGGCGACGACGACGATCCGGCCCTTGGTCTCGGCGATCCGGTCGAAGAGCATGCCGCAGAGCGTGAAGTGGCCGTAGTGGATGGTGCCCAGCTGACTCTCGAACCCGTCAGGGGTGAGCTGGCGCGTCGGCACCTGGGCGATGGCGGCGTTGCAGATCAGTGCGTCGATGCGCGGTGTGGTTTTCAGCACCTCCTCGGCGGCGGCGCGGACCGAGGCCTGCTCGGCCAGGTCCATGCGGATGAAGCGCACGGGCGCGGCGTCGCCGAATTCCTGCTTCAGTTCGCTAACGGCGGCGGTGGATTTCTCGGCGCTGCGGTTTAGCATCAACACTTCCGCGCCCTTGCCGAGCAGGATGCGCGCGGCCTGAAAGCCCGCGCCGGCATTGGCACCGGTGATCACATAGGTCTTGCCGGCGAGGGTGCCGAGGCGTTCGGGCGTCCAGCCCTTGTGTCCGAAAGTCGTGTCAGCCATCTGTCTGATCCTTGGTATGCGTCTATGGAGGGGGCTCCCGGGTCTGTTCCGGGCACCGTGTCTTTGTGTCAGTCGTGAAGCTGGCTGAACAGCGTGTCACCGCGCCGCCAGACCGGCAGGTAGCCGGGGTATTCGGGCTTGAGCGCGCTGACCTCGTCGAGCCGCGCCATCTCTGTGTCGTTCAAGCTGATGTCTGCGGCTTTCAAGTTGTCGACCAGCTGCGCTTCCTTGCGGGCACCGACGATCACGCTGGTGACGCCGGGCCTGTGCAGCAGCCAGGCCAGGGCGATCTGCGCGACCGAGGCATCCTTTTCCTCGGCGATCTGCGCCAGCGTCTCGATGATATCGCCCCCCTGCTCCTTGGCGACTGGCGGGAAATCAAAGGCGGCGCGGCGGCCGGAGCCTTCGGCCTCGCGGGTGTATTTGCCGCTCAGGAAACCGCTGGCCAGCGGGCTCCAGATAAAGGTGCCGAGACCGAGGTCGCGGACGGCGGGGATGATCTCGCGCTCAAGCTCGCGGCCGACGAGGCTGTAGTAGGACTGCGCCGAGACAAAGCGCTCGGTGCCCAGAAGCCGCGCCATGCCGTCCGCCTTGGCAATCTGCCAGCCGGCAAAGTTCGACAGGCCGATGTAGCGCACCTTGCCCTGCCGCACGAGGTCGTCGAGCGCGCGCAGCGTCTCCTCCAGCGGCGTGGTGATGTCGAAATTATGCACCTGATAGAGGTCGATGTAATCGGTGCCCAGCCGCTTCAGGCTGCCCTCGACCTCGCGCATGATGGCCAGCCGGCTGGTGCCCAGATCGTTCGCGCCGGTGGTCATGGTGTTGTAGAGCTTGGTGGCGATAAGGTTGTCCTGACGACGCGACCCCAGCGCCACGCCCAGCATCTCTTCCGAGACGCCCGAGCTGTAGACATTGGCGGTGTCGAAGATGTTGACGCCCGCCTCGATGGCCAGATCGACCATGCGGGTGGCCAGTTCCTGACCGGTGGCCCCCACCAGATCGGCATAGCTGCCGCCTTCATTGTCGAAGGTCATGGTGGCCAGCGTCAGTTCGGAAACATGGAGACCGGAATGTCCAAGTTGCTTGTATTTCATCGTGATGTCCTCTGCGCCGCGGCGCTTGCGTTTGTAAACTCTGGTGTTTACATAGAGGGGAGGGCACACTTGGTAAACCCCGGTGTTTACACTTTTCCGACCGAACGGGGTATAAACGATGAAACTGTCTGAAAAGAAAAGAAAAGATATTCTGGACGCCGCAATCCAGGAGTTCCGCGAACAGGGGTTTCCGGCGGCGCGGGTCAACAGAATCGCCGAATTGGCCGAGGTCTCGAAGCGCACGCTCTACAAGCATTTCGAGAGCAAGGAAGTGCTGTTCCAGGCCATCACCGACATCCTGCTCGAGCAGATCGCCGCCACGCCGAAGCTGCGTTACGACGCCGAGGCCCCACTGCGAGAACAGCTAATCGCGGCTGCGCGGCACTACATCGACCACCTCTCGGGCGAAGAGTATATGGGGCTCAACCGGCTGGTGATGTCAGAGCTGCTGCGCGACCAGGAGCTCGCGCAGGCCTTCTTCGCCAAGGCCGCGATGCAGGATGGCCCGATCCAGGCGCTGATCGGCGAGGCGATGCAGGCCGGCGCGCTGCGCCAGGCTGAGCCGGGCTTTGCAGCGGGCCAGCTGCTGTCGATGATCAAGCATTTCCTGATGTGGCCCGAGTTCCTTCTGGGCAAAAAGGCCGATCTGGACGCGGAGGCTGTCATCGCCGATTGCGTGGACATGTTCCTCGCGTATTACGGCGAGGAAGCCTGAGAGGCACCGGGTCAATCCGGCGAAGCAGGGCGATGTCATGGTCGGACATCACCCCGCCTTGGGAACTTCACTACGTGAGGCGTTAGCCTGCAATTTCGATCCCGATCTTGCCCATGTGGGACTTCTTGAGAAACGCTTCCTGCGCCGCGCGCAGGTCGCGCAGCGCGTAGGTCTCTGGGAGAATCGGTCGGACCTCACCCTGTTCGATATAGCCCATAAGGTCGGTGAAGACCTCCGGGTCCTGCCGGGTGCTGCCGAGTGCTGCCGATCAGTGTCAGGTCCTTGAGGTAGAGCGTGCGCAGGTCCAGCTCCACGATTGGACCGGCAATGGCCCGTGACGTGACATAGCGACCACGCTCCGCCAGCGCCTCGAGCAGCGCTAGCCAGCGTGGCCCGCCGACGAGGTCGAGAACGACGTCGAAAGCGTCTTTCGGCACGGCGTCCTCGCGTCCGTTAATGGCGTTGGCACCGAGCGCTTTCAGGTCGGCGACCTTGGCCGGGCTGGTCATCGCGGTGACATGCGCGCCGCGTCGCTTGGCGAGCTGCACGGCCGCAGAGCCGACGCCGCCCGAGGCACCGGTGATCAACACCCGCTCGGCACCCAATTCCGCGCGCTGGATCATGCCTTCGGCAGTCGAGAAGGCGCAGGGGAAGGAGGCCAGCTCCACGTCAGAAAGCGGGCTGTCGATGCGGAGTGCGTGTTCCGCCTCGACAGTGGTGAACTCGGCAAAGCCGCCATCGCGTTCCGAGCCGAATGTGACGAGCGCCTCCGCGTCCCCTCCGGCGGGGCGATGCATGGGGCGCACCAGCACCCGCTCGCCGATGCGCGTAATATCGACCCCGTCGCCGACCGCGGCAATCTCGCCGCAGCAATCAGCGCCCTGAATGCGCGGGAAACTCAGCGCGCCAGACCATGCGCCGTCGGCGTCCGAGGCACCCTCATAACTTGTGGCCGCCGCGGAGTTCGTATCCCCGCGCACCGCTTTCGAATACCAGCCGGTGCGGGTGTTCACGTCGGTGTTGTTGACCGCCGAGGCGCCCACGCGGATCAGGACCTCCCCCGCTGCGGGGCGCGGCACGCGCACGTCCTCTCGCCACTCCAGTTTGTCGAGACCGCCATGGCCTGTCAGAATCATCGCCTTCATCGTATCGGGAAGGGTCATTATGTCTCTCCATCTGGTAGAATGATTGCTCTACTTGCGTAGGTAGAGGGATCACTCTACATCGTCAACCATGACCGATACCAAAACCAAGATCGCTGCCGGGTTGGAACAGGCCTTTGCTGCCCGGGGCTTTGCAGAACCCAGTGTTGAGGATCTGCGCGATGCAGCGGGTGTCAGCCTGCGCACGCTATACAAATACACGCCTTCGCGCGCGGACATGGTGTTAGCAGCGCTGGAGCATCGCCATGGGCGCTATCTTTCGCACCTCTTCAATGATCTTCCCAAGGCGCAGGAGGCGGTGCTCGACGTGTTATTCGAGCGAGTCGGGGCTTGGATGGCGATCGAGACCTCGCACGGCTGCCTGTTCCACGGAGCAGTCGCCGCAGACCCTGGCAGCGAAGGGCTGCGCGCGCTGCTGGCGCGGCACAAGGCAGAAGTGGCCCGCCGCGCCGCCGCAGCCACCGGGCTCGACGGCCGCGAAATCGACCTATTGTTGATCCTGGAGGGTCTCACGCAGGCTTGGTCGCTGCATCGCGATACTGCTGTGACCAGCGCGAAGCGGCTGGGGCACGGACTGAGGATGAACAGCGCGGCATGACTTCGCCTTCCGTCAGGTTCGCGCCATTCCTGCAAACATCGCGCCGAGAGCGACAAAATGGATCAACATGATCGCCCGGTCGTTCCAGAGCACCCCGACGATCAACCAGCCGAGAACCCCGACCACGAAGAGGTAGAGGTGCCACGGCGTCCAGCCGAAGGCAGTGCCGGCATAGCCAAGAATCTCGGTGACGGAGGCGACCCACTTGACGGCGAAGGCTGTCCCTTCGCGGCCCGCAAGGCTGCCCAACTCAGACGCCACGCGTACCCGAATTGTTCGGCAGATCGATCCTTCCGTGGGTTTCTGTCGTACCACTGCCGATCTCTGCGACCTTATAGCCGAACCCGCCGACCATATCGATCCGTACGCGATGCGGATTGCCGGTAACCGGGTTGAGGATCGGCTCCGCTTCAAGGTCAAAGACGTCCGCGACATGAACCTTGCCAGTCCGGGCCTCGATGTCGGCCTTGAACGAAAACTTCTTGTAAAGCGTCGGCTCTTTGTTCGGTGACATCATTGAGAAGACCCACCACATCGTCGCCATGTCGTCGGTGTCTTCGCCACGTACGATCTTTTCCAGTGCCTTGCGCTGCTCGGGACTGGCGCGTTCGTCGATCACGATCTGCATGTGCCCATCACCTTTGTGGATCGGGCCCGGCCATTTGACTACAAAAGCCGCGTTCAGGCCGTCGAGCGTAATATCGCCGTAGTGTCCGTTGTCGACGTGAAAGCTGAGTGCTGCCTCGCATGTCCCATATGTTGGTGGGGGCATTAAATTGACAGGGGCAACCGTAGGCGCAGTTACAATTGGTTAATTCAACGCCGCGTATCTCCCAGGGTGTCATTGGTCTTCTCCCATTCAAATTGCAGTAAAAATTGTCCTCTTCTTGGTCGTTCGGTTCAGATCAATTCGGCGAGCATCCGCGCGGCGGCCTGGGCACCATGTGCCTCCACGGGCCACACTGTTTTCTTGTGGGTCAATTCCTCGACCATCGCCTGAGCTATGCGCTCGGGGCTTGATTGGTCATAGAACATTCGGCGACCTGCGTTGTAGCGGTCAAGCCGTTGGGCCACGTGGAAGTTTTGTTCAAAATGGTTCTTTAGCGGGAAATAGAGACACGGCGTGCCCGCCGCTGCAAGCTCCATCGTCGTCGTCAGCCCGCCCTGTACCAGCGCCAGATCGCAGGCAGCCAAGTGGCGGTCGAGATCGGGGACAAAGGCGCGGGCCTCGACCCCATGGGGCAGGTTGAACGCCGAAGGGTCAAGCCGCGGGCCGGTTACGAGGATCATGCGCAGCTCGGGTATGACCTCTTTAGCAAGCGGGTAGGCAGCAAGTATCCGCCGAATCAGGCTGGCACCGACGCCAGAGCCGCCGACGGTAACAATACAAGTTTTCTCTTCTTCGTGATAACCGAACCGTTCCCGCAGGTCCGCGCGACTGCCGAAATTCGACGGATGCTCCCCGATGATATAGCCCGAGAATTCGTAATGCTGCGGTACCCAGTCGCGCATCAGCGGCAGGCCTTCGCCGAAGCTGTGGGGAATGATATCTTCAGGGTTTCCGACGAAAATTGCCCTATCGCGGACATGCGGATGGTCTTCTACATGGCTGATCATTTCTGCATTGTAGTCGGTGGTCAGATAGGCCTCTCGCTTCCCGTTTTCGGGCATCGGCACCCAGCCGACGAAATCGGTGAACCACGCGATCGGGGCTTTCTTCAGTTCGGGATGTTCATGCCAGAAGCGATCGACATCCCACGCCTCGTCAGCGATCACCAGATCATAGCTGGTCTGCTCCACGACTTCCTGAAAAACCATGAAGTTTTTGATAAGTATCTCGTCCATATTGCGGATCGCTTGAAAGGCGTTGAGGTCATGCTCTCCGGATTCCGCTTCGATATGTGCAGATTCATTGGCAAGCTTGGCGCTTGCCGGGTGCAGTATCTCCTTGTTCGCCGCCAAAAATCGGGTGACTGGATCCTGTGCCAGCCAGCTTACCTCAAGGTCCGGCTGAAGATCGCGCAATGCGCGGGTCACCGCAAGATCGCGTCGAGCGTGCCCGAGCCCGATAGGCGAGGACAGGTAGAGGGCGCGTTTGGCGGTGGTCCTGCGGCGCGTCTTGAGCCGTGGTTTTTCGACATCTAACTTGCGGTCCAGAAAATCTTTAACTTGCACGTCGAGGCGTGCCGGATAACGTGCATTGGCCAGATGGCCGACGTTGGCCCAGATCTGCAGTTCGCCCCCTGTCAATCGTGCTGCGGCGTGCGACATCGCAGGCGGCGTCACCTCATCTGCGTCGCCGTGAATCCAAAGGGATGGGCAGTGAATAGCGGTGTAGGCTTCTTCTGTTACTGGGTAAGGTCCATTCTCGCGTGCCCTGGCCATCATCGCAAGGGTTTCGCCGCTGCCGCTCGCGGCATACTCCAGCGCATCCTCGATTTGTTTCGTGGAATGCGGCTCGCAGAAGGCCCGGCTGAAGAAAAAGGCGCAAAAGTCAGCGTAGTCTGTCTTCCAGTAGGCGGCGTTGAACTTGTCCCATCCCTTCGGTGCGCTGATCTTGGCTTTCAGGACATCACCATTTTTGTGCGCGTGCGTGGCCACAAAGGGTACCACGCTGCCGCAGCCGATCAGAGCTTCAACCCTGTCCTGACAATACGCGGCGAGAAGGGCAGCATAAAGCCCGCCCAGCGACAAGCCGATCATGATCGCCCTGTGCGTTCCGGTCGCATCAAGAACGGCCAGAGCATCGCAGACAAATTCGAACGGAGCGTAAGCGTCTGGATTGTTCGGGCGGTCTGACAGACCGTTGCCTCGCGGGTCGAACGAGATGACGCGAAAATGATCGGCGAAGTAGGGGATTTGCGCCTTGTAAACGCGCGAGTGAACGATCGGCCATGCCGGAAGAAATAACAGTGTCTTTGACCCGCTGCCGTAAACAGCGTACTGAATTTTTACGCCATTCCGCTCAACGAAACCTTCGATACGGGGAATGGCGGCGCGCATGACTCAATCCTTTATATCCAATGATTGTTCGTAGTGCTCAATTATCTTCCCGATACGTCGCAGGGCGCGGCGAACCGGTATGTCTTCGGTCTCGTAACCCAGCAATAGATACGCCTCCGCGCCGATGAAGGCTGTGCCGACAAGGGCGGCAATGTCTTTGGCGTCAAACGGCCGAGGCTGTGTGGAAACGCATTTGATTGCGTGTTTTGGACCTCTGTTTTTCCGCCCATGGCGTTTTTCTATTCCAGGAGCGCCATTTGTCCCATATGGGGTCCTATTTCATCGGGTCGGGGCTTTGATCGCGGGATCT
>NZ_JBSXOD010000025.1:0-3049 GCF_056859255.1 Sulfitobacter sp. L-8
TCTGCCGCACAAGCCTGTGAACCCTGTCTCAGGTTTAAGGGCAAAAATATCGGAATTAAAGGCAAAATCTCATATTTAAGGGCAAAACACAGTCGTTGAATTCATTGAATTTCTCATCTCACAATTAAGGGCTACGCGACAGGAGCGGTCGACCTTGCGGAATTGGTCTCAACGCGCGACCGCCTGATCGGTGATATCCAATCCCGCTTGGATGAGGGCGCGAAGAGGTTTCTGAGAACCCTGCATGACGGCGATCCTGACTTCGACGCGATCGACCGCCCTCAAGCGGCCGAGCTTCCAGCGGTCCGATGGAAGCTCATCAACGTGAACAAGCTGAAAGCAGAAAACCCCAAGAAGCATGCCGCCCAAGGGGAAGAGCTCGAGAAGCTCCTCGGCTGAAGATGGACCAGAGATGACTGATTTCGAGAACGACCCCGACTACGAAGAATGCCTTGTGACCTTTTTTGATGTCCTCGGTTTCAGGAATCTCCTGCACACGCGAAGCGGTGCAGAGATCAGGCACTTTCTTTCGATGTTTCGTAGGGTGTCCGAAGGGGATGCCACGCCGCCCACCCGCTCCGACGAGATGCGGATGATCAGCGAAGTCCATGCAGAGATCGTGTCTGACGCGATCGTCAGAACCAGGACCATTGAAACTCAGTGCCAGGCCGGCCCCTTGGTCTGGGAACTCATCGATCTGCTGCACATCCAGATCGAATGCGTGGCAAATGGCATATTGGTGCGCGGCGCGATGACGATCGGCCCCATGCATCTCGGCATCGACTTCAGTGGTCCGGTGTTTGGGCCTGCCCTCGTTCAGGCATATTTCATGGAAGAAGGCGAGGTCATCTTCCCACGCATTGCGATCCATGAAGATGTCATCGAACGCCACCGGCAGGACCAAACGCTCTGGCGGGAAGGACATTCCTATGAAAATGAAGAGCATCACCTGAACAACCTCCTGCGCCAGGACGAGTCAGGCCTCCACTACGTAGACTATCTTCGCGCCAGTCTCAGCGAGCTCGACGGCGAATACGCCGGCTGGATCGAGTTTCTGGGTAGGCACAAAACATTGGTGGAGAGCGGCCTCGCCGACAGTCCCAACGCGACGGTGCGGCGCAAGTACAGCTGGCTCAAGAACTACCACAACGGAGTCATCGACGAGAACATGGCAAACCTGGAACCGGGCGCGATGACCGAGGATGGCGACCCTTGGGAAGCTCTGTTCAGAGGGCTCAGGATCGAAGCCTGAGCTGTCTCAACAAGTCACGATTGGGAGCGTCACGAAATGTCCACGACATGCCTCACCGTTTAGCCAATACGGGGATAGCCAGCCCGCCACCATTCCTATGACCCGCCATCCAGACCTGCGTCCTCCAACTGCTCCCGCTCTGGCAGATCCGCGAGAGTCGCCAGATCAAATGCAACAAGGAACTGCTCGGTCGTCACAAAGGTGTAGGGCGCACCGCGGCGTGGCGATCGTGGCCCAGTCCCGATCAAGTCGCGCGCATGCAGCCGCCCGATCAGATCACGGCTGATCTCCTTGCCAAATATATCCATCAGCCCATCGCGCGTGATCGGCTGATGGTAGGCGATGGCAGCGAGAACCGCGACGTCGAATTCGCTCAGGTCGAGTAGCTGATCCTCGACATCCGCCGCGGCGCGGATCGCAGGTGCATAGGTAACCCGCGTCCGGAACATCCAGCCACCGGCGACTTGTACAATCTCGAAGGCCCGTCCCTCCAGATCGGCGGCAAGGTCCTCGACAAGCAGGTCGACCGACGCCCCCTGCCCCACCACGCGCGCCATGTCGTCACGCGGCACCGGCGCGGCCGAGGCAAAGAGGACCGCCTCGATCCGGCGCATCCATTCCCGCCAGCGCAGCTCGGATGGCAGGTCGGGCAGCTCGCGATCCAGTTCGGGGTCAGAGCGATCCTTCGCCATCGCTACAGCCCGTAGAGCCGGAAGGTGTCGCGCCCGGTCAGTTCGCGCACCGCGCCGAGGTCGACCAGCCGGTCGCAAATCCGCCGCGCAGCTCGATCCGGCAGGGGAAGCGCCGAGGGCGCAACCGCATCGCGGGTCAGGAACATCTCGACCGCGTTGCCCGCGCCCTTGGCCCGCAGCTTGGGCGCGACCGCGCTCAGATACGCCGCCCGACGCGCGAGGTCTGCGGCGAGACGCACGGCCTCGACCGCTGAGGCGATAAGCGCGCGATGGCAGGCGAGCAGCAAGTCCTTGCCCTGCTTGCGCAGGTCCGCGCGTTTCAGGCCTAGGGCCAGCAATGGCACGAGATAATCCCGGCCGAGCGCCTGAGCGAGGGCCGCATCCGCGAGGATCAGTCCTGCTATGTGTGCGCGCGGTGCTTCGCGCAGAACGGCTTCCAGCGCCATCGGGGCACAGGTCATCGACGCCCCTTTCCCGGCATCAACCCACGCGGCAATCTGGCTCGGCTCGAAAGCAGCTAAGGCTCGGCCCAAAGCCTTGATCGACACCGGCCGCTCCACCGCACGACGCCAGGCCAGGCAGGTTTCGCCCGCTGGTCCGGGAAGATCGCCGGGCCGTAACAGGTGCACAGCATCGCGCAGCTCCCCTGTCCGCTCCGACCGTCCAGAGAACGCGACGCAAGCCTCGGCCGCGCGCAGCGCGAGCCGGTCCCGCAACAAGGCTTGGGGCACCTCCGCGCGTCCGAGCACAACATGCAGGTGGTTCAGCGCCGCGCCCGACAAAAACGCAACATCTTCAAGGGCTTCAGCACGCGCGGATGTGACCCACCCGGGCATCCGGGGTAACGTGTCGAAGTCGCTGGTGTGATCCGGGCGGGCAAATGTCATGCCCAAAGCCTACACTTACGCGGCGCTTTCTGCCAGAAAATAGCGGCCTAACCGCCCCTCCCTGCGGCTTGTCACTATGTCCAATAAGTTTGCATTATCGGACGCAAAAAAATATACTGCGAAGCAGTTCAGTATCATCGCCGGATTCTGTCGGAAAGCCGGAATTCATGAGATTCAAGCACTTCCCTGAATAACCGACTGGGGTTCATGAGATTCTG
>NZ_JBSXOD010000026.1:0-19349 GCF_056859255.1 Sulfitobacter sp. L-8
GAGCCACGTCTGCTTGCCGCAGTTGATCATGTTGCGCAACAGCGCGCCAGAAGCACAGGACCAAAGACAGCCGAATCTCACAGTTAAGGACAAAACTCGACGCTCAAAGCGCCATGTCTCAGATTTAAAGGCAAAGCGACAGCTCCCTTCGTCATGCCCTCGAATTCTCGCGCATAGGGTTGATCCAGATCGATCAGGTTTGGGTTCAGCAGTTCGTGCGGCGGGCGTGGTGAACTCGCGACGTAGATCAGAAAGGTGCGGAACAACGCGTCGGTAAACCCTTCATTCTCGTAGAGGAGCTTGACGTCGTAGAGGTCTCGCGGGTGCTGGCGATCGAGGGCCGCATGTAGCTTACCGCCGAACAAATCTTCGAAGGCGACGATGTTCATCGTCGCATATCCGAACTCCTGCTCGACGGCTTCGGAGACTTCACGTTGTTCCGGATCATGCACGACGCCCCGGGTAACGGGGGAGGTTTCGATTTTGATTTCGGCTGCGCCGAGGCGTGCGAGCGCACGCGTGGCGCCGCCGCCACCGCCGGCAATGCGCTGCGCTTTGGCGCCGGTGATGCCGCCTTCGATGGCAGCGGCAATCCGGTCCATCGCGTCGTTGATCTCGGCGAGGCTTTCGGCGCGGTCTTTGATAGGCAGATAGGTCAAATCGATATCGACGGAGAGCCGCGGAAGGTCGCGATAGAAGAGGTTGATCGCCGTCCCGCCCTTGAGCGCAAATATTTTCTCCTTCGCCACATATGGAAGTACCCGCACGAGCAGGGCCACTTGGGCGGCATAGTCTTCACGCGCCATTACCACGTTCCTTTCTGACAAAATCTTCGGGCACCATGATCCTGTAGCGCGGATGTATCTTGCCGCCTTTGACCAATGCGCGATCCCCGCTGCCGAGGTCGAACTCTTCCGGATCGAGACGCTTGCGCCAGGCATGGTCGTGGCGGTCGGCGAACACGAAGAACAGGCGTTTGACCTTGATCTTCTTGCAACTTCTGAGCAGTGCCGAGAGGGTTCTCGGTCGCAACGTCGTCAGGCTTTCGAACACCATGTCGAGGCTGTGAAAGCTCTCCTGATCCGGCAACTCGTCCAGCGCCTCTAAGATCGCGCGTTCCGGCGAGGACATCACCAGTTTCCAGTCCCATGGCAGGGACGATGCTGTCTCGTTGAGATTTTTTCGTGCGTCATTGACACCCAACTCTGGATCGGAGAACAGCGATACGCTGCGTGTGCGGAGTTCGGCGTTGAGCGGCAGTTTTTCGAGCCAGTTGGGGATTTTTGAGCCATAGAGCCAGACTGTGCTCTTGTCGCCGAGGGAGAGATAGTGCGCATAGCCTTGCAGGTCCAATGCCGTCGCCCCCCCCACATGGACAGGGTAGTGCATGATGTGCTGGAGCGAGAGCAGGCAGGTCTTCCAATCGAGCGTATTCGTGGTGGCGCTGCCTGGTGCCGGGCGGCGGAAAACTCCGCGTCCAAGGCGTTCTAGCCAGCCACGTTGGACATAGGCGTAGGACGAACGCCGGCCTATCCCGTGGTGCTCAAGCCAGGCGGAGTCCACGAGGAACCCCGTGGGGACAGCCTCAAGAAGACTCTTTAGCTTTTCGTGTTCTTGTCCACTCATGTGCGACACAATGAAGTATTTTTAAAGAGGTCGCCACTTGTTTCTGTGATAACCTGTGAGATAGTCCGTCAAGGATCGACAAATTCTGGAATTCTCAAAGACACTGGTGGTTGTCAGCTCTGAAGCTCACCAGCAAAGCAGGGCGTGGATGCCCTCGGAGGGCTGAGAAGACATCCGGCCATTCGGATCGAACAGTCGAAGCTATGTGCCCCTGTCGAAGCCGCTGCGCCAAACCAGAGTCAGGTTTCACTTTCGATTGTGGCGTTCTTTTGCCCATACAAACATCGCACCGACGGCAGCATTGGCTTGCTGCACGCTGAACACTTCCGGTTCGAACGCGCCCGCCCATTGCTTTGTATCGCGATGTTCCGGGTGGTGTTTGTCGGTCAGCGCGTCGAGAAACTCTTCGTAAGAGTAGGGCCCTCCGCTGTCCTCTGGCGGGCAGGCTCGCTCTCCGGCAACACAGGCGGGAAAGTCCAGATCTGGTCTTCCGGTTGGTTTGCTAACCGTCTCAACGGTGACGAGATGCCGCCAGCCATCGCCGAAATCATAAGTGTATGTGAACTGACTGCCTTTCTTGACCAGCTCTCCAAGAGCAAACTTCTTTTCGTCCTTCCGGCCATCGTTTGGGTCCCAGCTGTCGTCACGTTCGTCGCGGGCCTCGAACCTGTCTTCGCCAATCTCGAACTCATGCAGATGATAGTCTTGCCAAGGCATAGCGCCCTGGAGAACGGAATGCAGAATGTCCAAGCTGATGTCATTCGGCACGAGGATACGGCGCCAGATGGGTGGTTTGATGCCAACAAGTTCGATTTTCAGCTCAATCAAAGTGTGTTCCGCCTATCTCAATGGCCCTGCCGTTGAAGTAATTTTTGATTCTTAAGCTGAAGCATTCAAGGGGAACATTGGCCCCTCCTGCCTTTTGGTCAGGACCGCGCCCTACTCGGTCGGCTGCACGCAGCCGCCCTCCCCGAGCTGAAACGCCGCCTCTCCCTGCGACGTGCCGCTGGCAGTGCAGTCTCCTCCGGAGCCAGCCCGACCAGCCGTCGCATGGTCGTGGCAACGCTTCATCTCGGCCGTT
Source organism: Sulfitobacter sp. L-8 (assembly GCF_056859255.1). Taxonomy (NCBI): domain Bacteria; kingdom Pseudomonadati; phylum Pseudomonadota; class Alphaproteobacteria; order Rhodobacterales; family Roseobacteraceae; genus Sulfitobacter; species Sulfitobacter sp. L-8. Next base: position 2,708 of record NZ_JBSXOD010000026.1, read on the forward strand.
CCGGTTACGGTCACTAGGGCGGGGGTGTGCCCTCAACGGTGCGAACAGATGTATGTGGCCATCGGCCCAATCAAGCATAAAGCATGGGAAGTGCTTCAACCATGACGTTAGTCGTTGCAAAGATGGCTGTGCAAAATAGTGTGGTTCGGAGAGGGTTCCGATAATGTCTTCAATAATCAAGTTTTTCCGAATTACATTCTTTCTCGTCCTGTATTTTTTCTTATGCATGGTGGTGGTGACCGCAATGCTTCAGGGTTGGCCGGTTGGCGGCCAGATGTTGTTTGCATTTGCTGTTCCCGTCATTCTGGTCTGGTGGCAAGAAAAACGGAGATCGCGGAAAGTCGCTGCAAAGGCGCAAGCCGAGGGGAGTTCCGAAAACCTACCCCCCAGACCTGAGCCGGTGCCGCGCCCAAGTGCCTACGACAAGCGTATCGAGCGTGAGCGCGAACGAACTCGCGAAGCCAACGCGTCCAAAGAGCCGGCTGCCGTGCAGGCCTACTCCCCACCAAAGCAGGACTACGCTGAAATCGTTCGGGCTGGAAAGTCTGCGGCGCCGGCACTTGCCGCGGCCGCTGAACGAAACCAGCCCTCGCGAGTGGCATCGAGCGCATCGGTCCGATCATCGAAAAGCGGGTGGGTCCCGTCTAATGAAACAGCTAGCGTGGCCGGCCGCGCCATCGGAGGGATGGTCTATGTTGGCACGCCTCCCTTGCTGAACACCTACGGGTATCGTGACAAGTGCCGAGCCTATATCGATCCGTCCCTGTCGGTCGCGCGCTCTGGAGCCGACAAAGCTGGAGAAGGTATGCCCTACTGGCCGGGGTACTCGGATATATCACCTCAGTGCCGGGCGACCTACCTCGATTGGTTGGCCAGCGGGCGAAACGATGCCACCTACAACCCCGGCTACATGTTCCTGTACTTTTATGGGCTGGAGCGTCGCTTCTTCGTCGATCAGTCTAACGAAGATGCCAAAGATATCGTCCAGGAAGTTCGGCGGCTGCAGTCACTTTACCCTGACAACCATTCCGTCAGGCGGTATTTGGGCGAGTTCCTCGACATTGCGATGCTTGCCGAAGCCGACCTCGACGCTATCGAGCCGATTTTCGAGAAGCAGGGGTGGGAGCTTCCGTTCTCACTCAAATACGCAATCGGAGCTCGGATCGACAAGGGCGAGAACCTGACCGCTGACTGGTTGCTGAGTTGGTTCATCTGCCATCCGGAAACATATCTGAGAACTCCCGCGACGCGGTGCCGTGACGAGTTCGTCGCTCTTTTCCGTATGCGGTTTGATCGGCGTTTTCCTGATGGGCTCAAAGTGACAAAACCCCGGAAATCACTCACGGCATCCTATCGGGCCGCCTCCAGCGAGTTTCAGGGGTCTGCCAACCCAACCGTCGATGGCAAGCCGGTCCCCGATATTTCCGGCCTGCGCAAACCGGTCGAGATTGCCCAGGAGTTGGCAGACGAGGTGATGAACGACCTCGACAAACTAAGCCGTTTCCTGGGCCGAAATCCTGATGGCCGCGGAAGCGTGGAAGCGCATGCCTTGTTGCCCTCTGATCTATGGGATGCCTTCCCATCAGAGGAAATGGAACGCTTGAAATCTTGGGCAAGCGATATCGTCGATCGCGGGGGATTGGTGCCGCTTGAGGAGGTGATCGGACGACTGGAGGGAGAAACGAACGAGAAGATCGGAAAACGGCAAATGACAGGAGCCGCCGACGCGCTCGCGCGCCTCGGTTTCGGTCTGGCGCCCGACCCTCGGTTTGCGCTCCGGTCGCCCAAGGCGGAGGAGCCTGTTGTGCTGTTTAGTCTGGGTGAACCCATCGAAAGACTGGAGGAAGTTTCCGACAGCTATAGAAGCGCCTTGATCGAATTGGCACTTGGGTCGTTCGTCGCCCACGCTGATGGTCGCATCGCGGAGCCTGAACGCAGGGCGTTGGAAGATCAGGTTTCTGCCGCGGCCCTCAGCGATCAGGAACGCCGTAGGCTTCGTGCAAACCTTGAATGGTTCCTGGCCGTGCCACCGGACATGGCACTTCTGCGGCGGAAACTGAAGGAGGTGGGCCAAGACAACCAGGCCGCCATGCGGGCAGCGCTGGTTGGTGCAGCACATGCCGATGGCATCATTCACTCCGACGAAGTCGCAAGCATCGAGAAAATCTACAAGGCTTTGGGACTTGATCCCGCGCTTGCCTACTCTGACCTGCATGCTGGTGAAGTTGCGGATGGTCCGCGCACCGTTCGTGCCTCGCAATCAGGTCGCCCGGGCGAAGCGATACCCGAGCTTGAAAAAGCCAGCGGACCCAAACTCGACGCGTCGCGGATCGCAGCAATCCGTTCGGACACTGAGCGCGTGTCGTCCGTCCTGGGGCAGATTTTCGACGTCGAAGAGGAAGAGCGTGGTGCGTCCGGGCCCGCCAGCCAAAGCCAGCTGGCGGGGCTTGACCCGAAACACGGCGCCATTGTCCTCGAACTAATTACTCGGGAGCATTGGTCTGACACGGAGTTCGAGACGATTTGCGCCTCGCATGGCTTGATGGCGTCCGGTGCACTGGAAGTCGTGAATGAATGGGCTTTTGAGACCTACGATGAAGCGCTGCTCGACGAGTATGATGGATATGACGTGTCTCCGGAGATTGCGGAGGCGGCAAAAGAAAAGATGAGTGCGGAGGGCAGGGATGTCTAAGTTGAAACCACGCGAACGCGATGCAATCGTACAGGCGCTTCGGGCCGGGGTCGTGCCCAAGCTTGGTTTGCGCCATATTCAGGTTGGCCGCGTCCGAGAGATTGAAGAGCTCGTCAAGGACATGGATCGGATATCCGATGGCGGATCGGCGATCCGGTTCATCATTGGGGAATACGGATCGGGCAAGACGTTCTTCATGAATCTGATCCGCCTCGTCGCCTTGGAGAAAGGTCTGGTCGTAATGTTCGCGGATCTGGCGCCAGATCGGCGCATTCACGCGACCGGCGGACAAGCTCGGGGGCTGTATGCCGAGATGGCCCGAAACTTGTCGACGCGGACAAAGCCCGATGGTGGGGCATTGGCTAGCGTGGTGGAGCGTTTTGTCAGCCAGGCTCACAGAGACGCTGAAGAACGGGATTTGCCAACAGGGTCTGTCATCCGTGAACGCCTTGGCCACTTCGAAGAACTTACCGGGGGGTTTGATTTCGCTGAAGTCATCCGTCGATATTGGGAAGGCCATGAAACAGGCGACGACGAGTTGAAATCCGCAGCCCTGAGATGGCTGCGCGGCGAGTTCGCGACACGCACCGACGCGCGCAAGGCGCTTGGTGTGCGAACGATCATCGACGACGCCAGTGTCTATGACCATCTGAAGCTGATGTCGGCATTTGTGTGCGAGGCCGGCTACAAAGGCTTGCTCGTCGGCCTCGACGAGATGGTGAACCTCTACAAGCTCACCTCGTCGCAGGCTCGCAATGCAAACTACGAGCAGATCCTCCGGATCCTGAACGATGTGCTTCAAGGCAGTGCCGAGAACCTCGGATTTCTCATGGGCGGGACCCCGGAGTTTCTGATGAACACCCGTCGAGGGCTCTACAGCTACGAAGCCCTTCAATCGCGTTTGGCCGAGAACACCTTCGCGCGAGACGGATTGGTCGATCTTTCAGGACCGGTTGTCCGGCTGGCCAGCCTGACCCCTGAAGATCTCTTCGTTCTTCTGGCCAATGTGCGGCAGATTATGCAGGAAGACGCCAATGCTTTGCCAGATCACGCCCTCGAGGCTTTCATGGCGCATTGCTCAGACCGGATCGGTGAAGCTTACTTCCGCACCCCGCGCAATACGGTGACGGCCTTCGTGAACCTGCTTTCTGTGCTCGAGCAAAACCCCGGTGTCGAATGGAGCGATCTGATCGAAAAGATCGAGGTCTCCGAAGACCTCGGCGAAGACATGACCGAGGTCGACGAGTCCACTGGTGCCCAAGAACCCGGTGACGATGATCTGATCAGCTTCAAGCTCTGACGCCGATGAGCAGTGCGTTCGATAGACTGGCGAGGCCTGTTCAGAAATGGATACGGCAGCAAGGGTGGCGCGAACTTCGCGATATCCAGGCGCGATCCATCCGGACGATCTACGAGACCAATGCCGACTTAATCATTGCAGCTTCTACGGCGGGCGGAAAGACCGAGGCGGCGTTCCTGCCGTTGATTTCACAGGTGCTTGACGAGGCGTCGGGCGGCACCGGCTTCGACCTGCTCTACATCGGTCCGCTGAAAGCCTTGATCACGGACCAGGCCATGCGGCTGGATGGCATCTGCCAGGAAGCAGAGCTTCCAGTTGTTCCCTGGCACGGGGATGTCTCGCAATCGATCAAGACGCGCGCGTTGAAATCTCCAAAAGGGATCCTTCTGATAACCCCGGAGTCCCTTGAGGCGCTTTTCATTCGTCGCGGTTTGGAAATTGCCCGCCTGTTTGGGGCCACGCGGGCAGTCGTGATCGACGAGTTGCACACGGTTTTGGATAGCGAACGCGGTGTCCAGCTGCGTTCATTGCTCACAAGGCTCGAGCTCGCGATAAAGCGCCCAATCCGTCGGATAGGTCTGTCAGCGACACTTGGCGACATGGACCTCGCCAAGGCCTATCTTCGCCCTGACGCAGCAAGCTCTGTCCAGCTGATCGAAGCAGATGGCGGCGAGGCTGAATTGAGGCTTCAGCTTCGCGGTTACCTTTCCGGCGATGAAGAAGAAAACAACCCATCCGCAACGGACGCCATAGCAGCCCATCTGTTCAAGCATCTTCGAGGCAGCGACAACCTGGTCTTCGCCGGAGCGCGCCAACGGGTCGAGATTTACGCAGATCGGTTGCGGGAGCTTTGCGAACGGGAGCACCTGCCACAGGAATTCTATCCCCACCACGCGAGCCTCTCGCGAGAACACCGTGACTTCGTTGAGCGGCGCTTGAAGGACCCTGCGATACCGACGACCGCCGTTTGCACGTCGACGCTCGAGCTTGGAATCGACATCGGTGACGTAACCTGCGTGGCTCAAATCGGTGCGCCATTCAGTGTCGCGGCGTTGCGACAACGGCTTGGCCGATCAGGCCGCCGTGAAGGACAGCCGGCCATTCTCAGGCAGTACGCTGTCGAAGCCAAGTTGACGCCGGAGAGCAGTTTCGTGGATCGTCTTCGTCTCGGCCTGATCAGGTCCATCGCGATGATAGACCTGCTGCTGGAAGGCTGGTGCGAACCTCCAAAACCTCAGGCGCTTCATCTCTCGACGCTTGTCCATCAGATACTGTCAGTCATAGCGCAGCGCGGCGGTGCGTCTGCAACCGTGGTCTACAATGTGCTCTGCCGCGAAGGACCCTTTCGGAAGGTCACAAGCGAAGTCTTCGCAGATGCGTTGCGTGCAATCGGCCACCCAGAAACCGGCTTGATCGAACAAGCCGGCAGCGGGCTTCTACTCCTGGGCAAGACGGGCGAAAGGCTAGTCGAGCATTACAGCTTCTACGCCGTATTCCAGACACCTGAAGAATTCCGTTTGGTTGCAGAGGGGCGGGACCTTGGAACCCTGCCGATCGACAATGTTCTTGCCCCTGGGATGCTATTAATATTCTCTGGGCGACGTTGGGTTGTTCAAGAAATCCATGATCGTGAAAAGGTCATCGTCGTCAAACCCGCAAGGGCTGGTGTGCCTCCGGTCTTCGGCGGCGATGCGGGGGACATTCATGACAAGGTGATCGACCGAATGTTCGCCGTGCTCGAGGGGGATTCCAGCCCAGCATACATGGACACAGTCTCTTTGATGATGCTCGAGGAAGCGCGTGCTCACTATGAACAGCTGAGGTTTAGGGCCAATAACATACACAGCATCGGCGAGCATACATCAGTCATTGCGACGCGGGTCGGTACGGTGAAGACATCAACCCTCGCGCTCGCACTGAGAAGCGAGGGGTTTTCAGTCGAACAGCATGACGGGTTTCTGCTGGTGGAGAACGGGGACGAAACCCCCGATCTACGATCAGTGCTGGCAGATTTTCGATCCGGCGAACCCGTCGATTTGTTCGCAGGCGCAGGAAATCTGATATCAGAGAAGTTCCATCCATTTCTTTCTAAATCACTTTTGGTTCGGGATGCTGAATCCTCAAAGCTCTCGACACAAGCACTTCCCGATTTGGTCAAAACTATTCTTCGAAAAGGAACTTAAAGATGTCCACGACGCGCCGGTCCACGCTTATTGTCTATGGACGACACGCAATGCGGGAGGCCCGCCTTGCGGCGGCCCGCGGTGGTCAACATGGCCTCCAGATCATGTCGTTGGAACAAGCCGCGGTGCGGCTCGCGGGGGGCTTCGCCCACGCAATCGACGAAGAAAGCCTGCGCGCGGCAATCCAGACGGTCCTCCCTGAAACACCGATGGGCGAACTGGAAGATATCAAGATGTTGCCGGGCATGATCGGCGCGTCCGCCGACACACTGCACAAGGCGTGGCGGGCAGGTATCGATCTTGCCTCCCGGTCAGCTGATCATCCAAGGCTTGAAGCCATCGCTCGCCTGGAGGCCGCTGTTCTCACCGAACTTCCGGGCGGCATGATGCGTCCGGTCGATATTGTTGCCGCAGCCATCAGCCGGATCACCCATGCGCCCGCCATATTCGGCTCGATGGAAATCGTCGGACTGACCGAACTGTCTCCCTGCTGGCGGCCTCTGCTGAAGGCGCTCGCCGAGCACATCCCCATGCAATGGACGTCAGGTCCTCGCCCTGTCCCGGCCTGGCTCAAGGAAAGCGGCGTTGCTGTCGCTCGGGGTGACGCCGAGGCGCCGGCCACTCGATCCGTCAGCGCCGCGACCGCTTACCATGAGGCAGTCGAGACACTGCGTTGGGTTCGGTCGCTGCTCGCGTCGGGCGTATCGCCCGCCGACATTGCCATCGCCACCGCGTCGCCGGCCGACTACGACGATCACTTTCTCGCGCTGCGCGCCGATGCCAATATCGATTTTCATTTCGTTCACGGCGTCCCGGCCGTCACCACACGTGACGGACAAGCGGCAGCGGCACTCGCCGACATCGTCGTGCGCGGGCTTTCGCAGTCGCGCTTGCGCCGTCTCGCCGCCCTGTGCCGCGATTCTGCACCTCTGGCTTCCCTTCCCGATGGCTGGATGCGCGTCCTTCCAAGCGATGCACCCCTATCAACGCCGTCCGCCTGGAACCAACTGCTGGCGCGCCTCGCGCCGGACGACTGGCCCGACGGCATGGATTACGCCCCAGTGCTGCGTGCTGCGGTCGATCTGCTGGCAAAGGGACCGGACGCGGCACAGGAGATCGGTGAAGCCTTCCTTATGGGCCGGGCACTGTCCATCTGGCGCAAAGCCCTACTGGCAGGGCCCGCCGGCGCGATCGACAGCACGCTGGAATCACTGAAACAGGATGACGGGCTCGAGGCCTCCGTCTCCGTGGCCTGGATGCCGGCCAGCGCCCTCGCCGCGTCGCCGCGACGCTTCGCTCGGCTGATCGGTCTCAATTCCTCCCGCTGGCCACGCGGGATCGCCGAAGATCGGCTGATCCCGGACCATATCATTCCAACGGGCGAGCTCGACCCGCTTCCCGTCAATCTCGCAGATCGCCGTGACTTTGATACGATCCTCGCCACTACTGGCAGCGACGTCGTCCTCTCCCGCGCCCGACGCGACAGCGACGGCCGGCTCTTGGGTCGCAGCCCCCTCCTCGCCACCTATGACGAGGAAGCCTATCTGCGGCGCAACGCCGTTCCCGCCCATGCCTTCAGTGAAACCGACCGGCTGTTGGCGCGGCCGCAGGAATTCGCCGCCGATCCCCAGGCATTGAGTGCGCGTTCCTGCTGGCGCGATTGGCGCATGGCCGATGTGACAGCTCATGACGGCCTGGTCAGGTCCGATCATCCTTTGGTTCTCGCGATCCTCGGGCGGACTCAGTCGGCGAGCTCGCTCAAAACACTACTGCGCAGCCCCCTAAATTTCCTCTGGCGCTATGCTCTCGGTTGGAAATCCCCGCAAGGCAGTGCCGAGCCGCTCGTGCTTGACGCCCTGCAAACCGGCGACCTCATCCATCTGGTGCTCGACCGCGCCCTGCGAAACCTCGAGGCGGCGGGCGGTTTGGCGTCGGCTGACACGGCTGCCATTCAGGCTGCGGTGGACGACGCTGCTGGTGCGGTGTCGGCCGAATGGGAAAGCGAACGGCCCGTTCCGCCCGCTGTTGTCTGGGGCCGCACGCTCGGGGACGCGCGCGCTCTTGCCGGACAGGCGCTTGCCTATGGCAATGATCATTTGCCGGGCAGCCGATCCTTTGGCGAGGTTCCGTTCGGCGGGTCCGAGCCCAAGTCGGAGGCGGCATTGCCCTGGGACGCCAGTGTGCCAGTGATCATCCCCGACACCGGATTTCACATTGCCGGCTATATCGACCGGCTCGACATCGCTGATGACGGCAGCCGGGCACTCGTGCGCGACTACAAGACTGGCAAGCCGCCGAAAGGCGACATCCGTGTAAACGGCGGCCGCGAGCTTCAGCGCTGCCTTTATGCCTTCGCCGTCAAGGCACTCCTGGGCGACCACATCGCGATCAGAGCCTCGCTACTCTATCCGCGTGAACCGCTTGATCTCCAGCTCGACGAGCCGGACATCGTCCTGACGGAGATCAAGGCATATCTGCGGGCAGCGAGAAACGCATTGACCAGCGGGGCTGCACTGCCCGGGCCGGATACGGGAAGCGACTATGACGATCTCTCCTTTGCCCTGCCGGCAAACGCAGGCGCCACCTACTGCAAACGCAAACAAGCTGCCGCGACCGAGCGTCTCAGCGCTGTCGCGCCGATCTGGGAGGTGGAATGATGAGCAATGTGAAAATTCTGAACGATGATCGCGCCCGGCATGACGCTATCAGCCGTCACGACCGGTCTATCCTGGTAGAGGCCGGCGCGGGATCGGGCAAGACCGCCGTGATGGCCGGCAGGATCGCTGTCATGCTGGCGCAGGGTGTCGCGCCAAGTTCCATCGCGGCAGTCACGTTTACCGAACTGGCGGCCAGTGAGCTCCTCCTGCGGGTTCGGGATTTCGTTGAAGATCTCGCCGCCGGCCATATCGCACCGGAGCTCCGCGCCGGTCTGCCGGAGGGACTGTCTCCGGCACAGCGCGAGAATCTGATGTCGGCCAGCACGGCGATTGACGAAATCACCTGCTCGACCATCCACGGCTTCTGTCAGCACTTGATCAAGCCATACCCGGCAGAAGCGGATATCGACCCGGGCGCAGCGGTCATCGACCGCAACCAGGCCGATCTCAACTTCCTCGAAATCGTTGACGGCTGGCTGCACGAACGCCTGTCTGGCAATCAGGGCGGTGTTCTGGCCGAGATGGTGCTGCATAACCCGGGAGAGACCGTCGCTCTGATGTACGAAATCGCCGAAGCCCTCCGGCGCTCAAGGAATCTGGTCGCCCCTGAAGTCACGCCTTTTGCAGATCACCAGCAATCCTTCCGGCAGGCAACCGACGAACTTTCGGCCTTTGTGCAAGGCTCCGGCGTCCACGAGCCGGAAACAGAGGTCTTTGCCGCGCGCTTTTCTGAAATGGCGGCTGCCCTTCCATCAGTTGCAGATGGTTCCACGTCCGCCGGGCTAGTCAGGTTGCTGGTTGCACGCCCGCATCCCGACCTTACGACCGGGACGGGCAGCTTTTACGCCTACCGCAAGAAGGGCAAATGGGCGGCGGCGGCAAAGCAAGCAGGGCTGTCCAAGGCAGACGGCGACAGGCTGAACGATACGGCCAGCGGCTTGTACGAGGCGTGCTGTGCCACGTGGACCGCACTGCTGCAGGCGGTTTCGGGCCAGGTCCTGGCGACGTTGATCGACGAAGCACGCACAATCATGGCGCGCTATCGCGAGCACAAGCGTGCCAGCGCCCAGCTCGATTTCGATGATCTCATCTACACCGCGCGCGATCTGTTGCGCGACCATGAATCTGTGCGACAAGCACTCGCCCAGCGGCATTCGAAGGTCTTGGTCGACGAGTTTCAGGACACCGACCCGCTCCAAGCCGAAATCTTCTGGCGTCTATGCGGTGATCCGGGTGATGATCCGCAAGACTGGACGCGCTTCCGGATCCGGCCCGGTGCGCTCTTCTTGGTCGGTGACCCCAAGCAGGCAATTTATCGCTTCCGCGGCGCAGATGTCGGCGCTTATGTTCAGGCCCGTACGGCCTTCTCAACACAAGATGCGGACGGCATAGTTTCGATTTCGACCAATTTCCGTTCCTGTGCCTCGATCCTTACTTTCGTCAACGAACGGTTCGAGACTGTCCTGTCGGCTGATGGCCAGCCCGGCTTCACCGCGCTCGATCCCTTCCACGACGATCCGCAAGAGGGCGTCTGCGTCGCGGCGATTGATATCGCGGTCGCTGACGAGAACGGTAAGGCCAGTGCCGAGCAACGACGCGACGCCGAAGCCGAAGCGGTGGCTGAACTTTGCGCACGATTGATCGGCAGTCATCCGGTCCTGGATCGCAAAGCCGGTGCACGACGCCCATGCCAACCGGGCGACATCGCCTTGCTCGCGCCAACCGGCGCAGAGCTCTGGCGCTATGAAGAAGCCCTTGAGCGCCGGGGCATCCCAGTTGCAACCCAGGCCGGCAAAGGTCTGTTTCGCCGGCAGGAAGTACAGGACCTCATCGCGATCACGCGGGTGCTCGCCGATCGTCGTGATACGCTGGCGCTCGGCGCATTGCTGCGCGGCCCGCTTGTCGGGCTAAGCGAAGAGGAGCTCCTGGACATCGTCTGGGCCCTTCCGCGTTCGGAAGAAGAACCCGACCGGATCCCGCGACTCGACCTCGGCGTCGACCCCGCGGCAATAGCGCATCCGCTGGCGCGCGATGTGATCGAACGGCTGCAAGCGCTCCAGAAACGCGCCAACAGCACGACACCGAACGATCTTCTTTCGCAGGCCGTCGACGTCCTTCGGGTACGCCCCGTTCTTCTGGAACGGCATCGCGGTCAGGCAGAACGAGCGCTTGCCAATGTCGATCTCTATCTCAGCCTGACCACCGGCTTTGCAGTACGCGGCTTGCGCACCTTTTCCGAGGCAATGACGGCGGCGTGGACGGATGAGACCCGCGCGGTAGAAGGCCGACCAGATGCGCAGGAAGAAGCCGTCGCCCTCTATACAATGCACGCTGCAAAGGGCCTTGAGTGGCCGGTCGTCATCCCCATCAACACCATGACAGGGGTGATGGCGCCTGATAGTGCCGTGACCGATCGCCAGACTGATACGTTCTACTGCCCGGTTTTGGGTGTCCCTCCGTCCGGTTACGACGCGGCGCGGCAGGCAGAGAAGGATGAACTGGACCGCGAGCGGGTCCGGCTCTGGTATGTCGCGGCAACCCGCGCCCGGGAACTCTTGGTCTTGCCGCGGCTCGACGTAACGCCTTCGAAATCAGCCTGGATCGGCCTGGTGGACCTGTCCCTAACAGATCTCCCTCACCTCGACGTGTCGCATCTGCCGCTCGACCCGATCGCGGTGACAGGCGATGCCGCAAACGACCAGACACGGGAGAGTTTCGCCACTGAGGCCGGTGCGATTGCCGAAAGGCAGATGCACCTGACCTGGCTCGCGCCGAGCCGCGACGAGACGGCGACGGGTTTGGTGCTTCAGGAAGAAGAACCGGACATCTGGACTGTTTCGACTAATTCTCCGGCGCCGGAAACCGAAACGCCCGCCTCCATCCAGGGCGGACGCGAGCGTGGACTAATCCTTCACAAGCTCATGGAGGAAGTCCTGACAGGGGAATGCGACGAGGTCGGCGCAGCGCTCACCGCGCGTGCCACTGACCTCATCCATGCGCTCAGCGAGGAGCCTTCTTCCGACCCGGCGAACGGGCTTTCGCCTGAGGAACTGGCCGGTTGCGTGACGCGAACGCTGGCCTTGTCGGAGGTGGTGGCCTTGCGTCCCTCATTGCTCGCTGAGTTTCCGGTCTATGCCTTTCAGCAAGGGGAGGCCGAACTGGTTGCGACGGCGGGCATCGCTGACGCGATTACGGTTAATCCGGAAGGTCGGCCAGCCGTCGTGATCGACTGGAAGAGCGACGTGAATCCCGCCCAGGAGACGCTTGATCACTATCGGGCTCAGGTGCGTGCCTATCTCGATATGACCGGCGCCGAACGGGGCCTGATCGTTCTGATGACGAACGGGACGGTGATCACCGTCCCGCCTTCTCCCCAGACGATTGCGGCATAGCCGAGGACGCGACCATGGCCTCCCGCAAGCGCACCGAGCCCGTCCAAGATGATCTCTTCAATCCCGAAGTCGAACTGCTGCTGCCTGCTCGGCTTGCGATAGAGGGCAAGGCCCTGGGAAGCCCTATACGCCAATTGGCGGCTCCGCCGCAGCGCGTACGGTGCCGTCTGCGTCCCTTTTCAATCCGCCGTGTGACTGGTCATGAAACCACGCTGCCGTCTGGCGAGACACTGAAGATCATCAACGCGAAGACCGCTACGTCGCTGGAGGCGGAGCTCATTCTTCTGGTCCCCGGCGCGAGTGAGCCGGCGCAGATCGTAGAAGCACTCGACGCCGGCGAAGGCCGGTGGATGGCCCCGTTGCCCATTCGCATCGACACGTTGAGTCGCCAAGCGCGGGTCGAACGGCTGGCAGCGGTTTCGGCATCTTGGTCGGGCGCCTTTCATCTCCGCGAGGGACGAGCAGCCGAAAACGAGGGGCCAGCCCAGCCCGGTCTGCGACGTCCTCAAATCGGCGCACTGCACGCGGCTTTGGCCCATGCGACGCGATCGATCGATCCGGCCACCATCGTCATGCCGACGGGCACCGGCAAGACGGAAACCATGCTCGCGCTCAACGTCCACCAGTGCTTCGAGAGGCTACTGGTCGTAGTGCCGACGGACGCCCTTCGAGAGCAGATCGCGGGCAAGTTCGAGACCTTCGGCGTGCTGAGGAAACAGCAATGCCTGGAAGACAAGGCAGCATTTCCAGTGGTGATGCGCCTTTCGCACATTCCGACGAGGCTAGCCGACGTGGATGAGATCTTCGACAGTGCCAATGTCATCGTCACAACGATGCAGATCGCCGGTCGCGCCGAAGCGGCGGTCCAGGAGCGGATGGCGGCACGCGCCTCGGCGCTGTTTATCGACGAGGCTCATCACATCGGCGCCCCGACATGGGCGCGCTTTCGGGGCCTCTTCGCCGACCGTGAGCCACCGCTCCCCATCGTCCAGTTCACCGCCACACCATTCCGTGAGGACGGCCGGCGCGTCGACGGCGAGTTCATCTACACCTATCCGCTCAAGAAGGCGCAGGCCGAAGGCTATTTCAAGCCGATTCGCTTCGAGGCTGTCTTCGGGCTCGATCAGGCAGACGCCGATCTCGCGATCGCGGGAAAGCTCGGCGAAGTCCTCCAAGGTGATCTGGACGTCGGCCTCAACCATCTCGCCATGGCGCGTTGCCAAACTATCGACCGCGCCAGAGCCCTCCACCAGCTTTACAGCGAGATGTACCCAGAACTTCGTCCGGTCATCGTCCATAGCCAGCAGTCGATCCGTGAACGCCGTGCAAACCTTGCCGCTCTGCGGCGCTTCGAGAGCCGGATCATTGTCTGCGTGGACATGCTCGGCGAAGGTTTCGATCTGCCGGAACTGAAGATCGCCGCCCTGCACGACCCGCACAAGAGCATCGCCGTTACCATCCAGTTTGTCGGCCGCTTCACCCGCCAGGATCCACGCCTCGGCGACGCCACCGTCATCGCCAACACCGGCATTGACGACATTGATCGTTCGCTGGCCAAGCTCTATGCCGAGGATGCCGACTGGAATGCGCTGGTCGAGGCACTCAGCACCGCGAAGATCGACCGGCAAGTCCGCCGTGCCGAGATGTTCAAGGGCTTTGTCGGCGACTTGAGCGACATTCCCCTGCAGACGCTCGAACCGAAGATGAACGCCGTCGTCTATCGCACCAACTGCGACGGTTGGGAGCCTTTGCGGGCCGAGGACTTATATAGTCCCGGCGTATATCTCGGCATGAAGGTCAACCCACACCAACGTGTCGCCATCTTCGTCACCCGCTCCGAAGAGCAGGCCGGCTGGACCACGGCCCAGCACGCGACCAATGTCACCTGGGACCTGCACATGATGCATTGGGATCCCGATAGTCAGCTCCTATATATCAGCAGCTCGATCAAGGGACCGTATGACCGATTGGCCAAAGCGGTCTGCGGTGAGGCAGCGCGCCGGGTCGAGGGCGAGGAGGTCTTCCGCAGCCTGCATGGGTTCAATCGCCTGATCCTGCGCAATCTTGGCCTGACGCACCATCAGGGACGCGGTGTCCGCTACTCCATGTATATGGGTGTCGATGTCGCCGACGGACTCGACACTGCGAAGTCCCAGTCGCGCATCAAGAACAACGTGTTCGCAACCGGTTTCCTCGACGGTGTTCCCGCCTCTCGTGGCTGTTCGGCCAAAGGCAAGTTCTGGTCGATTTCGCGGGTTCGCGATCTGACTGATTGGGTCGATTGGTGCGCGGATATCGGCAAAGCCGTCAAAGATCCAGGGATCACCACCGATGGCGTCTTCAAGAGTGCGATGCGACCTCGCCAGATCAGCGAACGCCCGCAGGTGCCTCCGGTCGCGATCCACTGGCCGGAATCGCTGTTGACGCAAATCGAGGACCGGATCGAAATCAGTTTCGGCGACAAACCCGTAGCCTTCGCTGAATGCGACATCGAGCTGCTGGATCATGAACGCACGGGTCCATTGCGCTTCACGGTGCGCAGCGATAACCACATCGCCGAATTCGAAATCGTTTTTGCCGAAGGGGGTGCCAGCTATCCGCAGCGCTCTGGGCCGAAAACAACCGTCAAGGTCAGCGGCAAGACGAAGTCGCTATCGGAATCCTTCGGCGAGGATTCCCCACAGATCGACTTTGGGGATGGTTCACTGCTGATCTACAGTCACCTTTATGCTCTGCCTGAAGGCGTCGTGGTGGAACCGTATTCCGCTGATCGGATCGATGCTTGGGATTGGTCGGAGACCAATATACGTGCCGAGGCGCAGGGTCCTGAAAAGCGGACTGACTCAGTGCAACGGCGCGTAATCGAGACATTGCTCGCAGAGGGCGACGCCTTTGACATCATCTTCGACGATGATGGGGCTGGAGAGATCGCGGACGTCGTCACCCTTCGAGTGACTGAAGGTCTCGTCCAGGTGACGCTTCACCATTGCAAATACTCCAGTTCCGACACGCCCGGCGCGCGGGTGAAGGATCTCTATGAAGTTTGCGGGCAAGCGCAGAAATCCGCACGCTGGCGTGATCGGCCCAACAGAATGCTCATACATATGTTGAAGCGGGAGAAGACACGGCTCGAGAAGGGCCAGACTTCCCGCTTCGAACAGGGAACAGCCGCACTCCTCAAAAAGCTGAAAGCGAGTTGGCAGGACTATCGCTACGAATTCGATGTGCGCATCGTTCAGCCTGGCCTGTCGCGATCCGCTGTCACAGAGGAGGGACTGCATCTACTGGCCAGCGTGGAGACTTATCTCCTTGAAACGCGCGCAATGCGGCTGAAGGTTATCGCAAGCAGCTAGAAAGCCAACCTCCAGATAACGGCCCAATCCAATTGCAGTGGAGCGAACGAAATGTTCGGCGTCTTACTCGTTGAGAGTTGTCCTAGCTTTCCATCTTTTGGTGCGGAGAGGCGCCGGATACTTTGTGTCCGACAGTCGTCCGGATTTGATGATCTTGGCCCCTCCTGCCCTTTGGTCAGGACCGCGCCCTCTCGGTCGGCTGCACGCAGCCGCCCTCCCCGAGCTGAAACGCCGCCTCTCCCTGCAACGTGCTGCTGGCGGTGCAGTCTCCTCCGGAGCCAGCCCGGCCACCCGTCGCATAGTCGTGGCAACGCTTCATCTCGGCCGTTCCGGTTACGGTCGCTGGGGCGGGCGCGTGACATCAGTGATCTCGTACTTCGCGTTTCGGCCGGTGTTGTTCCTCGCTTTACCGGACATGCTGTGCCGCCCCGCCATCATGGTCGCAAACGGAGTTTGACGACCGCCGGATTGCATTGACCACAGCTGCCGTCAGGCCGGTGATGGTCGTGCTGCGCGGATCGCACGTTACGGGGTGCCGTAGAGGGACCGTTCGAAATCCGGGAGAGCCGAGCACGGTGTCGAGGCTTAGAAGGTCTGCCTGCTACTCTTCCAGACAACACGCATAACGGTGCCACGGAAACCAGCCGTCGCGGCACGTGAGGCAGGGTCAGGCAAAGCTCTGACTCGTCCGAATGCGGATCGGGGCAAGAGGGCAAGAAGGGGCGCGCGTCCCCTGCAGCGTCTCCCTCGGCTGTTCCCCTACCTTCCTTCGCGGCCCCTGCACTTCTCCGGGTGTCTGAGTTGCATGACATGCTGGTCGCAGCTGTCGTCCCGTCCACAAAGGTTGTCGCCGATCTTTTTCCCCTGTCCCTGCGGGCCATTCCTCGCGAGGCAAAAAGATCGGCGCCTGCCCCTCTCCGCTGCGCTTCGCCTTCGGTGTGGCCGGGCCTTGGCCAGCTGCAAGGTGACCATCATTGCAACGCAAACAAGGAGAAGAGCAATGACCACGAACTGCATCAAATTCACCAGCGCCGACATCGAAACCGCGAAGGGCGTCGGCTCCAT
>NZ_JBSXOD010000027.1:0-89653 GCF_056859255.1 Sulfitobacter sp. L-8
AGACGTGGGAGAGTAGGTCACCGCCAAACCTAATAAGTTCATCAACAACGTATCTCTCAACGATAAATATACATAATCATAAAAATATAAAACGCGTTTAGTAACATAATCGCAATTATCAGAAACAAACCGCCCTAACGGTGGCATGTTTTGCAGTGGATTACGAAAACTGCCCTATCCTGCTGAAAGGAAAGTACAGGGCAGGCCGGCTTCGCATTCGTCATACGCTGAACCAGTCTCGTGCGGCCCATGAACTCTGCCACAGACCGCACTGCTTATGAAACCAGCATCAACGCAAGTTGAAGGATGTGTTAAGCGAAACCACGATCAGCCCGTCAGATATGTTGGTGTCCTCCCAAGCCACATCGACACCGAAGTTATCGGAAATTGCATAACTTCCACCTACTTTCCAATAATCGTGACCACCTTTACTGATAGTGCCGTAATTTGTCGAAATGCCGATCTTGTCGTTTATGGCATAGTCGAGTGAAATACGTGTGTTTACGTAGTCGGCGACCGGGTCATGCGCAAAGCGAAGACCTAGCTCCAGCGGCTCGGCGGGGGTATACCCAAGGGCGAGAATTACTTCGCCACAGCAGTCAACGTTCGGATTTCGATAGTAATAACGAGTATATCCAAGATCATAGCTGAACTGTCCGACTGCGTTGCGGTATCCCAGGTACAGGTCCACTTCGGCGGAGCTCCCGACGAGGGACCTCGCTGTATTAGACGCCCATATCCCCGCATAAAAACCCTGATATTCGGCTTCCAACCAAGGCTGAAGCGCAGCACCAGTGCTTTGCTCAAGACCGTTAAAAAGATAGCGACTTGTGAGTGTCGCCCCGGCAGATACGCTGACGTCCTGGGCGGTAGCGAATGTGGGAATCAGCAGAGTGATCGCCAGTGCGGATGCTTGTGTATAGCGGCGCATATAATGTCCTTATAATTTAATGCTGTATTAAATTATTTATGAAGACCAAACAGGGGCAAGGTTCTGCGAAGAAATAGGATCCTGTAACGCCCGCCATCTCGCCGCGGCGTAGCCACATGCGCAAAATCTAGGCACGTCGCCGCAGGTATGACGGTTATTGCGCCAGAAAAAATATGACCATCCGGTGACGGTCAGCGCAATTCGATGTTCCAAGACAGGGATTGGTGAGCGCTACTTTGCAAAATTGAAGCGATTAGCATTTAACTCACCGCCTCTAGATTGTCATTGAACTTGAAATCTATCTAGCCTACGTCTTACACAGACAATTCGCTTTGTTCCTTTCGGGGGTGAAGCAACTTTTTTTATTATCCGTCGGGGTGCCCTGTGGGGCTGAGAGGTGCGTGCACCGACCCGTCGAACCTGATCCGGGCAATACCGGCGTAGGGAACGGATAGGTTGTGTATAGACCACACCCGCTCGTTTTCTCGTTTGTGTGCCCTTGGCAAGGATGGTGCACTGGACGATGAAGATTCCCATAGCTCTTACGATAGCCGGATCGGATAGCGGCGGCGGTGCCGGTATCCAAGCCGATCTAAAGGCAATGTCGGCCCTCGGCGTTTACGGTGCCAGTGTGATCACGGCTGTTACCGCGCAAAACACTGTTGCTGTTTCTGCCGTGCATGAAATGCCCCCGGATATCGTCGCGGCCCAGATTTCAACGGTTTTGTCAGATATTGAGATCGATGCAATCAAGCTGGGCATGCTGTTTTCCCCGGCTATCATCGCAGCAGTTGCCGACGAATTGGCGCAGTTTTCCGGCCCCGTGGTTATTGATCCGGTGATGGTGTCAAAATCAGGGGACGCGCTTTTACAGGACGCGGCTATCGACGCGCTAATCAGCCAACTGTTACCGCATGCCTGCCTGCTTACCCCCAACCTGCCCGAAGCCGCGCGTTTGTTAAACCGCACCGAAGCTAAGTCTCCGCGAGAGATGATCGCGCAAGGGCGACAATTGTTATCAATGGGGCCGCAGGCTGTTTTGATAAAGGGGGGGCACGCAACCGGGAATAAATGCACCGATGTTCTGGTCCAAGCAGATGGCGCGGTCGATACGTTCGAGGCACCGCGCATTGTAACACGCAATACCCATGGCACAGGGTGTACCTTCTCGGCCGCGATCACGGCGCATCTGGCCAAGGGTCAAGATTTGGCCAATGCCGTTGAACTTGCGCATACCTATTTGCACGCAGCAATCGTGGGGGCAGACCGGCTTTCAGTCGGTCGGGGTCACGGACCTGTGCATCATTTCCATGGGTATTGGACTTGACCGAAGTTACCGTTATCGGGGCCGGCGTCAGCGGACTTTGCGTCGCGCGAAGCCTGAAGGACCGTGGGGCCAGCGTTACGGTGGTTGAGCGCGATGCCGAACTTGGTCCTCGATCTTGCTCATGGTGGGCTGGCGGTATGCTTGCCCCATATTGCGAAGGCACCAGCGCTGACCAGTTGGTGGTAAGGTTGGGCCTTGAAGCTGCGGATTGGTGGGCCGCGCATACCCAAGCGACTTGCCAGCGTGGGTCGCTGGTGCTGAGCCCGACACGTGACCGTGCGGAGCTTGCTCAATTTGCGGGACGCACCGAAGGATATGTAAAAGTGGACGGCCCGCAGATCGCCGCGCTCGAGCCTGATCTTGCGGATCGCTTCGCAAGTGGACTTTACTTTGAGGCCGAAGCCCATCTCGCACCGCGCGCTGCGCTGGCACAACTTCGGGCGGGTCTCGTGCGCGATGGAACACATTTCGTTCAAGATGAGGCAAACCCGGATGACTATGCCCGGCGGGGTATTACTGTTGATTGCCGGGGCTTCCAAGCGCGTGACACACAAAGGGATCTTCGCGGCGTAAAGGGTGAAATGCTGGTTCTTTCCTGCCCGGAAGTCACCTTGAACAGACCGGTGCGCATGCTACACCCGCGGGTTCCTCTGTACATAGTACCACGGGGAGATGGAGTTTTCATGCTCGGTGCCACCATGATCGAAAGCAGTTCGGCGGCACATATTTCGGTGCGGTCGGTGCTGGAATTGTTGAGCGCGGCTTATGCTCTCAACCCCGCATTTGGCGAAGCCGAAGTGCTGGAGGTCGGCGTCGATTGTCGTCCTGCCTATCCTGACAATCTTCCACGCATTCGACGTGATGGTAACTTGATAAGCTCTAACGGTCTGTTCAGACATGGTTTTTTACTGGCTCCCGCCATGGCACGCATGGTTGCAGACCTGATATATGAAAACATAATTCCCGAGGTGATGGATGAAACTCCTGGTTAACGGTATGTCGATGGATGTGC
This sequence comes from Sulfitobacter sp. L-8, assembly GCF_056859255.1. Lineage (NCBI taxonomy): Bacteria > Pseudomonadati > Pseudomonadota > Alphaproteobacteria > Rhodobacterales > Roseobacteraceae > Sulfitobacter > Sulfitobacter sp. L-8. Next base: position 3,271 of record NZ_JBSXOD010000027.1, read on the forward strand.
ATTCCAATACCCTTGAAGCGTTGCTTGACGCCCAAGGTTTGCGCGATGCGAAAGTCGCAACCGCGGTGAATGGTGCATTTGTGCCAGCGACCTTCCGCGTGACTTACCTTCTTAGTGACGGCGACAGCGTTGAGATACTTGCGCCAATGCAGGGAGGTTGACGCCATGCGCGATTTTTACGGCAGCACGCTTAATACTATGTTCATGTTAGGGACCGCGCAGTACCCGTCCCCGCATGTATTGGCCGACGCATTCAGACGAAGTGCTGCGAGCGTGGCCACGGTGTCACTGCGTCGCGAAAGCGGCCGGGACCGCGCCGGCCAGGATTTTTGGAATCTGATCCGCGATCTCGGTGTTCACGTGCTGCCTAATACCGCCGGGTGCCACACGGTAAAAGAAGCCGTCACCACCGCACATATGGCGCGCGAAGTCTTTGATACAAAATGGATCAAGCTTGAGGTTATAGGGGAAGAAGACACGCTTCAGCCAGATGTGTTTGGCCTGGTGGAGGCTGCACGGATTTTGACCGAAGACGGGTTTCAGGTTTTCCCCTATACCACAGAAGATTTGGTAGTGGCAGGCAAATTGCTTGATGCCGGCTGCGAAGTCTTGATGCCTTGGGGGGCACCTATCGGTTCGGGATTGGGGCTGAATAACCTGTTCGGCTTGCGGACACTGCGGGCCCATTTTCCCGATACTGCGTTGGTTATCGATGCGGGGCTTGGGCTCCCGTCGCACGCCGCGCAGGCAATGGAGCTGGGGTTTGATGCAGTATTGCTGAATACCGCTGTGGCCAAGGCCGGTGACCCTGCGGCGATGGCACTGGCGTTTGCCACAGCGATCCAGGCTGGTCATTTGGCCGCAACGGCCGGACCGATGTGCCCCCGTGATATGGCGACACCCTCAACCCCAGTGATCGGCAAGGCGTTTTTGAAATGACGCTGGATCGCTTCTACCCGATTTTCGACAGTGCCGACTGGATCGAACGCCTCGTACCGCTTGGGATCAAGCTGGTTCAGCTACGCGTGAAAGACCGCGACTCTACCGATATTCGCCAGCACATCCAGCGATCGCAGTCGCTATGCGATGCCCATGGATGCGAGTTGATCATCAATGACCATTGGCAGACGGCGATCGAACAAGGGTGTCGTTTTGTGCATCTCGGACAAGGCGACCTGGATCAGGCTGATCTGGGTGCCATTCGCGCAGCGGGGCTTCGCCTTGGCATCAGCACACATGACAAATCCGAACTTGCGCGGGCATTGGATGTGGTGCCTGACTATGTCGCCCTTGGACCGATCTACCCAACCATCCTGAAACAGATGAAATGGCACGCGCAGGGGGTCGATAGGCTCAAGACATGGCGACAGCAGATCGGGGATATCCCGTTAGTGGCCATCGGAGGTATGACAGTCGAAAGGGCCAAGAGCGCATTTGCCGCAGGGGCGGATGTCGTGGCAGCGGTCACGGACATCACCCTGGACGATAACCCCGAAGCCAAGGTTCGGGCATGGTTGGCGGCCACAAGATGAGCCGCTATGTCCGTCAGGTCCAATTGCCCGAGGTAGGCAGCACTGGCCAAGCCGCTATCGGTGCTGCGCGAACACTGGTGGTCGGGGTTGGCGGGCTGGCAGCACCCGCCCTGCAATACCTGGTCGGCGCAGGGGTTGGTCACCTTACACTGGTTGACCACGACCTGGTCGCTCGGACAAATCTGCATCGGCAAACCCTGTTCCGCGAGGCCGATGTAGGCGCATTCAAGGCACACGCAGCGGCATCAGCCCTGCGCGCGTTGAATGCAGGCTGCAGGGTCGTGCCGGTCAATACGCAGTTGGACCCAGCCAACGCGCGGGGCTTGGTGAATGGAAAGACGTTGGTGCTGGATTGCGCTGACAGTTTCGCGGTAAGTTATACGCTGTCGGATGTCTGCGTTGAACTGGGAGTGCCGCTGTTTAGCGCATCAGCCCTCGGATTTACCGGCTACGCCGGCGGCTTTTGCGGATCTTCTCCATCGCTTCGGGCAGTTTTCCCCGACCTTCCTGATCGGACGGCGACCTGTGCCCAGGTCGGCGTCATGGGGCCAGTGGTCGGTATGATCGGCACGGTTCAGGCGCAGATGGCTCTGGCCTATCTGATCGGTCAATCACCCTCGCCTCTGGGCCAGATGATGAGCTTTGACATGCGCAATTTCAGGGCGAGCGGGTTTCGCTTTGATGATGCTCCAGAACCCAGTGGGGCGTTCACCTTTATCGCGCCCGCCGAGATCACCGCCTCTGATGTGGTGATCGAATTGCGCGATACCGCTGAAGCTGCCGATCCCGTTACACCCGATGCGCACCGGATGACTGTTTCCGAATTTCAACAGCACCGGATTCCTGTTGCGACAGGGAAACGGGCGGTGTTCGTCTGCCGCTCCGGCTTGCGAGCTTGGCAAGCGGCCACACATCTGCGGTCTTATTGGGCCGGCGATATTTCCTTAATTTCAATGGGCGACATGCTCTCACATCAAAGGCAAAACGAATGAAACTAACGTCAATAACCGCCGCATTAATGTTGATAGCCTCGCCATTGGTTGCGGCTGATGAAATGACTGTCATGCTGGACTGGTTCGTCAATCCGGATCACGGGCCGATCATCATAGCGCAGGAAAAGGGCTATTTCGCCGAGCAGGACCTGGCCGTTAAGATCGTGGCACCGGCAGATCCGTCCGACCCGCCCAAACTGGTGGCGGCGGGCAAAGCCGACCTGGCTATTTCATATCAGCCACAGCTTCATTTGCAGATCCACGAAGGGCTACCTCTTAAACGGGTTGGCACGCTGGTCGCCACCCCGTTGAACTGCCTTTTGACCTTGGCAGATGGGCCTGTCAAATCGCCCGCAGACCTTGCGGGCAAGAAGGTCGGGTTCTCAGTCGGCGGGGTGGAGTCTGCCTTACTGGACGCAGTGCTTCGCAACAACGGTCTGTCTTTGGAAGATATTGAGCTGGTCAATGTAAACTGGTCGTTGTCCCCTTCGCTGATGTCGGGCCAGGTCGACGCGGTTATTGGTGCGTTCCGAAACTTTGAGCTGAACCAGATGGACATAGAGGGCGTACAAGGCAAATGCTTCTTCGTCGAAGAAGAAGGTGTGCCGCCCTATGATGAACTGATCTATGTCGCCAACAGCGATACAATGGATAAGGCCATGATCGCCCGCTTTCTTGCTGCGACAGAGAAAGCTACCCAGTTCATCGTTAATCACCCACAGGAAAGCTGGGAGATTTTTGCAAGCACCGCACCCGAATTGCAAGATGATCTTAACGAACGCGCCTGGAAGGATACCATTTCCCGCTTTGCGCTGCGCCCGACCGCGATGGACCAGGGGCGCTATACCACGTTTGAAACGTTCCTGTTCGACGCAGGCTTGATCACAAGCCAAAACCCTGTGTCGAAAATCGCAGTTGATATAACGGAAAACTGATGAGGATCGCGTCGCCGCAGTGCCGCACTTCGTGTGTGCCCGGCACTGCGGGGGGAGGTTCAGCGGGAATAACACCCAAATGACGAAGGCACCGGGGATCGTTTTTAGCGGCCAGTATCGGCTAAACGGAAATCTTCTGTTCGAAGCTGCGGTGGAATTTCCAGCGGCGCAATGGACCTGCCTGCTGGGGCGATCGGGCGTCGGCAAATCCACTATTCTCCGGCTTCTGCTGGGTTTTGATACCGGCGGGACATTCGACGGAACGATACAGGCGACCAATGCACTGCCGTTGGCTTATCAGATCAGTTATATGGCGCAATCCGCTTTGGTCTTGCCCTGGCTATCAGTGTTGGAAAACATTTATATCGGCGCCTGCCTTCGTGGCGGCAAACCCGATATCGATCTGGCGCGAAGTTTGTTGGGCCGGGTGGGCTTGTCCGGCCACGCCCATCAAAAACCGGGCACTTTGTCGGGGGGGATGCGCCAGCGCATAGCGCTCGCGAGAACCCTTTTTGAAAACCGTCCCGTCGTGTTGCTGGATGAACCGTTTTCGGCACTGGATGCAGCCACACGCGCCGAAATGCAGGAATTGGCGGCGGATGTCCTGCAGGGACGAACCGTTGTGCTTGTCACCCATGATCCCGGCGAAGCCGCGCGACTTGCGCACCAAATCCTGGTGATGTCGGCAGGCAAGACGCGCAGTTGGCCAGTACCCGACAGCGTGCCAGTGCGCCAAATCCATGCCCCGGAAACAATCATATGCCAAGCCCGTCTGCTGGACCACCTGCGCAAGGCCACATTATGAAGGGGAAGGACACACTGTTGACGTTGGTCCTCGGGTTGGGGCTTTGGCAAGCCGCCGTAACGCTAACCGATGTACCGCATTTTATTCTGCCCTCACCCTCACGCGTCGCGCAGGCCCTGTTCATTCATCGTGCCACCATCTTTGACCATACTTTAGCTACAGCGACCGAAGTTGTTCTTGGCCTTGTGATCGGGACGATTCTAGGCACAGTGACAGCTGTTCAGCTGGCGCTTTTCCGAACCGCCGAGCGCTTGATCTTGCCGATACTGGTCTTCACTCAAGCTGTGCCGGTTTTTGCCCTGGCACCCCTGCTTACGCTTTGGTTTGGTTATGGCATTGGGTCAAAGATCGTGATGACGGTATTGATCATATTCTTTCCCGTTACATCGGCATTTCATGACGGGCTAACGCGTACAGACAACCGTTTCCACGATCTTGCGCACGCCATGGGTGCCCGCAAGGTCAGGTTCATGTGGCATATCCAAATTCCAAGCGCCCTGCCCGATTTAGGAACCGGCCTCAAGCTAGCTGCGGTTTATGCACCTATCGGGGCGGTGATCGGCGAATGGGTCGGCGCGTCAAAAGGGTTGGGGTATCTGATGCTACTGGCCAACGGCCGTGCCAAAATCGATCTGATGTTCGCGAGCCTCATCGTTTTGGCCTGCCTGACAGTCATCTTGCATATCGCGGTCGGTCGGCTGACACTCTGGCTGACCCGATATGCGCAAGGCAAATAGCAGATAAATCTTCGAGGCGAAGCGCCAATGACAATCCAACGTCTTACGATGCCGATGTATTAACCTGCCGCATAGTATGACCTGGCCCGCAGGCCGCTCGGCGTTACGCCGAATTCCATTCGAAAGGCCCGGCTAAGAGCGCTCGCATTTTCATATCCGGCCCTGATCGCAATTTCGCCGATCAGCAGGTCGGTTTCATCCAAGAGCTTGCGCACATGAGAAAGCCGAATGCGGCGATACAGGGCTTGTGAGGTCAGGCCCAGTTCCTGACGCACCTGATTGGCAAGCTTGCGATGGCTGCACCCCAGATCCTTGGCCAGCTTTGTGATCGGCAGCGGGTGCTCGACATTATCGCGCATCTTCGCGATGACTCGGCGTATCAAGCGGCCCCGCGGTACACCTTGATACAGGTTTGCGACATCAGCGAGCTGCGTCATGAAAATCTGCGCCACTTCCATTGCCAACGCCGGGCCATGTACGCGCAAGATCAATTCCAGTGTAAGGTCGAAAGCGGCGGTGGCCCCGGCGCACGTGATCCTGTCTCGGTCAAAGACAAAACGTGACCTGATGGCATCAACTGTGGGAAACTGATCTTGGAATGCCTGAAATTCGTCCCAGTGGATTGTTGCGTGATACCCATCCAATAATCCGGCTTCGGCCATTAGCCAACTGCCGGTATCAAACCCTGCAATTGTTGCGAACCGAAAAGCTGTGCTGCGCAAAGCGCGCAAGGTCGTGCCGGTACACCAATCGAGGTAACCATATGAGGGCATCACGACCAGCATATCCCCCTCGGCCAAGCGGAGGCATTCATGCGGCATGACCGGCAACCCGGACGAACTGGTGACCCCTTGCCCAGTGACGGAAACGAACTGCCAACGATACAGCTCACGTCCGGACAACGTGTTGGCGGCGCGCAGGGGCTCCACAGCGTTGCCCAGACAATGATTTGAAAAACCGTCGAACAACAAAAAGCACAACCGCAGGGGCGTATCGTCAAATTTTTTCGAATTAGGCACAATTTCCTCCCAATTGTGCACAGCTAAATTCAGATCCGGGCGCAAGTCTACGTCAAACACCAGTAAGGGGCGGCTTGATGGACTTTGGATTGACCCACGAGCAGGAAATGATCGTGTCGACAGTGCGTAACTTTGTCGAAAAAGAAATTTATCCCCATGAGGCAGAGGTCGAACGGACCGGCCAGGTTCCCCGTGAGTTGGGCGAAGCCATTAAGCGCAAGGTCATAGACTTAGGCTTTTATGCCTGCAATTTTCCCGAGGAGGTTGGCGGGGCCGGCCTGAGCCACGTCGATTTTACCCTGGTCGAACGGGAGCTTGGCCGCGGCTCGATGGCGCTCACGCATTTTTTCGGGCGCCCTCAGAATATCTTGATGGCTTGCAACGCAGAACAGCGCGAAAGGTATTTGCTGCCTGCCGTACGCGGAGACCGCATGGACGCGCTGGCGATGACCGAACCGGACGCTGGATCTGATGTACGTGGAATGAAATGCAGCGCGACCCGTGACGGCAAGGATTGGGTGGTGAACGGGTCCAAGCATTTTATTTCGGGTGCCGAACATGCCGATTTCTTCATCGTGTTCATCGCCACTGGCGTTGACGAAACGCCAAAGGGGCCGAAAAAACGCATCACCACATTTTTGGTCGATCGCGGTACACCCGGTTTTGAAGTGCGTGAAGGCTATAACTCGGTCTCACACAAGGGTTACAAGAACTGTATTCTTTACTTTGACAATTGCCGTTTGCCCGACGCGCAGGTTCTGGGCGAGGTGGATGGCGGCTTTGCAGTGATGAACGAGTGGTTATTTGCCACCAGACTCACCGTCGCGGCGTTTAGCGTGGGCCGCGCACGCCGCTGCTTTGATTATGCGCTTTCCTATGCGGCTGAACGTAAACAGTTCGGCCAGCCCATCGGCAAGTTTCAGGGTGTCGGTTTCCAGATTGCCGATATGATAACCGAAATCGATGCGGCTGATTTGCTCACGTTGGCGGCTGCTTGGCGGCTAGATCAGGGGTTGCCGGCGAATCGCGAGATTTCGTCCGCCAAGCTTCATGCCTCGGAAACACTGGCGCGGGTGACGGATACGACCTTGCAAATCTACGGCGGTATGGGGCTTATGGATGATTTCCCTATCGAACGGTTCTGGCGGGACGCTCGAGTAGAACGGATCTGGGATGGTACGTCTGAAATCCAGCGCCATATTATCGCCCGTGATCTGCTACGTCCGCTGGGAGCCTGATCTTGGCTGCACATGATCTTTCCCGCCTATTACGGCCCAACAGCATCGCCGTCGTCGGCGGGGGGGCCTGGTGCGTCGCAATCGTTGAGCAATGCCGCAAGATGGGGTTCACCGGGGGCATATGGCCGGTCCATCCCCGAAACGAAACTGTCGCCGGGTTGCCGGCGTATCGCGATGTTCGTGCCCTGCCCGCGGCACCCGACGCTTGCTTTGTTGGTGTAAACCGTGCGGCGACTATAGATATCGTGCGGGCCTTGTCTGAACGAAACGCCGGAGGCGCAGTTTGTTTCGCATCTGGGTTTCTTGAGGCGCAACAAGAGGCCGCGGACGGGGCCGACCTGCAAGACCAATTACTGCGGGCGGCGGGCGATATGCCTATCCTCGGACCGAATTGCTATGGCTTCATCAATTATCTGGACGGTGCTTTGCTTTGGCCCGACCAACACGGCGGGCAGCGCGCAGAAAGCGGTGTGGCCATCATTACGCAAAGCTCAAACATCGCGATTAACCTGACAATGCAACGGCGCGGCCTGCCGTTGGCATATATTGTGACAGCAGGTAATCAGGCTCAGACTGGCATCGCCGCAATCGGGCAGGCCTTGCTGGCCGATGACCGCGTGACGGTGCTGGGGCTGCATGTCGAAGGCTTCGGCGACTTACGCGCGCTCGAAGCATTGGCATCCAGCGCCCGGCGGATCGGCAAACGGATCGTCGCCATAAAGGTCGGCAAATCCGAGCAAGCTCAATCAGGTACTGTATCCCATACCGCGTCCCTAGCCGGAGATGATACGGGTGCCGCGTGCCTGTTATCGCGTTTAGGTATCGCGCGGGCCCACGATTTACCCAGCTTTGTCGAAGCGTTGAAACTCTTGCATATGACGGGGCCTCTTGCGTCCAACCGCCTCGCATCGATGAGCTGCTCAGGCGGTGAGGCAAGCTTGGTCGCGGACGCCGCGCATGGCCGCAACTTAATTTTCCCGGCTCTGAACCAACGTCAGCGTGCAGACTTGCGTGCTGCATTGGGGCCGATGGTCGCCCTGGCCAATCCTCTTGATTATCACACCTACATTTGGGGTGATCTCGCGGCGATGACGGCCGCGTTTGCCGCCATGATCGACCCCGACCTGGCAATGACGCTGCTTGTTGTGGACTTTCCGCGCGCTGACCGCTGCGACCCAGAAGATTGGATGTGCACCATCACGGCATTGGCTGCGGCCAAAGCCCAGACCGGGGGCAATGTGGGGCTTGTGGCGACGCTGCCCGAAAATCTGCCCGAAGTACTGGCCGCCCGTTTGATAGCGTCCGGCATCGTCCCGTTTGCGGGTCTGCAAGAAGCAATCGCCGCGTGTGAGATCGCCAGCTTCCCACTTCGCGGCGTGGCCGAACCGCTGTGTTTGCCGGAACAATCCAAGACTGACGGCGGAGCCGACGTGATAATTCCCGAAGCTGAAGCCAAGCAGAGACTCGAGAGATACGGTCTGCGCATCCCCTGCTCAGAAACCGCAAACATGAAGAATGTGACCGGAGCGGCGGCACGCATCGGCTTTCCTGTGGTTCTAAAAGGACAGGGCATCGCGCATAAATCAGATGTTGGTGCGGTAGCGGTGAACCTGACCGGGGCCGACGAAGTCCAAGCGGCGGCGTCGCGGATGCCATGCGAAACCTATCTGGTCGAAGAGATGGTGACGGGGACCGTAGCAGAGCTGCTGATCGGCGTTATTCGCGACCCGGCGCATGGGTTTGTGATGACATTAGGCGCTGGCGGGATTCTAACAGAGCTGATCCAAGACAGCGCATCGTTCCTGCTGCCCGCCTCGGAAACCGACATTGAACGGGCGTTGACAGAGCTGCGGGTCTGTCGCCTGCTGGACGGATACAGAGGTGCAGAGCCCGCCAACAAGGCCGCGGTGATCCGTGCCATCCGCAGCATAGAGGCTTACGTGGTCGACCATGCGGACACGGTCGAAGAGATAGAGGTCAATCCGCTGCTTTGTACGCGCGATGGTGCGATTGCGGCTGATGCCCTGATAAGATGCAAGGAGACAAGATCATGACCAACGACGAAGCCCCCGGCCCGATCCTCACCCGCCGCGACGGCGCCATCCTTGAGGTTACCCTGTCCCGCGGTAAAGCAAATGCCATTGATCTGAAAACCAGTCGGCAGATGGGCGAGGTATTCAAAGCCTTCCGTGACGACGACAGTTTACGCGTGGCGATCGTGACCGGCGGAGGTGAGAAATTCTTTTGCCCTGGTTGGGATCTGAAAGCAGCCGCCGACGGTGACGCCGTTGACGGAGACTACGGCGTTGGCGGGTTTGGCGGGCTGCAAGAACTGCGCGGCATGAACAAACCCGTTATTGCTGCCGTCAATGGAATCGCATGCGGCGGGGGGCTGGAACTGGCATTATCGGCCGATATGATTTTAGCCGCGGATCATGCCAGCTTTGCGCTGCCTGAAATCAGATCCGGCACGGTTGCGGATGCAGCGAGCATCAAATTGCCCAAACGCATCCCCTATCACATCGCTATGGAATTACTTTTGACCGGCCGTTGGTTCGATGCGGCCGAAGCCAAACACTGGGGCTTGGTCAACGAGGTGCTGGCAGCGGATCAGCTTATGGATCGCGCATTGGAGTTGGCGCGGTTGTTGGCCAGCGGGCCGCCGCTGGTTTACGCCGCAATCAAGGAGATCGTGCGTGATGCCGAAGATAGCAAATTTCAGGATGCCATGAACCGCATTACCCAGCGACAGCTGCCAAGTATAGACATCTTGTACAGCAGCGAAGATCAGCTTGAGGGCGCTCGGGCTTTCGCTGAAAAGCGCGACCCCGTGTGGAAAGGCAAATAACGCCGCTTAATTTATCACGGCATTGTCAGGCTGTGCGGGCTCTTGGAGGCATGGACAATGACGCGCACCTGAGTGAAGAAATAGAGATGCAAAAGTCTCGCTCATTCATTTGTGTGCTGTTGATACTCGTTATGGTGCCGTGGGGCGCGTTCGCGGCGCCTACCGCTATACGAACTTCCGTGGTGCCGGCGGTTGAATATGCCGACTACGGCGTTGATACAACCTATGAACAAAGCACGTCGGTTATCAAAGCCTCGGTCCGCAAAAGCTGCCGTACCGTCATTGGGGTTTCTTGCGGACCTGACCGGGTACTGCCCGGGTCGATAAGCATTGATGGGCGCCACGCTGTCCGGGTCACACTGATTTACCACTCCGATTGGTACCGTGAAGGCCGCCAATACGCGCCCCCTTTCGATCCGCCTCGCGACTTCTGAACAGCCCTCGCGGCACCGCTTGCCTGCACCGTTCAGAACGAAAAGGACTATTCATGTTTACCAGACGCAATTTCATCGCCGTAGGGGCGATGGCCGGGCTTTCTGCCTGCGCGACAACGCCGCCCCAAATCCCCGCGACAGTGCCTTCGGCACCTGTCATCCCACCCCTGCCCGACTTTTACGGAGCAATCACGACCGAGCCATACCCGATCCCTGCGATCCCGCAAGGGAAGCTCCCGCAGCGTTACTGGCGCCAAGAGGTCGCCAACCCTTGGCCGAATTACACGTCGGGCACAATCGTTGTAGATCCGGATGCCGCAATGCTCCACTTTGTCGAAAATGAAGATCGCGCGCTTCGGTACGGGGTAAGCGTCGGTGCCGCCGGTTTCGCCTGGCAAGGCACGGCCCGGCTTCAGTTCTGCCGTAAATGGCCCCGCTGGAAAGTACCCCAAACCATGATCGCTCGCAAACCAGAGCTTGAGCCGTATTCCGTCGCAAACGGTGGAATGGATCCGGGGCCCGAAAACCCTTTGGGTGCCCGCGCCTTGTATCTTTTTCAAAACGGGATCGATACGCTTTACCGAATTCACGGCGACGCGTCCTATCTCGAATTGGGCAAAGCAGTATCATCGGGGTGCATTCGGATGCTGAACCAGGACGTCATTCATCTTCACGAACGTGCGATCCACGGGTCTTCGGTGATCGTTCTTCCGTCAATGAAAGCTAACAAGTTGGAACAACTTTATTAACGCGGGCACCCTTCCGATCGGGCTTCCCCAATACCCCTACGCAGCAGCAACGTCGATGACGCTGCTGCTGCGCAATGATTGGGTGCACCAGCGCCCTAGCTCAATATCCGCGACAATTGACGACAGCCGCGTCGGGCTTCATCAATTTTTCCGGCCTCCAAAAATTCTTCGATGCGCTTGAGCGCGATACCCGACCCAATGGAATCGAAAACCTTGTCCGCAGACGCATTCTGGCGCCTGATCGAGAGATACCGAACTTCGACCGGCTCTGCGCCATAGCTGAATTTATACTGCTCATCCCCGTGTCCGAAATCGTAATATTCACATCCAAGCAAGATCGCGCATTCTATGCTGTGGAAATGCAATACGGCTGCGATAAAGTCCTCGTCTGCGGTGGGGTTCCGCCCTGCTATGATGAAATGCATCGCGCCTACTTTTGGGTCCATGACATGGCCCAAGGCTGCCAAAGGCGTGTCGCCCCGCCAGAGTATTGGTAGAAACAAAGCATCCGAAGCCACCGCGGACCGCAGCATTGTCTCAAAGTTATCGGCCATCTTTTTCGACTTTTTTACTTGGTCCGGTGTCGTTGATTCCTGTTTCCAAAGGGTCATCAACGTTGCAACGTCGCGATCGAAACAATCGGCATCGGAATGGGTGAACCGATATTCCCCGTTCGCGAAATATTGCTGCTGTATTTTCCTGTAACGGTTCTGGATTTCAGCGCTGATGCACGTGTCGAGATAGGTTTCGAAATCGTCCGGCAGGGCCACGTGCGGGCAGATTAGATTATCGGTGGCACCATTCCCGGTACGGTATTCTTTCCAGGAGCCTGAATAGCCCGGGCGATCAAAGGCTGCGTAAAACATCTCGGCACGGGCATGTTGCGCGACATATCTAAGCGATAATCGCGACCAAGGCATCGCTTGGAGCTGCGCAACCATTGCTTCCAAAGCCGGTTGCTCAAATTCGGGATCACAAAGGAACCCGGTATATTCACTGAAAATGAGGCGACCGCCGGCTTCAATTTCGGTCTGAAACTCTTTTCGCGACGCGCTCCAGCGTACACCGTATTTAAGCGGCAGCAGCCCGATCAGATCGTCGCCAGTCCGCGTATAAACGGCGACCACACTCCACCTGAATGGATTTTGCCTGAACGGCTGTGCGAGCCAATCCCAGGATAGGAAGACCGTCATTTCAGGGTCGCGATCTTCCAACGACTTCCACGCCTGTTCGACGGCCAGAAACCCTGCGTAGGTGTCAATGACTTCTACGCGCAACCGGTTTTTGCTCAGACCGCTCGATACTGTATCTCTCATGCAGGGACCTTCATGTTCTCAACGTCCTTGCGGCCGCTTTTCAGAACTTGTTCAAATACTTTTTCTGCATCTTCAAAATCAAGCCCGATGAGACGTGTCAAAGGGACCCGTTGCGCGAAATAGGCACCTACCTTGCAAATATGAGCTGCAAATTCCGGATGAACACCGGCGTCATCATATTTGCGGATACGGGTTTTCGACAACCAGCCTCGCTTGTTTACCTCTTTGAGAATTAGCTTTAGACGCTGAACACAATGCAATGTCAGGTACACGGACAGATAGTCCAGATACAGGTCCAAAGCATAATGGTTTGTCCGGTCGAATGCTGAAACGACGATTTCTTCCATGGTTTGCGGTTGTACGGGCCAGGCTTCGTCACCGATAAGCCAAGCAACGTCTTCGGCCCCGTGGCGCACGCCGCAATATTCAAAATCGAACCAGCGCAAGCGACCATTGTCACTTATCGCCGCATTTCCGGAACGACAGTCCCACTTCACAAATTCAACCGCTGGCGAGGTGATCCGTTCGCATAATGCCTCTTGGTCAACGTCCAGAGATCTGCCCGCTGAGAAAGATTTCAGCACGGATGTCGCGTCTACAAGGTTTCGTATCCAGTCGTGATTTGCGCCCAGATGCGGCATCGACCGGTTCAAGCCACTTTTGCGTCCCGCTGATTGGACTCTGAATATGCTCGCGATCGCTTCATGTGCAACATCGGTACGCTGACGACGACCATATTTCATTATTTCCTGGTTCAGGCGCCTGCCCCCTACGTCAGATTGGAACATGATGTCCCCGACCACACCCAGACATCTTGGGGTATCATCGCAATATTCCGCAAGCTTTGTCAGTGCGACCGCTTCTAGATGCGTACGCCGAAAGTTTGGCCGCGAGGTCGCAATCACAAAACCGCTTTCCATTTCAAACCGCCAGCTCGCTCGGCCTTCGCCGCCCGGCGCGGAAGAATGCAAAACCTTTTCGCCAAAATGGGATTCAGCACATTCAACAAGCTCGCGCACACGATCCTTATTGCTTTTGTTACCCATTTGGTCCCTTCCGTCATGGTAATTTCCCCGGGGATGCGCTTGAGCCACACCCCAAGGTCCGTCTTTGCATAAAAGCATTAAATACACAGTGCGGCTAAAATTAGGAGCGATTGTGGCATCAGTCGAATCGCAGCGATACCGTCAGCAGAGCACTGATTTCCGGCAAGCAATTGATTTACGCGCGGCTTAGATCGTGCCAAATGAAAGAGATTGTTTCCAGTTCTAGCCCTTTCTAGGCGTAAAATCTGCAAAGTTTGGCTAAAATATTGCCACATTCCGATATCATGTTAGCTCTGAATGCTAATTACGAAGATTTGAAACTTCTTAAGAATAGCACTTTTCTGCGATAACATTGAAAATAATTGAACACTAGCGAGAGGATTTGGCATGTCGAAGACGTACGATAAATCAGGAGGGCACAGTTCTGAAGCTGGTGATGCTAAAGGATCGGGGCAAAGCGACGCAAGCGCAACGAAATCCTATCACAACGGCGGTGTGGAGGGCGATCAGTTTTCCAAATGGTTCGACGCCAACCTAGCCAATGAAGTGACAGTCATGCAGCGCCCCGATGGCGCAGCGGCATCTGAATCCCGGGAATATCAAGGCTCCGGTTCCGGCGGAACCAGCGGCGACCGCCACGGCAAAGACCACGAATGGAACGGCAAAGGTAATGGCCATAAAGGTTCCGGCTCGGGTGGCACGAAGGGGTCCGGTTCTGGCGGCACCAAGGGCTCCGGCTCGGGCGGCACCAAGGGCTCCGGCTCGGGCGGCACCAAGGGCTCCGGTTCGGGCGGCACCAAGGGTTCCGGCTCGGGTGGCACCAAGGGCTCCGGTTTTGGCGGCACCAAGGGTTCCGGTTCGGGTGGTACCAAGGGGTCCGGTTCTGGCGGCACCAAGGGCTCCGGCTCTGGCGGCACCAAGGGCTCCGGCACGGGTGGCACTACATCGGGTCATGGTCAGTGGGGCGGTGAAAACGCTGCCGCTGCGGCCAATGCCCTGCCCCCGTTCGAGGATTACGAGGTCGACTCCGTAGGTACCAACGAGATCACTTTGAATGATGTCATGTCGTTAATGACCAAGGAGATAGACGCCGTAGACCAAGACGATGGCAATGACGGCACACCCGTGGACTGGACCGGTTCAGAGTTGCTGTAATAGCCGAAAACCGTCAAAAACCCCATTGATGGCGGCATGATAGCCGCCATCAATCTTTAAGAACAACCAATCAGCGTTGCGTTTTCCATCGTCACGCATCTATCAGACGGCGATCATCGCTAATTTGTCTGGCTTGGATTTTACTAATCTCTGCCGGAGCCAAAGAAACTGTCTGAAAACATTTAATAGATTTACAACAATTACACGCGGGCCGACCCGCGACGCTCGTGATTCACCATGTCTTCTGGAACAAAAATATGATAAATTGTTGCCACATTTCGCCCGATCTAACCTTATTTCGGTCATGATACGACCATAGCCTGATGCGATAGGTGCGCTTATCTAACCAAGCAAACCGAAAGGCCAAAAAATGCTGTCAATCTTATCCATCGGGACTAACGCCAGCCCGCCTCCGCGGCAGACGCAACCTACCGCATCCGACGAACCGTCAAAATCAACGGAGGGATCGTCGTCATCATACGCAAAACAGTCAGCGAGTAGCGTTGGCACCGGAACGAAAGAAACCGCTGCTGCTGAATCGGCCAAGAAATCGGCAAGCGTAGTTTTGACAAAGGTCGAAGACAAAAAGATTGTGAATGAAGAACTGGAACGAAAAACTGCGGAACAGCGTGTCGAAACCGCACGTTTTCGGGCGATGATTGATGACATCGCACCGGTCGCCAACTCGTCAGGGCGCGCAAGTAAGTCCTATATTTCCGCATTGCTGACGCCCCAGACATCCGATGCCATGTCCGCTTCGGAAAATGCGTCGACGCAGACCAAGACGCAAACTTCAAAGCTGACTGCTTTGTCTTCTTAAGCGAAGATCAAGCATTGCTTGCTGGGCCTTTCGCGGGCGCTAATCGTACTTCGATCGGCCCAGCACACTCTACCGCTCTCGGGACTAACGAAAGCATGTTTGCGTCGTACCACGCACGCGTCGAAACACTTCAAACTTCCACTTGATCTCTATGCCGCTCGGTTGGTTCCGGGCTCCCGCTGGCAAGCCAGCGCGAGAACGCTTCGACTGCCGGGGTAGGTTGGCGTCGGTCGAGAATAAGGATGTAGTGGCGTTCTTTCGGCGAAAGCGCCGGAAGGTCCATCGCAGTCAATCGCCCATCCGCAAGCGGACGTTCCAACAGGTGGGTCCAACCCAATGCAACCCCTTCCCCGTTCATGGCGGCATATGCTGCATCACTATAGCTGCTAAAATGCAATTTGGCCGCTTCGAAACTGCCGCGCCAACCAAGTTGCTGGAACCAGCCTGCCCAGTTTAGCCAGCTCGGTTCCGGCGAGGCACTGTCAATTTTCTGAATATCCGACCTGTGGGCAAGATCGCTCAGCGTAAGGGATCCCAGACGCTGTGCCATCTGAGGGGCGCAAACCGGGATGATGCGTTCTTCAAGCGCTCCGACAACCCTCATGCCGCGAAACGGTGGTTTGCCATATCGTACCGCAAGGTCGATCTGCCGGTCGTCAGGTGCGGCCCATGAATCTTCTGATATCACGCGCAAGTCGACGTCTGGTTCCTGATCCCGAAAGGACGCCAACAGCGGCAGAAGCCTGAAATGGCCAAAGGCGACAGATGCAGCGACGGTCAGTTTTACCTGCGGGCTTTGCAAGCGATCCACCGTATCGACAAGACCACCAAACGCGACGCCAACCGAGGCAAACAGGTCATACCCCGCTTCGGTAAGGGCAACACGCCGATTTCGTCGGTCGAACAACTGTCGCCCGATTTCTTGTTCCAGCGCAGCAATACGTCTGCTTACCGCAGCTTGGGTCACGCCCAGTTCCTTTGCCGCGACCGTAAAACTGCCGTTCCGGGCAGCGGCCTCGAACGCGACCAGTGCCGTCAGGGAAGGAAGTGCCCGTCGTATCCGATGCATAACTTGCTATGTCCGTGTGCCGTTGACGATCTGCTGGGCCGTTGATGGTTATCCAACTCATTCATACGGTGAAGTAATGAATAGACGTATTTTTTGTGCCGTTGTCTAGTGGCGTTTCTCGCGAATAGTCTTGCGCTAAACCAAGGGGTCTCTGCCATGTTTGATGAACGTTCAGCTTCTTCTTCCACGCGCGCACTTTTGGATGCGCGGAAGCCGGGGCATACCCTTCCCGCTGCACTATATACGGGGGAAGGTGCCTATAAAGCAGACTGTGACATAATATTTTCCCGCCACTGGATCGCCGCGGGCGTAGCCTGTGATGTCGCCGAGCCGGGCGATGTCGTTGCAGTGGACATTGGCCCCGCCTCCATACTGATCTTACGTGATGACGACAATGAACTACGGGCCTTTCATAATGTCTGTTCACACCGGGGGTCGCGGCTGGTGCCTCCTGGGCGATCGGTCGTCGGGAAATTGGTGTGCCCCTATCATCAGTGGACATATGATTTGAACGGTTCGTTGGCGTTGGCCCCGCATATGGGTGTCGATTTTGACCGTGACCTACACCACCTCAAGCCTGTCGCTCTCAAGGACATAGGCGGCATCCTGTACGTTTGCCTGTCTCAAACGCCTCCATCTGACATTGACGAGCTGGAACGCGTAATGGAACCACGTCTTGCTCCGTATGATCTGCGCAACGCCAAAGTCGCCTTCGAGCAGGACATCATCGAGGAAGGTAACTGGAAACTGACCATCGAAAACAACAGGGAGTGTTATCACTGCGCGTCCAATCATCCCCAACTGTCCCTGTCGTTCCACGCAGCTGACTTTGGCTATGACCCTGGCGGGCTGACCGAGGCGGAAAAGACCGAAGCCAATGATTTGCTGGATGCCTATGCGCGTTACGGGGCACATTGGGACAACGAAGGGCTCGACTACGAGGCCGTTGAACATACGGTCGGATGGCCGACCAATTTTCGCACGCAGCGCCTGATCATCGCCGGTTTGGGCGAAAGCCAGACCCCTGACACCCGTGCTGCCGTCGCCATCCCACTTGGTGATACAGACCGTCCTTGGCTAGGGGATGTACATCTGTGGGGGATCAATTCATGGAACCATGTCATGGCCGATCACGCGGTTATTTTCACTGCCTTTCCCATCGCTCCGGATCGGACGTTGGTGCGTACCAAGTGGTTGGTGAACCGTGACGCGGTCGAGGGCGAAGATTACACTCTGGAGAACCTCACGTCGGTCTGGAAGCAGACCAACCGCGAAGACGCCCACCTTGTCGCTCTGGCCCACAAGGGTGCCCTGTCGCCAGGATATCGCCCCGGACCATATTCACGTTTTACCGAACGTGCTTTGGACGAATTCACCACATGGTATGTGGAGCGCATGACCGAAGCAGAGACAACGTCATGACCATGATCGACGCAGCGCCGTGGATAACCCGCCGCCGCCGGCGTTTCCCACCCGAAGCCTGGGCACCGCTGCTGTGCAAAGCCACCTGGGATGAAACGCATGACGTCCGGACATTTTTGCTGGCACCAGTAGACGGAAGCCGAATTGAACATGATCCCGGACAGTTCATGACATTTCAAATCGATACCCCCCAGGGAACCGTAGAGCGCTGTTATACCATTGCATCGTCGGCCTCACGCGATGGCGGTATCGAAATTTCCGTCAAACGCCAAGCGGGTGCCGGTTCGGCTCATCTCCACGAAACATTGGTTCCGGGGGCGACCATCCTCGCGTTCGGACCGTCGGGCCGATTTGGTCCTGTGTCGTGGCCGGGTGAAAAATACACGCTGATTGCGGCAGGCAGCGGCATTACCCCAATTCTTTCCATGCTACGGACCGCTGCGGACCGAGGCATTGCGCTTGATGCCACACTCATCCATGTCTCCCCCACCGAAGCCGATCTGATTGCGACGCAGGAAATTGCCCTGTTGTCCCGCCGTTTGCCACATCTTACCTACGTTCCAATCATCACAAGAGGTCCGGGTGCTTCGCGGCCGTCGGCTGGATTGCTGAATAGTCTGGCACCCGGCCTTGCTGACAGCACTGTTTTGTGCTGTGGCCCGCAATCCTTTATGGAAATGGTACGGGCGGCGGCGCGTGATGCAGGTGTGCCGCCGGAAAGGTACGGCGAAGAAAGCTTCGACTTTTCATCACCGGAGGCTGAGATCACGCCGGCAGCAGATACCCCTGTGCGCAGCATTTCATTTGCGCGCACAGGCAAGACCTTTGAGTGTGCAGAAACAACCACGATCCTCAGTGCGGTAAAGGCTGCTGGCCTGCCTCTCCCGTCGTCATGTGCGCGCGGGATGTGTGGTACGTGCAAGATTTTCAAACATTCCGGAGAGGTCACGATGGCCCATGAAGGCGGCATCAGGCAGCGGGAAATCGACCGGGGATTCATATTGCCGTGTGTAAGCCGACCGCTGACGGATATTGTGCTTGACTGTTAAGGTCGAAGCGACGCGGTGCATGGGCGGACAACCCATTCCGGGGCCGTCCGTCCATGCGCATTTTGGCCTATGCCGCCAAGCTCAACACTTCTGACGCCGCGGCATCAAGTTCGACATACATCGAAAACGATACCCCATCCGTTTGCGTCAACCTGATCTGAGCGCCGACGGAACGGCAAAGAGTATCGATGAGACACAAACGCAGTGTCGTTGGTGTAGAACTTTCAGGAGTCGCGCTGAGCGTACCTGCCCCGCTTTTCAGCCCCTGAATACCCGTAGCCAACCTGGGCGGCACGTCTTCCAATGATAGCTGACCGCCGCAACTTTCGACCAACACGCAGGCCCCGGTATCGGTAGATTCGATCGCCAAACTAACAGTTCCTTGAGAAGGTGTTGCAGCAATAGCCGCATGAAGCATTGCCTCGGTCAGGTTCTTGGCGACGGATTTGACGGCGAAAAGCTCCAGTTCGGACGGCGCCCGGACCTCTACCTCCACGCTGCGCTGTTCGGCATGCAAATGTTCGATATTCACAGCATCCCGTGCGACGGCCACGAGATCCAGATTTTCGCTATCCTGGGCGATTTGCGACAAGGATTGGCTGTCTGACAAATCAATAACAGAGTTCAGGGTCTCCAGGAGCTGCTGTCCGGACGCGCCTATCTTTTGCACGAAAGACTGATAGGTGGTGTTGCCGATTGGCCCGATCGCTTCGGCCTTCATCAAGCTGGCAAAACCAAGAATTTGCGTCAATGGCGTGCGGAAGTCATGCTTCATCCCCGCCAATGTCTTGAACTGCTCGGAATGATCCCGTTCCAGTTGCTGATACCGCCCTTCGGTCGAGGAAAGGCTGGCGTCCAAACGCGTTACACATTCCTGAACACTTGCCATCAACACCCCGGCTGAATCGGTGTACTTTGTAGGCAGGCGCGGGATTTGCCGGTTCCGTAAATATTGGTCGGCGGCTTCAGAAGCCGCGCGGACCGGGGCGAGAAGCTCTTTCATCACGAACATTGTGCCACCGGTACCTATCAATGTTGCAAGAAGCATTGCGCCCAGAACATCGAGCTGTTCAAGAAAGGGCTTGGTATCGGCAAGCAAAACATACGTCACGGCCCCAAACATTGGCACGTGGACGCCGATGAAGCTTACGAGGAGAATTTTACCTGTATACGTTTTGGGGAAATTTCCCCGGGCGAGCGTCTCATAGATCTTCATGATGATGTAATCCTTAAAAGAGTGCTCTATTCTCATATAAGACGAAATTGACTAAAAAATGGCGAGTTTTCATGTCATTCCGGGCCATAAGCAATATTGCTGCCATAATTAGCCAGCCCCCAACAGATATAACCAAGGTCGGTACCCACTACCGGGTGACTGTACCAAAAGCAGTTTCAACTTGAGGTTTATTGTTTCCAGTTTCGATCAGATCTAAGGGGGGATGCCACATTGGTCATCACCTCGCCATTCTTTCGGCCTATTCCACTGATATGAAAATTCCACAGAGATTATTATTTTCATATTCAGGTACTTCACGATGGCAATGTACTATATTCCCAGAGACTTCGCAGGCGGGAATATCCCTGTTAACGAAGGGGATATTTTCATCATCGAAAGTACGGCTGCTGGAAACATCACTTTCCAGTCGGCATCGGGGTCGCCCACGCATTTTGCGGTCCAGTTCAGTAACAGTAATTCCAATGCGTTGAACATACAGTTCAATTCTAATCTGACCCCAAGTATCCACATCTCTGACGGGGTGGGCCTGCCCGCGACGAATATCGATGCGTCCAACGCCGATGCAATCGACATGACCATCGGCAACGGCGTCACGATCAACGAATACAAGGGATCAAATAACCAAGATACGATCCAGATCGGCGACAACTTTACGTCAACCAAGGACTTTAAAACAGGCTCAGGCGACGATTTTATCCGGGTCGGTCAGAACGCGAGCCTCCCTCGCTTCGATATGCAGTCGGGTAATGATACTATCGTCAGTGAAGACCCGAACATCACCACGGCAAATACGGAAAACATCTTTACCCCCGATGGTATTGTCGAAGGCACGAACAGCGCAGACGTCATGGGTGCCGGGTTTAGGGATGGGGATTACGATGAAGTCGATGGCGTCGATGGTAATGACGATATCATTTATGGCCTCGGTGGTGCCGATACGATCCACGCAGGCGCGGGCAACGACGTTGTTTATGGTGACCGCGCCATTCCCCTGCCCGCTTCTGCGCCGGGCACTGTAAAAGCAGCCGTTTCGATTGACAGCGGTGGGAATTTTGAACTGAACGTCGACCAGATATCGCAGCGCAATTCAGTCGATGTGACGATAACCGACAGTACCGACCAAGCGATCAATTCTATCCATCTAAGACGTGCTGGTGCCGACGAGGGCGAAAACGATGTCTTTCAAATTGACCTGACAACTTTTGTTGACAATTTTTCGATCACCATCGCTGACGAAGACCAAGATGACAGTATCGTACTTATCGGCACCAAGACGATGGTGGACAACGGTAATGGCAGCTTTACCTTTACTTATGACGGTGCCGATAACGCAACGCATTCGGTCACCGTAACCCCTGGTGCCGCCAGGCTTTATTCACCTGGTACAGAGAGTGGCGAAAACGATGTCATTGATGGTGGTGACGGCGATGACATCCTGTACGGCGACGGCGGTGATGATTCACTGACAGGCGGCAGCGGTGCCGATTACCTGGATGGTGGCCTTGGGAACGACACGCTTGAAGGCGGGCTTGGCGATGATACCCTGAATGGGCAAGCAGGCGACGACCGACTGACGGGCGGCGACGGCAACGATGTATTCGAATTTGAACTCGGCAATGACACCATCACCGACTTCAACGCCGGGAACTCCGGGTCCTTTGGCGACGGCATTACCACCAACAACGACTTTATAGATCTGTCGCAATATTATGGCAGCCTGCACGTACTACGTGCCGACCAAGCGGACGACGGTATTCTTAACCAATCGAACACCGTGGATGACCGGGGCAATATTGTCGATTACTCTGGCTACAAGCAGTTTGGCGCGAATTCGCTAACCATCTTTGGTGCCACCTCCTCCAGTTACTCTTACGACAACACGGGCATCGTCTGCTTTACCGCAGGCACCCGTATAAGAACCCCAGCCGGCGACGTGGACATAGCGACCCTGAAACAAGGCGATCTGGTGTGCACTTTGGACAATGGTGCACAGCCCATCGCCTGGGTCGGCAGCAGAACCGTCTGTGGGGATGAGCTTTCTGAATTTCCCAATTTGTTGCCAGTGCGCATAAATAAGGGCGTGCTTGGCGCTGAGCGCGATATATTCGTTTCACGCCAGCACGGCATGCTGATGCCGGGCGGGCGTCTGGCGAGGGCAATTCACTTGGTCGACGAACTTCCTGGTGTGCGGATCGCGAAGGGTAAAAAGTCTGTCACCTATGTCCATTTAATGTTTGAGGCGCATCAAATCATAGTCGCCGAGGGTACGCTGAGCGAAAGCTTTTTCCCCGGCCCGCAGGCTCTGAAAATGCTGGCTCCTGTGGAATTGCTCCGACTGCTCAGTCGCTTTCCCGCCTTCGGGTACATCGACTCTTTAGACACCGCTGTCTTGCGATATGGCAAAATGGTACGAACGTTTATAGCACGGAAAGAAGTGAGCGCCCTATGTCAGCAGCTCAAGAATAGCACGGAAGACTTGAAGCCAGCGATCGTTTCTACTGTTGGGCTACCCCATGAACCCACGATGACGAATAACAGAAGCCATGTTCGTGCTGCACCCAAAAGAATGCGCATGACCACTGTGCGCCGCTGCGTAAAACATCGAACTGTCCCCAACAAAGGCCATTGGCGGCCAGACTTTACACGCCGCCGCTTGTTGCTTGCGTCTTGAGAAACGGCCGTTGAATATTGCCCCCCTGCACCACCCAAAAACACGGCATCCGGTGCAAGAAAGACCAGGGTTCAGTCCTTGTGCTCAGACGGATCCAGGGCATAACCGCTTGCCGGGCCACGTACCGGTTGGATCAACATTCTGTCGAGCCACAGGTCACGGCGCGTACGGAACTGTTCAATCCCGATATCCATGCCTGTGTGTCCTTTGGCAGGCTGCGCACGATATGTGCCTAGCAACCGGTCCCACCATGGCACATTGAAACCGTAATTACTGTTGGTTTCTTTTGGATCGACCGAATGATGCACCCGGTGCATATCCGGCGTTACCACTAACAATCTCAACACCCGGTCTATGGATTTCGGGATCTTTATGTTGGAATGATTGAACATTGACGACGCATTCAGCAGAATTTCAAAAAGCAATACGGCAACTGCTGGTGGTCCCAACGCAGCCACAACCGCCAATTTTATTCCCATCGACAGAAGAATTTCACCAGGATGAAACCGCAGCCCTGTCGTTACATCGAATTCAAGGTCGGCGTGATGCATTCTGTGCAAGCGCCATAACGCCGGAACCGCATGAAACATTACATGTTGCAAATAAATCGCCATATCCAAAACAAGCAAAGACACGATGAAAACCAGCGGTCCCGGTAGGTCAAAGATATTGAAAAGGCCCCACCCGCGTTCCTGAGAAACGATTGCCAACCCCACGGCCACTATCGGGAAGGTCAAACGTACCAATAACGTGTCGATTACCACGACGCCTACGTTATTGGTCCATCGTAAAAGCCGTGGAATCTCTTGCCGTCGCCGCGGGGCTGCAATTTCCCATATAACCATGAGCAGAAGCATCACCAGAAACACAGCAAGCCGCGCCGTAGGTTCTGCCGACAAGAAGGTCTCGGACATATGCGCTTCCTTACCTGGTTTTGCAGTAGGTCGCATCGCAGCATGATCGTGCTAGCGGGAGCCTTGAAAACTCAGCTTCGCGGCGCGCGCACTGTCTTGTTGCTATCAAGGCAGTACGCGTAGCGCGGGTTCATCTCAGCATTACATGATGACGGGCAGATTAGCTTTTTTCCAGCCGCCCAAGCCACCTTCGATGACGGTAGCGTCATAGCCCATCTCGCGCAGACAATCAGCGGCAAGAGTGGCCCGTGCGCCAGACGCACACAGAATATGAACACGCCCGTTTTTACCCCGCTTGGCGACCAGCTTTTCATTTCCCTTACCGGTCTCGGGGTCCGCATTCGCTTCGAGCAAGCCGCGCGGAACGTTCACCGCCCCCTCGACTGCGCCATCGGTTGTAAGCTCCGCTGGTTCACGCACGTCAAGGATCAAGTCTCCGCTTTGCTGAGCGGAAAGCGCATCTTTGGGGCTGATGGTTTCAACCCGAGATTTCGCATCAGCGACCAAGTCCTTCATAGATTTATTCATGGCATATCTCCTTTAGAACTTATTGACGGGAATTTTCAGATAGTGATCACCATCTGACTCTGCGTTGGGCAACTGCCCCGCCCGCAGGTTGATCTGCAAGGCGGCCAGCATCCGGTCGGGAAGCGACAGCGTCGCGTCGCGTTCATTGCGAACCTTGATATAATCTTCTTTCTTGGTCCCGTCCTTTACGTGGATGTTGTGCGCCTTGTGTTCGTCAACAGTCGCCTCCCATTCTGGTTCGTTGCGGTCCTTCGAACCATAATCATGGCCGACGAAAACCCTCGTATTACCGGGAAGGGCGAGTATTTTTTGCAGTGAATTCCACAATTCTTCGGTGCTACCGCCCGGAAAATCCGCACGCGCTGTGCCGCTGTCAGGCTGCATGAATGTGTCATGGGCAAAAATCGCGTCACCGCAAATGTAAGATATCGACCCCAAGGTGTGCCCCACCGAGAGCATGACGGACACCTCGAGAGACCCGATCTTGAATGTATCCCCATCCTGGAACAATCGGTCGAAATCGCGATCCGGGTCGAAGGCGTCTGGCGTGTGGTAAATCTCGCGCCATAATTCGGCGATTTCTTTTACCTTCACACCTATCGCATTGGGTGCGCCGGTGTGTTTTTTCAAACGTGATGAAGCCATTACGTGATCAGCATGGGGGTGCGTATCCAGCACCCAAGTCACGGTCAAATTGTTCTCTTTCACCAAGCCCAGCACCTGATCCATGCTGCTGGTGTCCAGCGCAAAGCTGGCCGGATCAAAATTCAAGACGACATCGATCAAAGCTGCTTCGCGTGTTTCAGGATCGGCGCAAATATACTGGATAGAACCTGTGTCCGGTTCGTAAATGCCCCAAACATCCGGGCTGGAAGGACCGGTTGAAGGCGAATGGCGAACGACACATTTATCTAGTTCCGACTTATTTGACATCTCTAAACTCCTTTCAGTTGAAATAACGAATGGGATTTAGCCGCAGTTCCTAAAACGATGCCGACGAGCATGAGAGGAAGGAAAACCAGGATACCGGGTGACCCGATCGCCAGGGACGTCCAAGCCGGGCCGGGGCAGAACCCGCCTAGCCCCCAACCGGCCCCGAACAGGATAGAGCCGGTGATAAGTGGTGCGTCGATGGCATTGTTTTCAGGCATATCAAATTTTGCCTCCAACAAGGGAGCCTCGCGGGACCATGCAAGTCGATATCCGATAAATGCCGTGATCGACGCCCCGCCCATGACGAAAGCCAGGCTCGGATCCCAGGGGCCGAGGATATCAAGAAAGTTCAGCACCTTTGCAGGGTTGGCCATACCTGAAATGATCAGCCCGATACCAAAGATTAAGCCAGCTAAAAAACCTGTGATGTTACGCATGATCTGTTCCTTAAAAAATGTGGCGAACCAAGGTGGTCGTCACGACAGCCGCCGCAACAAATGTTAATACTGCGACCAGGGATCGCGGCGACAACCGGGCCAGCCCGCAGACCCCATGCCCCGACGTGCAGCCCGAGCCAAGCGCAGTACCGACGCCCACCAACAGCCCTGCGATCGCCATCCCGACCAGATTGGTGGGAATCGTCTGAACCGGAAAGTTACCGGTGGTTAGCAATACGGCAACCGGGGCGATAACCAGCCCCAGCAGAAACGAAAGCCGCCAGTTCCGGTCTGCCGGCCCGGTTAACCCCGGCACCATCCCGACAAGCCCCTTTGTGATACCGGAAATACCGGCGATCTTGCCAAAGGCCCCCATGACGATGACCGCGCTAAGCCCAATAAGCACGCCTCCGAACAGTGATAGCCAAGGTGTAAAATCTGTTGGCGTTACAGGTCCCATTGTGACGTCCTTTTCTACATTTCTATTGTTATCTGTATCCTTGATCTATATATGTAAGACATGTCTAATTTAGTCAACACTAATATAAAAGAAAGCAAGCTGCCTTTGGCGGTCCTGCAGTCACGAGCCATAGAGGTGTCGGAACATCTGGCGCTACTTTCTAACGCCAACCGGCTTATGGTGCTTTGTCATCTTTTGGATGGGGAACAATCGGTTGGCAGCTTGCAGGCGCAACTAAACCTCAGTCAATCCGCACTTAGCCAGCACTTGGCGAAGCTACGCGATGCCGGTATGGTTGCCACCCGCCGAGAGCGGCAAACCATCTTCTATCGCATCGCCGATACACGTGTTCAACGGATGATCGACGCACTGTACAGTATTTACTGCGCACCGTGACACCGCGAGAAATGGTCCACGCGTTCCCCACGCGGGGCCAAAGTCCGATTTAGTGAACAGCTGGCCAGCGTGGGTGATCATCGTCGATCACGATTGTATGCGCATGGCGGCGTTCACCGTTGAGGTGCGGATGATCAGATGGAAGATCGTCATGGGAATGTTCGACGACATCCGCGTCGCCACGGGGCCACAAAACCACCCCGCCGATCATACCGGCAATCGAAAGCAAAGCGAGAACCGCAAAGGCGGTTGCCGCGCTGAAGTCTGTGATAAGCCATCCCGCAAGCGGATATGTCACCAGCCAGCAAGCATGTGACAAGGCAAACTGTGCAGCGTAAACCGCGGGCCTGTCCTCTGGATGCGCCGACCTTTTAAGAAGTCGGCCTGACGGGGTCAGGACCGTGGAATAGCCAATACCGATCACAACCCATCCCGTCAGCAACACGGGCCAGCCCGTGCCCTGATAGGCAGACAAACCTGCAAGCCCCAAAAGCGTGATGACCAGCACCGCTGCCCCGCCAATCATTACCGGCCGATCGGGTCGTTGATCCAGCAATCGTGGCAAGATCAGCGCAGCCAGCATCGACCCGCCGCCAAATGCCCCAAGCGCCAGAGCCACTTCCGTTTCTCCGAAGCCCAGCCCCGATCGCACCAAAACAACTGTGTTGACCAGAACCATTGCTCCGGCAGTTGCCGCCGCGAGGTTCAGCGATAACAGCCCGCGCAACCTTGGCGTGGCCAGGTATATCCGCAACCCTCGTGTGGTACGATCGTAGATACCTCGGGGCGCTGATGCAGAAGGACTTGGCAGGAGGACGGAAACCACCAAAGCTGCGGACCCAAGAAACCCAATAACCGTACCGACAAACAGGGCCTGATAACTGACAAAAGCCAAGAAGATCGCGGCCAGCGTTGGGCTGATCAAATTCTCCAGATCATACGCCAATCGCGACAATGACAACGCCCGTGTATAGCGATCTTCATCCGGAAGAATATCCGGTATGGTGGCCTGAAACGTTGGCGTAAACGCCGCCGAAGCGGACTGTAGAACAAAAATAAGTATGTACACCTGCCACACCTCGCTTACGAAAGGCAGACACAACGCGACCGCCGCCCGGACAAGATCAAGGCTGACAAGCATCTTGCGGCGCGGCCAGCGGTTGGCAAAGGCACCGGCGATCGGGGCGATCCCCACGTAAGCCAGCATTTTAATCGTGAATACTGTCCCCAAGACCAAGCCTGCACGCTCTCCGGCAAGGTCATACGCCAACAAGCCAAGCGCGACGGTCGCCAGCCCCGTCCCTAATAACGCAATGATTTGCGCGAGAAAAAGATGCCGGTAAGTGCGGTCAGCCAGAACAGAGAGCATGGGGGGATTCCTCTAGAGATATTTGATGATCGCTTTAAAATCGGCAGTGATAGGCACGGCGTCGTTCTGGTCAGAGACAGTGCCATCCAAACAGTGATCAATATGGTCTTGAATCAGTGTTCTTTTTGCTTGGGTGATGGCCTTTTCCACAGCATGAAGCTGTTGGGCAATATCCGTACAGGGGCGCTGTGTCTCAATCATCGTGATAACGCTTGAAAGATGGCCGCCGGCACGTTTTAGCCGTTTAACGATATCGGGGTGGCTTGCATGATGGGTGTGTTTTGTCATACACATCCTGTATCCTCCCCGGGGGGATAGAGCAAGTAGGCCCAGACCTACGGAAACAGGCGAAACTGATACGGCAGACATGGTTTTACAGGCACTAACATTCCTGCGCTTTATTATGGTTGCGGTATTGGCCGCCGGCATCCTTTTGTCGTCGAATGAGCAAAGCGACCCGCATGACCTTGCCCAACTCGCCCAGATTCTGACGGACCATAAGCTCGAAGTCGAAAATCACGGTCATGCCCATGAAGACATCGTGGACATCCTGCATGCGTATCAAAGTCATGGCCCTGAATTCGCCGACCATGATCATAACATCGCGTTTCTGACACCACGTGGTACCAATGGCGTTGCCGAAATCGCAAGCGCTGTCTGGTCGCCAACGGCGACGATTTTATCGGGTCGCAGGGCCTTCGATCTGGATCGCCCTCCGCGCGTCTGAGGTTTCGCCTTTCGGCGCACAGACCTCAATTTCGCTAATATGGAAAATCAAATGACAAACAACCGTACTTTCGGGTCGGTGGTTGTGACGCATCACATGCGCCAACTGCTGATCCTATCGGCGGCAATCGCGCTGGCCTTGATAGCTTTCGCGACATCCGCCTATGCCCACGCGGTCACCGCGGGTGACAAGGGTTATATCATGGAGGTCAGCGGCATGAAGCTGATCCCGTTCATGTATCTGGGGGCCAAGCACATGGTGACCGGCTATGATCACCTGTTGTTCCTGTTCGGTGTGGTCTTCTTCTTGTACAAGATGAAGCACATTGGAATCTACGTCAGCCTTTTCGCGCTTGGCCATTCTACGACCATGCTTGCCGGCGTCTATTTTAACTGGAACTTCAACTCTTACCTGGTTGATACGATCATTGGCTTGTCGGTGGTCTACAAAGCCTTGGATAATCTAGGCGCATTCCAACGCTGGTTCGGCTTTCAACCGAACACGAAAATCGCCGTGCTCGTCTTCGGCTTTTTCCACGGCTTGGGATTGGCTACGAAAATCCTCGACTACAACATCGCCAAGGATGGGCTTCTCCCCAACCTGTTGTCCTTCAACGTTGGCGTCGAACTCGGGCAGCTCATTGCCTTGGGGATGATCCTGATCGTGATGGGCTATTGGCGTAAAAGCCCAAGCTTCTGGAAACACGCATATACCGCGAATGTCGTCATGATGTCGGCTGGTTTTATTCTGATGGGCTATCAGATTACCGGCTATTTTGTTGCTTAACACAAAGGAAAACTTGAAATGCACAACGGAAACAAACCAAACCCCGAAGATCTGCCGACCTCTGCGCAGCTACGCAAATCTACGCTTATCGCTGCTGTTTCGGCGGTGGCTATTTTGACCTTGGTCGTCCTTCCATCCGAATACGGTATCGACCCTACCGGCATAGGCAGGGTCATCGGATTAACGGAAATGGGTGATATTAAAGTCCAGCTCGCGGAAGAAGCCGAGGCGGACAGCCAGATGCAGTTGATACCTGCCCCCGTCGTCGAAGAGCAGTCTAGCCTTGGCAGCGACATATTCAGCTTGTTCGTGGGCGGTGCCTATGCGCAATCCGTCACACCTACGGATTGGAAAGAGCAGCACAGCTTCACGCTCACACCCGGCGAAGGCACCGAGATCAAACTGGGCATGACCGAAGGTGCCAACGCTGAATATATCTGGGTCGCGGAAGGCGGCGTGGTTAATTATGACCTTCATGGTGACGGTGGCGGGCAAAACATCAGCTATGAAAAAGGGCGCGCCGTCCCGATGGACGAAGGTGTTTTGACGGCCGCGTTTACCGGCAACCACGGCTGGTTCTGGCGCAACCGCGACGGGCAGGACGTGACCGTGACACTATACGTACGCGGCGACTACACGGACCTGAAAATACCTAAGTAAAACCCGAACGACGGCCCCGGGCATTTTGCCCCGGGGCCGCCACCACCTTGACTGATGACACGGTAGCCCAGGTTCTTGTGATGCACCGTTAGTACCAGGCCAGTACAATACCCGCCAAAATCAGATAGCGTGCGCCCTTGGCAATCGTCACCAGTATAAGAAATGGCACCAGCGGTTCTTTCAACACCCCCGCGACCACGGTCAGCGGATCACCGACCAAGGGCAGCCAACTGCCCAGCAAAGACCATCGCCCATATCTGTGATACCAGCGTTGCGCTTTATCCAATTGGCTTTGCGATGCGGGGAACCAGCGCCGGCCCCGAAAACGCATCAAAAATCGGCCTAAATACCAGTTAATGACTGATCCCAGCACGTTCCCGACTGTAGCGACACCGATCAAAAGCACTGGGGGGTAGGCGGATGAAGCCAACAGCCCCACTAAAACGGCTTCTGATTGCATTGGTAAGATCGTTGCCGCGACCAACGCGGACATGAACAGGCCGATATATGCGATCATGATGTTTTACCGGGCAGCCTTCTCATCCGAATTGACTATATCGAAACGCGGTCAGAGACCATGGAAACCGCCCAGGCATTGCAACTTGTCAAACGGCACCTATGTCAGGTGGAAGAGCTGTAGATGCGAAATGTTTATTGACCTTCCCGGACAGTAAACAGGTATGCAGCCAGCAAAGGAAAGGAATCTCATGACTAATTTTTCAGTTCCAAAAATGAGCTGCGGACACTGTAAAGCATCCATCGGCAAAGCGATCGCATCGGTCGATTCCGATGCAGAAGTCGATTATGATATGACCACGCGTCAGATTGCTGTTCAAAGCGATGCAGACTCCGACGCGTTGATCGCGGCAATGAAGTCGGCAGGCTATGATGCGGAACGAGTCAACTGACACGGCTTTGAAAGTAACCTAGCCGGACCGTTTGGCCTGGCTAGGCCAGCTTTCGTATACCTAGTTGATACCATTCTCGCGTTGCAACGCCCTGATATACGCCACGATGTTAAGAACATCAGCGCGCGTTACCCCTTCTACCGGTGGCATGTCGCCGAACTTCCAATGATGTGACCTGACTCCGGTTTTTGCGGCAAGTTCAAATGCCATATCTCCGTGGTGGTTCGGTTCATAGATTTTATGCACAAGCGGCGGAGCGGTGCCGTCCCTGCCCTGAGCGTTGTCGCCGTGGCACTTTGAACACGTGGCATCGAACGCGCGCTTGCCAAGTTGTTCTTTTGGACTGAACGCAGCCGGTATCTTGACCACAGCGAGCGCCCCGTCGGGCAAAGCGGCACGGCTGGGCTGTGGGCCGTTTGCGTCACTTACCTTGGGCTGGGTTATGTACCAGACAGCCGCAACCAGCGCGATCAAAGCAAAAATCATTGCTCCCCACTTCATATTAAAATCTCCTTATTGTTAATCAATGGCATTTTATGCATGCAATGCTTCGGGGAGGCTTGGTGACCGCTGAGATACCGGCACCGGCCCGCGATGCCCCCGAAAGAACTGGACTATTTCTTGATATCGAATTCGCGTGTCTTCTAACGTTTGATAATATCTGAATAGCTCCCTCAACGGTGCAGAAAAATCTTTGTGCGCGGCGAGAACGGCGACCAATGCCCCAAGGCTGATCCGGTTTTCGATCACAAAATATCCCCCGAGCGAATAGAACAAAAAAGGCGTCAGTGCGGTGAGGAAGTTGTTCAACGCCTTTATGAAAAACTTGAGCCGGAAGATGCGGCGCCTGACCTTCTCAAGTTCTCGGAAACTAGCATTTGTGGGTTCGAGAAACGCACCGCCACCAGTTTCACTACGCAACTGATCATTCAAGAGCCGGCCCATGTGACGCACCTGCTGGATACGCTCGCGTGACAAGGTATTCACCCGACGTTGAAGCGTGGGCAGCAGGACCAACTGGATCGGCAGCACCGTCAGCGCGGCAGCACCCAGAATCGGATCTTGAACAAACATGAACAGCAGAATTGTCATCAGCGTCCCGCCCTGCAAAATAGGCAACGTCAACACATCTGCCGCGAACCCTCCGACAGGTTCTACCTCTTGGGCTAGAATGGGAACGATTTCGCTTTGGCCCCTGAAATTGGCATCGGCACGCCATTGGCGATAGACCGACAGGCGGAACCGCCGCACAAACCGTTCGGCAACATAGCCTTTGAAAACGTTCAAGGAATACTTGTTCAGCCCATACAAGACGATCGCCAAAAGATAGAGACCACACAGCAACAATAGAAACGTGACCTGATCCACGCCCCAACCATAGACCACAATAGGGAACCGGTCGGAATGCAGGGCATTGTTCACGATCTGCTTCGGCAGCTCCAACGTCAGATAGAGGATGGGCAAAGCCAGTAAACTAAGGCCAGTCATCTGTACTTGTTGCCGGCGCGAGTGACGCAATATCGAGCTGAACAGGCTATTGTCCAGCCCCCTAATCGCTTCGCTGCGAGGCTCTTTCAAGCGGGTGCGCCGCAACAATTTCAACAACCCGGCGATAATGCCATACGTGCCGACAATAACCAGAAACGATGGGGCCAGCACCAAAATGACATGGATGAAAGGGTGCATCCACTCAGGTGTGGCGTCACTGTATTCATAGCCAAACATCGCCGCGACGTCGTGGACGAACAGGTGATATCTTTCCAGCAGAGCCATTGCGATCAATTACCTCGCCGTGCTGCCGGACACATGATCATGCACAATAATGACCCCCCACATGCCTGCTTCGCGGTGCCCATCAATCAGGCAAACAAATTCCAGATTGGTCTCGACCGAAAACTGCCAAACCAATTCAGCGGTTTCACCCGCCGGGATGGCAACGGCATTCCGGTCGACATGAGCCATGTCCGGATGACTGCGCATCCACCGTTCGTGCTGCTGAATTTCGTCAAACGACCCAAGATAGAATTCGTGATCGACTGCCCCCGTGTTGGTGATGACAAACCGGACAGTGGTCCCTTTTTTAATGTAGATCGCATCAGGTTCGAACAGCATATATCCTGCGGCGGTTTCCTTGATTGATATCTCAATTTCCCGAGTAACCAGCGCATCGTCGCTCGGGCGCCCTATGAAGTTGTGTTTGGATTTCTGCGATATGTCGGCATGCGGACTTATCGCTCCACCCGTCCCTGCCAGCGCGGGCAACAGCCCGAACAACAAATACGTGATAATGATCAATAGTGGTCTCACGGCCAGCGTTGCCTCGCGGTAAATTTCATCCCGGTGTCGGACGGGAACCCGGTCCGGTCGGGTTTTGGTCGATAGCGAGGCTGCAATCGTAATTGCAGCCTCGCCCGGTGGCTTACTTTACATCGGTCAAAGTGATTTCGCCGTCGACTTCGTGGGCGATAAACTCAATGGTGTCGCCTTCCGATAGCGTGTCTATCGTCGCTTCGTCGGCTTTAAACACCATGGTCATCCCCGGCATGTCCAGGTTGACGACCAGACCGTGACTGATAGTTACCTCACCGGCTTTTCTGTCAATTCTTTTGACTTTACCGCGAGTGAACACCTCAGCCTCAGTAGTGAGCTACTTGCCTACTGATACCTCGCGATGCATGCCGGATTCATAGTGACCCGGTATTAAACAAGCGGCTTCGTATGTCCCATCGTTGGTAAAAGTCCAGACGACTTCAGCTGAAGCACCTGCATCGAGAAGAAGCCTGTTTGGATCGGAATGCTTCATATCCATTCCGGCCATTTCCATCATTTCTTCTTTATGCTCTGCATTGCGTTCTACTGTATCAAGAACGAATTCATGCTCGAGCTCGCCTTTGTTGGCAACTTTGAACCGAACTGTTTCACCTTTTTTAAAGCTCAGGTCTTCGCTTTCGATCAGCATTTGGCCTTCGTCATTTTCCAGCAAAGTCACGTCGATTGTCCGGTCTACCTTAGACGCGTCGCCGGGCATACCGACCATCATTGCCGCATGGTCGTCCATTTTCATATCGCCATGGCCGGCTTCGTGTTTACCTGCCGCAAACACTGGGGCAGCCAGAGAAATTGTCAGAGCGGTTGTCATAAGAAGGTTTTTCATCAGTTTTTCCTGTAAGGTTTGTGTGAGTTTTCAAAAGGCCTCTCAGCCTTTCAAATGTGGTTGGAGATAGTCAATAGCATCGGGACCGTTATCAGCGGAAAGGCTTACAACTTCGCCGGTCCATTCATCTGCCATCTTGCCCGATGGGTTATTATGCCTATCGGAACCGGTGCAAATTTTCCTCGTCATATCACCGAGGTATTTTGCAACCGTGAACATGCTTCCCGGCAAACCCGGAGCGAATGAACCCGAATCCATATTTAATGGTGAGGTATCATCAGCGTTGAGCATGAACTTCTTCGCGATGCTTCCAACAATCGGTACGTCCGGGGACGTATGTTCTGTTAGGAAACTTCGTGTTGGTTGTATGCCTTGTAGCTTGTCGGCCCGATGATAATACGTCAACGCGACGCCGTGCGCGGACCGGATCCCGGCCATCGAAGGCAAGGATGCGGCGACGACGGCCGTATGGACAATAGGGTCAGCAACCCAGGGATCAATGAAATTTTTCACAAAACCAACCTGATCGACAAGCTTCAGTTTCACGCAGTTCGCGTGTAACGTACGGGCCTCTCACGGGCCTCGAGTCAGATCGAAAGTTGGGGAGGTCGCAGGAATCCTGAAGGATCAATCAATGCGGTTTGCGCATGAAGGGTCAAACGGTTCTCGCGGATGTTCTCGTTAACAAACGGATGCCCGGTTTCGTTTAACACAATCGACATGCAAAGTGCATCGCAACACAATGCGAAGGCGTCAGCCTTGTCCTGCGATGAAGCTGCCGCGCTGCTGCTAACGTCGCCGCTACCGGACTGCAATATGGCTTGATCCGCGTTATCGGCTCCTGCTGATGTGACAGCATGGTCATCATGCCCGATCGACGATGCATGAGCTTCGGATGTAGGGGAGAGTGCCAATGCCATGATAAGTGCCAAGCACGAAAGTGCTTTAACGCAAGCGGATATGGCATAGTTCAACTTCATTCCAAATACTTGGTCGACCATAAACCGTCTGTCAATCCTTCCTGCGGGGGAAAGATGCCCACTTTCTCGTGAGGATATCGACACATAAGTCTGACTTGAAAATACTTTGTTTTGGTTGGCAATCGTCGCCAACCTTGCAGTACTGAAATGCCGATCCGGATGTTGCCAACGATTTTTCAGCACAGAGAGCAGGTACACGGGCCATCACTGTCGAGAATAAGCTTTGGCGAGCCTTGCCAAATGTTGAATAAAGCGATGTTTATCTGGCGATAATCAAGTTTTTCGGTAATTGTCGGGAAATGTGTCTCGGCTGTGCTAAACTTACTGCGACACAACATTGAAAGGAATGGAAGAGATGAAGATAAGTCTGTGGCTGATAGGGTCCACCGTTACGCTTTTGGGGGCCTGCGCTCAGCCTGTGGCCCCTCCGCCCGTGGTCGAAAACGGCTTCATGACAGAACTGCCTGCGAGTGTGCTTGCGATTGCCGCCCCGTATCAAAATCTTAATGCTGTCAAGCTTCAGCCGTCTGACGGGTGTTTCGTCTACCAGCATGTAGGGCCAGTTGAAACGACGTTCCTGCCGCTGAGATCCAAAAACGGCAACCCGATCTGCACAAGACAGCCGGGTGTGCCAGCGGCCGGTTAATCCGACCGTAACGGGCGAAAGCCCTTCGAAATCTATCGCCAGAGGCCCGGCTCAGCATTCAGCTTTGCGCAGTGATCCGGTCTTCTGGCGGATACAGAAACGCTGTCGAACCGGTTTCTACATGATCATAAAGACCATTGATGTGGGGCATTACCATCCGGACGCAACCAGAGCTGGCACGCCCGCCCACTGACTCCGGGTTCGGCGTCCCATGGATGCGCAGATACGTGTCACGGTTACCTTCGAAAAGATAGAATGCGCGCGACCCGAGCGGATTCGTTGGGCCCGCATCCATACCGTCGGCAAACTGTTCATACACTTCCGGCTCGCGCTTGATCATCGAAGGCGTGGGCGTCCAGGTAGGCCAGTGCGTTTTTCGACGAATGGTGTATGTACCCGGTTCGTACAGGTTGCCGCGTGCAATCGCCACGCCATACCGCATTGCAGTACCGTTGTCTCTGATATGGTAGAGATACCGTGCTACGGCATCGACATGGATGTCGCCGGGCGTCAGGCTGGGGTTTGCTTCGACCAGCTGCGGCAAAAATCTTGGGTGGAAGCCCCAGGGGTTGGACGTTGCCGGGTCATAGTTGGCTGGCGTGACCTGTGCATCCCATATCTCCCACATCGATTTGTTGGAAGTGGCAGCAGCCCAGGAAGCTTGAGGAATCGGCGCGGAAAACAGCGCTACGGATGAAAGAACGAAATGACGCCTTGTTAGCATGGCAACGTAAACTCCTGACTAGTGTAATAGTACCTATATGTTAGCGATCCTGTCCGAAACAAAGCATATCCCTTCACATATGCGTGCGACGTTTTGGCGAAATTCATTTTCATCTCGTTAAACGCCGTGGTGTTAGCCTTGAGTCTCCAAGCCGGTCAGCTAGATTATCATCACCGGATCGCGTCGGTTGCAAATTATCTAGATGTCCCGCTGCGACGGCCAAAAGGCCATTGCCGCAACCTCTATCATACTTACGCAACGCGCCCGAACATAATCGGTTCCAATTACCCTGCATGCAACAGGCGTTCGGTACGCACTAACTTGGCGCGCGTACCGAATTTTTGCGATTATCAGAACTTCCAGCGTGTTCCCAGCAGCACCGAAGAAGCATTCAGATAGCTCGTGGCAGTCGTATCGGTGTACTCGTACTTACGAACGATAAGATAGGTTTCCAAACGCGCGTCGTCGAATTTTTGAACGATGCCTGCTCCGACACTTTTCGATGACGATCCGTTTGTCACGAAATCGCTACCCTTGTAGTAGTCGACAGCAAAGGACGTCTTGCCCACTGAAAACAAATCGGCGGTATAGCCCAGCTTGATCAACCCATATTGCCCGTCATTCTTCCGGCTACCGGCGGCAAGGGTGACGTTCACGCCTGACGGATGCAGAGCGCTGATCGAACCGAACGTATCATCACGGTCTGATCCATTCCGCGTTCTGCGCGAAAAACCCAACGACGCGGCAATCTTTGTCCCGGCGATCTCGTTCTTATAGCGCACGGCAGCATCAGCATAAATATCATTGCTGTTGGTCGACAGGATGTCTTTGCCGTAGGCTGCGGAGAACGTGAAGTTGTTGAAGCTAGGTGTATCGTACCGGATACGGCCGCGGCGCGACGCATCAAAGCTGGTGAACGTGTGGTCGATTTCGATCCCGGAAAGGGCACCGGCGGAAGTCCGGAACTGGTAGTTCCCGGCTACTGTATCAAGCCCGTTATACATCGCCATTTTGGTACCCGACAGATCCGACTGCGCGACGCCATCAGTTGCCATGCTACCCTGACCAAAAGTAAAGGTGCCCGCGCTCTCGGTTTTCCAGCTGACTTCCAGCTTGCGGACAAAGGTCCGGCGCCAGTCCAGAAACTTTGGATCGCCAGCTTGGCCATAGTTGGACGACTGACCAAACCCAAGTGCGGTCAAAAAGTCGAACTGTAGAACCGACGAACCGTAATCCTGCGTCACTGTCAGACCGGCACGCGTGTTGGATACTTCGTTGTCAACCAAATCCCCGTAAGACGCCACACCGTCATCAAATGAAAGGTAAGCGGGGCTAAGCTGACCATAGAGTTTCACGGAGCCGCCCGTATCGTTGGAGTATTTCAGTTCAGCCAGGGCCGGCATTGCGCTCAGCGCGAGCAAAGCGGTGATGGAGCTCAGTAGGTGTCTAGGCAGCATTAGTAGTTTTCCTTCAGATTCGGTTTTCGGAATTTTTTCCTACCGGTCGCCTACCCGTGGTTTGCGACAGTTTTGTGAAACCACGGATAGAAAAAGAAATTCGCGAACTATCCAGAAAAAACGGGATTTTCCGACACAGTTGTTCGGGATGTTCTGTTTTCTCAGATAGACGGCATTACGTTGATTTCAGGAAGGTATCATCGTGCCCTCCGGCAATGGTCAACCGATCGAGGCAAGAAAAGGAAAGGTTCCCAACAGCCAATACGCAAGTCGTGACAATTGGCCCGTCATGATTGCCAGCCCCATAAGAACCATAGCTATCCCTGCCCCCTTATACAGCCAGCGCCCGGCCTTGCCGATCTCGCGAACGCGCGATGCAATGGCATCGGTAAACAGCGCAGCCAGAAGAAACGGCACGCCCAGACCGGCAGAATAGATCGCCAGCAACCAGATACCGTCAGTCATTCCCCCCGAGGTTGAGCTAAGCGTCAAAATCGCGCCAAGGATGGGTCCGATACACGGGGTCCATCCGAATGCGAAAGCAAGACCCAGGACATATGCCCCCAAAGGGCGACCTCCCGGAATGTTCAGATCAGGTCGTGTGTCGCGGGTAAGCGCGGGGATACGGAAAACGCCCAGCATGACGAGCCCGAACAAGATTATGATTGCGCCGCCCAGATAGTTCAGTTCAGTCCGCCACGTCAGCAAAAGCGTACCAAGCGCACTGGCACTGGCACCCAACGCAATGAAGACGGTCGAGAACCCCAATACAAAGCAGGTGCTTAACCCCAATGCCCCGGCGCGGGCGCGCAATCCGACGTTGCGCGTGGTACGCAGCCCGGGCTGTCCGGCAATATACGAGACATACCCCGGCACCAGCGGCAGCACACAAGGTGAAAGAAAGGAAATAGCGCCAGCCAGAAAAGCCGCCAAAATACCTATGCCCGATAAATCCATTGCTAGACCTCTTTTGTTTTATACGGAATTGCGGCCCACCAAAACGCGGCGAGTGGAATAACTATCCATTGCAGCAGCGGCGTCAGGCCGGCGTCCAAGATCGGCACGATAGGCATGAGGTCTGAATAAGCCCAAGCTTCACGTATCACGATATTCAACCATTCACTGAAAATCGTGTACCCAAGACCGATACTGACCGCAAGTAACTGAACCAGGTGGCGCGACCGCACATTGTAAGGCCAGCCCTGGCCCGCAAGCATCAACGCAAGCATCAACGCGCTCATTGCGATCAGGATATCACCACCAGTGCAATGGAAAGCAGCAAAGATAATTTCGCTCCATGTGCCCTCGGTCCAGATCGTGTACAGAGGCATATGAGCAAATTCCCAAATCAGATTGGCGGGAATGATAACAGCGAAGTAACGTCGCAGCGCCCCCAGGGAAAGTTGGGCGTCAGTGCGCATCAATTCGCTAGCTTTCATAGCAGTCATCGAAAGGCACCGGTCAGCCAGTCAAACCATCCGCGTTCACGCTGACGGTGTTGCGCATTGTTGATAAGCTCACTGACGTACAAGACAAGATTGACGTTCTTGAAATTCATTCCGTGAAACTTTCCGGCGAAACGTCCTCCGATATCAATCACATGGGTAACTGCCGCATGCATCATCATGTCGGTATCTTCGGTCATTGTGAATTCCAGCCCGTATTCCCGGGCAAGACGCCGCGTCGCATCCTCAGACTGTCCCGCCGCGGTCGTCAGAAACACCCAGTTCTGGGTATCAAGCCCATGTACTTCGGGGTAGGCCTGCAAAATTTCAGAGGTATCGTTGGCCGGGTCGGTAGTGATCGCAATAAACTGCACCATGTCCTTCATGGGGCCTTCGTTAATCGCGCTTTGGATCTCCGAAATCTTTTGCGAATGAAGTGGGCAGACGTCATTACATCCCGCATAGATGAAATACAGCACAACGATCTTGTCGTTATAGTCCGAAAGACGCACCAGTTTACCCTGCGCATCCTGCAATTCAAAGGCAGGTGCCGAAGGTTCATCGATACGCTGAAAGTAGTCCTCCATCTCCATCATGCGCGCGTCAAGGTTTTCGCCGGGATGGTTAGAAAAAGCGGGGGTAGCAGCAAGTGCGGCCAGAGCCGCCAAAGCGGAACGCCGTGTCAGGTTAGTCAATATACCGTGTCCTTCAACAAAGTGCCCCTGCCGACCAGGTAGCCGGCAGGAACATGGTCGCGTTCAACCGTCGGATTTTTCCGACTTCATGTTTCCGCTTTCCATCATCTTGTTCATGTTGGCCATCATTTTGGTGCATTCGGCCATCATCGGCTTCATTTCCGACATCATCGACATCATGCCCATCATGTCGCCGTTCATGGTGCCATCTTTCATCATGCTGCCGTCCATCTTGCCGTCTTTCATGGTTCCGTCGCTTTGGGTCATCTTGCTATGATCCATCGCGGGCTTTTCTTCGGCATTTACGGCGAAGCCGCCGGTCGCGAATGCAGTGGCAACTGCGATTAGTCCA
This sequence comes from Sulfitobacter sp. L-8, assembly GCF_056859255.1. NCBI lineage: Bacteria > Pseudomonadati > Pseudomonadota > Alphaproteobacteria > Rhodobacterales > Roseobacteraceae > Sulfitobacter > Sulfitobacter sp. L-8. The sequence continues at coordinate 43,916 of NZ_JBSXOD010000027.1, forward strand.
AGTGTCTTTTTCATCGGGTCACTCCTTGCGTTAATATACGTTGGTTTGAAAGGTTATTCACTTGATGAGGTGTGGGTCGATTTTCCACACCCCTTGCCTGTGCCACCCTTCATGCACAGACCTAGCCCACACATCGCAGCACACGGTGCCAGCGATATGAGGATTGGAGCAAGGCCGACGGCTGTCAGCCACCCCCAATTGAGCGCCATACCCCCACCGAGAAGGGTCGCGGCACTGGCGAAAATCACGCGTTTTCGGGTCATCCATGCCGGCCATACAGATGTAGCCGAGGCGTCGGCGGGTGCGTTCGTCAACGATCCTTCGATCGTCTGGCGGCCATCTTCGTTGAATAGCCCAGAGACCGATCCGCGCAACGACATCTGGCTGCTCGTAGCGTTCATTCGATAAACCCTTCCAAAAACGACACCATCTCTGGGTCATCCCATTCCGCTGGACCTACAAGGCGCCCCAATTCTTCTCCCTTTGCGTTGATCAGCAAAGTGGTTGGCAGGCCCACGGTACGCAACGCTGTCGCCGACAGCATGGTTTTATCAACATACATGTTTAAATGCTTCACGCCGATCTCGTCAAAGAACCGCCGCACAGCCGGAACGCCGGCGCGGTCGATAGACAGGGCTACGACCTCGAATTTATCACTCCCGAGCTTGTCTTCAAGCGCATCGAGTGTCGGCATTTCCTCGCGGCAAGGCACGCACCAAGTTGCCCAGATGTTCAATAGCAACACCTTGCCTTGAAACGATTCCATATCCAGCTTCGTGCCGTCCTCCGTAACGAAACGAACGTTGGCGATAGGCTGAGCCGCATCGTGCAGTGCAAACCCTTGCGGGGCAGCCACGGCGGCGGTCGACCAGCCCACCAGCAACGCGAATGCCAGTTTGATAAAATTCATTGTGTCGCCTCCTTGGCGGTAGAAGAAGATTTTAGCTCGCGCACCACACGCATGAGCGTGTTTTGCAAAATATCGTCCGTTAACGGCCCGACATGCCTGTAGGCGATCGTGCCATCGGCAGCGATGACATAGGTTTCAGGCACGCCGTATACGCCCCATTCGATTCCGGCACGACCGTCGCGGTCGGCCCCGATACGGGTATATGGATCGCCCAGTTCATCCAGCCATGCCCGTGCCTGTTCTGGTGGGTCCTTATAGTTGATGCCATAAATCGGTACCTCGCCCGTGGCACCCAGTGCGACAAACAGCGGGTGTTCGGCGCGACACGGAACACACCACGACGCAAATACATTGACCAATGATACATGTCCGGCCAGGTCTTGCGTCGATAGCCCCTCTGCGCGGCCAAGAACGGGGGGCAACGAGAATTCGGGCACAGGTTTGTTCACCATCGTCGATGGCAGCGTTTCATCGCTGTTGAATAGCCCCCAAGCAAAAAGCGCCAGTAACGCAAAGGCAATCGCGGGAACGATTGCCAGTGTGGTCAACCGAAAACCGGGCTTCTCGCGCCGCTCGGGGGGGTCAAGATCGGTCATTTACGCGCCTCTTCGTCGCCTTGCGTTATCTTTGCCTGCGCATCGCGTGCGCGCGCCGGCCAAGTGCTTTTTATGTAGTCCAGTATCGCGATAACTTCTTCGTCCGAAAGAACATCGCCAAAACCGGGCATGTCGCTTTCGTACCCACCTCCGACAATCGCCGCCGTGCCGCGGTTCACAATGTCGACCAACACCCTGTCGGGATGGTGCCAAGTGTGCCCGGATTCGTCATGCGGGGGTGCCGGCAATCTGCCATTGGGCAACCGAATTTTCCAGTCCGCTTGGCCTTCCAAGTTGCTACCATGGCAGCTTGCGCAATTTTCCTGATAAAGCGCCTTGCCACTGGCCAACCGCGCATCCTGGGCCGAAACCGTTCCAGCTAAGCCTGTCAGCATGAAGGCTAGGACACTTATATATTTGATCATCTCGCTTCCTAAATTTCCCTATCGCCGACGCGCAGCGAAACCGTTGAGGCCGCACCCGAAAGAACACTCTATGTTACAGTCCCGCGCTCACTAGCCTGCCGCCCGTTCAGTTGCGCAATGGGCACCTGTCAGGGGCACTATTTGCTGTCGTCAGAACGTATGTACTTTAACAACGCGATCACCCCCAGAAACAACACCGTGATGGTCAACAACCAGACTAATCCCATGCCGATCATCATTCCGCCACCCATCATTCCATTTTCCATAAACATACACTTCATCCTTTATCCAACCTTAAGATTATCCCGGCACGTGTCCGTGCCGGGATAATCGTGGCGTCATTCCACAGCATAGACTGTTGGCTCTGCCCCGGCTTTGACCGCCAGAATCTCGAACGGCTTTTGCTTTGCACCGCCCATTCCCGGGGAACCCATCGGCATGCCGGGAAGCGTGATCCCCGTTATTTCTGGTTTTTCAGTCAGCATCTTGTTCACCACCTCGACCGGCACGTGTCCGCTGACCACGTAATCACCCAAAAACGCGGTATGACATCCCTGGATCTTTTCCGAAATGCCCGCTTCTTCACTGATTTGCGTCAATTCATGCGTAGGCTTGACCTCAACAGTGTACCCGTTTTCGCGAAGGTAGTCTGCATAGTTCTCGCAGCACCCGCACTGTGGGTTTTTGTAAAGCGTGACTGTTTCGGCTTTTGCCGGAGCAGCGTTCAGACTGATCGCAAGCACAGCGGCGGCACCGGCAGAGGCAAGGCTGGTAATTCCTAGTATCTTTTTCATTTCTTCATCCTTCTATTTAACGTCTGTTGGTTAGGCTTCAAACAGCAGAGGAAACACGGACAACGCCCATCATTCCCGCCGACTGATGTTCAAGAATATGGCAGTGGAACATCCAATCACCGGGGTTGTCCGCGACAAAGGCGATGTCGACCCGTTCTTGGGGGGCCATCATCACGGTGTCTTGCCATTCGTTGTACTTTGTTGGCTGGCCGTTCCGGGCAATCACGCGAAAGCTATGGCCGTGAAAGTGGATCGGATGCGCCCATCTGGTTCTGTTTTCCATCTCGAACACGTGAGATGTTCCCAAAGGCAGCGTTAGCAATGGATCCTTGATCGGTCCCTTTTCTGCTTTGCCGTTGATGAACCACATGTTGCCGTCGCGCATTTGCTCCATCATGTTGGCCATGCCCGCGCCCATCATCATTTGGCCCATCATGCCGCCGTTGAATACAATCTGATGGCGCGTCGCCGCGGCAAGATCAGGTTCAGTGAGAGGGTTTGGGGCAAGCGCGATCGGCCAGTCCGGAACCGTGCTGCGCAAGGGCTCGCTCGCGTAGGTGAGATCAATCAACCGATATTCGAGGTCCTTATAGAACACATCGGCAACCGAAACTGTGTCACCGGGCTTACCCGTCATATCGATCACAAGATCGATGCGCATCGCTGGCCCCAAGACAATGACGCCGCTTTCCGGGGCATGCGGGGTTACCGGTTGTCCATCCATGGCAATTATCATTGGTGACAGGTCACCAAAATCCAGGCCGAATATACGCGCGTTTGCGGCATTAACCAGACGCAGGCGAACCCTCTCTCCGGCGCGGATCTCCATAGGTTCGGGGACCTTACCGTTGATCGTCACCGCATTTCCGACTCGTCCGCCATGCACAGCATCATGGCGACTGTCAAAATCGTCGGAGATCTGGCCGTTCTTGGTCATGCGCCAATCGTCCAGCATCCAGGTCAGGTCGCGATCAACCCTGATGGGGTCAACTTCTTCGACGATCAACGGACCGTATAACCCACGCCCGACCTGTTCAGAGCTGCGGTGATGGGGATGATACCAGAACGTGCCTGCATCAAGCACATCGAACTCGTACAGGAATTCTTGGCCCGCCGCTATCGGGTCTTGCGTCAAGAAAGGCACGCCATCCATCGCATTGGGTGTGCGTATCCCATGCCAATGCACCGTAGTTGGATCATCCAATCCGTTCTGTGCCAAAACGCGCAGGCGATCACCTTGCCGCACCCGGATTTCAGCGCCTGGCACTGTCCCGTTATAGTTCCATACCTGTGTCGGGCTATAGGGCACAGGCCGCAACATCGCAGTGCCTTTACCCGCACGAAGAATGAAAGGGTCAGGCGTTGTGGCAGCCAAGGCCAGTCGCCCGGGCGATAGCATGGCCAAACCACCCACGGCAGCACTGGCACCCAGCATCCTGCGGCGTGTAAGTCGTTGTTCAAATTTCATTGTCTATTTGCCTCAATCTGAAAGGATCACCCGTCGCCGCCATACCGAGGGCAACGGTCAAGGCCTGCACAAAGCAAGCCCAAGTTATCAGACAGAATTTCTAGGCGGAAACGGATCAAGTGACGGGCTGGTACCGGGGGGCACGGTCGGGTCAGCGACCATCAGAATTTTTTCATATGTACCGGCAACTGTTGCAATAGACACTTCGTTCAAAATCGCGGCGGAACCGCTTGCCCCACACGGCACCGGTCCCCCGCTTTCGCAGGCTGCACCATTGACGATATCACGCGAAATGCACCCATCGCACTTATCCTGCGCACCCCGTTCCGTATCCATCTGTGACATAGACGCGCCCACCGTGTCGGCCGGCGATACGTCCGGCGCGACGGTAACCCCAAAGCTTAGGGCCAGAATCAGGATCAGGCGATAAACGAAATTCATAAGCCCTAGATGGAACCTTCCAGCAGGGGGAGGTCAATAACCATTATGTCACTTGCGCGTGATCGTCTGCCATCTCTCGCGTTTCCGTGCAAAACCGGCCCGCCATCTCGATCGCGCCCCTCCACGTCCCACACAATCGATCAGCTTTACATCAAGGGAGGGTTATTCGTTGATTTAAAACGGAAAACACGCAAAAAGCGTTCTCTGCCTGCCTCGCGTTCATCAACCATTCTCCGACCGCGTGGGATGACATTCATATCGGGGCCTGAGACAAAGCGGCGCATCTGTTTTTTGCTGACGCTGATCGCGGGTGGTTGCGTAAACGCCGATGACGTCTGGGTTGGGGCAATCATTTCTACGTCAACCCCATATTTTCTGCCTTCGCGCGCCATAAGGTGCACGGTACGCGCCAGCCCATGCTTGGCCAGATTATTCGTAAGCTCGATCGCTGTAGTACCTTGGACACAAGGTGGTTGAACCACCAACACCCTGCCCTGGCCAGAGATATCCATATAAGGCAAGCAGGTTTGCATTGCGACACGCGCAGTCCCCAAGTGGCGCGACAACCGGGACTTCCACGCGTCAAACGGTATATTCCGTCGGTCACAGGCTGTACCGATCTCGGTAACAAGAACGAATACACTGATCTTGCCATAGTGCCCCTTCACCATTTCGAATACGGTATGCAGATTTTCCTCGTCTGCGATGTCCAGTCTTTTCGGCAAAAGCCGGCTGGTCGCGCCGGGCAGAAGGTCGGCTGCTGTTCTTTGGGCTCGGGTCAAGAGCGGATCGGTGATCACGACATTTGCACCTTGGACAATATAATGCTTGGCGATGGCTCGGCCGATCTTGCTAGCGGCCCCTACGATAAGGCAGGTCTGTCGAGCATGATCCATTTCGTATCCTCTGGGTAGCATGGGACCAGACCGGGAATGGGGCCCCGGTCTGGTGCCGGTGTCACCCCTGCTGTTTCAACGACCACATTTCACGTAAACTGAGCTGGCTGGTTACATGGTGAATCAACGCGATCCCTGCATGTCCGATCAGATATGCCCACACCACGTTGGCCAGCCCCATGTGGAAAAACATCACCACACCGACCAGTCCTCCGGCATCCGGATCACCATTATTTATGAAGTAATACACGGTCCCGGTCAGCGCCATTGTCAGGATCAGCAACAACCCCAATCCGTGAATGGCGTGGGCAATCGCTGACGTTTCATCAATATGCGGCAGCTTCATTTGCTTGATCGCGCCCAAGCTCCCGCGAATATCGCTCCAAAGCGTGGAAAGGCGGGATTTGGAAAACCACGGGAACAGCTCTCCTATCGTGGTGCCGGATTTACGTGACATCACGACCAGCCAAAACAGCAAGGCAAAGCCAAAACTTGCGAGACCAGAATATTCATGTATTTCAAAATAGATATTGGCGGTTTCACCGGGTGCATCGGGCACGAACACAAGACTGGTCAACAACTGCACGATAACCCCAAGCGCAAGCCCCATATGAGCCAGCCGTGTCAGGCGGGTGTGTCTGAGCGGGAGGGTGGTCTCCATTTACTATCTCCTAATTAAAATACCCTTCCCACCTAGAGAGATTAAATTGCTTCGATTTTGCTTACACATTACAGATAATCAATCTTGACCCGCCTATACGCGGCCTATGAAGCATGCCTGCCCGCTGACGGCGCAAGTTCGCTCGGAATCATTTATAGCTTCGCAAGAAAATCGCGCACTGGCGCGCGGTTAGCTACGGCTGACGCAGCAGCTTAGCAAATTTGCAAAGCCGTGCCCATCATTCGTAAACTACTTTTTTAATATATATATCAATATGTTAAGCGGTTTGCTTTACCAGCGCTACTGTAGGTGCTGTGGATAACTTTTCCACCATATCTAGATTCTTCTTGCTGGAATTGCATGTTCATGGCATTTGTCATTCTGACGGCAAACCTCGTCAGGTAGCTATTTGATCGTCAGAATGACAAAGAGCCTTCGAAAAGGCCAAGAGAGGCAGCAGAATATGGATGACCGTACCGCTGAAATGATGCAAGGGATAGGCTCAACCGACATCGGGGCCTTTGCCGACAATTTGGCAGAATCGCTTGATCGGCAGATGAAAATTGCATTCGAGCCCGAGCAACGAAAATCCCTTCGGCGCTTCAGTTCAACCGAGGTCGCGAGCGTACTCAGGGTCAGTACGTCGAACCTGCGCAATCGGCACAAGGACGGTAGTTTTCCCGAGGTTCACACCGATAATCGGGGACACAGATTTTATACGGCCGAGGAAGTAGACACTCTGCGCGACATCCTAGGTCGCACAGGAAAGAACGCGGACGCTTATCGTCCCGGGCGTCGCGATGATGACCGCCTTCAGGTTGTGTCGGTCGTCAACTTCAAGGGTGGATCCTCCAAAACGACGGCGACGATACACCTTGCACAGCGATTTGCTTTGCGCGGGTATCGTGTTCTCGTACTCGATCTGGATCCGCAGGCCAGCCTGACCACTTTCTTTGGCTTCCGCCCCGAGCTGGAGTTCGCCGACGGGGGCACCATCTACGATGCTTTGCGATACGAGGATCAGGTGCCTCTCTCAGAAGTCATCCAGAAGACCTATTTTCACAAACTGGACATGGTTCCGGCAGGATTGATGCTGTCCGAGTATGAAACTGAAACAGCAAATGCGCTCGCCCGCAGGGCACAGCCTATTTTCGCAGAACGTCTGGCTTTGGCGCTCGAAGAAGTCGATGCTGACTATGACATCGTTCTGATAGATTGCCCGCCTCAACTGGGCTTTTTGACATTGACAGCATTGTCTGCATCAACCGGCCTTCTTGTCACTGTCGTCCCCGGTATGCTCGACATTGCGTCCATGAGCCAGTTTCTCAAGCTGGCTTCCGAGACCATCAAGGCCGTCGAAGAAGCCATCGGCAGGCGCGTCACATGGGACTTCGTGAAATTCTTGGTCACACGATATGAACCCTCGGACGGCCCACAGACACAGATGGCCGGATATCTCCGGTCAATTCTCGCAGGGCAGGTCATGACCGAACCCATGCTTAAATCGACCGCGATCTCTGATGCAGGCATGACGCAGCAGACCCTCTATGAGGTCGATCCGAACCAGCTTATCCGAAAGACGCTCGACCGGGCACTTACCAGCGTGAACAGCGTCGCGGACGAACTAGAGCAGACGATTCAAATGGCATGGGGGCGTCGCTGATGGCCCGCAACATCTTTAATCAGCCTGCGAAAGACACCGCCCAAACCGCGGCGCAGCCCCCTGCCCCGGCGAAGTCATCAAAACTTCCCGGTTCTGTTGGAGGGTTGCGTGATTCACTGCGCGAGATCACGGCCAATTCAATCCGGGACATCGATGTTGACCAAATTGACATGGACGGCCTGCGTGATCGACTTGTGCTGGAAGACAGCAGTATAGATGAACTGGCTGACAGCATCCGCAAACACGGCCAACAAGTGCCGATCATGGTCCGCCCGTCGGACCAACCAGAGCGGTACCGTATCGTCTATGGGCGCCGCCGCCTCGCGGCCATCCGCAAAGTCGGCGGAACAGTCAAAGCGATCGTGCGAACGTTGGACGACGATGCTTCCCTGATCGCACAAGGCCAAGAGAACAACCTGAGACTCGACCCATCATTCATTGAAAAGTCTATATTTATCAAGGAAATGCAGGAAGCAGGATATAAACCGGGCGTCATCCAGGATGCTTTGGGCCTTACACGACAAGGCGTGTCAAATCATCGCGTCGTGCTCGAGCAGCTGCCCGACGAACTTATCCGCCTCATTGGGCCGGCCCATGGCGTCGGTCGGCGCCAATGGGGCGATTTAGCGGTGTTGGCCCAGAAAACGAGCTTGGTGGACATCGCAAAGGAAACGCTTTCTTCGATGAAAAAGGATCTGCCAAGCCCCGAAAGGTTTCAGGCTGTCTTCAACGCCGCTTCCACCAAGGCCCGCGGTGCCGCTAAGCGAAAGACCCAAAACCAGTCCAGCGTGGTGAAAGACGAAAGCGGCGCGCCACTTGCCATGCTTGCCAGCGATGGCCGAGCCGTCGCAATCAAGATCACCCGCAAGGACAACCCGGAATTCGGCCAATGGGTCGAAGACAATGCCGAGGCAGTGCTTCGCCAGATCTTCGACCAGTGGCGGAATAAAAGAGGCCCGGGGCACTGACCCCGGAATACAACTAGAAACGCGAGCAAAAGGAGAGAAACGAAGACTAAAAAGAAAAGAGCCCCCCAAGGTTTCCCCCAGAGAGCCCTCATCATCAGCTTTGCACCTATGATGTAGCAATCTTCAATAAACTGGTCAAGAGTCACCGATTCGGTGAACGTCTTTTTATTGCCTATTCACGCGCGCATGTGCGGGAATGGACGGGGAAGTTATGGGCAAGGCGGTCTTCGTTCATAAACCCATGGCATTCACAAAATTGTCCGTCAAACGCCAAAAGGCCCACCTACCCCGTGATGAAACAGCTTCAGCGGCAGAACTTGACGTCTGGACCATCTTCAGGGCTCTCAGAGACTCTCACACTCAGTTTGGTCTTCGCCCAAGTCACATGCAAACACTGCAAGCATTGCTCAGTTTTCTTAAACCTGGCCACGGCGAAGTCGTGTTTGCTTCCAACGCCGAGATCTGCCGCCGCGTCGGAGGTATCGATGAACGGACGCTTCGCAGACATATTGACCGCTTTCTCGTGCTCGGCTTCATAACACGCCAGGACAGTCCCAACCGAAAGCGGTATCGCGTGCGTTCCTCTGACGGCCAGAGCATTAGCTACGGGCTTACCCTCTCACCTTTGTTCGAACGCGCAGACGAACTCCTGGCCATCGCTCAAAAGCTCGAAAACATGCGCCGTGACTGCATCTTTATTCGCAAGCAAATCCTGACAAAACTTGCCCATCTAGAGGAAACCAATCCAGATAACGTCTTCACTTCAACAGTCAGAAAAGCGCTAAGAAGGAAGTTGTCCATCGCTGAATATCGCTCCCTTCTCTCCGAAACAGAGAGTGAATACCGTCTGTTGTCCACCGCGGTGGACGCGCCAAAAACAGCCTTTCTGCCCGCCAACGACGGGCAAGCTGACCGGCATCTATCTAAGTCAGAAAAAGAAGATAAAGATATAAAGACAGTAGATAACGACAACAAACCTGAAGTGCAGACTTTGACTTCCGTGTGCAGGGAGGCGACAGCTTTCGCGCCCAAGGGGCTAACCACTTGGAAAGACGTGGAGCGTCATGCTGAAACCTTGGCACCGATGATGGGAATTCACGCATCCACGTTCGACAAGGCCAAGATAGCCATCGGCCCTCAAAAAGCATCTTGCGCAATTTTCATTATGCTTCAGCTAGGCAAACGCATTCGAAACTTTGGAGCATACTTTCATAGCATAACGCTTGGCAAACGGGTGCATCAGTTCGATCCCATCGTATTGCTACAAAGGCTAGCAAACATCGAAAACGCAACAGCATAGTGTCCACCGCGGTGGACATTCATCAACCGTCTGGAAAAATACCGCTATGAAGAGCAGCAAGATCGTCAGCCTACCGACGGAGCTAGCAAGTGGAGCAAATAACAATTGTCAGGGGAGTTCGTCCGATCCTCGTTCAAGGAGTGTGCATTCTACACGCTCTTGCCAAGCCACTTCGATGGACGAGCGGACAATTCGGAGTTTGAAGAAACGCTCCATAGGCGCGCTAACCCGCTGCCATGATTTGATTGCTAAACACATAACGCACAGGGCAGGGTATCCCAAGCCAGCAGCGTTAAACCTGAAAGAATAAAACTGCTCAGTTCTTTCCTACTGCACTTCGTTCACCGGCGTTCTACGATCTTAAGTCTGTCTGGCTCTTCTTCAGAAACGCTTCAAATGCCCGCAATGTCCGCTGCGATACGTGATGCTCAATCCCTTCGGCGTCGCGTTCGGCATAGTCAGCAGGAACGCCAAGAGCGACGAGCAAATCGACAACTGTCCTGTGGCGGTCCCGCACGCGTTCCGCGAGTTTCGCTCCTTCGTCAGTCAGAAACACACCACGGTAAGGGCGCGACGTAGCCAACCCTTCGCGTTTTAACCGAGCGACGGTTTTGGTCGCGGTGGGGTGGGCCACGCCCATTCGCTCTGCAATATCTGCAACCCGCGCTTCGCCATGCGCAGTAATAAGATCGCCGATCAGCTCAACATAGTCTTCCAACAATGCACGCGATTGAACTTCGCGCGCGCGGGCGAACCTGCCAGCCTGTTCAGCGGGCGGAACCTGAATTGCAGATGCCTTCGGTTCATTCATTGGCCTCTCCGGTTTCTTCAATGTCGAGCATAGCAGAATTGTCATGACGGTAACACTTTGAAGCCAAGGATAATAACTCATCCAGAAGAAACCAACCGGTTATTGGGTGACCACAAATAACAGCAATCAAGCCTATTGCCATAAGTATAGCCAAGGCTATATCTTGCAGTGAAAGGACAGGGACCCGATGACAAGTAGCGAGCGCACCAGAAAGAGCATGGCCGATGTCCTCTCCGGCGAGCATCGCAGCCCATTCAGCCGTTTCCTGTTCGTGGGCCCCGCGGTCATCGCGTCGATCGCGTATATGGATCCGGGCAACTATGCCACCAACATCCAAGCGGGCGCGGGATACGGATATCAGCTGCTCTGGGTGGTGCTGATGGCCAATCTCATCGCCATGCTGTTCCAAGCGCTGTCAGCGCGTTTAGGGATCGTGACCGGAAAGAACCTGGCCGAACTGTCGCGGGATCAGTTTCCCACGCCCGTTGTGTGGGGAATGTGGGCGGTCAGCGAAGTCGCTGCCATGGCCACGGACCTTGCCGAGTTTCTCGGCGGTGCTATCGGGCTTTCGCTGCTTTTCGATTTGCCCCTGATCTGGGGTATGGCCGTGACGGCGATCGTTACTTATGGGATCTTGATTTTCGAGCGTTACGGCTTTCGCACGATGGAGCTTATCATCGGCACGATGGTCGCAATCATCGGGCTCAGCTATCTTGTCGAGCTTTTGATTGCACCGGTGGATTGGGGTTCGGCTGCAAGGGGGCTGGTTACCCCGGTGTTGCCGAACGGATCTGCATTGGCCATCGCGGTCGGTATCATCGGCGCTACCGTGATGCCGCATGCGATATTTCTGCATTCCGGCCTGACCCAAAATCGTGTCGCGATCCGGCATGAAGATGACCGCCGCAGAGTGCTGCGTTATTCCAATATCGAGGTCGTCGTGGCGCTTGCGGTCGCGGGCATGGTCAATATGGCGATGGTAATCATGGCGGCCAGTGCATTCAATCAGGGTCACAGCGGCGTTGCTGAAATCGAGACAGCTTATGTCCTGCTGACACCGCTGCTTGGCACGGCAGCAGCCTCTGTCTTTCTGGTTTCGCTGATCACCTCCGGGATATCCAGCTCGGTCGTCGGCACCATGGCCGGGCAGATGATCATGCAGGGTTTCCTGCACTTCCGGGTACCGATCTGGTTGCGCAGATTGCTTACCATGTTGCCAGCCTTTGGTGTGGTGGCTATGGGCTATAACGCCACTGATGCGCTGGTAATGTCGCAGGTCGTTCTGTCAATTGCACTGCCGGTGCCAATGATCGCGCTGATTATTTTCACGTCTCGACAGGATGTCATGGGGCCCTACGCTAACGGGCGGATCGTGCGGCTGCTGTCATACGTCGGGGCGGCTGCTGTTCTCGGTCTGAACTTTGTGCTGCTTGTCACCACATTTGGTGTACCGGTCCCATTTCTGGAAGGATAACGCCCAAAACCCGCACGGGGCCTCGGCGTGGCGTCCAGAAGGGCAGGGGGGCATCGCTTATCGACCTGGGGCAGCATCGCCGACTTAAATCCCCGCACGCAGTCCTGCGCCTTCGTCAAGGCGTCTTGCACGTACTTTCAATGCTACCGTGGCGACGAAGCGCTAAGCCCACACTGTTCAGTACAGCCCGTCAATCTCTAGCGGTAGCTTTCTGACCTTTTCCTGCTTCAGAATGCTTCGGGGCTGAACGGCGGTTTCAGCGCTTTGGGCGCGGCGATAGCGCGTTTCAGCAGCTTTTTCCAGGTCAGCGCGGGTCAACATGATCGTAGGACGCAAAAAGACAAACAGGGTGCGTTTGTTGCGACTATCGTTCCGGCTTTTAAACAGGCCGCCCAGAACTGGAACATCCCCCAGTACAGGGACTTTTTGGTTACTTTGCAGTCTGTCGTCAGTGATAAGGCCACCGAGAACCACAGTACCGCCGTTTTCGGCCAGAACGGTGGTATTGATGACGCGCCGGTTGGTCACAAGGTCGGCGGCACCTGTAACAGCCTGATTGGTAAGCGATGACACTTCCTGTTCAATCTCAAGTTGCACCACCCCGCCTGCGGTAATGCGTGGTTTGACAACCATGGTGATACCGACATCTTCGCGTTTGATCACTTCGGTGACATTCCCGCCATCGGTGGTCACCCGTCCGGTGCGGAAAGGCACATTTTGGCCAACCACGATTGTGGCCGATTGGTTGTCCATGGTGGTCACGGAAGGGGTGGAGAGCAGATTGGCGCTTGTCGACGTGTTCAGGGCTTGGATCAGCGCACCGAAATTATCCGAAGCCAACCCGACCGAAAGCCCCGTGGAAAGAGCCGCAGCATTGCTTTGACCCAATGCGACCAGAATATTCTGAAGTGCGCCACCCCCATTGCCAAAAGACGTGGCGGCGATGGCACCGGTCTGTGAATTTTCGCCAATGCCAAGCTGCACCCCCAAACGTTCAGCGATGTCGCCAGACACTTCTACGATTGCGGCTTCGATCATCACCTGGGGCCGTCGCACATCCAGAGCCTTGATCAGCTGCGACACTTCCGCAAGTTGCCGTTGCGTACCGCGCACAATGACTGAATTGGTCTCGATCGAGGCCTGTACAGACACCGGTGAAATCGGGGCGGCTTCGGGTCCGGCGGCAAACGTTTGCGTATCAGGGTTGGCCGGGTCTTCGCCGACGCTGGCAGCGACTGGATTGGTTAAGTCCGTAGAGCCTGTCAGGGTGTTTCGTACCAGATCTGCTACGATGGACGCTTCGCCGAATTGGAGCCGGTAGATTGAGGTGCTTACAGTTTCGCTTTGTGCGACCCTCGGAGAGGTGTCCATGGCCCGCGCCAAGCTTCTGATTTGCGAAATGTCCCGTTGGGTGCCACGGACCAACAATACATTCGAATTTGCATCAACCGACAGCCTTGCCCCTGTACCGGCAGCCCCGAGCACTTCGGAAATCGCGGCCGCCACTGTTCCGGCTTCGGCATATGTGAAGCGTATAACCTCCGCGTCCATCTCTGCCTCGCCATCGAATGTGGTGGCAATGGCAACGATGCGGTCAACGTTTGCCAACGTGTCTGTGATAACTATCGCGTTCGGATCTTCGATCGCTTCGATATATCCAGCCTCGTCAATCAACGGTCGCAAAACTCGGACCGCTTCTGTCGATGGTAAACGATTCAGCCGCAGCAACCTGGTCACCACGTCTTGGCTCCCGGGGATGACAAGCTTTTGCGGGCTGCCCTTGGTCCGTGCGTCAAGTTCGGGGACGATTTGCCACACAGACCCTGTTTCGACGGCTGCAAACCCACGGACCCGCAAAATCGACTGGAACAGGGCCCAAACCCCTTCGCGATCAAGCGGCTGTTTCGAAACAACAGTTACTTCGCCGGTGAGGTTCGGATCTAGGACAAGGGTGCGCCCGGTGATGTCCGACACCTGTTCCGCCAGCAAGCTGATCTCAGCGCCGCGCAGATTGATCACGAATGTCTCTTGCGCCAGTGCCATCTGAGGACGACCCAGGGCGATCGCCCCGAGGATGACAAACACGAGGAGGGAGGGCAGACGACTATTCATCGTAAGGGGAATGACAAGACGAACGTCTTATCATCTCTGACAACTTCCAGTCGTGCCACACCCGAGGCGGCAACTTCATCGAAAAATTTGCGGTCTTCTTCTGTGTTTCCCACTGTCTGCCCATTTACTCTTGCAACAAGGTCGCCGGCCTTTAAGCCGGCAAGTTTTACGCCTGGATCGTGAGTTTCGTCGACGATATAGCCTTTCTCGGTCGGAAGCAGACCAATTTCGTCTAAAACCTGATTGGGATTGCGAATGATGCGCTCGCGCCACATGCTGATGTATTCTTCGGTGGTTTCCGGGGGCGGGGGATCCTCAATCTCAATCGAACCGGACCCGACGGAAAGCGCTGCCTGCAAACGGTCTAGATTGCTAAGGGGCGTCGGGCCGGCAGGAACGTCGCCAGCGGAAAGATCAGCGACATCCGCATTCGGGAAACCCAGTATTTGACGTACGCCGTCTACGTCCAAAACCACGTGCCGGTCGTTAATCTCGATCAACGTTGCTTTACCGGCGATGCTGTCGCCAATTGCGTATCGCAATGTGGTACCGTCTGTTGCGATCAGTGCAAAGGAAAGCGATGGGTCGGATTGCTGCAGGATGCCGCGCAACGCCAGATCAAGTGTTGTCTTCTCTGGAGCCTGTGTCACTTGCTGGTCCGGTTTGGCGCTGCCAAAAGGGGCCAGCGCGACCGCTGACACAAGATCGACCGATGCAGGGGCAACGGATGGGGATGTGGCAACAAAGGAAACTTCGGCAGTTTTGTCGGAGGTTTGTCCCATGATGTGCCAAAAGACCGGCCCCGCAGCAATGCCAAGCGAAGCGGTGATGCATAGCGCGAAAACGGGTGTCACAAATCGGAACGGAGACTTCATTGCGGGACCTGCAGACCATTGTCGGCTTTGTCGATGAAGCCTGTGAGCTTGAACAGATCACGATTATTCGGAGACAGCGCAACGGCTATTTCAACCCTTTGCAGATCGGGGTCTTCGGTTTCCAAGCGAGAGACCACGACGCCCCACTGCCGCCCCAGCATATCAACAACATCTGGCTGTGGCACTCCGATACGCAAGGCGGCCAGCCGATTATCAGCTACCCACCTCGCCACCGTGCGGCTTTCGATATCCGATATGCGGCTGACATGCGTTTGGGTCGCGGTCAAAAGCGATACCGCCCCGACGGCGAGCACGGCAAGCGCAACCAACACCTCAAGCAGGGTAAATCCGGCCTCGGTATTGTTGGTTGCGCGATTCATGGCTGGGATCTATCCGTTTTTTTTTGTGACCGCGCCGAAACACCATCGAAACGCACCTCCCAGGTGTCTTTTGACCCGACGATGGCGATTTGCAACGGGACGGGGCTGTTGGTGGCGGGGTCTGTGACTGAGGGCAACATATCCGACCGGATCAGATACCGGCCGCGCGTCTGTCCCAACACTGAAATCGCTGCGGCGCGGTCCAGCAGATGCGGCGCAGCGAGAATGCCGTCAGGATGCGCGGCCCAGGCACCATCTTGCAAGCCGACAAAGGAATAGCTTTTGTCATCCCAGGTAAACCCTGCCGGCGTCCCGTTCAACGCGGCGCTGTCGGCCGCGCGTTCGAGCCTGACGGATAAAAGCGTCGCCTCCCGCTCAAGTACATCAGCACTGCGCGCACCCCCAGAAACGCTTAGCCCCAAAACAGAGGCCATGACGCCGATAATGGCCAGAACGACCAATATTTCAACCAGGGTCATCCCCGCGTCTTTGCGGCGATTTGCCGGCCTTGGGGGTGCAGTGCCTATGTCGGTCATCCGTCTATCGGTGTGCTGGTGTTGGAAATATCGGCATCAACCCCGGTGCCGCCGATTGCCCCGTCGGCACCAAGCGATATCAGATCGAAATTCGACGTGGTTCCCGGTGATCGATACACATAGGCATTGCCCCATGGGTCTGTGGGATCTTCGGGGAGATAACCGCCTTGCACCCAATTGGATGGCTCGGGCGGGGAGGTTGGCCTGCGCACCAGGGCACCCAGACCTTGCGATGTCGTGGGATAGGCACGGTTGTCCAGACGGTAAAGTTCAAGCGCGCTTGCGATCGCCCGGATGTCGGTTTTGGCCACGGCGACACGCGCTTCGTTCGGGCGGCCGATGACATTGGGAACAATCATCGCGGCAACCAGTGCAATAATAACCAGCACCACCATCATTTCGATGAGTGTGACACCAGATTCCGGGTGGCGTTTTAGATGACGGGCAGCCCGTGTTCTCAGTACCGAAAGACAAACTTCCTTCATCAATATTGCGCCCTCGCCGAAACTCTTTATCATTTTAAAACGTACCTATTTTATTGGGTCACAATGAAGGAATTCTATTGAAAAATCGGCCCTCGCACAATGATGAAACCTTGCAAAAGGTGCACATAAACGAGCAGCAAACCGCTGAAATCCACCCGGATCGGGTGGGATCAAAAGGCGTGTCTCAAAACCCCCGATTTTCGGCGGACCCCCGATCAGATTTTGCTGTTTCATTGTGTGACGCACTGGCCGAATCTTCTCAGGTTTCGCCGCTAATTTTGCCCGGCGAACAGGTTTCGCTGATGGCCACCGTCCTGCCGTTGCGCGGCACACGTGCCAAGCGTGCTGCATTGCCGTTCGCGCTTGAGGATCGGATCAGCGCGCCGCTCGAGGATATTCACATCGCGCTTTGTCGGACACTGGACAAGCCTGATCAGGTGCTTGCTGCGGTCGTGGATCGAAACATCATGCAGGCCGCCGTAAATGCCGGTGATCGTCCGGTCCTGCCAGAGACATTCGCGCTGCCCGCGCCGGTCAGTGTGGATGACAGCCCCGTTTGGGCCGTATGGCTGAGCGGGGCGCGTGCGTTGGTGCGCGTTTCGGACGGTACCGGATTCATCATCGACGTCACCATGTTGCCGCTGATCTGGCAGCAGGCAGGTAAGCCGCCGATCAAGAGCTATGGCGATCGCTTGCCTGATACCATCGTCGCGGGTTCGTATGCACCACAGCCCCCAAAGCCTGACCCTAAAGACCTGGGCGTTGATCTGAGGCAAGGCGCGTTCGCCCCCAAGGCCACCGATTGGACGCGGCACCTGAAGCGCGTCGCGTCAATCGCCGCCCTCGGGTTGATTGGGCATCTTGGTATCGTGATCGCGGATACCGTCGCGTTGACGCGGATTGCTGATCGCGAACGCGCAGCGGCGCAGGCTGCAATTGATACCATGCTTCCCGGCATCATTGTCACTCCGGATGTTCAACCTATCCTGCGCCGGCTTGCACCTGTCGACACGCCCCCGAAGGGCGGTGCATTCCTCCCGATGCTAGAGGATCTGTCCGCAGCCCTGCTCGATGTCGATAGCCAGATCACGTTTCGCCGCATGATCTTTGCCGACAACCCCGCGCGGTTGACGATCTTGGTTGAAGTGCCCGGGCTGGACGACCTTCAACAGGCGGAAGGTTTGCTGCGCGCCAGCGGATTCAGGGTGACCAGCGGTGCCGCAACGGCCTCGGCGGGGGGGGCGGAAGCCGAATTCGTTGTAACGAAGGGGGCCCCGGAATGAACGCGTTTCACCGTCTGTCGCGCCGCGAAAAGGTATTGGTGCTTGTCGCTCTGCCACTGGTGGCGCTGTTCGCCGGATATCGTTTTGTGTGGGTACCGCTGAATGAAGCACGACTGATGGCACGCGCTGAAATCCGGGAATATCAAACCTTGATCGAAGCGGCCGAGAACTTGGGAAACCGGCCCGCGGAGAGGGAATCCGTCGCTGTCGTCACGGTACCGCTGGCAACCCGCATCACCGAAAGCGCTGAACTTGCCGGGGTGCTCGTGCGGCGGCTTGAGCCAGAAGGCGCGGTTGTGCGGGTCTCTTTGGATGATGCGCCCTATGAGACGGTTGTCAACTGGGTCGCCAAGATGGAATCCGACGCGGCCATCGCGCTTGTCGCGATTGAGTTGGACCGCAGAACTGCACCCGGCATCGTGGCCGCACGCCTGACCTTGGAGAACGCGGAATGAGCCTCGACGACGCACCAAACTTTCCGCGCCTCGGCTACGGTTTTGCCAAGTCAAACGGCGTTATTTTGATGGTGGATTCACCGGATGGCCGATTGGGTTGCCACTTTCGCCCCGGCGCAACCGTCGACGCGTTGATGGAAGCACAGCGCAGGGCTGATCAACCCATTGTCTTTGTACCGATCGAAGCCGAAGCTTTCGAGGCCGCGTTAGGTCGCGTTTACCGCGACAGTGCATCCGAGGCCGCAGAGGCGGCAGCCGGGGACGACCTGAATGCGCTTGCCGATACGGCCGCAGCGGTCGACGATCTGCTGGATCAAAATGACGATGCCCCGGTGGTCCGGCTGATCAACGCGCTTTTGCTCGAGGCGGTCAAGGAAGGTGCGTCGGACGTTCACATCGAAACGGAAGAGCGCCGTTTGATCGTGCGGTTCCGGGTTGATGGCGTCCTGCGCGAGGTGATCGAACCCAAGCGCGCTTTGGCCGGGCTTCTGGTCAGCCGGATCAAGGTGATGGGCAAATTGGATATCGCGGAAAAGCGGCAACCCCAAGACGGGCGCGTCAGCTTGCGCGTCGGGGGGTATGACCTTGACGTGCGCGTGTCCACCATTCCGTCGCAGTTTGGTGAACGGGTCGTGCTGCGGCTGTTGGATCGAAGCCAGACGCAACGCGGCATCAGCCATCTGGGGATGAGCACGCGAGATCGCGAAACCTTTGAACGCATCCTTGCGCGCCCGGATGGACTGTTACTGGTGACAGGGCCGACAGGGTCCGGTAAAACGACGTCGCTGTACGCAGCACTTGGGCGGCTGAACGATCGGTCGCGGAATATAATGACCGTCGAAGATCCGATTGAATATTCGATGGATGGTGTGGGACAGATGCAAGTCAACACCAAGACCGGCCTGACATTTGCGCGCGGGCTGCGCGCGATCTTGCGGCAAGATCCCGATGTCGTGATGGTGGGCGAAATTCGCGATCGCGAAACCGCACAGATCGCCGTTGAAAGCGCGATGACAGGCCACCTTGTGCTTTCGACCCTTCACACCAACACGGCTATCGGTGCGGTTTCAAGATTAGTAGAGATGGGTGTGGAACGGTTTTTGTTGGCCCCGATGCTGCGGGGATTGGTTGCGCAACGTTTGGTACGTCGCGTCTGCCCGGATTGCGCGGCACCACACGTCATTACCGAAAGCGAAAGCGCCCTGTTGTCGGGGGCGATTTCAGCCGGCGAAACGGTTCAACGCGGTATCGGCTGCGATGCCTGCCAAAATCAGGGTTTCAAGGGCCGGCTGCCGATCTACGAAATTATCGAAGTTGATCGAGAGCTTGAAAGGTTGATCCACGAGGGTGCATCGGAGGCGACCTTGCAAGATCGTGCCCGTGCTAAAGCGCCCGGTATTCTGGCAGATGGTGTCGATAAACTTCGGCAAGGCAAGACCACGGTCGAGGAAGTTGCCCGGGCGGTCCGTGATGACATCGTGCTACCGGATATGGCTTAAGATATGGCAGCGTTTTCCTATAAGGCGGTTGATAAGTCAGGGACTGGAAGCACCGGCCTGATCGAAGCGTCAAGCGCAAGCGCGGCGCGGCAGGAGCTGCGCGCACGCGCATTGTTACCGATATCTGTCGAACCGACGCGCAAGGGTCTCTCTGGCGCTTCGGTGTTTGCAAGCGGGCGCAGCAAGGCCATCGGAGGGAGAGCGCTGACCGTGGTTACCCGGCAGCTGGCGACGTTGATCGGTGCGGGGGTGCGTATCGAGGACGCGTTAAAGACTGTCGCGGATCAGGCGAGCAACGCGAAAGTGGCAGCGTTGATGTTGACGTTGCGCGCCGACGTCCTCGACGGGCAGGGGCTTGCTCCTGCGCTTGATGCACATCCCCACATCTTTGGCGCGTTCTACCGTGCATCGGTCAAGGCCGGGGAAACGTCGGGCCGGTTGGGCGACGTGATGGATCATCTGGCCGATTTTGTCGAGACCCGGTCAAAGAACCGCCAGACAGTGCAGCTTGCCCTGCTATATCCGGCGATCTTGGCTCTGGTCTCTTTAGGGGTGATCGTTGCGCTGTTGGTCTATGTGGTGCCAGATATTGTCAAAGTCTTTACCTCCCGCGGGGCCGAACTGCCGTTGTTGACCCGCAGCCTGATTGCGGTCAGTGACTTTGTCGCGAATTACGGACTGATTGTTCTGGGTGCCGTATTGGGACTTGTCGCGTTGGGGGCATGGTTGCTCAGGCGTCCAAGCGCGCGCATGCGCTTTGATCAATGGACTGCGCAGGCCTGGCCGATGCGGCATTTCGTGTTGAAGTCCAATGCTACGCAGTTTGCGGGTACCCTGGCCACCCTGACGGTCAGCCGGGTACCGCTTTCGGAAGCGTTGGAAGCGGCCGGTGACACGATCGGCAACCGCTATATCCAAGCCAAGGCGCGGGCTGTAGGCGCGCGGGTTCGCGAGGGCACGGCGCTGTCAAAGGCGATGCATCAGGCGGCAGTTTTTCCGCCCTTGCTGGTCGCGATGGTGGCCAGCGGCGAGGCCGGTGGCACACTGGGTGCAAGCCTGACGCGCGCCGCTGCGGATCAGGCACGCGATCTTGACGCCCTCGTGTCGGCGCTGGTGGCGTTGGTCGAACCCGCAGTGCTTTTATTGATGGGCGGTGTGGTGATGTTGTTGGTCCTGTCGATACTGCTGCCCATCGTCAATCTGAACAATTTGGTGATTTGATGTGGCTGACCCGGTTAGTTCAATTGAAACTCCAACAGTGTTGGCGCGCTGTCGGGCAAGCCGGGTATCAATTGCGCCGCGGCGGGCTCGATCCGCAATTTGACCCAGCCGTCAGGGCCAAGTCGCGCTCGGCCCATCTGCGATTTGGCGGCATCATTCGTGGTCAGGTTTGCGACGCCGTCAACACCTTCGGTGGTGAGAACCAGATCAAGCGGCGCGACTTCAAGCGCTGGTCGTCCCGCAGCTTGGCAGGTACTTTCGCTAATTTGTACCCGACCTTGGCTCGTTACCTGGTGGCGCGACCAGGTTATGCGGTTGATATCGACAACTGCCTGCCCGTCACAGGGCGACGCGCCCGGCACCAAAGCCAACAGATCCGCGCCACCGCGTCCAGACACGTCGCGAAGGCCAAGCTGCCAGGGGCTGGCGAAACCATGCGCTTGCAACAGGGTATGCTGTCCGGCCATCTTCAGGTCGCCGCCGATCCGCCCGCGAAGAAGGCTGCGCCATGTTCCTTGCCAGGTCAGGACCAAACCCCCGTCCATCACAGCGCGACCCGACCACAGGCTGCCCGACACCGCGCGCACCTGTGGCGGCATCCCCGCCACCCGTGCCATAGTGGCGGCGGGTACGGTCAGCATCGCCGTCGCCCCAAAAAACAGGAGTGCCACCAATGATAACCCGATCACCCATAAAATCTGACGTCCCCGCGCGGGTCGCCGTGCGACGCGACCGCCGGGTGTTTCTGTCTGGGTTGGCAGCATCTGCTTCGTTTCTTTCTGCATGTTCTGCCACTGGGTTGGGCAGTGTCCTTGAGGGTAAGCCAGCCAAAAGCGAGGGGCCGGGGAGGGCCGCGCTTCTGGCACCGATGTCGGGCCGTGCGCCGCAACTAGGCCAGATCATGCGCAATGCTGCAACCCTTGGCGGCAACACGTTGAGCGAT
Organism: Sulfitobacter sp. L-8; assembly: GCF_056859255.1. Classification (NCBI taxonomy): domain Bacteria; kingdom Pseudomonadati; phylum Pseudomonadota; class Alphaproteobacteria; order Rhodobacterales; family Roseobacteraceae; genus Sulfitobacter; species Sulfitobacter sp. L-8. The sequence continues at coordinate 66,112 of NZ_JBSXOD010000027.1, forward strand.
ACTGGCGAGATGGCGTTTTTCGATTCAGGTGATACGCCCGAGACCGCCGCGGCTGCCGCCCGTCTTGCCGTTGCAGCGGGGGCTCGTATGATTGTCGGCCCGCTATTCGGGGCGCAGGTTGCGGCGGTTTCCCAAGCAGTTGGGTCAAATGTGGCTGTCTTGACCCTATCGAATGATGTCAACGTCGCGGGCGGTGGTGTTTTCGTATTGGGCGTCACTCCGGAACAATCTGCACGCGCGGTGCTGACATTTGCCGCCAGACGCGGTTTGAACACCGTTGGCGTGGTCGCGCCCACCGGCGCTTTCGGCGCACGCTCTGCCGAGGCCGCGCTGCTTGTTGGCAAAGCGACCGGTCAAACCATGTTGCCGCCGATCGTCGGCACCGACCCCGCAATCGTGCTTGCAAAGTTGGCAAACGCGAATGGTGGGGGCCTGCCAAAGGCCGTGTATCTGCCCGGTGCAGGTGAGGAATTGGAAGCGCTGGCATCTGCGTTGCGGGGCAAAACCCAAGTGTTGGGGTCAACACAATGGTCTTCTCGCGACCCCGGTAATTTGCCAGCACTCCGTGATGCCTGGTACGCGGCCCCGGACCCGCTTGCGTTTGAACCGTTTGCCGTCGCTTATCAAGAGGCGCACGGGTCAAGCGCCGGCATCCTCGCGGGGGTCGCCTTTGATGGCGTTGAAACAGCGCGCCTTTTGGGACGGATACAGGAACAGACCGCCAGCGGCTTGACCCGCGACAAGGGCTTTTCTGGTGTGCTTGGGCCATATAAGTTCAACAAATCGGGGCTATGCAGCCGTGGTCTCGCGGTGTTGAACGTGGGGGCCGGCGCTATCACGATGATCGGGTCCGCGTCGGCATGACCCAGCAGGTGCACCGCGACACAGAAGCGGGCTTGACGCTCGTCGAGGTGCTTGTCGCGCTGGCCTTGTTTTCTCTGATCGGGCTAGCTGGCTTTACGATGCTTGATAACATTTTACGGGTTCAGTCCGGCACGCAAGGGCGGTTGGAGCGCTTGGGTCAAATCGATCGCGCACTGGTGGTTTTCAGCCGGGATTTGCAGGAATCGGATTCTGGCAGCGTGCGGCAGGATGAAAACGGTGTGACGATGAACAGGACCGGTACCGGTCTGCTGTCCTATCAGGCCCCGTCAACTGTTCTTCTGCGCAGCCTGTCGCGCAGGAATTTTGAACAGCAGATGATTGACGGAGTAAAGGCCATCCGGCTGAGGTCGCTTGATTCTGCGGGCACGTGGCATGACCGTTGGCCGATCGAACAGACCCAGTCGCTTGGTCTGGCACCCACGCTAAAGGCTGTCGAGCTGCAACTTGATCTACGCGAGGGTACGGTTAGTCGACTTGTCGATGTGCCAGCCGGGGTGAAGGAATGATCCGGCAGCGCGACGCGGGTGTCGTCCTGATCAACGTGTTGGTTATTCTGTCGATCGCGTCCATTGTCGTGTTCTTGATGCTGACCTCGCAAGATGTGTCATTGCGGCGTGCGCAGTCCATGGCGGCGGCAACAGCCGCAGATGCCTTGGCCAGAGGGGCGGAAGCGAGCGCCGTGACCGCGCTGCGGCGGGATATGATAAAGGCCCCGGACACTGACAACTACGCAGAGCCTTGGGCACAGGTCGCCCAGCAAGAAGCCGGTCTGTCAACGGGGCGTTTTTCCGTGAGAATTCGCGATGCACAGGCCAAGTTGAACCTGACCCGACTTGCCGGTGGGGCGCAGGTCGAAGTTGAGGCGCTGTTGCGCGTTCTGGCCGAACTAGAGATCAGTCGCGCAGATGGCATACGGATCGCAGCGGAAATCGCCGGGCGTCCGGGTCTGAAAAACCTATCGGAATTGCGCAGCATTTCGGCTGAGACAATTAACGCACTTGCGCCGTTCGTGGATTTCTTGCCCGCAACCGCAACGCTCAATCTGAATACTGCCGCGCCACTGCTTTTGCGCGCGGTGCTTAACAACCGATCTGCTGCGCTGCGGCTTGAAAGCATGCGGGGCAGCGCGGGGCTTTTGACGCCAAAGGACCTTGAACGGGTGGGTGCAGTCCAGCCCGCCTTGACCGGGTTCACCTCGCAGAACTTCGACATCGATATTCTTGCCGAAGTCGATGACATCGTCGTAAATCTGCACAGCCGAATTGCGCGTCAAGAAAGCTTTGCGGGCCAAAGTGTCGTTGTGACACGTCGGGCCTACGGTGTGCCGCTCAATACCGTTCCGATGATACCGCAGATGTAGAAAGGGGGTGCAAACGAATGAACATCTGCACCCCCAAATGGTTTTTGCCTGAACGGCGATCAGTAACCCTTAAGGGTTAAACGGATCGATGTTCGGGTTAACGGTCAATCCCAAAGTTGCAGGATCAGCCACGGCTGTACCGTTGGCGTTGGTTTGGAACGCCTTGACGAAAGCCGCACCCAAGGTGTTGATCCCCGAGAGACCGGTGCCGCCTCCGCACGCCGCCACCAGCAAAAGCAAGGAGGCTCCGGCGATCAGCTTACCCTTGCGTGTAAACATCTGTTTCATGGTCGGTGTCATACGATCCTCCACTTAGTTTGGCGACCCGGCGAGCGGCGTGTTCAAATAAGGGAACGTCGCGCGAAGATCGGTTGGTTTGATTGGAGCACCATCTGTGAACGCAGCGGTGCCAACGGGAGCATCTGCTGGAGCACAAAGCCCAAGATTGATGTTGTCGACGGCTTTCGGATCGCCGCTCAACTCTTGACCCAATGGCACGGGGTGACACAAACGACCCATCACGACGCGCAATGCGATGTCGACGGTATCATCTGCCGGACGACGCCCGTTGGGGAAACCAGCAAGATCTTCGGCAACCAGCCCAAAGACATTCTGCTTGGCCAGAGGCGTTGCAGCCACGCCGGTATTCAGGCGCATCATTTCAGAGCCGGTTACTGTTGCCTGTTGGTTGAAGCCCGGGAAGCCTGTCAAGAAAGCGGCGACAAGGTCGTTACGCGGGAAGTTGTTTGGCGCTAGCTCCGCTGGAAGACCAGCCACGCCGCCGAACAGCAGCTCGACGAGTTCGGGAAGTGTAGGGTTGGTAACGTAAGGCGCAAGCGCCCCATCCTGGGTTGGTTCGGCAGCGTTGAACAAATCCTTGTCGGGCAGGCCGATGACAACTTCGTTCACCAAGGGTGCGGATAGACGCGCAACCTGTACATACGCACCGCCATTGACGTCGGTCCCTTCGTAGGTGGGGCTTGGGTCAAGCACGCGAGCCTGAGGCAAACTTGCTGTCGTCCAAGCACCGATTACGCCGTTACCGTTCCCTGTCAAACAGGAAATCGGAACCTCGATCGCCAGCGAAGTGACGTTGAACTTGCCAACTAGATCGTCATTGGCACGGTCTTGACTGATCCCACCCGAGAATGGCGATGATGCGTTATATTGAGGGTAAGCGGGGTTGTCGGCACCCTGGATTGGTACCAGATTTACGAGGTCAAAGATCTCACCAAGGTTAACAGCAAACGCTTCTGCTCGTTGTCCGACAAAAACGCGCCCGGGTGCAGCGCAATCCGGAATAGTGGTTTCGCTGATAAAGCCGTCGGCGTAGGTCGCATAGTCAGCGATGGTCTTTTTGCCAATGTTATCGATAGGTTTTTTGAAGGTCGTGCCTCCCCCGGACTTGTTTGTCAGCAGGGAGCTGGCGGCATAGCCGGAACGGCGGTCGCCATTGATCTTACGTACTGTGTAGCTTTCAAATTCGTTTTGTGCAGCGGTATTACCTGCACCAATTGTGCCGGCTTGGCGCAGCGGGATCGCGATATCCTGGCCTCCGACTTTCAGCGCGATGCCTTTACCTGAATTCGCCAGAGTATTTTGGAATTGGAATTGAAACGTGATGTCTTCCATCGCATCGCCGTCATTGTCCACGTGAATTTCGTAAACAGCGTCGGAGTCCATGGTGAAATAGTTGGGACCCCCGTAAGGTGCCTGTAATGGCTGATAGTTCGCAATGAAAGTTACAGTATCTTCCTTGCCTGTTTCGTAGCCTCGAAACATATAAAAATCTGTGGCATCCACTTTTGGCATTGCAGTGATGCCGGGCGCTTCGCGGTGCGACGACGCCCACGCTGTTGTGGCGCACACCGTGGCCAGAACGGCACCCGCGCTGACCAGGACTTTTTTCTTATTATTTAGCATAGTATTACCTCCACATAGGATATTGGGATATGCAAAAAAAGGCTGTTCTACCTTCCCCTTAAATCATCAGAAAGGTTTAAGCCCCGCATATGCGCGTAGCCACGAACCGGCCCAGAAATTAGTTTCAAAATAGTTTCTTAAATTTCATAAATATTATTGAACGGTCATTTCGGGTGGTAAGATGTGCAAAGGCCCGCCATTCTATGGTGGCTAGGTTCACTGACAGGTTCCGCCTTGGATCAACCGCTGCTTCTATTTTCACAGTCGCACCCGACAAGTCTTGATATCATCGCTACGCCGCCACTGGTTGCAGTGCTGATCTGGCTGAGTGTCAAGGACTGGCGCAGCTTTCGCTTGCCCGATGCAGGGACGCTGCCGTTGATCGCGAGTGGCGTGATCCTTGCGGTTTGGAGGGAGGGGGCGGTTCCCGTCGATCAGGTGATAGGCGCGTTAGCAGGGTTTGCTTTTTTTTGGGCGATTGGCGCTGCTTACTTCAGGACGCGCGGAATTGATGCCTTGGGGCTCGGTGATGCTAAGTTATTAGCGGCGGCAGGTGCATGGTTGGGATGGCAAGCGCTGCCTACGATCATCCTTTTGTCTTCCGTCGCGGGGATCGTGCTGGCCGTGGTCAGACGCGGCGATGCAAGTGCGAACATCCCTTTTGGCCCGACGCTCGCCGCAGCGTTTTTCTTGCACTGGACGCTATTTTTGGCAGGGTGAGATTTTTACCGGAATGATCTGCGACACCGGTCTGCACAACGCCAGAGTTCCGAGGATACGAAACGCCTCTTCGCAAATGTAGCCGGCGGGTGCTGTTAGCGCCAACATATGGCGAAGCACTGGAGGTGCGTCAGAATCAGTCGATTCGTGGGTTGTTCTGACTGAAACCAAGATTTGAGCGGCCCTTGCTGCGCCGCGTCAGCTTCCCGAAGTGACGCAACGGCACTTGGGGGCGGTTTTGCAGACGTGTAGCCGTTTAATTTTGGCTGCCAAAACGCGGTTCTATTGTTAAAAATAAGGCTAAGTACCTGAATTACTTGAATGGATTGTGTCGGACACTACACTTACAACCTTTGAGGCGCTTGCCAATCAGATCGAAATAGTTAGGATGCCGCGTTAGATCGCCAGCACACTCCGGATTTGAGACAATATACCCTAGCGATCACTCTGGGAGGAGAAAACATGAAAGATACGAAGAACCTGAACCGGCGTTCGTTTTTGACGAAATCCGTTGTTGCAGGCGGTGCCGCCACTGGCGCTATGCTGGCAGCTCCGGCCGTTCTCGCACAAGCGCCACTTGTGATCAAAATGCAGACATCGTGGAACGATGCAAACATCTGGCAGGATTTTGCCCGTGACTATGCAACCCGTGTCGAAGAAATGTCGGGCGGGCGCGTTAAGGTCGATGTGCTGCCAGCGGGCGCGGTTGTCGCTGCATTCCAAGTTCTGGACGCGGTAAACGACGGCTTGATTGACGCTGCACACTCAGTGCCGGTTTACTGGTACGGCAAGAACAAGGCCGCTTCGCTGTTCGGTACCGGGCCGGTTTTCGGCGGTTCCGCTACGACAATGCTGTCATGGTTCTATCAGGGCGGTGGCCAGGCGCTTTATAACGAGCTGACCCAAGATATCATGGGTCTGGACGTTGTCGGATACATGGGTTTCCCGATGTTCGCGCAGCCTTTCGGTTGGTTCAAGCAAGAAGTGAACACTGTCGCCGACCTGCAAGGTTTCAAGTATCGCACGGTGGGCCTGGCGGCCGACCTTATGGCAAAGCTTGGCATGTCGGTAGCACAGCTTCCCGGTGGTGAAATCGTGCCCGCGATGGAGCGCGGCGTGATTGATGCGTTCGAATTCAACAACCCGTCGTCGGACAAGGATTTTGGCGCGCAGGACGTAGCCAAGAACTATTACCTGTCCTCCTATCACCAGGCGTCGGAAAGCTTTGAATTCCTGTTCTCGAAAGCCTTCCTCGAGGATCTGGACCCCGATATTCAGGCAATCCTGAAGTATGGTGTCGAAGCTGCATCAACCGCGAACACGGCCAAGGCGATGGACCGTTACTCTGCGGATCTGCAATTCCTGCAAAATGATGCGGGCGTTACAGTGCGTCGCACATCCAAAGAGATTCTGGATGCACAGCTAAAGGCATGGGATGAACTGATCCCAGAACTGGAAGCTGATCCGTTCATGAAGAAATGCCTCGACAGCCAGCGTGACTGGGTAGGCCGCGTCTCGTACTACGAGCTGATGAACGCACCTGACTACGGCCTTGCGTACGAGCATTACTTCCCAGGCAAAATCAAACTCTGAACGTGTAGATCAGAGAATTAAACAGGCCCCGGCACCCAGTGTGCCGGGGCTTCTATGCGAGGCATGGGGCTAATATGGTATCATTTATACGGTTCGCCGATAATCTTTCCGCGTGGTTTGGCAAGTCATTTGCCTGGCTCATTTTGTTAATGTCGATCGGCACAGGGTACGAGGTTTTCGTCCGGTACGTGATGAACAACCCCACTGCATGGGCGCTCGATGTTTCGTTTATCATGTACGGCACTTTGTTCATGATGGGCGGGGCCTATACGCTTTCACGAGGGGGACACGTACGAGGCGATTTCATCTACCGCCTGTTGCAGCCCAAAACACAGGGCAAGATTGATATTGTCCTGTATCTGGTGTTCTTTTTCCCCGGTGTCACGGCGTTGATCATTTCCGGATGGAAATATGCTGCTCGATCCTGGCAATACGGCGAAGTGTCAGTCAACAGCCCGGCCGGCGTACCGATTTTCCAGTTCAAAGCGATAATCGTCGTCGCGGGTATCTTGCTTTTCATTCAGGGCATCGCACAGGTGTGCCGCTGCATAATTGCGATCAAACACAACTATTGGATTGAAGCTGACGAGGATGTCTTCGAAACCGAAGATCTTCTGATGCAAGAAGCAAACAAGGCCGAGAAAGACCATATCACATGACCGATCCGCAAATTGCCCTGATGATGTTGGGGCTGTTCATCATTTTTGTATTCCTCGGCTTTCCAATCGCTTTCACGCTCATGGCTATGGGCATCGGCTTTGGGTATTATGCCTATTTCGATGCCAGCCGGATGTGGCGTGCCTTTGACCGGCTGGATGAAACAGCGGGGCAATGGGACCAATGGTCCACCTGGTTCGAGGGGTTCTATAACAATCGAATATTCGATTTGTTCGTGAACCAGACCTTTACGGTCATGTCGAACGAAGTGCTTACCGCCGTGCCGTTGTTCTTGTTCATGGGCTACATCGTCGAGCGATCAAATATCGTCGACCGCTTGTTCACCACCCTCAACGTCGCTTCGAAGAATGTACCTGGGTCCATGGGGGTCGCCGCGCTGATCACTTGCGCTCTGTTCGCGACCGCCACCGGTATTGTCGGCGCGGTTGTGACCTTGATGGGACTGCTTGCGTTGCCGGCGATGCTCAAGGCGCGGTATGACCCTTCGTTCGCTGCCGGTATCATCTGTGCGGGCGGTACCCTGGGGATCCTGATCCCGCCCTCGATCATGCTGATCGTCTACGCCGCGGCCACCAACGTTTCTATCGTTCGGCTCTATGCAGCAGCGTTGTTGCCGGGCCTTACACTCGTGGGCCTGTATCTTATCTACATCATCGGCCGCTCGGTTCTTCAACCGTCGTCGGCACCGCGCCCTACTGCTGAAGAAGTGCCCGACATGCCCATGGGCAAACTGGTCTGGATGATCATCACTTCGTTCGTGCCGCTGGCCTTTCTGATCTTTGCGGTACTCGGCTCGATCCTGTTTGGCCTCGCCACCCCGACCGAGGCGGCTTCTATCGGCGCGTTGGGCGGAATTTTTCTGGCGTTTATCTACAGGGCGATGACGTGGCAGCGGATGCGCGAAAGCGTTTATCTGACGCTACGGACAACGGCGATGGTGTGCTGGCTATTTGTTGGCTCTTACACGTTCTCGGCTGTATTCTCGTATCTAGGCGGTGAACATGTGATTTCCGAGTTCGTGCAGTCCATGAACCTGACTCCGATCCAATTCCTGATCATGGCGCAGATTATCATCTTTTTGTTGGGCTGGCCGTTGGAATGGTCCGAAATCATCATCATTTTCGTGCCGATCTTCCTGCCCCTGCTCGCAGTCTTTGATATTGATCCGCTGTTCTTCGGCATCCTGGTTGCCTTGAATCTGCAAACCAGTTTCTTGACCCCGCCCATGGCGATGTCGGCGTATTATCTGAAAGGAATTGCGCCGCCTGAACTACAGCTGACGCAGATCTTCAAAGGGGTGATGCCATTCCTGTTCTGCGTTATCCTGTCGATGGTGTTGATGTATATCTTCCCGTCAATCGTGTTCTATTTGCCGGATATGTTCTATGGGCGCTGAGGCCAAACAGTCCGATACGTGGGTCGCGCAGCCCAGTGTTACTTTGTTGCGCGACCGGTTAGCGTCGGGTGCTCTTGGAGCGCTGGAATTGGTCGAAAGCTATATTGCACGCATCGAGGCGCGCGAACCCGAAGTAGGGGCGTGGGCTTGGTTCGACCCTGAGTTTGCAAGGGCTCAAGCGCGGACACTGGATGGGTACAGACGGGCAGGGCGGCCTTTGGGGCGTCTGCACGGGCTGCCGGTAGGATTGAAGGACATTATCGACACCGCGCGCATCCCGACCGAAAATGGGTGTACGCACGACAAGGGGCGGGTACCGTTGCACGATGCCTATGTTGTTGAGCGTCTTAAAAAGGAAGGCGCGATCATCATGGGCAAGACGGTGACAACCGAGCTTGCCTATATGCATCCGGGTAAAACGGCAAACCCGCACAATCTGGCCCACACACCTGGCGGTTCTTCGCAAGGTTCGGCTGCGGCGGTTGCCGATGGTATGGTGCCATTGGCGATCGGCACGCAGACTGGTGGATCAGTAATCCGCCCTGCTTCTTTTTGCGGGGTCACCGGATATAAGCCGACTTTCGGCGCAATCCCACGGCGTGGCATCCTAACGCAGTCACCGACACTGGATACGGTTGGCGTGTTTGCCAGCGATCCCGCAGGTGCTGCATTGCTTGCCGAGGTTTTGTTTGGCTATGACGCGGATGATGCAGCTACAGCATTGCAGCCGGCACCCGCGCTTCATGCTGCGGCGGTGTCCGCTCCGCCGATCCCTCCGGTATTCGGGTTCGTGCGGCCGCCCGGTTGGGAAAATGCTGACCCGCAGATGCGTGATGCCTTTGACGAACTGATCGGTGCCCTGGGTGATCAGGCGTTTGAAATGCCTTTGCCTGCGGTGTTCGAACACGCGTCGGAACAGCGAAAACTGATTAATTTCGCGGAAATGTCCTATCATTACTATCCCTATTGGCGCGATGCGACCGATCAACTGGGGTCGGTAACACGCGAAGCCATTGAAGAGGGCAACAAGGTTCCCGCTCGGGATTATCTTTCGGCGAAGGATATGCCTAAACTTCTGAACGCGGCTTTGGACGAACTGTTAACCCGTTGCGATGTGCTGTTGTGTCCGGCGGCCCCCGGCCCTGCTCCGAAAGGGCTGGATACAACTGGCGACCCGATTTTTAACGGCATCTGGACATTCTGTGGTACCCCTTGTGTCAGTGTTCCCTTGCTGACCTCGCTCGAGGGGCTTCCAATGGGGGTTCAGCTTGTCGGTGCGCGTGACAATGACGCGCGTCTAATGCGTACAGCACAGTGGCTTTTCAACTGGGCCGATGGCACATTACAATGAGGAATAGTAAATTATGAACCGGCTGCTCGCGCTTCTTGCATTTATCTCAATCGCAGTTTTTTTGCTGATTTTGGCGTTCAAGGTACCAAGCCCCGACTTGGTTATCATGATTCTCATTACGCTTGGCTTCGTCGCATATGATCTTGCCACCTCCAGCGGGAAAAAGGGTGATTAACGCTTAAATCGTTCTAGGAATTGTTGTGTGGGGGTAACATATGGTGGTGTTCCCCCCCGCGACGGTCAACCGCGTTTGGTGGGGAAAATCTTTTTCATGATCGCGTCAAACCTGTCCCAACTGATCACAGCCCGGTTGCCCGCATACCCGTGATAGTGAGATCGGCCAGTCGCCGTCGGGAATCCCGCCCATATCTTTGCCAGATTAGTCATAAACCGGTGGCGACTGATTTTGCCCTCCATAAAGCTGCTGATACCGGCGTCCTCTAACAGGATGTCAGCCAAGGCATCTTGTACACCTGTGGTGAATTTATGACTCTCGCTTATGCCGGCTTGGATGACCAGGCTTTGTAGTGTCGAGGGTATGAATTGATAACGGCCAATTGCATGAGGTTGATTGGGTGTTTGATTTATCCACGCATAGATTTCGCCGATTGTCATTTGCGTGGGCCGTTTGGCAGGCAGCTTTTTCGCTCCAAGCTGGATCGCATCATAGCCTTTATGGCCGGCCTCTGCCCAAGCGATCAAATGTTTCAGGTGAGTAGTGGCGCCCGTCCCGTCATGTATTTCGAATGACCGCGGTTTCGCCTGTACCGGCTGCACGTGTTGAACGTGCCGCAATGTGATGGGCCCCTGCGAACCGGAGTCGTGAAGGTTAAAACTAATGTCGCTAATTCTGGCAGAATTCGCCTTAGCCAGGGAATAGGATTCCGCCATCAACGGGTGTGCGGTAAATGCTGCCGGGATGGCGATGAGAAGAAAGAAGCGTCTTACTATCATTATCGAACTCCATGATGGTACTCATAGAGCGATGTTGCCTGCGTTTTTCGTGTAATTCACTATATTAATCAGGTAGTTAGCTGCGTGTTGGTATACAGGTCATGGCTGGGAGGCTAGGCCAGTTACCCTAAAGAATATGCAGTGACGCCACAGCATATGCGCCCGCGACAGGGGCGGGGCACATGCGTTTACCTTTTTGGAATGCCGTATCCGCGCATTAATCGCTTTTGGGCAGCGATGCGGAAGGGCGCGTTCGCGGCCCCATAGCCTTTGTAGCCGCCACGGCGTTCGATGATTTCAAAAAACATGCCGCCTGCAAAGGGCTGTGAATAGAATTGAAAGAAACAACCCTCGGCGTCTTCGTCATACAGCATATTATGTTGCTGAAGCTTCGCGAGCGATTCCCGATCAAGATCGAACCGTGCCGCGAGGTCGGCGTAGTAGTTTTTGGACATCGGCAAAACCGCAAATCCACGCTGAACCATCGCGGAACTGGTGGCGAATATATCGTCCGTGGCAAAGGCTACATGCTGTACGGATGCGCCGAAGCTGTCTGCAAGGAAGTTTCCTGCCATGGTGCGATGCGTTTCCGCGCCATTCAGCGTAATCTTGAAATTGCCAGAAGCGGTTTCAATAGCCTGACTGCGCACCAACCCGTCCGGGTCAACCACATCGACCATGGCAGATTTCTGCATTTCAAAGAGGGTCGTATAAAACAGTGACCAGCTCAACATTTCACCATAGCTCATGGTCTGGGCCAGATGATCGATCCGTTTCAGACCGACCCCTGAATTTTGCGGGTTTGCCGGCGAAAATTCTTGCGACCAGACTCGATCTAGCCCGCTCTTTTGATCAATGAAATGAAGAACACTGCTTCCCAGTCCCCGGATGGCGGGAATTTCAAGTTCTCCAGGGCCGGTCGGCTGATTGAATAGATCCGCCCCAAGGTGACGCGCCCTGATAATAGTATCTGCGGCGTCTTGTACCGAAATTCCAATGTCGCAGATGGTGGTGCCGTGGGTCAAGTATGCGCTGTTCGCAAAACCTGTGGTTTCGCGGTTGACCACGATCCGGATGTCGCCTTGCATCCAAAGCGTGAGGTCTTTTGCGATATGATGGCCTGACGGTGCGAAACCCAAAGTCTCAAGTATGGTTTCCAACGCCTTTGCTTCGTCGCCGCGCGTTGCGAATTCAATGAACGAGACCCCTTCAACCGTTGACCTCGACGGAAGCGGAGCGTGCGTCTGGACAGGGGCAGGTAGGTCGCGGGTGACATCATCCTGTAACGCGATAAGCGACCGGTAGCCGTCTTTTGCAATCATTTTTGCAGGGCCGGCGCGGAACTGATCATTGAAGATTTCCAACGAAACCGGGCCGGAATATCCAGTCGCCGTGACTGATTTCATGAAATCGCCAACGGCAAGGTCTCCCTCACCGGGCATGTTGCGAAAGTGACGTGACCAATAAAGCAGGTCCATGTCGATCAATGGCGCATCGGCGAGCTGTATAAAAAAGATCTTGTCGCCAGGGATGCTGCGGATGCTGTCCGGATCGATTTTCCGCGATAGCGTGTGAAAGCTGTCGAGGATCACGCCGACGTTTTCATGGTCGGCACGTCTTACCACCTCCCACGCGTCGCGGTGGTCGTTGATGTGGTGGCCCCATGCCAAGGCTTCAAACCCAACCCGTAGGTTGCGCTTTGCCGCCCGTTCGCCCAGCTCGTGAAAATCGGCCGCTGCACGGTCGATGCCGCCCAGGCTTTGCGGATGACAGGACGAACATACCAACACCAGATCAGTTCCCAGCTCTTGCATCAGGTCGAACTTGCGTTCAGCCCGGTCAAAGGCCTTTGATCTAAGCGGCTCGGGTAAACATTCGAAATCCCGGAAAGGCTGGAACAGCATAATCTCGAGCCCCATCGAGCGGACAAGTTTCCCGACCTCTTGGGGGCTTCCGTCATGCGCGATAAAATCTTGCTCGAAGATTTCGATGCCGTCGAACCCGGCGGAGGCTATGGCCTCGAGCTTTTCGGGTAAACTACCTGATACCGATACAGTCGCGATTGAGGTTTTCATGCGTCTTCCCCCGATATGGCAAGTCTAAGCGCGGCGTGGTCCACTGGCACATTGCAAAACACCTTCCAGGCCTCGACGCCCTGCCAGAAGAAAAGTTCGTACCCCGATATCACCTCAAGCCCGGCGCGGCGGGCGTCCTGAATAAAAGCGGTCTCGACCGGGGTATAGACCGCATCGAAAGCCCAGTTTGCATCACGCATATATGCGCCCGGCAACGGCGAACCGCCAATGCCCGCCATCCCCAGAGGTGTGCAGTTGATGATGCCATCGACACCCTTGACTGCAACGGTAGCATCCGTGGCGACTTCGACGCGCGTGTCCGAACCCAGTGACTGCAAAGCCCGCGCCAGTGCGTCGGCCTTGTTTGCGTCCAGATCTACACAGCGGATCAATCGGGCATTCAAGCTTACCAATCCGAATGCTACGGCCTTGCCTACGCCGCCTGTGCCTATCAGACAGACTGCACCTGGGTTTTCATTGCCTTTGGCAGATCGGTAAGCCTGGATAAAACCGGTATAGTCGGTGTTGAAACCCTTGGGCCCGTCCTCATTAAAAACGACAGTGTTGACTGCACCGATCGCACGAACGAACGGATCAGCTACCGTAACACTCGACGTGACAGTTTCCTTGTACGGGTAGGTTACGTTGACGCCTCGAAACCCGCCCAACCGCGCCTGCTCGAACACTTCGTCGAACGACATACCCATATCATTGGGGATCAAGCGGTCGTAGGTCACGTTCAGATCGGTCAACTGCCCTGCTGTCTTGTGCAGCCGTGGTGATTTCGACCGGTTTATGTTGTCGCCAATAAGCCCAAGCTTGATGGCCTTTGCGAAAGCTGAGGTCATGATTCCGCCTTTCTGAAGAGCCGTTTTTTGACAGTTGCCCAAAGCGGGGTTTGGCTGATAAAAATCATGAGCACCGCGACGAACAAGGTGAGCGACAAGGGGCTTGTGATCACGCCCTCGAAAAAGCGGCCAATGTCTCCGCGTTCCGAAATGATCGCGCGGCGCCAATTGTCATCAAGCAAGCGCGACAGGATCACCCCGAGAATGACTGGCCCTAAAGGATAGCCATAGTGACGCATGAAATATCCAAAGACCCCGAAACCAAGCATCCAGTAGACATCGGTAATCGAATTGTTGACCGCATAGGCACCTACAATTGATAGCAACAGGATCAGGGGGATGATGATTGATCGCGGCATTTCGACGATTTTCGTGAAAATCCTGATCCCGGTCAGCCCGAAAAGCAACATGAAGACGTTTGCAGTCAGCAAGGCCCCCACGATGAACCAAAACATATCCGGTTGGTCCACCATCAGCATCGGGCCGGGGTTCAACCCATGGATAAACAGGGCACCGATCATGATGGCGGTTACGGCATCGCCGGGAATTCCCAGGGTCATCATTGGAATAAAAGCGCCACCAACGGCCGCGTTGTTGGCAGTCTCGGGGGCGACGAGCCCTTCCATGGCTCCTTTGCCAAAGGGCACTTTCGGGTTCTTGGTCACCCGTTTGGCGTGATCATAGGCCATCAATGCCGCGATATCGCCGCCGGTACCCGGCAACGCTCCGATAATGACGCCAATCGTAGATGTCTGAAGCGACAGCGGCAGGTATTTCTTGATGGTGCCGAATGAAGGGACGATCTTGTCGATCTTTTGACGTACGGCCTTCATCGTGACGTTTTGCAGTTGCAACAACGCTTCGGATACGCCGAACATGCCGATCATTACGGCGATGAACGAAATGCCGCCTTCCATGATTTGCAGATCAAAGGTGAACCTTTCGGTAAATGTCAGAGGGTCGCGGCCTACGGCACCGATGGCGATCCCGAATGCACCGGCAAAGATACCTTTGACCAGTGATCCGCTGGATAATGACCCGACCAGAAGAATACCCAACACCGCAAGCAGCATGTAGTCGCGTGGCTGAAAGGTCAGTGCAAAATCCGAAACAAATGGAGCGGCTATGGCCAGGACCAGAATCCCGATCAGTCCCCCGAAGAAGGACATTACCGTGGTGACGCCGATGGCCTGCCCGGCTTCGCCCTTCTGTGCCATGGGATAGCCGTCCATCGCAGTTGCGATAGCTGACGGTGCACCGGGTATGTTAAGCAAAATCGCCGTGCGCGACCCCCCATATACGCCACCCATGTATATACCCACCATGAGCGAGATTGCAGGGTATACATCCCACGAGAACGTAAATGAAATGAGGATCGAGACCGCCATCGTGACCGATAGTCCGGGGATGGCGCCGATATAAATGCCTGCGAACGTTCCGATACCCACCAAAACCAGTAACTGAGGTTGCGTGAAAACGGTAAGCAATGCCAGTAATGTGTCCATGTTCATGCCGCCCCAGAAACAAGATTGCGGAACAACTGGATGAATTCGGCTTCGGGTAGGATACCGGCTGGCAGAAGTACCGTGAACACTACCCGGAAGATCAACCAGATAACGACGAGCGATGCGATTGTAACGCCAATGGTGTAGACCCAGCTTTTGCGCGCCAAAACCTTGATGGACACCAGCAGGAACAGCGCTGCCGTCAAAACGAACCCAAGGGGCTGTAGCAACACCCCGAAGACCGTGAGAAACCCGATAAACATGACTACGGTCCCGGGCAATATGTCTTTCGCCAAGGTTTCCGATGTGACCCTTTGCTGTTGTGCGGTGCGTAAGGTGATCAGTAGCGCGGTAACCGCCATGACCAACGTTGTGGCCATCGGCACCGCCCCGGGGGCGGAGAGCGATTCAAATCCGGATATTCCATACGCGCTGTACAGCAGGAAGAGGCTGGCACCGCTCAGGAACGCGGCAAATCCTAATTCCCCGGGTCGACGCTTTTGCGGGTATCCCCCGGGTGTTGCATCGGATGTGCCATCATGATGGTCACGATCACCTCTAAAGTCGGTATCCATTCTGCTTTCCTCCCTGTGTTCGGTCAACCGGGCTCCTTGTCCCGAAACGCAAAGCGCCGCCCTGCCTATCGGCGCGGGCGGCGCCAAGGTGCGCTGGCACGAAGGCCAGCGGCTTCGTCAGTATCACTCGTGAAAACCAGTGGTGCCGACGTTTAGGGACGTTTGATGCCGAAATCCTCCGGAGAGGCTTTGGTCAGTCCCGCGTCTTGCAACAACCACGCGGTACCTTGCTGCCACTTCGACAAAAATTCTGTCGCTTCAGCGCCGGAAATTCCCATCATCGTGAAACCGCGATTGTCCATGAGTTCAATGAAATCGGGGCTTTTGGCGGCTTGGGCATACGCATCGCTCAGCTTGGCAACAACGGCGTCGGGGGTGTCCTTTGGCGCAAATACACCGAAAAACGGCCCCCATGGCAGATAGGTTTTGTAGTCTTCGTTATACGTTGTGACCAGTGGCACCTCGGGAAGCTTCTCGTTCTGTTTGACGTCGAAGATCGCGATGGGCTTTATCGCCCCTGCACGGATGCTTTCGATCGAGGCACCCAGGACGGCGGGCATTACGTCGATCGCACCGCTTTGCAGCGCGGTCAATGCGGGTCCGTCCCCGTCATAAGGTACCGCGATCACGTTTAGATCGCCTTCGACAGTGTTCATCATCGCGGTAATTACCGACGGTAAACCGCCCGGGCCAGTCGCTCCAAACCGTAGTTCACCGGGGTTTTTTGCGATAAAATCCAGCATACCGGCATAGTCGTCAAACGGGGCATCGTTATTGGCAACAAGGATCGGCGTTCCTCGTGCCAGGATATTGATCGGAACAAACTCGGAGTAATCCTTGTCGCCCAGACCCATGACTTTATACAGCAGCGGATTTTCTGCACCCATGAGCAGGGTATAGCCGTCCGCCTTGGCCGCCGCTACATAGTTCAGCGCAATCGCGCCGACCGCGCCTGTCATGTTTTGCATGACGATCGTACCGCCCAATACATCTTCGGCATGTGGCGTGACGGATCGCATGACGGTATCGGTTGATCCCCCGGCACCCCATTGAATGATGCCCTGAATTTCCTTGGTTGGATATTCCTGAGCAAGTGAAACCGTTGCGCTGAGCCCCAAGGCAATGAACGCGCCTATCAATCTACGAGACATGTCTGTCCTCCCTATATCTTAGTTCAACTGGCGATTCGCTCCTCGCATCGTCAGTCTTGGGTGCATTTATGTACCTCGCGGTTAATTTGTCAATATGAATGTACCCACGGGTTAAATTCGTGTTATTCGTCGGTGGAATCACGTTATCGGCAGAGGGAAAAGCAGCCATGGGTGCAGACGGCGACAGCGCAGGGACAACAAGAAAAACCTCGTGGAAGAAAGATCCTGAAGCTGTTCAGGAGAACATTCTGACCATCGCTACAGAAGAATTTGCAGCGCACGGGCTTGCGGGTGCCAACATCAACGTGATCGCTCAGAGAACATCCACCTCCAAGCGCATGATATATTACTACTTTGAGGGCAAAGAGGGTTTGTATATGCGGGTTCTGGAACGGGTTTATTCGTCGCTGCGCGAAAGCGAAAAGGCGCTTGATGTCACCAGCCTAGACCCCGTACCCGCGTTAAAGCGTCTGACAGAGGCTACGTTTGACTCGCATGTCAATAATCCTCAGTTCATCCGGCTGGTGATGATCGAGAACATTCACAACGCGGAGTATGTCAAGAAATCAGATATAATCCCCCGTCTTAACAAGGCAATCATCGATAAGCTGACCGATGTGTGCCGACGTGGTATCGCGAGCGGTGTTCTTAGAAAAGACGCTGACCCACTGGAGTTGCATTGGATGACCAGCTCGGCGAGCTTTTACAATGTATCGAACCGTGCAACATTTTCTGCGTCGTTCGGGGACTCTTTATATAGTGAACCGGGCCAAAGAAGAATTCGGCAGCGTGTCGTCGATATGGTTCTGGGTGCCGTCGTCATCGGATATGAGCCGCACCAAAAATCCGAATAACCGTGTCAGGCAGTCCGAGGTGATCGCGGATAACGGGGCGAAGGTGCGCTTCGCCAACTCTTGTCGTGCAGGTTGCTGACGATCACGGCTTGGCGGCGGTCGCGCACGGCGCTATCACAGCGATCCTATCACCTGAAGGAGCCTGCCATGTCAGTCGCGGAACGTATCGCCCGTACAATTGCCACCGATATTGGTGCTCAAACGGAGCAGGTTCATGCAACGGTTGCGTTATTGGACAAGGGCGACACGGTGCCTTTCGTCGCGCGCTACCGCAAGGAAGCGACAGGTGGGCTGGACGATACCCAGTTGCGCAAACTTGCCGAGCGGTTGGACTATCTACGCGACCTCGAAAAACGCCGCGCGAGTATTCTCGGGGAAATCCGGTCACAGGGGAAGCTGACGGAAGCGTTGGCCAAGGCTATTGAGAAAGCCGGTACCAAGTCGGTCCTGGAAGACCTCTATCTGCCGTATAAACCCAAACGCCGCACCAAAGCGATGATTGCGCGTGAGAATGGGCTTGATCTGTTGTTGCGCAGTATTCTCGGGGACCGCCGCGCAGACCCTGCCGTTTTGGCCCAAGCGTACCTGTCAGGATCGGTGGAGACCGTAAAGGATGCGCTGAACGGAGCGCGGGATATTCTGGTCGAAGAGCTCAGCGAAAACGCCGGACTTTTGGGGCGTCTGCGGCAGGTCATGCAGCAAGACGCGGTGATAACATCGCGGATTATAGCGGGGAAGGAGGAGAGCGGCGTCAAGTTCTCGGATTACTTCGATCATAGCGAGAAATGGGCCACGATAGCGCCGCACCGAGCACTCGCTATTCTGCGTGCTGCAAAAGAAGACATTGTCACGATTAACATAGCCCCCGAGCCCGAGGCCGGCGTAGCGCGTGTTATCGGCATTGTCGCGAGCGAAATCGGAATTAAAGGTGATGGACCCGGTGATGAGTGGTTGCGCGGTGTCGCTGCGTGGGCCTGGAATATGAAGCTTGGCTTGTCGATGTTCGTCGACCTGATGACGGATCTGCGACACCGTGCCCATGGTAATGCGATCGATGTGTTTGCAAGAAACCTTCGCGACTTGCTCTTGGCTGCGCCAGCAGGCGCACGGGCTACACTTGGCGTGGATCCCGGTATCCGGACCGGGTGTAAGATCGCGGTGGTTGATGAAACCGGCAAGCTGCTAGACACCGCGACCATCTACCCGTTTCAACCCCGTAATGATCTGCGCGGCGCGGCAGAGAAGCTGTCGCAGTTGATCGAACGATATAATGTTGCGCTGATCGCCATCGGGAACGGCACCGCAAGCCGTGAATCCGAACGGCTGGTGGCGGATGTGTTGAAAAACCTTCCCGAGGGGCGGGCCCGGCCGACGCCAGTCATCGTTTCAGAAGCGGGTGCTTCGGTGTATTCAGCGTCAGAGCTAGCCTCCAAGGAGTTCCCCGACGTCGATGTTGCCCTGCGCGGCGCGGTTTCGATTGCGCGACGGCTACAGGATCCGCTGGCGGAATTGGTAAAGATCGAACCGCAGGCGATCGGTGTTGGCCAGTATCAACACGATGTTGATCAGCGCGCGCTTGCACGGTCTCTTGAGGCGGTGGTTGAGGATGCGGTGAATGCTGTGGGCGTTGACCTGAATATGGCGTCGGCCCCTTTGTTGTCGCATGTTGCAGGGCTGGGGCCGTCGCTTGCCCAAGCCATCGTTTCACATCGTGATATAAACGGTGCATTTGCCACCCGTAAAGCCTTGCTCAAGGTTCCGGGACTGGGGCCAAAAGCCTTTGAGCAAAGTGCCGGGTTTTTGCGAATTACCGATGGCACTGAACCATTGGATGCGTCATCGGTTCATCCCGAAGCTTATGGCGTCGCGCGAAAGATCGTGCAGGCTTGTGGTCGCGATATCCGATCAATAATGGGCGATAGCAGTGCACTTTCGGGCTTGCGTGCCGAACAATTTGTCGACGACAACTTTGGTTTGCCGACTGTGCAGGATATTTTCAACGAATTGGAAAAGCCCGGTCGCGATCCTCGCCCTACATTCAAGACAGCCAGTTTTGCCGAAGGCGTAGACAGTATTGCCGATCTCAAGCCCGGTATGTCCCTTGAGGGGACAGTGACCAATGTCGCGGCGTTCGGGGCCTTTGTTGATATCGGTGTCCACCAAGACGGGTTGGTGCACGTCAGCCAGTTGGCGGATCGCTTTGTAAAAGATCCGCACGAGATTGTTAAAGCTGGCGACATCGTGCGTGTACGTGTCACGGAAATTGATGTGCCGCGTAACCGCATCGGGCTGAGCATGCGCAAGGATAGCCCAGCAACGCGGGTACCGGATCACAAGAAAGGTGCCACTGACAAAGGTCGACTTACTAAAGATCATAGTAAAAAGCCGACCCGCAAACCTGACGGCAAGATCAGGCCGGCCGCGTCATCCGAAAATCATGGAGCTTTAGGTGCGATGTTGGCCGCCGCGATGAAACGTTCCTCTGACAACTCTTGATCCCGGCAGGCGTTGTCCTGGGATATCGATCAACCCAACGTCGGGCTGTCGTCGGCTGGATCATATGTCTTTCATTAGCCTTAGCGCATCGTAGATCGCTGCATGGGTGTTTCGTGCCGACACTGCATCGCCGATGCGGAACAACTGGAAACCGCGGCCATTGTTGCGCACGCTATCCTGAGGGACGCCGTCTATCAGTCTGTCGTAGTCGATTGCGCCGCCATTCGATGACAAAGGCTTTAGCGCGAAATACAGATCGTCCAACGGCATGGTGCCATAATTCATCACAACCTGGTCTACGGTCACCTCGTAGGTATGATCGCTGTAATCGGTGCCGATGGTCGCAGTCAGCTGGTTGCCTTTGCGTTCGACCCCGGTCAAACGCCGCGTGACGGTAAAGGTCACGTCCTTATCCTGAAGCGCACGCATGTAGGGGACCAGGTTCATCGCCATAACATCAGGCGAAAACGTACGATCGGGGGTCATTATCTCGACCCGCGACCCGGCGCTGGCGGCCAGTTCCGCGGCTTGCAGGGCAGGGTGGTCACCGCTTTCATCATAAATCAGTATTTTTCCTGCGGGTTTGACATCACCCGATATGATATCCCACGACGTAATGACATGCTTTTGTTCTTGATGCTGTTCAAACAGCTCGGTGTTGGGCACGCCGCCCGTCGCGATGATGACGACATCAGGGTTCAGCGCGGTGACATGTTCGGTCTCGGCCCAGGTGTTGAAATGGAATGTCACATTCCGTGCAGCACACTGCGTCATTCGCCAGTCGATAATCCCGATCATTTCGCGGCGTCGTGGCGACTGTGCCGTCAATCTTATCTGACCGCCAGGGTCTGCGGCAGCTTCAAAAACGGTAACCGTGTGGCCGCGTTCGGCAGCGACGCGCGCAGCCTCGAGCCCTGCGGGGCCGGCCCCGACGATCACAACCGTCTTTTTGGCGTCTGCCGGAGTGATTTCGTGCGGCATCGTCAGTTCACGTCCCGTGGCAGCGTTATGGATACATAGGGCGTCACCGGCCTGATATATCCGGTCCAGACAATAGGTGGCGCCAACACATGGCCTTATGTCTTCCTCTCGGCCTTCGATGATCTTTCGAACGATATGCGGGTCCGCCATATGGGCGCGTGTCATCCCGACCATGTCCAACAGGCCAGCCTGCACAGCATGACGTGCAGTCGCAACATCAGGAATGCGTGCGGCATGGAACGTCGGCATCCCCGTCGCCTTGCGGACTGCCCCGGCAAAATCAAGATGCGGCGCGCTTTTCATACCCTGAACCGGGATCACGTCGGTCATAGCCGGATCAGTGTGGATGCGCCCCTTGATGACATTCAGAAAGTCTATCTTGCCCGTCGCCGCAAGACGCTTGGAAATCTCAAGCCCTTCCTCGGGGGTAATGCCGCCTTTTTGCGCCTCATCTGCTGTATAGCGCAAGCCAACGATAAACTCGGTCCCGACGCGTCTGCGGATCGCATCAATTACATCCATCGGAAAGCGCATCCGGTTTTCCAAGGTATCCGCGCCGTACGGCCCTGTCAGGTCATTCGTCAGTGGAGACCAGAACTGGTCAAGCAAATGGCCATACACCTGCAATTCGATTCCGTCCATGCCACCCGCCTGCATCCGTTCGGCCGCATCTGCGAAATCGCTTATGATCCTTTCGATATCCCAGTCTTCGATCAGCTTTGGAAAGGCATGATGCGCGGGTTCGCGGTGTTTTGAAGATGACACTGATGGCAGCCAATCGCCCTTGTTCCAGGTTGTCCGACGCCCCAGGTGGGTTAACTGTATCATCGCAGCACAGCCGTGTTCATGCACCGCATCCGTGAGGTTTTGGATCCACGGGACAACTTCATCCTTATAGGTCAGGATGTTGTTGAAGACGGGTGGGCTGTCTTTGCTGACCGCCGCCGACCCTGCGGTCATTGCCAATGCGACGCCGGCCTTGGCTCTTTCCGCGTGATAAGCGGCATAGCGTTCCTTGGGCATACCGTCCTCGGGATACGCCGGCTCGTGGCTTGTCGTCATGATCCGATTTCGAAGCTTAAGGTGTTTAAGCTGGTAGGGCTGCAACAGTGGATCAGTAGACATAGCGTGTTCCCTTGGATGTGTGCCGTGGAAGGTGATGTGCCATGCTTTGGCGCAATTGACATACCTGTCAAGTTATTTAGGATCTCGTGATGGATAATGATTTGCCCGCCCGCACACGTGCCACCCGAGAGGTCTGGCTTGACGCTGCCTATGAGGTTTTCGTGAACGATGGGATCGAGGCTGTGAAAATCATGGCGTTGGCGAAAAAACTTAACCTGACCCGCACCGGATTTTATTGGCACTTTACCGATCTTGCCGATCTGCACGACGCGATCATCGACATCTGGCAGTCACGAAATACAGGTATCATCCTTGATCGTTGTGCCGCTCCTGCGCAAAGCCTCTGCGGCGCATTGTTCAATCTGATTGATTGTTGGATCAACACCGATCTTTTCGATGCCCCATTAGATTTGGCAATTCGCAATTGGGCGCGAGGCGATGACAGGCTGCAACAACTGGTAGACACAACCGATCAAAATCGTCTCTCGGCCGTGACCGAGGTTTTCGAACGCTTCGGTGTGAAAGGTGAGTCGGCCCATTACCGGGCCTTGACGGTAATTCTGACGCAGACCGGCTATTATTCGATGCACATTTCGGAACCACGGTGGAAACGTGCGATAGCAGGATGCCACTACGTCGAGGTCTTTGCGGGCACGACCCCCAGCCCGGCAGAGAAAGCTGCATTCCTTGACAGGCATCGGTGACTCGCCTTCATCCAACCCCTTGATGCCGGAAAAATCAAATGATGATTCCATTTTCGCCCCGAGCGCTTGCTCACGATAGCTGAGAGCGGGACGGGATTCGGATTGCGGACCGATTTCTGAGGGGAAAACGGATCGCTCGGTAATGATGTAGGGGTATCATAGGCTAAAAATTGCCCGAATTTTCAGCCGGACAGGGAAATCTATACCTGCAAATCGCGAAATCGAGAAAAAACCTTTAGAAAGTGAAAAAAGGGGTTGCGGGTATATGTAACAAACCGTAGAACGCCCCTCACCGGAGGCGCAGCGATGCGGTGATGGGGCGCTAGACGGGACGGACGATGCGGTTAAGCTGATGTTGTTTACGTAGC
>NZ_JBSXOD010000028.1:0-2040 GCF_056859255.1 Sulfitobacter sp. L-8
TCGCGGAGATCCCAGGATGCTTTGCATTCTGGGCATGGCTGCGACTTGTTCGCTCCGGTTGGTGGCTGAACCCAGGCGGTATAGCTCTCGCACTTTTTGCCTACCTGTTAACGAAGGTCGATGTTCAGGTCGCTGGCCGCGGCTATGCTGCCTACGGTGGCATATATATTGTCGCATCCATAGCTTGGCTGTGGACTATAGACGGTCAAGTTCCAACGCGATGGGACTCCACCGGCGCAGCCTTCTGTCTGACTGCAATGGCAATCATTCTGATCGCACCCATGATTCAAAAGTAAAACGCGGTATCAATCGAGCGGTTACGGTTAATCTGTTCTCCAACAGAGGAGACAGACGATGAAGAGAAGCCGTTTCAGCGAAGAGCGGCGGGCTGAACCGCGCCGGGTTTGTCGGAGGCTGATTACTCCGTTTCACGCGACGTTATCGAACTCGTAGCTCTGTTGAAAGAACTTCTCCTCGGCCTCTGCTGGCGGGATGTTTCCGATGGGTTGCAGCAGGCGGCGGTTGTTGAACCAGTCGACCCATTTCAGGGTTTCCCATTCGACCGCATCTGCGGTTTTCCACGGCCCCAGCCGGTGGATGACCTCAGCCTTGAACAGGCCGATGCTGGTCTCTGCCAGAGCGTTGTCGTAGCTGTCCCCAACGCTTCCGACCGATGGGTCGATCCCAGCCTCGGCAAGCCGCTCGGTGTAGCGGATCGACACATATTGGCTGCCCCGGTCGCTGTGGTGGATGAGATCACTGGCTGGTCGTCGCTCGTATAGTGCCTGTTCCAGGGCATCCAGAACGAACTGCGTTTGATGCGACCGGGATGCCCGCCAGCCCACGATACGATTGGCGAAGGTGTCTATAACGAAGGCCACATAGACAAAGCCCTGCCAGGTCGAGACGTAGGTGAAGTCACTGACCCAGAGCGTGTTCGGCGCAGGTGCCCGGAACTGCCGGTTCACCTTGTCGCGCGGGCACGGCAGCGCCTTGTCCGACCGCGTCGTCTTCTGCGGCTTTCCACGGACAACGCCCTGTATACCCAGCTGTCGCATCAGCCGTTCCACCGTGCCGCGGGCCACGTCAAAGCCCTCGCGCCGCATCTGGTGCCAAACCTTGCGCACCCCGTAGACCTCGAAGGTCTGGTCCCAGATGCGTTGTATCTCAGGACGCAAAGCCGCATCCCGTTTGGCGCGCTCCGATGCACGACCAGGGTCACGGGCGATGGCCACATGCTCATAGAAGGTCGAGGGGGCAATCGGCAGCACGCGGCAGATCGGCTCGACCCCAAACTCGGCCCGGTGATCGTCAATGAACCCGATCATCGTTTCAGTGGGCGGTCGAGCTCCGCCTGGGCAAAATACGCGCTGGCCTTCTTGAGGATCTCGTTCGCCTGGCGCAATTCCCGCACCTCACGTTCCAGTTCCTTGATCCTGGCCCGCTCCTCCGACGCCACGCCACCCCGGCGGCCTGTATCGGTGTGTTCCTGCTCAACCCAACGCCGCAACGTGTCCCGGCCGCAACCGATCTTCGGCGCAATCGCCTTGATCGCAGTTGCTTGGTCCGCGTAGCTACCTTCATTGTCGAACACCATACGCACGGCACGCGCTCGTGTCTCAGGTGAATAGCGGTTCGCTCTGTTGTCTCTTTCCATGGCTCCAATCCTTCCTCGATTTGGAGCCTCCGGCAAACCCGGGGCGGTTCAGGCCTGTGCGCTGGCGGGGATCGACCCGCGTGTGTATCGGCGCAAGTCCAAGCGTCCGGCTGACACGGAACTGCGTGCAAGGATGAAGGATTTGGCCTCGGAGCGGCGGCGGTTCGGCTACCGGCGGCTGCACATCCTGCTGAAACGAGAAGGCTGGTAGGGGATTTGTCGCAAGCCAGATTAGAATGTGCCCGTTAGGGCGGTTTGTTTCTGATAATTGCGATTATGTTACTAAACGCGTTTTATATTTTTATGATTATGTATATTTATCGTTGAGAGATACGTTGTTGATGAACTTATTAGGTTTGGCGGTGACCTACTCTCCCACGTCT
>NZ_JBSXOD010000029.1:0-81209 GCF_056859255.1 Sulfitobacter sp. L-8
CAGAATCTCATGAACCCCAGTCGGTTATTCAGGGAAGTGCTTGAATCTCATGAATTCCGGCTTTCCGACAGAATCCGGCGATGATACTGAACTGCTTCGCAGTATATTTTTTTGCGTCCGATAATGCAAACTTATTGGACACGATGACGTGCGGTAAGGTGGGGCGGTTCTTGCGTATTCATCTGGCCGAAAGCGCCGCGCCGATGTAGACTCCAAGCATGACATTTGCGCGACCGGATCACATTAGCGACGCAGACATGCTACCTCGGATGCCCGCTTGGGTCATCTCCGAACGCGCTGAAGCCCTTGAAAATGTTGCGTTTTTGTCGGGTGCCGCGTTGAGCCACCTGCATGTTGTGCTTGGACGTGAGGACGTGCCCCACGCCTTGTTGCGGGATCGGCTCGCGTTGCGCGCGGCCGAGGCCTGTATGGTGTTTTCGGGGCGCCCGGAACGGGCAGGGGAGCTGCGCGATGCAGTGCACCTTCTGCGCCCCGGCGATCTGCCCGGCCCGGCGGGCGAGGTCTACCTGGCCTGGCGGCGCGCGGTGGAGCGGCCGGTGTCGATCAAGGCCCTGGGCCGAGCCTTGCCGACCCTCGGGTCGGGCCAGATCGCCGCATGGCTGGACGCGGGGCAGGGGGCACCGGTCAGGCGTGCCGCATTGGTGTTAGAAGCAGTGCTGCGCGAGGCGCCGCGGGCCGACGTTCCGGGGCTGATCCTTGCGGATGCGGCCCTTGCCCAAGCCCTCGGTTGGGATCATCTTGTGCCGCTGCTGGCCCCGGGCCTGAAACGCGCCGACCTGCGCAAGCGTGGGGAAGACTTGCGGCTGGCCTGTTGTCACTGTACCCTAATTAATCAGAATCGGGCCTGAATTTGTCCCATAAAATCAATGGCGGTTTGTACCCTTAATTTTCATATTGTACCGTTAATTACCATACTGTATCCTTAATTGCCGTACGGTCGGAACTGTGGATAAGTGTCGGCCTGTTGGGGTGGGGGATTTACGTGGCCAGCGAGCGTATTGCGAAACATCGTGCAGCGGTTCTTCGGCCGATCCTGGAGCTTGAGAAGAGGGGCGAGCCGATCAGCGCTGCTATCGGGGACGCCGCTTGGGAACTCGGCTTGGCGAAAAGCCACACATGGTCGCTCTACCGGCGTCTGAGAGAGAACGATGCACGTGCCACGGCGTTGGAGTTGGACCGTCGCGGGCCGAAACCGGGGTCGAAACGGATCGCACAAGACGTCGAAATCATCATCGATGAGAGTCTGGAGCGCTACTATCTGGTTCGTGAGCGCTCGAGCTTTCTTCGCATCTGGCGCGAGATCCGTGCCGAGTGCGAAGCGAAGGGGTTTCAGCCCCCGACCCGGAAAACGGTCAAAGCCCGTCTCGACGCGATGGATCAGCGAGAGGTCTTCCGGAAACGGCGCGGGGCAGAGGAGGCTGACAAGGTTTTTGCCGCGCGTCCTGGCCGCCTTGAAGTTTCGGCCCCGCTGGAAGTCGTTCAGATCGATCATACAACTTCGGACATCACGTTGGTCGATCACGTCAATCGACGGCCGCTTGCGCGCCCCTATCTGACGGTGGCCATCGATGTCGCGAGCCGGATCGTTCTTGGGGTCTATGTCACTTTCGATGAGCCATCTGTCTTGTCGATCGCCCTATGTCTCGATCACTGCGTGCGCCGGAAATCGGTGCACGTCCCTGGAACTATGGAAGAGTTGGTTTGGCCGACGGCGGGCATTCCGAAGGCGATCCACGTCGACAATGCGCAGGAGTTCCACAGCGATGCCTTCAAAGTGGCCTGCGAAGATTGGGGCATTTCTGTCGAGTATCGTCCGCTTGGCGGCAAACACTATGGCGGCCATGTAGAACGGCTGATCGGAACGACCATGGGTGCCGTTCATGTACTGCCCGGGACGACGCATTCCTCAATCGTCGAGAAGGGCGACTATGACAGCGAGAAGCATGCGGCCCTGACACTGACCGAGTTCGAGGACTGGCTTCATCTCGAAATCTGCCGCTACCACAATACGGTTCACGAAGCCCTCGGCCGAACGCCGTTGGCTGCCTGGGCTGACCTCGGCGGGGATACTGCGGGGCGGCAGGTCGTTGACGTCGAAGCCTTTCGGACGAGCTTCTTGCCCTTCGAGTGGCGCCAGCTCGGGCGTACCGGGATCACGCTCTTCGGGGTCCATTACTGGAGTGATGTCTTCGCGTCGTTGGTCGGACGCGGGCAGGGCAAGGTGCAGGTGAAATACGATCCGCGAGACTTGTCGCAGGTCTGGGTCATCACCGGTGATGGCCGTGTGACCCCGGCGCGCTACCGGGATCTCTGCCACCCGCGGATCTCGCTTTGGGAAAGTCGGCGGGCGCGGAAAGATTGGCAGGAAAAACACGGTGGCCGGATCAACGAGCGGGTCCTATTCCAATTGATTGACGCGCAACGGCGGCTGGCCGAAGCGGCGCGCCAAAAGACAAGGACTGCCCGGTTGGAAAACGAAAGAGGTGCTCGGCTTCCCCGGCACCAACCACGTCGCGATCCGTCACGCGAAATGTTCGCGATCGACACGGGCAATCCTGATCTGCCAACCTATGAGATTGATGAGTTTAATGACCCCAGACGAAAGAATTGACCGTATCCGCGGCGATCATTGGATCGCGTTCGACCGTGCCACCATCGTTCTCAACCGATTGACATCCCTGATGGAAATGCCACAGCAAAGCCGGATGCCAGGGTTGATGGTTTATGGCAGCTCTGGCATCGGAAAGACGATGATCGCCAAGCGCATGGCGAGCAAATATCCAACGCAGTACAACGCCCAACTGGGCGCCACGAAGACACCCATACTGCTGGTTCAGGCCCCGCCCGCACCGGACGAAAGACGCTTCTATCAGCACATCCTGGCGACGATTGGGGCGCCGATGTGGGGCCGGCATACCGTGTCCGAGCTCGAGGTGCGCGCGCTCAGTCACCTTCGGGACATGGACCTTAGGATGTTGATGATCGACGAGGTGCACAATCTGCTTGCTGGCAGCTACCGGGAGCAACGCCGTTTCCTGAACATGCTCCGGTTCCTCGCCAACGATCTCTGCGCCTCACTCGTTGTCTTCGGTGTGAACGAAGCCCTGGAGACGGTTCGAGGAGACGATCAATTGGCCCGACGTCTAGACGAACACTACCTGCCGCTCTGGGAAGACGATGTGGAGTTCTCTCGCCTGATCCAGACACTGATCGCGGCGATGGCGCTTGAGCAACGCTCAGGCCTGACGGTGGCGTCGCTTCGGACGATCCTGAAGGTTACCGGGGGTGTGACCTCCCGCGTGTTTATCATGATCAAGTCCCTGGCTATCGATGCGATTGAGACCGGAGAAGAGCGGATCACGGACGAAGCAGTTCAGGCCTGGCAACCGGTTTGGACGAAGCATGCCTGGAGCATTCCTCGCCAGCCCGTTGCTACATTCGGGTGAACGTCAAACCGCTACCGTTTCGGCCACCGCCAGCGCGCGATGAGCTTCTGTCCAGTTGGATCGGGCGATTGGCAAAAGCCAATCACTGTTCTGTCGAAGAGCTTTGCGGCTATCTCGGCTTGGGGCAGGGCAGGGTGCCGGAGCGTATCAACGATCCCGGAGAGATGGACTGGGCCCGCCTCTGCTCGGCAGTTCAACGGACCCGGAATGAAATCGCCGCCATGACCCTTCCGGATACGGTGCATCATGCCGTACGATACGTGTCACGGCATGACTTCCAGTATTGTCCGGGGTGCACGGAGCAAACACCCGGTCTCGCTCTTCGTCATTGGCGCTTCGCGTGGTCGATGACCTGCGAAACCTGCGGTCAATCCCTCGCGGCGAAACATCCAGCCGAAGCCGTATCAGACCGGCTACTTGCGCGCGCTGCACGTGGCGCGCAGGTCTGGGAAACGGCTGTGGCGAGCAACGATCTCAGGCGTTTGCGCCGAATGGATTTGACCCTGTCTATTGTATCGATTCTGGGCGTCGGCAACTCAGCGTCCGTCATCTCCATGAACGAACTCGAAAGATTGATGGCACTTGCTGCGGTTGGTGTCGGCATGACCCGTCCCTTGTTGGGTGCCGCCATCATGCTGAGAGGAAACGGCCAGGTGGTTCGGGAGTTGCGCCGCGTCTTTCCTCAGCATCGCAGGGTGATCGAGCGGGTCCGTGGGTTGTCGCGTGACCTCGATCAACAGTTGACGGGACTGCGCGAAACGGGGCATCCGACCGGCCAGGAAACACACGGAATGAGCCGCCCAAATGCATCCGAGAGCGCTTTGCGAGCAGCACGTCAGGCCATCTCAGAGCTCGGACACGATGCAAATCGTCAAGCGTTACTGGCGCGCGCCGATGCAATCTGGACGCGCTCAAGTGGGGTTAAATCCTGAAGCGAGCAGCCTGTGGATATATTGTAATTAAGGGTACAAAAGTGCCCCAAAATGCCCTGAACCCGCAGAATCTGATTAATTAGGGTACAGTGACACAAGACGCAAGTTCTTTGAACTGGCCGACATCAAGGCCATAGCCCGCAAGGGTAAAAAGGTAGCAAAAGAAATCTCGCCCATCGCGCTGGACGCTGTGACGCGGATCGATGCGATCTTTGCGGCCGAGCGTAACATCACCGGCCTGTCAGATGCAGCGCGTCGTGAAGCTCGCCAGCAGTGGGTAGCGCCGATGGTCAATGATCTGCATGATTGGATGCAGGCCGAGCGGGCTCGGATGTCAAAGCACAACCCAGTTGCCAAGGCGATCAACTACATGCTCGAGGGCACAGGTCGCTGGGAGGCCTTCACCGCATTCCTTGATGACGGGCGTCTCTGCCTCACGAACAATGCCGCCGAACGGGCGCTCAGAGGGATCGCATTGGGCAGAAAGTCATGGCTTTTTGCAGGGTCTGAACGCGGTGGCGACAGGGCAGCCTTCATGTATACCCTCATTGTCACAGCAAAGATGAACGACATCGACCCGCAGGCATGGATGGCAGACGTCTTGGCGCGACTGCCCGAGATGCCTGTGTCACGCTTGCCAGAGCTGTTACCCTGGAATTGGAAGGCCGCCATGGGATTGAAGAGGATTGCTGCATGACGCTGGTCGCGCGCATCAAGGTCACATTGTCCGATGTCGAGCCTCAGGTGCTTCGACGCTTTGATGTGCCCCTCAAGATCAAGCTGAACCGCCTGCATGATGTGATCCAGGCTGCCATGGGATGGACTGACAGTCACTTGTATGAGTTCAGAGCCGGTGGCAGCGGCTGGGGCGTGCCAGACCCAGATGGTTTTTACGATGGCCCGATGCCCGCCAGCAAAACCAGCCTGCTTGATGTGCTCGAGGATGTAGGGACCAAGACCATCCATTACATCTACGACTTTGGTGACAACTGGCACCATGTGATCAAGGTCGAGAAAATCGATGATGCCATCGCGGGCGCCGTATATCCACGCCTCGTCAGGGCCATCGGGGCTTGCCCTCCGGAAGATGTGGGTGGCTTCCCCGGCTACGCTGACTTCCTCGAAGCCATGGCGGATCCTAAGCACGAAGAACACGGCAAGATGCTGGAATGGTATGGGGGGCAGTTCGACCCGGATGAGGCAGAGATCGGCCGCATCCTCGATAACTTCGAGCGTCTTGCAAAGAAATGGGCCCCGAAGCCGCGTAAACCAAAAGCTTCTACCAAACGGATCTGATCAAAAGCGAACGCCCGCGGCCTTCGCCGAATGCTTACTGTTGGAGGCAGTTTCGGGATCCCCAAGCTCCCCGATGAGGGCGGAAGAGACGCCGGTGATGGTCGCGAAGATACCAGCCACCAAAACCGGATAGATGGAGAAGGACACCAAAGCAGACAGCCATCGTGCAAAGTAGTCTTTCGTCACCTCGAAGAGCGTCAGGAAAATCATGATAGGAGCCATCCCGATCAGCAGCGCGATCATCAACCGTGATGCTACAAGAATGAAGGCCGCCAATCCGCCCAGGATGGAAAGCAAAAGGACGCCGAGGACATCGAGGAGCGCACCGGCCATCCAGTTCAGCTCGGAACCGGCGGCGTTCAAGTAGTCCCCCAATTCGGCAATCAGCCGATCGAATTCCTCCGCAAATGTACCCGAGGGGCCTGGAGTTCCTCCACAGACCGAGGCCACGAGAGAGCCCGCTATGCTGTCGATCCCACTTAGCACTGCGGACGCGAGGGAATTGAATTCGACCCAATCGGTTGCAAAGACCCCGATCAATCCTATTTTGGTCGCCAGCCAGAACGCAGTCCGGCCATCCATGGCCTGGTACTGATAGATCATGTTGGCGCAAACCAGGATCACCACAAGCGTGGTGGCAAGCACCAGAAGCGTTCCAACTGTTTCCACACAGCTTCGGCCGAAAACTGCTGGTTGCGTCAGTAGAGTGGCTCGCCTGAAGCCGACGCGCCTTATCCATAGCGGCCTCGCCCCTAGCATCATGACACGGCCAAGCACCTCCGATGCGTCGGACAAGCCCGTCCTGACCTGAAGTGGTCATAGGGGATCGGCTTCGAGACGCCGCCAGAGATCGCGAAATTGCCCATCGTGAGACAGACAGACCGGCTTGTTCATCTGTGCTGTCGCCAGGCATTCTATCGAGCCTCTTGCCAACCGGCTACGAAGTTGTTATCAGAAAATACCCATGAGTATCATAAAAGGAACAATGGCTTGGGAGTTGTTTGGGAGCCAGAGCTTTCACCTGAGAGTTATCAGTGGAAAGCTATCGCCGCAGAACTTGGTCGTGACGTGTTCGCGCCTGAAGCGGCACGTATTGATCGCGAGCAGGTTTATCCGTCGGGGCATATTCAGCACCTTGTGGACAACAAGCTAAGCGCGATGTTTGTGCCTGCGAAATTTGGCGGGGCAGGGGCTCCTCTGTCGTCGATTGTCTCTGTAGTTGAAGAGGTCGGTCGACACTGCGCCTCTACCGCAGCGATCCTATGCACTTACCAGCTTGGTGCATATCCGATCCATCTGGCTGGAACGGATGCGCAGCGAGAGAAATATCTTGGTGAGATGACGCGCGGGGTTTCCACAAGTTTTGCCCTATCCGAACGGGATGCCGGGTCTGATCCGGCGGCAATCTCGGCGCAACTGCGTCCCGCTGACGACATGCACCTCACTGGAGAAAAATACTGGATCGGGAACGGTGGCGCGTCTCGGTATTATATCGTTTTCTGTAAGGAGCCGAACCCGACCGGCAGCCGTGACCTGATCAGCGCGGTTGTTGTCGACAAAGAGGACCTGGGGGTAGATGTCACTGAGTTCTCGGACAAAATGGGAATCCGGGGAACGCTGACGTCGAACCTCGTTCTTGATACTCATATCCGCGAGGATCAGAGAGTCGGCGAAGCCGGTCGTGGTTTGCGGCTGGCATTTGAAACGCTGTCCGTCGGGCGAGTTCTGGTCGGTGCCCAGTCTCTGGGTCTTGCCATTGCAGCTTTCGAAGAAGCCCGCAAAAGGGCGGTCAGCCGATCGACTTTCGGAAAACCGCTGATCGAAAACCAAGCTCTTGCCTTCCGCTTCGCGGAGCTCGCGCGGGACATCAGTGCCGCTAGGCTTCAGGTCTACGAGGCAGCCAAGGCTTTTGACGCTGGAAAGGATATCACCTGCATTGGGGCCATGGCCAAGTTGTCTGCTTCGGAGGCAGCGCATCATTGTGCCGATTTCGCTGTCCAGATCTGGGGGGGCGAGGGCTTTTGTAAGACATCTGTTGTCGAGAGGTTGTATCGGGACCAGCGTATCCTCGAAATCTATGAGGGCTCTACCGAGATTCAAAAAATCGTTCTCAGTCGCGCCCTTCTGAACGAGATGCGAAACTGAAATGTCGACGGAAGTTCGCATATCCGACGAGGGCCACGTTAGGACGCTCATGCTCGACGGCGAAGCACAGCTCAACGCGCTTGGCGTAGGCACCTTCGAACAGCTGCGCGAGGCGATTGGAGATGCGGCCGCCGATACGGCAGTTCGCGTTCTCCTGATTATTGGGGCGGGCAAAAGGGCATTCAGTGCCGGGGTGGATATCAAGGAAGCTTCGAAGTCGACCCGATTCGTGCATCCGATGGAAGGGGCTTCACGTAACGTGAACGAGATGCTTCTGGAGTTTCCGAAGCCGACAATAGCGGCCATCAATGGAGTAGCGGCGGGCGGCGGATGTGAGCTGGCCATTGCGTGCGATATCCGACTTGCATCCGAAGGCGCGAGGATTGGTCTGCCGGAGGCGCGGGTCGGCATGGGCGCACATTTTGCAAGCGTTGTGCTTCCGCAGATAATTGGTCGTTCCGATGCCATGAGGATGCTTTACTCAGGCGACCTCATGGATGCCGAAGACGCCTTGCGCGTTGGATTGGTGTCGCAGTTGTGCGGAGCAGAGGACCTCGGGAGGGTCGCGAAGGAACTCGCAACCCGGATCGCTTCCAACGCGCCGCTGTCCGTACGCAGAATGAAGACGGTTGCGCGCACCAGTTGGGGGCTTCCGCCGGCCGCAGGATTGCGGCTGGCAGCAGACGTCAATCCCTACGAGAGCCAGGACAGGTTGGAAGGGGCGGCAGCCTTCCGGGAGAGACGGCCGCCTCGCTTCGTCGGCTCCTGAAGGTCCGGTTTTAGGGCCGGACTGGCGAGCCTACGGTGCGCCCAAGTTCAGACTTGAGCCCCAACATCGCGAAGTCCGAGATGTAGTCGACCAATCTGGCGAGCTCGTCTTCGGTTGAGAAGCGCGACGGATGATACCAGACCGTTGACCAATTGAGGCATCCAAAAAAAGGCTTTGTCGCAATTCTCCCGGATACGTCCGGGAGAAGCTTTTCCGAAACGGCCTGGTCGATGGCGTTCGCGAAAATCTGTTCGTAAGAGTCTCGGGCGTCAATAATGGCGTCCACATCAAGTTTGTTTTTTCTGGAGTGATAGGCGAGGATGTGTCTCTCCACCCCCTGAAGGGCAACCTTTTGCATGTCAAAGTCGGTTAGAAGAATGTGAACGTGACCTCGGGCCATATTCCTCAGTCTCTCAAGTGAGTTTCCATTTCCATGCATTGCGGCTTCTGCCGATTTGGAGAGAATGGAGAGGGCTTCGAGTTGAATTTGGAAGTAAATTTCAGCCTTGCTCTTGAAGTGATAGTAGAACAGGCCTTTCGTCGCTGAGATGCTTTCCGCAATCATGTCGATTTTTGTTGCTTCATACCCGTGACGAGTAAAGTTCTGAGCTGCGGACCGAAGCAACTTTTCGCGATTTTCACGTGCGATTTCTTCGAGGTCGGGTTTGGGAGCTTCCATCGACTTTCCATATTTTGTGTGCGTTTTCAGATACCCGGCGTGTCAGATCATTGCAACGCTCTTCGTGCCGAGGGGCGCCTACTGCGAAACTGACCCACTTCTGTTCTTGACACTTCCAAGTTGGATGATACTCATGGGTATTACATACGAAAACAGGATGTTCGGTTGTCAGGGGGGCGATGTGGGCTGGTTGACAGGTGTAAGGGTGTTGGAGTTGGGGGTGATGCTTTCGGCCCCGTTCGCCAGTCGGATGCTTGGGGATCTTGGCGCCACCGTTTCCAAGGTTGAGCCCTTGGATGGAGACCAGATGCGATCCATCGGGCCATTCAGAAATAAGGGAATGGGGGCGATATTTCTGAACAATAATCGCAACAAGAATTCGATATGCGTCGACTTGAGTTCAGTGAGTGGCGTCGAAATTCTGAAGCGATTGATATCCAAGGCTGATATTCTATTGGGTAATATTAGGCCTGCTTCTCTGGCGCGTCTCGGCGTCACTGATGAGTATCTTGATGGAGCCAATCCGGAACTGATCTCGGTGTTCATCAATGGTTTTTCATCCGCTGGGGATTATTCCGGACGTCCGGCCTATGATGACCTTATCCAAGCGAAATGTGGAATTCCAAAAATCGGAAAGAGGTCTGGAAATCAGTATATGCCATCCGCAATTGCGGACAGGGTTGCCGGTTACAACTGCGCGATCGCAGCGTTATCGATGCTTTCTGCGAAGCGCGGCGGCGCTAAGGGCCGTCTTTCTCAAGAGATCGGGATGTTCGAAGCGGTCACGGATTTTGTCATGTCCGACCATCTCGGCGGTGCGACATTCGTGCCGAACATTGGTGATATCGGATTTCGTCGCTATGCGGATGTCCGTCGGATCTTCCCGACACTCGACGGGGAGATCGCACTGATGCTGCATACGGACCGGCATTGGCAGGCTTTCCTTGCAGAGACGGGGAACGAGGAATTAAGCGCGCATCCCCCTTTCAATTCCATAGAGGTCCGAGCTCAAAATCTGACCGAGATCTACGGGTATCTGGAGGACGCGATCAGAACTCGTTCGACGCAGGACTGGCTGTCATTTTTTGAGGGTCACGATATCCCGGCCGAGCGGGTGAACTCCTTGGACGACGTTTTGGATGATCGGCACCTCGCAACTGTGGGCTTCTTTCAAGAGGTCGACCACGACACCGAAGGGCGGCTCCGATCTGTTGGAACGGCATTCACGCCGCAACCTCACCGGATTGACGCCCCGTCTTTGGGACGGGACACGACGGTGTTGCTCAGGGAGTGCGCGTTCACGGAGTCAGAGATCGACGACTTCTTCGCGAGCGGGGTGGTCCGATGACTTGGGTGGAAGCGTTGATTTGCGACGATTTTGCAGGATACCGGAATGCACGCGTCGGTCAGTTTCAGCTCAGAGACCTGAAGGACGACGATGTCCTCATCAGGGTCGGCGCGTCAGCTGCCAGCTTTGCCAGTATTCTGACCATGGAAGGCAGTCATCAGAACCGATCCGAGCTACCGTTCGTGCCTGGGACGGAGCTTGCGGGAGTCGTTGAGAAAACCGGAGCGTCCGTAAGTCATCTGGCAGTTGGCGATAGGGTATTGTGCAGCGTCGAAAGCGGTGCCCATGCCGGAATGGCAGTGGCACCGGCACGGAATGTGTTTCGCATTCCTGACACGCTTCCAATGCACGTGGCCTGCCACTTTCCGACTGTCTACGCTACGGCCTATGGCGCCATCGTCTGGAAAGCCTTGCCTTCAGAAGGAGAGGTTATTCTCGTCCACGGGGCGTCCGGCGGAAGCGGGCTCGCCGCAGTCGAGATATCCAAGGCCATCGGTCTGACGGTCATCGCGGTGACCGGCAATGATGAAAAAGCCGAACTTGCCCGATCTCGCGGTGCGGATCACGTCGTTTATTCGTCGTCGCAGCATTGGCCGCAGCAGGTGCGCGATCTGACGGACGGCCGCGGCGTCGATATTTGCTTCGACCCTGTGGGAGGCGAAGCTTTTCGCTCTACTCTGCGCTGCATTGCTCCAAATGGCCGTATCCTCGCGATCGGCTTTGCAAGTGGCGAAATTCCATCGGCACCAGTGAATCTGCTGCTCGTCAAACATGTCAGCGTCATCGGGTTCTACTGGGGCTACTACCTCGGCTGGGCCAAGCAAAAGCCCCTTCTGGACCCGCGCGCTCAGTTGCTTGAGGCGTATGAGATGCTGTTCCGGTGGTTCGAAGAAGGGCGGGTTCGGCCACACACCGACCGCCAACTTGCCCTGCAAGATTTCATCGAAGCCTACGACTTGATTTCGTCCCGCAAGGTTCGGGGTCGGGTCGTGTTTACCGCGTCTCAGACCTGACGCAATCATCCAACGGGAGGATACCATGAACACCAGAGAATTCCTGACCACAACCATCGCCGCGACCACGCTGATCGGATGCCTCACGGGGGCCGCATCGGCTCGTGAACTGACCTTCTCTACCTATCTTCCGCCAAACCATCCAACGAGCAAGGGCATCGACAAATACGCCAGCTATGTCTCGGAGAACACCGGGGGCGAATATACGGTCAAAGTCTTCGCGGGGGGCTCGTTGACCTCAGCATCCACGACGCTGGAAAGCGTCCGCGATGGAGTGATCGACGGGGGCGTTGTTCTGACGGTTTACACGCCGTCCGAGACTCCGGCCAATGCGCTGCTGACCGATCTGGCAAGTGAAGAGCAGGATTCTCGCGTCCTGACTGCCGCCGTTGTGGACACGATCCTCAATGACTGCCCTGACTGCCTGGAAGAATTCGAGCGCAACAATATCCACTTCCTCGCCAGCTATTCCACGCCAACCTATAGCCTGATGTGCCGAGACGAGCTGACGGACGAGATCAAGCTGGACGGCCTACGGGTCAGGGTTCCTGGCGGCGAACTTGGATACCGGATGTCCAACCTCGGTGCTATTCCCGTGAATATTCCCAACTCCGAAGCCTATGAAGCGATGGAACGCAACGCACTTGATTGTGTGCTCGGCCCGATCAGCTGGATGAAGACTTTCTCGCTGGCCGAAGTTGTCAAATCGGTCGTCGACTATCCCATGGGAGGCTATCAAGGCGGGACAATCGTCAACGTTCATTCGGACATCTGGGACGATCTGAGCGCCGAGGAGCGTTCGGTGTTTCAGAAGGGCGCGGCAAAGGCCATCGCCGCGACGACCTATATCTACATCGCGGACGAGGACGAGGTCAGGAACACCACTGAAGCGGCCGGGATCAAGACCATTGCACCGGGCGCGGCATTCCGCGAGGCACAGGCCGAGTATATTGCGGGCCAAACCTCCCGCCTCAGCTCGGAGCGTGCGGACAAGGTGCCGAACGCAGAGGCAATCATTACCGCGTATCACCGCAATGTCGCGAAATGGAAGAAACTGATCCCGGCGGGTTCGGACATATCGCAGGATGAGTTCGAGCAGATGATCGATAAAAACATCTTCAAGATTAACTGACTAAGGGGTTCCGGCGGTGCTGTTGGCACCGCCGGACAACACCCGGAAAGCTGAAACGATGCTGCGCCTCTCCAAAGCACTCATCAAGTTGCCCCTTCTGCTGGCGGCGTTGGCGACCGTGGCCATGATGATCCATGTCGGGTTGGACGTCTTCGCCCGGCTCCTCTTCTACTGGCATGCACCAGCGACGATGGAAATCACGGCCTACTATTACATGGTCTTCATCGTCTTCGCCGGCGTTCTTTATTCGACCGTTCGCAAGGATCATATCAGCGTCGAGGTGTTTGACAGATTCTTCGCCAAGATACGTGGTCCGATCACCCTGTTTCGCAATCTGGCGACGCTGATCTATTTCGCGTTCTTTGCCTATTGCGGATACTTCCTGGCTCTTCGCAGCTTCAGGAGGCGCGAAGTCACGGATGCTCTGTCCTTCGATCTGACGATCTGGCCGTCCAAGGTGTTTCTTTTTCTGGCGCTTGCAGGCTGCTGTTTTTCGGTGATGGCGCACATCGTCGTCACGCGGTCTCGAGCCGAACCAGAAGCCTGAAAACTGGAGAAAAAGCATGACTGGATTTGAAATCGCCTTGCTGGCGGTCGGGCTGCTTGTTGGGCTTCTGGCGACCGGCGTTCCTATAGGAGTGTGCCTGGGGCTATCCGCATTTACCGGCATGATACTGGTGCGAGGTGTGGACGCCACTGTGTCTCTAGTTGCCGCGTCTTCCTACGATTTTGTCGCACATTGGTCTCTTAGCGCGATCCCAATGTTTATCTTCATGGGGGCCATTGCTTTTTTCTCAGGTCTGACAGGGACATTGTTTTCCGCCGCGAGAGCTTGGCTCAACTTTTTGCCCGGAGGACTGGCAATCGCTAC
This sequence comes from Sulfitobacter sp. L-8, assembly GCF_056859255.1. Lineage (NCBI taxonomy): Bacteria > Pseudomonadati > Pseudomonadota > Alphaproteobacteria > Rhodobacterales > Roseobacteraceae > Sulfitobacter > Sulfitobacter sp. L-8. The sequence continues at coordinate 13,653 of NZ_JBSXOD010000029.1, forward strand.
GAACGTGTCGAGTGCTGGTTTCGCGGCCGCGAGCGGATCAAGCGTGGCCATGGCGGCGGCGATGACCCGTGTTGCGGTTCCCGAAATGCTTCGTGCAGGATACAATCCTGGCCTTGCAACTGGTATCGTTGCTGCTTCGGGAACGCTCGGCGCGTTCATCCCGCCAAGTATCCCCTTTGTGTTGTATGCTGTGTTTATGGAGGCGTCTGTCAGCCAGCTGCTTATTGCAGGGATCGTTCCGGGTATGCTGACGATGCTCGGTTACAGCATCATCATCATGATCCGATGCTCGCTGAATCCTGACCTCGCACCCCGTCAGACGACGCGTGTGCCCTGGTCCGAGAAGTTCCGCTTGCTGGCGGCGTCCTGGCCGTTGCCGGTCATTATCTGCGGCGTCGTCGGTGGTATTTATTCGGGTATCGTGTCTGCTACCGAGGCAGGCGCTTTCGGAGCGTTAGTTGCATTGGTTGCGGCGATGGTCCAGCGCACGCTCAGCTGGCGCGTCCTTTGGGATGCTGTGGTTGACACAATAGGGTCGACCGGCCGGATTTTTCTGATTGCAATTGGCGCGGTTCTGTTCAGCAAGATGCTGACCCTGACGCAAGTTCCCTTTGCGATAAGTATGTGGCTCGAGGCCAACGACCTGCAAATCTGGCAGTTCATGGCAATCGTGACACTGTTTTATATCGTGCTGGGGATGTTTCTCGATCCGGTTGGCTTGATGCTGGTGACGCTACCCATCCTCCAGCCGTTCATAATCTCACTCGACATTAACGTGATCTGGTTTGGCGTTCTTGTAGTGAAGTTCATCGAAATCGGTCTGTTGACCCCTCCGATCGGTCTTAACCTCTTTGTGGTGGCCGCCGCGACGGACGGGAAGGTTCCGCTTGGAACGATAATCAAGGGGGTATCTTGGTTCCTGATCGCCGAGGTGTTCATCCTGGCTGCGCTGATGTTCTTCCCGACTTTGTCGCTCTGGCTGCCAGGCAACCTCTAAGGTCGGAGCCAAAAAATGGAGAAAACAATGAGTAAACTCGTGGACGAAAGCGTCAAATGGCGCGGAGTGGCCGATCTTTATCATGACGTTTTCCTGGGACTGGTGCTGACGGTCTTGTCGCGAAAGTCCGAGGCCGACGCGGCAGAGTTCGTCTTCAATATCTTCCGGCGACAGCAGAGGGAAAAGTTCAAGGCCGGCCTCGTCAAGCTTGGCATTGACAAGGATCCACCAGCTGTTGCCGCCGCCAAATATCACTATCTGTCCAACCAAATCGGCGGCGTGGACGTGGAATATATGTATGAAAGTGATCAGAAAGCCTGGATACGCTATTCTCCACCGCGCTGGCTGTGGAAGGGTGTGGTTATGTGCGGCATTCCCAGAAAGGTCTCGGAGGCAATGCTGTGGGGATGGCATTCGAATAACGGCATCATGCTGGGAGCGAAGTCTGTCGGCTTCGTCTGCACCAAACAGGGCGCTGATGCGCAGGACGGTCTTGAAGGTTACTATTTAGACTACGGTCGCGATCTCGAGCGTCAAGAGCGGCTTCGTTTCGTGAGATCCGAGCAGGCTCCGGCGTTTGACTCTGCGCAGGCGCCGGTTCTCGCATCTGACGAGTGGCCCAATGCCAGGTTGTCCAAAGCTCACAGGAACTACGCCATGGAGTATGCGAAGTCGGCTATGCTCGAGGCTATCAACACGTTCGGCCCGCTCGAAGGCGAGGGACTGATGCGCATCGCGTGCCAGATCGTCGGGATGCAGGGCTATCGGGACCTTGCAGGTGCACTGGGACAGCCAGGCCAGCCGCTGGAGGAATTCCTTGCAGCGTTGATCGAAGCCCAGGGCGACCAGGTCAATGTCTCGCGCGATGCCCAATCTGGCACCGCTGTGACGCAGGCGGGATGGAGACTGATGGATGCAGTGGGCGAGTTCCCAGACCAATGTGCAGCCGGTTATACAGCGCTTATTTCCGGTCTCGCATCCGGGCATAGCAGGCATCACGGCATGACTCCACGGACGGAAGTCTCGGGGGGCACCTTCGGCTTCACATTCTCGATGCAGACGTAAAATTGAGGAACTGAGCATGGGACTTCTGACAGACGTCACAGTGGTGGACCTTACGTCGGCCATAGTCGGGCCGGCCTGCACATTGCGCTTTGCAGAGCTTGGCGCGGAGGTCATCAAGATCGAAGCGCCGTCCGGAGACATCATGCGCAAGTTGGGTGGAAAATCGCCTTCGGGCAACGACGCGCCGACCTATATCCAGTTTAACAAGGGGAAGAAATCAGTCCTGTTGGATCTGACTTCGTCGTCTGGACAGAGTGCTATGCGCGATCTGCTTCGCAGTGCTGATGTTTTCGTCAGTAATCTGCGCCCGGCGGCGTTGCGCAAACTCGGGCTAGACGAGAAGGACATTCGGTCTCTCAACCCGCGAACGATCTATTGCACAATTACCGGGTTCGGTACCGGCGGCCCATACGATGGCCTGCCAGCTTATGACAGTATCGTGCAGGCTGGCACCGGTATCGCGGGGCTGTTCCAGGATCGGGACGGTCGCCCCATGTATGTGCCCTCCGTAATCTGCGACCACGTTGTGGGCGAAATTGCTTTCGGCGCGATCATGGCCGCGCTGTATCGGCGGGCCGTCTCCGGAGAAACGGTCAGCCTCGAGATCCCTATGTTTGAATACATGTGTGCCTATGTTTTGAAGGAACATATGGGGCAGCGAACTTTTGGCGTTGCCGGAGGTCTGGGAGATCCGAGGCTCTTGGACGCCAATACGGCGCCGATACAGACCAAGGACGGTTGGATCAGCGTCACAGTCAATACTGACCGGCAGTATCGCGGCTTTGTGGTTGGGGCAGGGCAGGGCCATCTTGTCGAGGATCCCCGCTTCGCGACCCTCGGGGCGAGGATCGACAATCTGAGCGAATGGCTCGAACTGAGAAACGGTTTGTTCACTGAGAAGTCAACCGCAGAGTGGCTTTCGATCTGTCGCGACCACGACATTCCTGCGATGCCGTGTAGCAATCTTTCGGATTTGATCTCGGATCCCCAGCTTATAGCGTCCGGACTGCTGGACAATGTCGAGCATCCGGATTTCGGGACTATCACGCTGGTCCGGTCTCCGTTGCGTGTGAACGGGGCAATGGCAGACAAATCCGGAGCATCAAGCGCGCTTGGGGCGGATACGCAGACTGTCCTGCTTTAGCGGCGTTCTTGAGCGCCAAGTTTCGGATCCGGGCCTATTTGCGGATCCGAAGCCTGGCGCGTGTGTTTCAAAGGCGGATCAGGGTCCCGTCTGTCGCCTGGTACGTCAGGACGTATTTCTGTATCTTACCCGACGCCGTGAGCGGCAGGCTCGTGGCGGTGAACCATGCAGACGGTGATTTCTGCGGTGACAGCTTGCTTCTGACATGCGCTATAAGTTCCTCCACCGTTGGCGTTGAGATGCCGCTATGAGGAATGATCACCGCAGCGACGATTTCCCCCCAATAGTCATCAGGAATACCGAAGACCGCGGCCTGTGAAATAGCAGGGTGGGTGGTGAGGGCGTTCTCGACTTCGACCGGATAAATGTTTTCGCCGCCCCGGATGATCATGTCGGACAGACGGCCAGTGATCCGGACGTAGCCACGCTCGTCCATCCGGCCCAAATCGCCGGTTCGTGACCATCCGTCGTCCAGCAAGGTCCTCGCCGTGTCGTCGGGCTGGCCGATATATCCGATCATCGTCTGGTAGCCGCGCGCCTGGACTTCGCCTTCGACGCCGATCGCAACTATGTCTCCTGTGTCAGGGTCCGCGATGCGAACGTCGACCTGCGGCAGGGGAAGACCTGAGGTTTCAGCCTTGTCCAGTTCCGAATCCGATGGGCCTGTCGCGCAGACGATCGGGCTCAGTTCCGTCTGCCCATAGACGGAGACCAGAGCCGCACCGATTGCTTTTTCCACGCGGCGGCATAGTTCGATCGGTACGGGCGCACCGCCAGAATAGGCGACCCGGACGCTGGACAGATCATAATCCTTCTTGGTGCACTGATCGAGAAGCGCGGCCATCATCGTTGGAACCCCGGCGATGACCGTGGCCTTTTCCTGTTCGATTGTCCGCAGCATGAGATCGGGATCGAATAGCAGCGGAATGATCAGTGTCGAGGTCGTCGCCGCTGCGCCCAGCACACCCAACACCGACCCTGCGGTGTGGAACAATGGCATCGGGGTCAACACGACATCGCTGTCTTGGCCGATCCTGTGGGCCACCATCGCACCGTTCGTCACCAAGCTACGGTGCCGCAGCAGGGCTCCCTTGGGGTGTCCCGACGTGCCCGAGGTGAATTGGACTTGCGCCGCGCTATCAGGTGCCACGGACGGTAGTGTTTTCCGGCGGGCCTCTGCGCGGATGCGCGGGAGGAAATTGTCGAGCGGAACTCGTTCTCGTATCGAACTCGCGACCTCTGCCGCCGTCGAGGACATGTCTGACCCGCGGAATTCACCGACATGGAACAGGGCGACTGATTGCGATCGATCAAGGACGTGGCGCAGTTCCTCGGTACGCAGGGCAGGGTTTGCAGTGACCAGCACAAGCCCCGCCAGCGCTGCTCCATATTGCAGGATGATCCATTCGGGCACGTTGGGAGCCCAGAGGCAGATGTGTTCACCGGGTTTGAACCGATCCAGTAGCCAGTAGGCACAAAGCTCTGCGTCTTCCAGAAGTTCGGCATAGCTCCAACGGCGGGAAGTTGATTCAGCGCCAACAATTGACGGATGGTTTTCGGGTGCAACCTCGATCAGAGCGGTGCGCTCCGGCGCCGTGGCGACGGCACGGCGCAGTGCGTCGCCGGTCGAGATCTCCTGCACCTCCGCGTCTGTGGTTCTTTCCCAATATGACGTTTGGCGTGGCATCTGTGTCCTCCCAGTTTGTAGATGCGATTAAGCGACCGGTGATAGTCAGTCCGACTCCGGCGGTTCGAGCATGCCCTGCGCGACCCCGATCCAGTCCCGAATGAGCTTGTCGCGTTTCGTCGAGTCTTTCCGCAGTATGTTGCTTAGGGTCAGTCCACGGATAAATTCCGTGCTCAGCTCAGCGACAAGCGTCATCCGCGGCTTAGCCGCCAGCGGTGCAAAAAGTTCCTGCACCACCCGGTCCCTGCTTTCACGCGCGCGCCGTTCCGCGACACGCAGCGATTTCCAAAGAGCCTCATCTGTCCGCGCCACGGCCCAGAGCTCGAGTTCCGCGGCGAATGAGGGGTGTGCGAAGGCGTTCGCAAGGGTGCGGATGGTCCGTTCGATCGGATCGGACATGTCCGACAGGGCAGTCGCCTCTTCCCAAACCGCCGCTTCGTTCATCTGAACCAGCCTGTCAACGGTCGCGGAAAGTAGTTCGGCATGGGTCGGGAAATGGTGGAGCAGGGCGCCGCGGCTCACGTCGGCCCGCTTTTGCACTTCCAGAGTTGTGGTGCGCGCCACGCCCTCATCAACGAGGACCTGAACAGCCACTGCGAGAAGCTTTTCATGTGTCGCGGCATGCTTTTGTGCGCGGGTCACGGGCGGATTGGGTTTGCCACGGGAAGGGGTGGGGGCCATGCGATGTTCTAACGTGGGCTTGGCGGTTGCGGCAGGCGCGGCACCGGATGCGAAGTTGACAGTCCCCCGTCGACGACGAGGGCCTGACCATTCACGTAGCTGGAGGCATCGGATGCAAGAAAGGCAATTGCTTCGGCGATTTCATCGGGAAGCCCGCCTCGCTGCAATGGGTTCAGCCTACCGATCTCCGCATCCTTGCCACGGGCTTTGGCACCGTCGTAGATGAAGCGCGTCATCTCGGTCTCAATCAGGCCAGGGCAGACAGCGTTCACCCTGATGCCCGTGCCGGTGAAGGTCTGAGCAGCCATCTGAACAAGGTTGATCACGCCTGCCTTCGAAGCGGAATAGGCCGGTCCACCGGCTCCGGCGCGCAGGCCCGCGACAGAGGCGGTGCACACAATGCTGCCCGCAACATTGTGGTCGAGCATATAGCGCCCGGCGGCCTTGATTGCGAGGAAGGGCCCGACAAGGTTGGTTTGAAGGATCGAGAACCAGTCCTCTTCGGTTTGCTGAAACAGATCGGCCATGCCGCCACTGACACCGGCATTGGCGACCAAAATGTCTAGTCCTCCATGCCGTTCGATGGCTCGGTCGATCATGGCTTGAACACCGATACTCAGGCCGACGTCTGCGCGTATTGTATCGACGCCCGGTATTGCAGCTGCAATGGCTTCGAACTCGGTACCAATATCGACAGCCAAAACCCTTGCGCCTTCCCGCGCGAAGAGCTTCGTGGTGGCATTGCCAATGCCCGACGCCGCACCGGTGACAAGGACGCTCTTGCCAAGAAACCTGGTCATCACATCCCCCCCGCGACGGTGAATCCGCCATCAATGACAAGACTCTGCCCCGTGACGTGGCGCGAGGCCGGCGAGGCAAGGAAAACAGCCGCGCCTGCGATATCCGCCGGCTCGCCGATCCGCCCAAGCGGCGTAGTCTTCTTCAGTGACGCCTCCGCCTTCGGATTTTCCCAGAGCGCCTTGGCAAAGTCAGTCCGGATGACGCCCGGGGCAATGGCATTGACGCGGATGTTGTTAGGTCCCAGCTCCACTGCCAGATTGCGGACAAGCTGAAAATCGGCCGCCTTCGTGATGTTATAGGCTCCGATCGTGTCGGAGCCTAGCATCCCGCCGATTGACGAAACCACGATGATCGTGCCCCCGCCGCGCTGAGCCATTGACGGCGCGACCATCTTGATAAGCCAGTGGTTGGACAGCACGTTATTGTCAAAGACCTTACGGAAGGCGTCGTCGCTGATCCCGGCCATTGGTCCGTAATAGGGGTTTGTCGCCGCGTTGCAGACTAGGATATCAACAGGCCCGACCCGGTCCTGCGTCGTGGCGACCAGCGTCACCAGTTCTTCCCTGGACGAGATGCTTGCTGCTATGGGCGTCGCCGCATCCCGACCCGCAAGCTCGTTTATCGACGCTGCTGTTGCTTCGCAGCTGTCCTGCCTACGGCTAGAGATCACCACATTGGCACCCGCGATCGCCATAGCCTCGGCGATGGACTTGCCGATGCCGCGAGATGATCCGGTGATGATCCGGTGATGATCGCGGTTTTTCCTTCAAGGTCAAATGGGGTCATTTCAGTCCTCCTTGCGCTCCGTCTCGGCGCGCCTGCTGCCACGCCAGATCGGCCAAGGGCCGCACCCGACGCGCCATATCCGCGGCATTCGGGTCCGCCGCATTGCCACTGTCGGCCCGCGCCTTCACACCCTGAAGGATTGCGGCGAGCCGGAAGAGGTTGAAGGCGAAGTACCACTCCAGACGCCCAATCTCATCGCGACCGACAGCCCGGCAATACCGCGTGACGACCTCACTAAGCGTCGGAATCCCGCTCTGCTCAAAGTCGATCCCGAAGAGGCCTGAGCGGCCGTCAACCGGCATGACCCAGTTCATTGCAAGATATGTGAAATCCGCGAGAGGATCGCCGAGGGTTGAGAGTTCCCAGTCGATCACAGCCAGGACATCGGGGCGGTCCGGCGCGTAAATCAGGTTGTCGATCCGGAAATCCCCGTGGATCACGGCCGTGCTGACCTGTTCGGGCAGGGAGGAGGGTAGCCAACGGATCAGCTCTTCCATCTCGGGGATGATTTCGGTTTCAGCAGCCCGGTACTGCCGCGTCCACAGGCTGACCTGCCGGGACAGGTAATTGTCAGGCTTACCGAAGGTGGCCAGCCCGATGTCTTCCGGGGATAGTCGATGTAGGCGGGCCTGGGTATCGACCATCGCTTCGAAGAGCTTCCGTCGCGTGGCCGGGCTTTCGTCGGGCAGCGTCGCATCCCAGAAAGAGCGTCCCGTCACTTTATCCATCAGGTAGAACGGCGCGCCGATGACATCGCGGTCTTCGCACAGGACTATCGGGCGGGGGACAGGGAAGCCTGCCGGGGAGAGGGCCGAGATCGCACGATACTCACGTTCAATGGCATGGGCCGACGGGAGCAACGGGCCAAAAGGCTTGCGCCGCAGCACACAGTCCCGAGCATCGGTGACAATGTGGTAGGTCGGGTTCGACTGCCCGCCGGAGAGCTGTTCTACCTGTCTGACGGGTCCAAGTCCCAATTCCTGCGCGACCAGCCAGCGCGACAGCCCTTCGGTGTCGAAATCGGTCATGACGGTGCCTTGTCATGCCTGCGAAGCTCGGCCCGAGCCAGAGCGCAGGCGTGTACCTCGTCCGGCCCATCGGCCAGCCGGATCGTGCGCACCGTGGTCCAGTTGGACGCAAGGGAAAAATCGTCGGATACCCCCGCGCCGCCATGAGCCTGTATCGCGTCGTCGATGATCCTGAGCGCCATGTTTGGCGCCTGGATCTTGATCATCGCGATTTCGTCACGTGCTGCCTTGTTGCCAGCGCGGTCCATCATGTCCGCGGCCTTCAGACAAAGTAGGCGGGTCATTTCGATATCGATACGGGCGCGAGCCAGTCGTTCTTCCCATACAGAATGTTGCGCGATGCGCTTGCCGAAGACCTCGCGGCTCACCAGGCGCCGGCACATGGCCTCCAGTGCTTCTTCGGCCAGCCCGATTGTGCGCATACAGTGATGGATACGCCCAGGTCCAAGGCGTCCCTGGGCGATCTCGAAGCCGCGTCCTTCGCCGAGCAGAAGGTTGCCGACCGGCACCCGGACATTATCGAGAACGATCTGCCCGTGCCCGTGCGGGGCGTGGTCGTAGCCGTAGACGGGCAGCATCCGTTCGATGCGGATCCCCGGCGTTGCCATGTCCACCAAGATCATCGACTGCTGGCGGTGGCGGTCCGCATCAGGATCGGTCTTGCCCATGACAATGGCGACGCGACACCTCGGATCGCCGGTGCCCGAAGACCACCACTTGCGCCCGTTGATGATGTAGTGGTCGCCATCTCGCCTGATCGATGTATTGATATTCGTGGCATCGGAGGACGCGACATCGGGCTCGGTCATCAGGAATGCGGACCTGATCTCGCCGTTCATCAAGGGTTTCAGCCAGGTCTCTTTTTGCGCCAGCGTGCCGTATCTGTGCAGCACCTCCATGTTTCCCGTGTCGGGCGCCGAGCAGTTGAAAACCTCTGAGGCCCAGTCGATGCGGCCCATTTCTTCCGCGCAGAGAGCATATTCCAGATTGGAAAGCCGCTCGCCGGTAAACTCGAAGGAATTGTCGAGCCGGTCCGCTGCGCCGGATGGTGGCATGAACATGTTCCAAAGGTTCTGCGCGCGGGCCTCGTCCTTTAACTCTTCGATGACGGCGGAGGCCTCCCACCTGTCACCCCGGGCAATGTCTGTTGCATAATCCGCGATCCTGGGCCGCACTCGATTCTGCATGAAGTCGCGCACGCGGTCGCGCAACTGCACCTGACGGTCTGTCAGTTGGAAATCCATCTTGATACTCTCGCTTTGTCCGGCTTGGCGGGGTGAACCGCAGGGGGCTTCAGGTCAGGACTGTTTGCCCGAAGCCCGCTCCATGTCCCGGATCATTTGCCGCGCTTCGTCCCCTTCGGGGATGGGACGTCCGCTGTCACGCCATTCGATCGCGGCCTTGAAGCCCTCGGTCTGAGCATACCGCCTGAACCAGAGGCCTTCGGGATTGTGCCGGGTGATCCCGTCGAACACCGTGGCGCTCATCTGAGCCTGTTCCAGACCTTGGGCCAGCATCACCTGATTAACGACGATCTTATGCATTGCGAGGTGTCCCCGCGGCACACCGGCAATCCGTTTCGCAAGATTCATGGTTTCGGCATCAAGGTTATCGGCGGGGCAACTCAGATTTGCCAGACCCCATTCAGCGGCCTGAATTCCCGTGATCATGTTACCCGTGAACATCATCTGCTTTGCCCGCGCAGGACCCAGACGGAAGGTCCACATTGCGGTCGTCGGGCAGCCCCAGACTCGCGTCGGCATGTACCCGATCCGCGCATCGTCTGCCATGACCAAAAGGTCACAGCACAGCGCAATGTCGCTGCCGCCGGCCACCGCGGCGCCGTGAACCTTGGCGATGGTCGGTTTGCTGCAGCGCCACAGGCTCATGAAGTTTTCCGTGTTCCGCTTCATGGTCCGGTAGTCGACCATCGGATCCCAAGGATAGCTTTCCTGCTGGCAAGGATGCTCGATGTCACTCTCGGCATAGTCCACAAGGTCATATCCGCCGCAGAACCCCTTGCCGGCACCCTCCAAGACGATGACATGGATGTCGTCGTTGTCCTCAGCCCATTCAACGGCCTCACGAAGTTCGCCCGGCAAATCGTCATTGATCGCGTTGAATCGTTCTGGCCGATTCAACACGAGGCGCGCGATGCTCGGTGTATTGGTGTCCTGTGAAACTTTGAGCGTGCTAAAATCTGGCATGCTTTTCCTCCTCATCTGAGGCAGCTTTTATCAGGGATAATTTTAACAGTCAACACTGACTGTTTAATGTGAGCGATACCCGAACCGCGACTCCCATTACCTGCGAGGGTAGGGGCGGCGTCCGATCTCCTCCATCATTTTCTCGCGGAAGACCTCGGCCGAGATCCTCGGTCGGATCAGGGCCTGAGCGTGTGATGGCGGAGCGCGATCTGGACATCTCGGACGGCGCTCTGCGCAATTCGGTCGTCTTCAAAGTCGTCCAGGCGGCGCGCCACGCAAAGCGTAGGAAACTCGTCCGCATGGTGGAGAAGCGAAAGGGCATGTGTGTCTGGGCTGCGGGCGACGCCGTTATCGCCGGGCCGACGGCCCGCTGAACCTGTTGGTGGACAGCACCGGCATCAAGTTCCTCGGCGATGGCGAATGGCATGCGCGCAAGCAGGGCCCCTCGCGCAGGCGCCAATGGCGCAAGGTCCGTCTGGCCATGGACACGGCTACATCCGACATCTGGGCCGTCGAGTTCACCTCCAGCCGGGAGGGCGACAGCCCGACCCTGCCTGCCCTGCTCGACCAGATCCCTGAGGATGAGCAGATCGGCTCCGTCACGGCGGACGGGGCCTACGACACCCGCCGCTGCCACACCGCCATTCTCGAGCATGGCGCCACAGCCATCATCCCGATCCGCAAGAACGGGCGGCTCTGGCGGGAAGACTGCCCGGCCGCGGTCGCTCGAAATGCAATCCTCCGTGATGTGCGCGAACAAGGTCGTGCAGGTTGGAAACGACGGAACCGCTACCACGTCAGAAGCAGAGAAGAGGCAAAGATGCGCTGCATGAAAGCTTTCGGTGACCGCATCACCGCAAGAGACCCCGACCGCCAAACTGCCGAAATCCACATCCGCGTCGCCCTCATCAACCGCTTCAACGCCCTCGGAACCGCCGAGATCGTCCGCGTGGCCTGAAGCCCGGGGGGAACGGGGGTCTCACGTCTCACACGGGAGTTCCGCAACAACGCCGTGTCTGTCGGATGGCTGCTTCGACGGTATCAAATAGCCGGTGTGCTGTGGGCGCGAGGGCAACGGCCTGCGGGATGGTCGCGAAATCGTCGCGCAGGCAATGCTCACCATGCGAGACCGAAGCAGAGAGACCGGTTCGCAAGCCTGCTAGAGCCGGAGCGTCCCCTGCTTCAAATGCATGACGTGCCTCCGCGACGCTGTCGGCGCAGATCAGGCGCGATGACGGTACAATTCTGGCAAGATGAGCGTGATAGGCCCAAGGGGCCCGAAGCTGCATATTTGGGCTTTTGTGAGAGCGTATAGTGAACGTGATTGACGGTCTAGCGTGATACTGGATGATGCTTGTGTCTGGAGGGATCATGACCGAGCGCGCGTTCGCCTCGCTTTGGGGCTTATCATATGAGGATATGGATTTTCTCAGCCGGTTCGGCGTGAGATCGCGGGTAATGATTGCCTGTCAGCTTTTGTTTTTCCGGTACCATGGCAGGTTTCCAGATGATCAAGGCGAACTCGATCCTGATGTCATCGCTTATGTGGCGGATCAGACTGGCGCGCCAGACAATGCTTCTTACGCCTTTTCCAGCGACACAGCCCGGCGGCAACGTGGGCTCATCCTCGATTTCCTAGGAATTCGCCGTGCGACGTCCCGAGACCGCGAGAAACTTCAGGTCTGGATGACTGAACATCTGGGGGGTCGGTCACTGAGCTTATCTGATTGGGTTGAACGCGGGTACGGCGAGGCCCGTGACATGGGCTTGTTTATTCCGTCGGCGAAGATTGTGAATCCCGGAGGCAAATTGGCCCACGGAAACGGTCGGATAATCTGGTCGTAGCGGAGTAAAATTCCGCCATTTTGCGCCTAATGCAACGAGCGGCGGGCGGGGAGATGTATTCTGTGGAACTTTATAATCGGGTGCGGCGTGCGTGCCATGTTCAGGGCATGAGCAGGCGTGAGGCGGCGCGGTTTTTTGGGATTGATCGCAAGACTGTGTCGAAGATTTTGCAGCACTCGGTGCCGCCGGGGTATCGGCGCAGCAAATCACCTGTGCGGCCGAAGTTGGATCCATTCATTCCGATCATTGATCAGATCCTTGAAGACGACAAAAGCAAGATCAAGAAACAACGCCACACGGCCAAGCGCATTCATGCCCGCCTTCGCGACGAACATGGGTTCACGGGCGGGATCACAATCGTCACGGACTATGTTCGTGAGCAGAAGCGGCGCTCGAAGGAAGTTTTCGTGCCACTGAGCCACGCACCGGGGCATGCGCAGGTGGATTTTGGCGAGACCCTTGGTGTGATTGGCGGGGTCGAATGCAAGCTGCATTACTTTGTGATGGTCTTGCCGCACTCGGACGCGATCTTTATCAAGGCCTACCCGGCGGAGACGACCGAAGCTTTCTGTGATGGTCATAATGCAGCCTTCGCCTTCTTCGGTGGCGTACCCTTGTCGGTGCTCTATGACAACACAAAGATCGCGGTTGCCAGGATTTACGGTGACGGCACACGCGAACGGACCCGCAGCTTCGCGGAGCTTCAGTCGCACTACCTGTTCGGCGACAAGTTTGGGCGTCCCGCCAAGGGGAATGACAAGGGTCATGTCGAAGGTGGTGTTGGATACGGGCGGCGGAACTTCATGGTCCCCGCGCCGCGTTTTGAGAGCTTCGAGGCCCTGAATGCATGGCTGCAAGAGCAGTGCCTGCGGCGTCAGAACGACATTGTGCGTGGCCATAGCGCGACGATCGGCGAGCGGTTACTGCGAGATCTGGATGCGCTGATGGCGCTGCCGCCCGTGCCCTATGACGCCTGCGAGAAGGTCAGCACGCGGGCAACGTCGATCTCAATGGTGCGCTATCGGTCCAACGATTATTCCGTGCCTGTGGCCCATGCCCACCATGAGGTTCAGGTGCGCGGCTATATCCATGAGGTTGTGATCGGTTGCGGCCCAGAGGTGATCGCCCGGCACCAGCGGTCATACGACAAGGCGGACATGGTCTGCGATCCCATGCACTTCCTGCCCTTGCTGGAACAGAAGGTGGGAGCCTTGGATCAGGCTGCGCCTCTAAAGGGTTGGGAGTTGCCCGACGCGTTTGCCACGCTCCACCGCTTACTGGAGGCCAGGATGGGCAAACCGGGAAAGCGCGAATACGTCCAGGTCCTCCGGCTTCTGGAAACTTTTGAGATGGACCATGTCCACGGTGCGGTGCGCCAGGCGCTCAATCTCGGTGCTATTGGCTATGATGCCGTCAAACATCTGGTTTTGTGCCGGATTGAGCGCCGCCCACCCAAGCTGGATTTGGATGTTTACCCGTTCCTGCCCGCCGCTCAGGTCGAAACGACAAAGGCGGCCAGCTACAAGGTGCTGATGTCGGAGGCGACATCATGACGGATGCGCCCCAGGTTCTGCTTGCCCATCACCTGAAGAAGCTGAGATTGCCGACCTTCCTGAGCGAGCATGACAAACTTGCCCGCCAATGCGCCGCAGAAGGCAAAGACCATGTCCAGTATCTGCTGCGCCTGTGCGAACTGGAACTGATCGAACGCGAACGCCGGATGATCGACCGGATGATCAAGGCCGCGAAGTTCCCCGCCACCAAGAGCCTCGACAGCTTTGACTTCAAGGTGATCCCGTCGCTCAACAAGATGCTGGTGATGGAGCTGGCCCGCTGCGAGTATGTCACGCGCCGCGAGAACATCATCGCCCTCGGCCCATCCGGTACGGGCAAGACGCACGCAGCCTTGGGGTTGGGCTTGGCGGCATGCCAGAAAGGCATGCGCGTCCGCTTCGTAACAGCCGCCGCGCTGGTGCATGAACTGATCGAAGCCGTCGATGAACGCCGTCTGCAACGACTGCAGAAACAGTTGGCAGCGCAGGACCTGCTGATCATCGACGAACTTGGCTTTGTGCCGCTCAGCAAGACAGGGGCTGAATTGCTGTTCGAGGTCATCAGCCAGCGCTACGAGCGCGGATCAATCATCATCACATCCAACCTGCCATTCGACGAATGGACAGAAACCTTCGGAACAGAACGCCTGACCGGCGCGATCCTCGACAGGCTCACGCACCACGTCCACATCCTGGAAATGAACGGCGAAAGTTTCCGTCTGCGCGAAAGCCGGAAATCCAAAACCAAAAACTGAGCAGAACTGGCCTTCGGCCAGTGCGCCTTGGCACGCGTCAGCTTTATGTAGAGCACACGCGCCAAGGCGCAGAACCACTCAACCGCAGTGGCCCCTTTTTACTCCGGTAACTGGACCCTTTTTGCTCCGGGATTGACAGTCATGGCTCCTCCTGAATTGGATGGGTGCAGCTGTGGCGGTCGGAAACCGGCGTTGCCGCGCGCTTCCGAGTTTCGCCGGCAGAGGGCGGGTGTCAACGTCGCAGGGCGCCCCTGAGCGAAAATTCAGATTTGTGAATTCCCGCGCGATCTTGCTAGATCTAATGTCTTAGAGGCCCATTGCGCCCTGTCCCGCGATTGACTTGGCCCGGCCCCACGCCCTATCGCTTTTCACAGCGATGATGAGGCTCATCCGCTGCGCCGCCATGGCAAGTACTCAGCCCGCACAATTGAAGCACGCCTCGCCCCAAGATGCCGGGATACCACAGTCAGGGAGGACAACTGATGAACGATACCAGGCAATTGCCCCTCGAAGGGCTGCGCGTGATCGAGATTGGCACAATGATTACGGCGCCACTCGCGGCCTCGATCCTCGCCGAGATGGGCGCCGAAGTGATCAAGGTGGAACGGCCCGAGGGCGACCCTTTCCGCAGTTTTGTCGGCGGTAGCTATGCACCCCATTTCCGCGCTTACAACAAAGGCAAGAACAGCGTTACCCTCGATCTGCGCGAAGAGACCGACCGCGAGCGCCTGCGCGAGCTACTGCAAGGGGCCGACGCGCTGGTGGAGAACTTCCGCCCTGGAGTTATGAGTCGGCTGGGTTTTCCGGCGGACGTGATCGCGCGCGACTATCCGCAGCTTGTCTATTGCTCGATTACCGGATTCGGCACCAAGGGTCCGTACCGTGATCGGCCGGCCTACGACACGGTGGCCTTAGCACTTTCAGGAATCGCCAACCTAAAGATCGACCCGGCAAAGCCTGGAATCTCCGGCCCGACGACCTCGGATAACGTCACCGTCATGTATGCCGCGCAGGCCATAGTTGCGGCGCTGCTGGGCCGCGAGCGGGGCAAAACTGCGCGCCGGGTGGAGGTGAACATGCTGGAGGCTTCCGTCGCTTTCATACCCGACAGCTATGCCATGGCCGACGAGGGCCATAGCGTGGACCGGCTGACCCGTGTTCGCGCTTCGCAGAGCTACGCTATGACCTCGAAGGAGGACAAAGTGCTAGTGATCCACCTCTCCTCCGCTGTGAAGTTCTGGGATGCGTTATTGACCGCGGTGGACGACCCGACACTGTCCGACGACCCGCGCTTCGCGAGCCGGCAGGACCGATATGACAACTACGAAGCTTTGCAGGAGACGCTGGCGGAGATTTTCCGCCGGCGGACACTGGAGGAGTGGATCGATCGCCTTTCAAAAAACGACGTGCCCTTTTCGCCCGCCCTGACCATCGACGAAGTGCCCCGGGACGAGCAGGTGCAATGCCTTGGTATGTTTTCCGAGATCACGGCAAGCGGCGGCAAATGCTACCGCGTAATCAATGCGCCCCTGCGGTTCGACGGCCATCGCGCACCCGTGCGACGCGCGCCGCCTCTGCTAGGCGAGGACAACGGCCGTCTGATCCGCTCGAAGGCTGAATGAGGAGCAAGAGACCATGACCGATTCGCTGAGCACCGAGATTTCCTATGCCACTGAGACCGAGATCCGCTGGCGCGGGCAGGACCTAATTACCGACATTATCGGCAAGAGGGACTTCGCCGAGACAATGTACTTGTTGATAACCGGGCGCTTCCCTGAGCACTGGGAGCGGAAGATCTTTGATGCGTGCCTGATCACACTGATGGAGCACGGGCTGACCCCCCACGCGATTGTTTCCCGGCTAGTCGCGGATTCCAATCCTGGGCAGGTTCAGGTGGCGATGGCCACTGGGCTGACCTGCGTCGGAGACGTCTTTGCCGGCACCATGGAA
Organism: Sulfitobacter sp. L-8; assembly: GCF_056859255.1. Taxonomy (NCBI): domain Bacteria; kingdom Pseudomonadati; phylum Pseudomonadota; class Alphaproteobacteria; order Rhodobacterales; family Roseobacteraceae; genus Sulfitobacter; species Sulfitobacter sp. L-8. Next base: position 30,152 of record NZ_JBSXOD010000029.1, read on the forward strand.
GGCGCCGGACGGCTGCTGCTCGACGGGCTCGAAAGCGTCGACCGGGCCACCTGGTGTGCCGAGACGGCAGCAGCTTACAGGGCAGAGCGCAAGCCCTTGCCCGGCTTTGGCCACCCGTTGCACAAACCAGACGATCCGAGGAGCGCACGCCTGTTCCTGATCGCGCGGGAAGCCGGGGCCCCGGGTGAGGTCATCGATTTGCTCGAGCAATTCTCAGCTGCGGTAGACGAGGTCTATGGTCGTCACCTGACGATTAACGCGACGGGCGCCATCGGGGCGCTGCTGCTAGAGGTGAGCATTGCCCCCGAGATCATGCGCGCCATTGCCGTCACCTCTCGTGCGGCGGGGTTGACCGCGCATATCGCCGAAGAGCAGAAGACCCGCTCGGGTCGCCGGATATGGACGCTGGTGGAAAACGAATTTGCTTATGCCGGCCCCTAAATCCCGGCCTCCGGACAGGCCCCGGCGCCCCCGCCGAGAACCGGGCCGCGTCCGATCGTGACCCGCAGCCGCGCCGCGAAGGTTGCGCCCCCTTTCCTCCGATCTTGCGACGGGGTAAAATTCGCGTAACACGGGGGAGCGTGATGCGGCATGAAAACGTGAAATCGGCAGCCCGGGTCTTTGCGGTGCTGGAATATTTCGCGGAGCATCGCCAGCCCGCGCGGCTTCGCGATCTTTCCGGAGGCCTCGGTCTGCCGGCCTCCAGCATGACCGCCATACTGCGCACCATGGTTCAGCTCGGCTACCTCGAGATCGACCAAAAGAGCCACCGCTACTTCCCATCCCCTCGCCTAACAAAACTCACCAATTGGATTGATGCGGGTGGCTACGAACAGAGCACCGTGCTTGATGCCATGTACCGGCTGCGCGATCGCGCCGGGGAACCGGTGGTGCTGGCCGCCCAGAACGGGCTCTACGTCGAATATGTGATATCGCTGCATTCCTACGAGGACACCAATTCCCATATCGAGGCAGGATCGCTTCGCTTGATGGTTCAAAACGGGATCGGTTGGATGCTTCTCAGCCGCCAGTCCGAGGAAGTGGCCCTGCGCATCTATCACCAAACGATTGCCGACGGGCTCCTTTCAGACGCCGTTTACTCCGAGGATGCGTTTCGCCAAACACTCGACGCACATCGCGCAACGGATATATCGGTGCTGCACGCACGAGACCTGCACGAGCGGACGGCCCATTGGGACGCGTCGATGATCTCGGTCTTGATCCCGGCACCGGAGAGGCACCACCGCCTTCTCGGGATCGGGCTGCACGGCCCTACGAGCCGCATGACGCGGCGCGAGGAGGAGCTGTCAGGCTTGCTGCGCGAAACGGTGGGCGAGCTGCGAGCCCAGATGTCCGTCGACAGATGATTTGGAACATCAAGGCAGAACTGAGAACGTTATGTCTGGCTCGATCGGATTTCTGTTTATGCTGTGGCTTGGCGATGCAGCAGGCGGCGTTTCGCGATGGTCTTGGCTTCTATCTCCTCTCGCCGATTCAGAATTTCTATTGCCGGTGTCGCGCGGCAACTCCTTCGGTGCGAGTTCATGGGCGCGGCTGAAAACGTCGTGCTGATTGGCGGCCCCGGAACCGGGAAAAGCTATGGTACTACGGCCCTTGGCGCCTAGGCATCGAACTCCACTGCAAGCGCTACGTTCCCTATCGGTTGAACTCGTAAATGCGCTGGAGCAGAGAAAGACTGGTAAAATTTCCGAGGCACTGGTGAAGAGCGAATTGGTGATCCTTGAGGAACTGGTTCCCAGCCGTTCAACACCGCTGGCCGTGTGATGCTGGCCCACCTTCTCGGCAAACACTACGAGCGCACAAACGTAAACATCACCACAAACTAAAGTTCTGGCAATTAGGTCAGAATGGCGGAAAGGATCTCGCGGATATTTCAGGTTTCTTGGACTTGACAAAAACTTAGAGACCTAAGTATGAGGGGTGTAGGATAACGAGCCTGCCCAGTACGTGCGGGTCCCGGAGGAACCAAGGGGGATTGCATGGATGATATGAACATGAAGGTTGCGGGCCGCCGCGCCCTGACCGACAACATTTGCGAGTTCACGTTGGAGCCTGTCGATGGCAAAGAATTGCCCGGGTTCACTCCCGGTGCGCATTTGACCATCGAGACGCCGTCGGGTGCCATGCGTCGCTACTCACTTGTCAATGATGGCAACGCACCGACGCAATACGTCATCGCGGTGAAGCGCGAGGCCGAGTCGCGCGGAGGATCTGCCTCGATGCATGATGATGCGGCCGAAGGCACAGAGTTGCGCGTAAGTCCCCCTGAAAACACCTTCGAGTTAACTGATGCTGAGGATTATCTGCTAATCGCGGGCGGCATCGGCGTGACGCCGATCTATGCCATGGGCCAACATTTGGCGCGCGAGGGCAAGCCATATCGCGTGATCTATTGCACTCGCAGCGCCGAGGACACGGCGTATATGCGGGAAATGACCGACCTATTCGGCGATAGGTTGACTATCCACCATGACGGCGGTGACCCCGACGAGGTTTTCGATTTCTGGGATGATTTCGAAGAGCCGAAGAATATGAAGGTTTATTGCTGCGGTCCCGCTCCGATGCTGGAAGAAATAGAAGCAATTTCCGGCCACTGGCCGGAGGGCCATGTGATTTTCGAGGATTTCAAGCCGGTCGAAGTCGTGCGTGACGACGATGTTCCCTTTGACGTCAAGCTGGAGAAGACCGGCAAAACCGTTACCGTGCCCAAGGACCGGTCGATCTTGGAAGCGATCCGAGACGCAGGAGTGCCTACTGTGAGCTCATGCGAAAGCGGCACCTGCGGCACCTGCAAGACTAAGCTCATCGCGGGCGAGGTGGACCACCGCGACATGGTGCTGATGGATCACGAAAAGAAGGACACGATAATGATCTGCGTCTCCCGATCGAAGAGTGGCGAGGAGTTGGTTCTTGACGTATAGACCCGTTCGGCTTGGGGTCCTCGGTTTGGGCCGTGCCTTCATGCTGATGCTGCCTACCTTTCGCAACGACGAGCGTGTACGGCTGGTGGCGGCCGCAGCACCTCGTGCCGAAAGCCGTGACGCTTTTGTCGCCGAATTCGGGGGGCGTGCCTATGGGACAGTGGAGGAGTTGGCGGCGGACCCGCAAATCGATGCCGTTTACATCGCCACGCCCCACCAGATGCATGCTGATCACGTAGAGGCAGTCGCTGCAGGCGGCAAACACATCTTGGTCGACAAGCCGCTGGCTGTCACTTTGGACGATGCAGATCGCATGGTGGCCGCTGCCGATGCTGCAGGCGTGCACCTGATAGTGGGACCGAGCCATAGTTTTGATCCTCCCGTGGGGCTGGCGCGCCAGATAATTGCTGCGGGCGACTACGGTAAGGTGCGGATGGTCCAAGCCTTCAACTACACCGACTTTCTCTATCGCCCACGCCGCCCCGAGGAATTGCGTACTGAGGAAGGCGGCGGCGTTCTATTCAGCCAAGGGGTGCACCAGATCGACATCGTGCGGTTGCTCTGTGGCGGGCGAGCGCGCAGTGTGTATGCGATGACCGGGGCGTGGGACCCAGAGCGGCCTACTGAAGGTGCCTATACCGCGATATTGGATTTCGAGGGTGGTTCCTTCGCCAATCTTACCTATTCGGGCTACGCGCATTTCGACAGTGATATCTGGATGGACGACGTGAGCGAATTGGGCGGATGCAAGGACCCGGCGAGCTACGGGGTCGCCCGGCGTGCGTTGTGTGACCTTGACCCCGAGGCCGAAGCGCGACTGAAACAGACACGCACCTATGGCACCGGGGTCGAGCCGCCACGACCTGAGGTGAACGAGCATTTCGGGCCGATTATCATTAGTTGTGATCGGGCCGATTTGCGCCTGATGCCGGGCGGCCTTGAGGTTTTCGGCGACGAAGCCCGCAGCTTCATCAAGTCGCCGCTGGACCCCGCGCCGCGCAAGCCGGTCATCGACGCGCTAGTGGATGCGGTACACCGAGATCGCGCGCCCGTGCAGACGGCACGCTGGGGCCGCGCCAGTCTTGAGGTATGCCACGCTATCCTTTCATCGGCCGCACGCCGGAAACCTGTCACACTGACCCGCCAAACTGGAATCGAGACCGAGGAGACACTGCTTTGACCGACCTTTCACTTTCGATTGCCATGGGCAATTACGACCGCACTCGCGCCATCGTTGATGGCCGTGTTAAGATCGATGGTGTCGATCCCATTCCGATGCTGCTTTCGCCCGAAGAGATGTTTTTTCGCGCCTTTCGGCACCAAGCTTTCGACGTGTCGGAACTTTCGCTGTCGTCCTATTCGATTTCGGTCGCACGAGGGAATGCGCACTACGTGGCGATCCCGGTATTCCTGAGCCGTGCGTTCCGTCATACCTCAGTCTATATCCGCACCGACAAAGGGATCGAACGGCCCGAGGATCTGAAAGGCAAGCGGATCGGCATCGCAGAATATCAACTGTCGGCGAATGTCTGGGTGCGCGGCATCCTCGAGGAGGATTTCGGGGTAAAACCTTCAGATGTCACTTGGGTGCGCGGCGGCATGGACACGCCCGGCCGCCCTGAAAAGATTAAGGTGGACCTGCCTTCGGATGTCGAAGTGATTTCCGCGCCCGAGGGTTCGACGCTGAATCAGATGTTGGCGGATGGCGAGATCGACGGGTTCATCGGACCGCGCTGGCCGCGCTGCTTCGCTGAAGGACACCCGAGTGTAGGGCGCCTGTTCTCAGATAGCGTGGGCGCGGCCGAAGATTACTATTCTCGAACCAAAATCTTTCCGATCATGCACGTCCTCGGAATCCGCCGATCCATTGCCGACGCGCATCCTTGGTTGCCCGGTGCGCTTTTGAAAGGGTTCTCACGCGCCAAAGCACTTGCTCAGGAGGCGTTGCAAGATACTTCGGCCACCAAAGTCACCATGCCATTTGTCGAAGACAACCTAAACCGCGCCCAGGCGCTAATGGGAGCAGACCCTTGGCCTTATGGCCTGCCCGGCAATGAACACGTGCTGGACCGTTTCCTGTCCTACCACCACGCGCAGGGTCTGTCACCGCGCCGTGTCGCCGTTGACGAACTGTTTCACCCGGCGACCCGCGAAGCTTACAGCTTGTGAGGATGAAACTATGACTGACTTTGAACCAGGGGACATAATCGAGATCGACGTTGCGGGCCGCAAGGCTCATGTGCAAGTGACCCATCTGCACGGCAGCTATCCGCCCGTTGTGCGCGCTATCGAAGGCCTGCATGAGAGCGGTGCTCATGATGCGGCATCCGTGACGGGGCGCGCTACGAAATTTGTAGCGATGATCCCACTGCAAACCGCACTAGAGCGCGCGGGGGCAACCTACGCAAACCTCGGGCAGGCCGAAATCCCCGAGGATCACCGCATTTTCCCAACCTTTCGTATGCCCATCCGCGATAAGCAGGGCAACATCGTATACTGGTGGTTCTGGGACGGTCGGGGCCTAAGTTATGACACCGAGTTGAACGCTGCTGCCGCGAATCTGCCCATGCGCGAAGTAATGACTGGCCAGCGCCTACTGGCGCTACTGTCGGACACCTGAGCCTTTCCAAATATTCCTTACAACCAAAGGAGCCGACGATGCCGCATTACGCCCCGCCCGATCCGCAGCGGGTCCTACCCGCCGAGACCAATCTTTACAGGGGGGGGCGCTGGTACGCCCCGCTGTCGGGCCGCCGCATCGATACTCTGAACCCCGGCACCGGAGAGGTGCTCGCTAGCGTTGCCGATGCGGGTGCCGATGACGTAGATACTGCCGTGGCCGCCGCGTACGCTGGGTATTTGGAGTGGCGGGATGTGACCCCGTTGGAGAGGGCGCGTATTCTGCGCGAGATTGCCAGGATTCTGCGCGTGCATGGCGACGAGCTGGCGATGATAGACGCTGCGAATTGCGGCAACCCCTATACTGAGATGCGCGGCGACGCGACTATCGCGGCCGCGCAGATGGAGTTCTTCGCTGGCCTTGTGACCGAGATGAAGGGCGACACGATCCCGATGGGCACCGACCGGGTGAACCTGACTCTCCGCGAGCCTATGGGCGTCGTTGCCCGCATTCTGGCCTTCAACCACCCATTCATGTTCTGCGGCGGCAAAATGGCCGCGCCGCTAGCTGCGGGCAACGCCGTCATCATCAAGCCGCCGGTGCAGGCACCGCTATCGGCACTACGTCTTGCGGAACTGGTGGACGATTTGGTGCCTGCGGGTGTTTTCAGCGTGCTGCCCGGTGGAACCGAGGCGGGTGCCGCACTTGCCAGTCATAAGGGCATCGCCAAGGTCACACTGATCGGGTCCGTGGGCGCGGGGCAGGCAGTGATGCGCGGCGCCAGCGCGACCGTAAAGCCTGTGCTGCTGGAACTTGGCGGCAAAAATGCCCTTATCGCTTACCCCGACAGCGATCCCGCGAAGGTGGCCGATGCCATCGTGGCGGGAATGAATTTCGGCTGGTGCGGGCAGTCTTGCGGTTCAACCAGCCGGGCGTTTCTGCACGAGGACCTACATGATGCGGTGGTAGACCGGCTGGCGAATGCAGTGGCGCGCTATCGCCCTGGTCTGCCGACTGACCCCGCAACGACGATGGGGGCGCTGGTCTCGCGCGAGCATTTCAACCGTGTTATGTCCTATGTTGATAGCGGTAAGGCCGAGGGGGCCCGCATCGTAGCTGGCGGGCATGCCCTAACAGACGGCGATCTGGCGAATGGCAATTTCATCGCACCCACTATCTTTGCAGACGTGACGCCCGGCATGCGCATAGCTCGCGAGGAGATCTTTGGCCCCGTTTTGGCCGTGCGTCGCTGGTCCGAGGAAACCGACATGCTGGCCGAAGTCAATGGGCTGGACGTGGGCCTAACCTGCGCGATCTGGACACGCGACTTGGCGACCGCACACCGCGCCGCGGCGCGAGTTGAGGCAGGTTTCGTCTGGATCAACGAGGTGGGGCGACATTTTCTAGGCGCGCCTTTCGGGGGGGTCAAACAGTCGGGTATCGGTCGAGAAGAGGGCATAGGTGAACTGCTTTCTTTCACACACGAGAAAAACGTCCACATCAACTTGTCCGGTCAATGACGCGGGCGACAGGAAAGGCCAAGAAAATGCGCGACGATCTGGACCGGCCCGTGGCTTGCGACATCACTACGCTTTACGGCAGTGACGCCATCGGCCGCATGCTTAGGCATTTAGACGTGCCTTTCGTTGCGCTCAATCCTGGATCGAGCTTCCGCGGTTTGCATGACAGCCTTGTGAACGACTTGGGAAACCGCGAACCGCAAATGTTGTTGTGCCTGCACGAGGAACACGCCGTTGCCATCGCGCACGGTTGGGCCAAGGTGACGGGAAGTCCTTTGGCGGTAGTTTTGCACGCGAATGTCGGGTTGATGCACGCTGCGATGGCGCTCTACAACGCTTGGTGCGATCGGGTGCCGATGCTGGTATACGGTGCGACCGGGCCAGTTGATGCAGACAAACGGCGACCGTGGATTGACTGGCTACATACTTCGCGTGATCAGTCAGCTATCGTGAGGCCTTACGTGAAATGGGACGATCAGCCCGCATCGCTGGCCGCGTCTCTGGCGTCAATGCAACGCGCGGCGACAATCACGAAAACCGCACCCAAAGCGCCCACCTATGTATGTTTTGACGTGAGCGTGCAGGAGCAGAAAATCGACGATATGCCGCCTTTGCCTGATGCGGCGAAGCACCCAGTGCCACAATTTCCCGAAGTGTCTGAGGCCGAAGCGACTCGGATACTGGCGATGCTGCGAGAGGCGGACCAACCGGTTTTCCTTATGGGAAGGGTTTCACGCGATCGTGCTGACTGGGACCGGCGCGTGGCCTTGGCCGAGGCCTTCGGCGCGCGCGTTGTGACCGATATTAAGACCGCCGCCTCCTTCCCGACAAAACACCCGTTGCACGCAGGTGCGCCTAGCTATTTCCTTTGTCCGGAGGCGTCAAAGGTTATGGCGGAGGCTGATCTTCTAGTTTTTTTCGATTGGGTGGATCCCGCGGGCACCATGAAGCAGGCAGGAGTGGAACCCGCAGCCTCGAGAGTCGTAAACGTTACGCTGGAGCCGCTGCTACAGAACGGCTGGTCGCTGGATCATCAGGCTCAGCCGCAAAGCGACTTTTCTTTACTGGCCGACCCTGACTCACTGATCTCGGCCCTGTGCGAGGTCGCAGGGATTGCGCGGCAGGGGAAAGAGTCTTTACCGACCCTGGCTGTGGCGTTCGATACTTCGAAACATACCGGGCCTATAACCATTGACGCACTGGCCGATCATCTGGATGCGCGGCTTGTAGGGCGTAAGGTCACGTTGATGCGCCTGACGCTCAGCTGGAACGGCGACAAATGCGATTTCCGCGGCCCTCTGGATTATCTGGGGTATGACGGCGGCGCGGGCATCGGATCAGGGCCCGGCATGGCGGTGGGCTCGGCACTTGCGCTGCGGGGTGCGGGCCGGCTGCCGGTTGCGGTGCTGGGTGACGGTGATTTCCTTATGGGAGCGACGGCGATCTGGACGGCAGTGCACCACTCGATACCGATGCTGATCGTGGTGGCCAATAACCGGTCATACTTTAATGATGAGGTACATCAGGAACGCGTGGCGCGAATGCGCGGCCGACCGATCGAGAACAAACATGTAGGTCAGGCAATCACCGGGCCGGATATTGATATCGCGGCCATGGCCCGCGCGCAGGGAGCCACCGCATTCGGTCCGGTAGACGGGCATGCAGCTTTGGACGACGCGCTTTCACAAGCACTCGATCGAGTGGCGGCTGGCGACACCGTAGTGGTCGACGTCCGCATCGCTCAAGGTTACAGTGCGGCGATGACCGAGGGCATGACCCAAGAGTGAGACTCCCCCAGGGTTGGGAGTGCGTCCGTCAGGCGATGTCTGTCTGGTCATAGGAATGGTGCCGAACCATACGACCTAGTGGATGTATTGGCGGAGCATGGACAAAGCCAGGAGCTGACCTTTGGACGGACAGGAAAATCGCGACGGGATGCAGCCCGGCAACGAAGTTTACCAGAACGAACGCCTTGCGCGCCTGATTCGACTTGCCGCGCGGTCCTTCAACCGTTCTTTGCAACTGCGGCTGACGACGGAAGGCGTGACCTTCGGCCAGTGGATTTTTCTGCGCATACTCTGGAATCACGACGGCCTTTCTCAGCGCGAGCTAAGCGAAAAGGCGCACTTGACCGAGCCCACGGCTCACACAGCGTTGATCCGGATGGAAGAACTGGGGTTTATTGAACGCCGGCGCGTGGGCCCTAACAAGCGCCGTCAGCACGCCTTTATGACAGAAAAAGGCCTTGCTCTGCGGGATCGTTTGGAGCCCTTGGCAATCGAGACCAACGAGCTTGCAGTAGAGGGTTTGACCGAGGACGAGGTCGCTTTGCTGCGACGAGCGTTAAGCACGGTTATCCGCAACCTCGAGCGCGACGAGGAACGCGCGGCTGCCGCTGGTCAACGCGTTCCCGCGACTCGATCTTTCGGCTGAACTAGTCGGTGCCAAAGTTAGATTCGCTTTGGGGCCTTGTCTCATTCAGTGAGTCCTAAGGACCGCTCGGGAGCTGATATTTACCGATCCGTTTAAGTAATGCGCAGATTGGTTCCGTTGGTCACTCCTCTAGTGAATTGTGAATATAAGATATCTAATTTCTTGACTGCGGCTATGCGTCCCGATAAGAAAGTAGATGTCTAAGTTCTTTGTGCGGATGGGCTGTGCGTGCCGAGAGCATAGATTGTCACATCCAGCCCGTTCACGCGACGGGTGCGTATCTGGGAGGAGAACGCATGAAACTATCGGCTTTAATCGCGGCACTCGGGATTGCTGTTTCGTCCAGCGCCGCGACAGCGGACCCGGTGAACCTTACCTTGTCGGGCGGCAATCCCGGCGGGCTGTGGTCACTTCTGGGTGCCGGGATCGACCGCGCGGCCAAGGCCGACGACAGCGATTCTGTCATTACCTATCAAGCCACCGGTGGAGGCTTTGCCAACATCGGCCTTCTAAGCGGCAATCGCACTGATCTGGGCCTTTTGCACGACGCCGAAGCCAAGATCGCCCTGCAGGGCGGCGAGCCCTTTAGCGCACCGATCGAAAATATGCGTGCCATTGGTTACATGTATAACTGGGCGCCCATGCATTTCTTCGTGGATCGCGGCATCGCCGAAGAATATGGTTTGAAAAGTCTGGCCGACCTCGCCGATAGCGGCGCGCCACTGCGGATTGGGATTAACCGCTCCGGAAACATCACTTCGAACGTCGCCTTGGCGATGCTGGAAGCGGTGGGCGTGACAGAGGAGGCTATTTCGCAGAGCGGAGGCCAGTTCGTCCGCGCCGGTGCAAATGAGCAGGCCGATTTAATTCAAGACGGGCGGCTCGACATGATCACCAATGGCATCTTCATCAATCATTCGTCCTTCCGGGCCGTTGACCAGAACAGCGATGTGGTGCTGTTGAGCGTGCCGCAGGAGGTGATCGACGCAACCAACGAAGCTTTTGGCACCGGCACCATGGTGATTCCTGGCGGCAGTTATTCCAACCAAACCGAGGACGTGACGAGTGTCGCGTTGGGGGCGCTGCTGGTCGCCACCGATGAAATGCCCGACGAGGTTGCGTCTTCGCTAGCGTCGTCGCTGATTACCAACATCGACGAGGTGCGAGGCGTGCACAGTTCGATGGCCGCGCTCAGCCCCGAATTGCTTGCGAAGCCGAGCGTGCTGGAGTTCCACCCAGGCGCAGAGGCTGTGTATCGGGACGCGGGACTGATCAATTGATTGGATCGCTCGTTGCCACAGGCCGCAGGCGTAAGCTTGCGGCCGGTTCGCAGAAGGCTCTGGTCGCGGTTGCTGCTGTGTTCGCCACCTGGGTCATCTATGCGAACTTATTTACGATCTCCGACCCGCTAATTCTGGGGATCCTGTTCGTTTGCGGCATCTACACCATCATGTTTGTCGCGATCGGAGCCACGCCAGATGCCCGGGACGATATTCCGATCTACGACTGGGCGCTGTGCATTCTGAGCCTAGCCTGCGGTATTTTCTTCTTCGTGAATGCCGGGGCGATTTCCGACCGGATCAGTCTACTTGAACCTTTCACCGCCGCTCAACTCTTCTTCGGAACCGCGCTTCTGCTACTGACATTAGAAGCGACTCGCCGGACCACCGGTATGGGGCTGACCGGTGTGGTCGTGCTGTTCCTGCTCTATAACCAGTTCGGGTCGATGTTGCCGCCACCCTTCGGCCACGGCATCAGCGATTTTAGCTACTTGCTGGATATCCTCGTTTTCACCACAGACGGTGTATTTGGCGTGCCCATTCAGGTTGTGGCTAGCTATGTCTTCCTTTTCGTGATGTTCGGCACCTTCCTTTCAAAGGCTGGCGGGGGCGAGTTCTTCTTTAACCTAGCGGCCCTGCTCACGGGCCGGTCGCGCGGGGGGCCCGCGAAGATCGCTGTGATTTCGTCGGGGCTCTATGGCACCATGTCGGGGAGCCCGACATCGGACGTGGTGGCTACTGGCTCAATCACCATCCCGGTGATGAAGCGCCTAGGCTATACCCCGCGCTTTGCGGGAGCCGTGGAAGTAGCCGCGTCTACCGGGGGCAGTGCGATGCCGCCGATCATGGGGTCGGCTGCGTTTATCCTCGCAGAATATACCGCCGTTCCCTATCAAGAGGTTGTGCTTGCGGCGCTGCTGCCTGCATTGCTCTATTACCTCGGTGTTTTCCTGCAGGTGCATTTTCGCGCTGTGCGGGAGGACCTACGACCGTCCGAGGACGAGGTGCCGACATTGGTCAGCACCTTCCGGGTGGGCTGGGTTTTCATGATCCCGATAATCGGCATCGTCGCGGCGCTAATGGCAGGCTATTCGCCAACCTTTACAGCGGGTATCGGTGTAATGGGAGCGGTGCTGGCTGCAAGTCTGCTCAAGGTCACGCGGCTTACACCATGGCAGATCGTCGAGGGCTTGGGCGAAACTACCTTGCGCATCCTGCCGGTGGCGGGAGCTTGCGCGGCAGCCGGTCTTGTTATTGGTGGATTGTCGATGACAGGGTTGGGTATGAAGGCCGCCAATGTAATCCTGACGATCAGCGGCGAGCAGCCAGCGGTCACGCTGGTTATAGCAGCGGTGGTGACTATCATCTTGGGGCTGGGGATGCCGACGCCAAGCGCCTATATCCTGGCCGCGGTTCTGGTGGGTCCGGCACTGGCAAAGCTGGGCTACCCGATCCTGCAAAGCCATATGTTCCTGCTCTACTACGCGGTTCTCTCGGCGCTTACGCCGCCCATTGCGGTCGCGGCGCTGGCCGCGGCGGCCATCGCGGACGAGGATCCGTTTAGAATTGCGTTCTCGGCGGTGAGGCTGGCAGCGGTGGGCTTCCTTTTGCCATTCGCGTTCATCTTCAACCCTGGCCTGCTGTTGCTCGGCGACATGATAACAAATGGTTTTGCTATTCTTGGCGGTTTGCTGGCAACTGCGGCCATTGCGATCTCTATTGAGGGCTCGGTCGGCACCTCATTGAAGACGGTGGAGAGGCTAGCGCTGACACTGGCAGCCGTGGCGGCGGTGTTCCCGGTGCCCATGGTTTCGATTTGCGGCATGGTGGTGATTTTGGCCATTGGGCTACGCTACGCGCTTCTGATGCGTCGCGGCGCGGGCGTGTCAACTGCGGAGTAACGCGCAGCTCGGCGGTGGGCAGACTCAACCGCCGAGCGACATTATATACTATACAGGAGATACAAATCATGGCCATCAAGAACGTGCAAGGACGGACGACGCCCGCCTTCTGGAAACGCTGGCTGATCAGCATGGTCGCGGTTTATCCGCCGTTGGTGGTGTTGGTCTTTGCCTTCCGGGCGCTGTTTTACGACATGCCCACTCTTCTATCGCTGTTCTTGATCGCGGCCTGTTTGACTGCGCTGACTACTGGACTGATCCTGCCTCTGCTGCATCGGCGGTTGGGAGGGTGGCTCAACACTTGATCGCGTGGCGACAACGACCGATCTTGACAAATAAACTTAGATAGCTAAGTAGGGCGGACTGAAATTGATGACGTCCTCGAGGAGAAAGCAATGCTGACGATTGAGGAAAACGAACTGCTGACCCGCGTCACCGGTGATGCGCCGATGGCACAGCTTATGCGACAGCACTGGACGCCCGTGTGCCTGATGGAAGAAGTGGCCGAGCCTGACGGCAAGCCACTACGCGTGGAGGTCCTGGGCGAAAGCTATGTGGCCTTTCGCGATAGCAAGGGCCGGCTGGGGATGCTTGACGAGCTTTGCCCGCACCGTAAAGCTTCGCTGGTCTATGGCCGGAACGAAGATTGCGGTCTGCGCTGTCTCTACCATGGTTGGAAGATGGACGTTGACGGCAACGTCGTGGCGATGTCGTCTGAACCTGAAGGTAGCCCACTAATGGACAAAGTGAAGGCGCGGTCCTATCCAGTCGAGGAGTGGGGTGGCTTCGTCTGGGCGTGGCTTGGCGAAAAAGACGAAATGCCCGAATTCCAGCCTCCCGCGTTCGCGCCTGAAAAGGACACCCCGGTAGCTATTCTCAAGATCCGCATTCCCGCCAACTGGGCGCAGATTCACGAGGGTCAGATCGACAGCGCCCATTCATCGTCGCTGCATTCGTCGACGATGAAGCCCGCTCGGGTTGAGGGCGCGTCGGCGGACGAAAAATCGTGGTATCGTCCCTCTACTGATAAATCGCCGCGCATGCAGACGGAAACCACAAGTTACGGATTCCACTACGCGGCGATCCGCAAACCGATCAAAAACGCAAAAACACATCATTATCTGCGCATCACTGAATTCATTGCGCCCTATTACTCGCTCATCCCGCCAAATAATAACTACAAGGTGGCGAGTGTGATCGTGCCAATCAACGATGATGAAACCGCCTTTCACTTCGTCGCTTTCGGTGGCCCGAACGTGCCCTCTACGGACGAATGGCGCGCTTTCAACCACGCGGTGCCAGGCAGGGACGTGGATCACAAATGGCGCACCAAGAATACGTTGGAAAACGACTTCAACCAAGACCGAGAGCGCATGAAAGAAGGTCATTTCACCGGTGTTGACGGGATCCCGAACGAAGACATTATCATGTGGGTCTCCATGGGCAGTCGGGTGCAGCGCCACACCGACACACTGGGTGCATCGGACTTGGCCATCGTCGAATTTCGTCGCCTGATGGCCGATGCTGCCGCCAAAGTAGCTGAGGGCGGCCGCGCCATCGGGACAGATTCGGACGTGTCGCAAGCGCAGATCGCGTCGCACGAGGGTGTCTATCCGAAAGAGGTCGATTGGCGCACATTGGTAGCCCCGGGTGGCAGCGCCGAAGCAGCAGAGTAACTGCGCTACGGCATTGGCCTTATTATCGATCACCCGCACGGGGAGCGCGGGTGGTCCTTTCAGTTTTAATTCAGGCCCGGTCACAACAGGAGCTGAGCCGATGCTGCGAAGCGATGTCCTGAACGACTATCCTGGTGTATTGCTAGTGTCACTGCGCGTTGCACACGCAGACGCGCCGGCCTGCGCAGAACAACTGCATCTTCTGAATCGCAAGATTGAGCGCGTAGCCGGCTTTCGCAGCATTGATGTGATTCGCCGCGATGGCGGGCTCGGCACTGACTTCTACATCCTCGTGCGATTCGAGAGCCTAGAGGCCGTCGAAAGATGGCGGGCTTCGCCTGAGCGGCACGCCTTACTCGACCGGATCGAGTCAATGGCGATCTCTGATATCTCACGTCAGCAGGTAGCAGGGGCGTCCGTCTGGTTCGAACCGATAAGCGTTCTGCCCAGCCCTGCTGCGCCTCCGCCCATATGGAAGCGTTGGGTGCTCAGCGTTGTTGCGGTCTATCCGACATTGGTGCTGCTGGTCGCGCTGCTAACTCCTGTGACCGACAGACTGCCCACGCCGGTTGGCCTGTTGCTGGTCGTACTAATCCTGACAGGGCTGAATACCGCCATTATTGTACCGTGGCTCGGCCGTCGTCTACACGGTTGGCTGCACGGGTGACCGGTGGGAGTCACGCACGGCGGTGCGCAGGCAGTCAACGAAAATGCCGCGCTGCACACTGATCGGTGCCGTGCGCGAGACGCTGATCCCGACCGGGCCCGACAGAAGCGGTGATTTCAGCGGCACTGCAACCAGTTTGCTTTCATCCAAATCGTCGGCCACGACCCCGCGGGAGATGAACCAAAGAGCGTCGGACTGGCGAACGACCTTACGTCCCACCGGCAGAGCCACCGTCTCTATAGTGGCGCGTAGGCTAGGTAGTCCGATGCTAGTGAGGTACCGGTCGACCGTGGCAGAGATCACTGCGCCGCGTGGTGGCAGTATCACTGGGTAAGCAGGCAAGAGGGTCTCCTGCACCGGGGCCTGCAGTAGAGGATGGCCGGGGCGGCAGACCAGCACGACGTCTTCAAGATAGAGCTGTTCAAACGTTACGCCGGTAATTTCGTCCTGTTCGGGCATGCGCCCAACCACCAGATCTACTGCCCCGTCACGCAGGTGATTGAACAGCAGCCAATTCGGCCCGGTCAGCACGTGGAGCGTCGCATTCGGGGCCGCGCCGCGAAAAGCGAGCGCGGCACGCGGAAGCAGGTCGCCCGCTGCCGTGGGCAGCACACCCACCGAAAGTCGCACGGGGGCGCCTCCTTCTCGCGCCAACCGATCGTGTCCGCGCATTAGTTCGGACATGGAGGCCGCTGCATGGGCTTGGAATATGCGCCCGGCCTCGTTCAGGCGCAAGCCTCGCCCCGCCCGATCAAAGAGCCGCGTGTCCAATATCTGTTCCAACTCCTTCAGGCTCTTCGACACCGCAGGTTGCGTAACGTTTAGCATATCGGCCGCCTTCGAGATGCTGCCGGTGCGCGCGATCTCAAGAAACGAGCGAATGTGACGAAGGTTGAGGCGATGGGGCCAATCCATAACGTATTGGTTATAGAAGTAATATCTTATTTCAATATATATTTGCGTGTCCTTATACTAAAATCACCGACATTAGATGAGTTTTTTGGGGGCGGAAGCGTGAGCCAGCGATACAATGACGGCATGGCAACGCGGCGCAAGGTTCTGGGCGAGGCCCATGTCGACCGTGCCGAGGCCTGCAAAACCGCGTTCGACGCGACATTCCAGACCATGATAACCGAAGGTGCTTGGGGCACGCTTTGGTCCGACCCGACGATTTCGCTCCGTGAACGGTCCATGCTCACGCTCGCGCTGCTGGCGGCCACCGGCAATTTCGAGGAAATCCCCATGCATGTCCGAGCAACGCGGAACACCGGCGCCAGCCCGGGAGACATCATGCAGGCCTTCCTGCACGTAGCAGTCTATGCCGGCGTGCCTAAGGCCAATCACGCGATCAAGCTGGCCAAGGCCACTCTTGCTGAAATGGAGGGCGAGACGACATGAAGGACCCGGCAGAATACTACATGCGCGACCGCCGCTTGCACCCGCCCGCCTACGTACCGGGCTACAAGACATCCGTGGCGCGCAGTCCGCGGCAGGCGCTGATCTCGCTGGAAAACACCTTGTCCGAGATCACGGGGCCGCGCTTCGGCCATTCCGACATCGAGCCGCGCGACAACGACCTACTGACAAACTACGCCGCCGCCGGCGAAAGTGCCATTGGCGAGCGGATCATCCTGCACGGCCGCATTCTGGACCAAGACGCCAAGCCCGTGCGCAACACGTTGGTTGAGGTCTGGCAGGCCAATGCGGGGGGACGGTATCGTCACAAGAAAGATAATTACCTTGCGTCGATGGATCCTAATTTCGGCGGTTGCGGGCGCACCCTGACCGACGACGACGGCCACTATTTCTTTCGCACGGTCAAGCCCGGTGCCTATCCTTGGCCCAACCAGGTGAATAGCTGGCGCCCCGCGCATATACATCTATCAATATTCGGCAGCGCCTTTGCGCAGCGGCTGATCACCCAGTGCTATTTCGAGGGGGATCCGCTGATCCCGCTCTGCCCCATCGTTCAGACCATTCCTGACCCCGCTGCCATCGACCGGCTGGTGGCGCGGCTGGACGTGAACCAGACGATCCCGTTCGACGCCATCGCCTACCGCTTCGACATCGTGTTGCGCGGACGTCGGTCGACCCTTTTCGAAAACCGACTGGAGGGGAACTAAGCAATGCGCGATCCGCAAGATTATCTTCCTGAAACAGCGTCTCAGACTGCTGGCCCTTACGTTCATATCGGTCTCATGCCGAGCGACGCCGGCATCGATATCTACGGCCACGAGCTTGGCAAAGACATTGCCGGGCCCAACGCAGCCGGCGAACGTATCCGCGTCGAGGGGCGGCTCATTGATGGCAACGGCGTCGCGCTGAAGGACGGGCTGATTGAGGTCTGGCAGGCCAATGCCACAGGTAGCTACGCCCACCCCGAAAGCGCAGGCGAGGTCGAGGCCGGCTTTCGCGGATGGGGTCGCGTTATCGCCAATTTCGAAAGCGGGGCATGGTGCTTCGACACAGTGAAACCGGGCACTGTGCCGGGCCGAAACGGCACGGTGCAGGCCCCCCATATCAGCCTTTGGATTGTGGCGCGCGGCATCAATATAGGCCTCAATACCCGACTTTATTTCGACGACGAGGGCGCCGCCAACGACGCAGATCCGGTTTTGGGCCGTGTCGATCCGCCCCATCGTTGCGACACGCTGATCGCAAACCGCGACGACAGCGGACCGATCCCCGTCTATAGTTTCGACGTCCGCCTACAGGGCGACAACGAAACCGTATTCTTCGATATTTAAGAATCCATGTCTAAACCTTGCATCATCAGCGTTGCCATTACCGGCTCGCTGCCACAAAAGGCCAACAATCCCGCCGTGCCGATCACTCTGGCCGAACAGGTGGAAAGCACAAATGACGCATTCGAAGTCGGTGCCAGCATAATCCACCCCCCTGTGCGCAACGATCACGAGACGCTGTCAACGGACCACGAGAAATTCGCGCGGCTAAAGGGAGAATTGGAGAAACACCCGTCAGGCATGCTCATTCAGTCTTCGACCGGCGGACGGTCCGGCGCGGGGCGGGCACGGGAGAGAATGCTGCAGCTGTGCCCGGAAATGATCTCCCAGTCAGTAGGACTCGACAACTTCCCGACCGACGTTTGCGAGAACCCGACAGATCTGGTGGATCGCTGAGATGGTCCGATACGACGTGAAGCCGGAGATCGAGGCCTTCGATTTTTCGCGGATTTTTCGACCGTCAAAGTTGCAAGCCGAGGGCAAGATCGCTGCGTTACCTTATGTGCAGTTCGCTTTAAGCGTGCGGAACGCCATGCCCATCGGCGGCGTCGCGTTCGATTTCTACTTGCCGATGGTCAAGCAGCTTTCCGGAGAGGCTGCGCAATGGTGTGCGGCGGGCATCGGGCAGCACCTGGTGACGCTTTACGAATGGGCCATCGCCGCGGGCGGCCACGCGCGCAAGGGGCTTGAGAATTACGTGCTGCTGGACAACGACCGGTTTGGGGCCGTCGAACGGGGCGCTGGCAACGTACACTGCAGAAATCTGCGCGGCCAACGGTCGCCTCGTAGCTACCCCGACCGAAGCGGGCGCAATGCTGGGCCTGCCGCCCATCGTCTCTTGAGGGCGTACGTGCAGCCCGGGAGGCAACCATGCGCCGCTTTCTGAAGCTGGGTTCGAAGGTGCTGCACATAGATCTGCGGCCGGGCAATGTCACACAGCCCATCGTTTTTCTGAATTCGCTAGGAACCGATCTGCGGATCTGGGATAATGTGCTACCGGAACTGCCCGCGGACGCCACAGTCCTACGCTACGACAAATGTGGGCACGGCCTATCATCAGGGCAGAGTGACAGCATTGCAGAATTCGCTCAGGACCTGATCAAAACCATGGATCACTTAGCACTATCTAACGCGCTGGTAGTAGGTTTATCCATTGGTGGGCTTATCGCACTACAGCTGGCAGACACCCGCCCGGACTTGGTACGCGGGCTCATTTTGAGCAATACGTCCTACAGGATCGGCAGCCCAGATATGTGGCAAAGGCGGATAGATGACCTCGACACCCAAGGCCTGACCGCGATGTCGGCTGGCGTTATCGAGCGCTGGCTATCGCTGGGGTTCCGCGACGCTCACCCGATTGATACCGAGGGGTGGCGCATGATGTTGGCCCGCACTCCGCAAGCAGGGTATCGCGCAGCCTGTGAGGCGATCCGTGACGCGGATCTATTGGCCGCGTTGCCGCGCCTGAGTTGTCCGGTCTTGTGTATCGCCGGGTCGGAGGACAAAGCCACTCCCCCCGGTATCGTCGCAGATCTGGCCCATCGAATTCCCGGCGCCGACCTAGTGACACTGGAAGGCGTGGGGCATTTGCCTTGCCTCGAAGTGCCAGACTGCATGGCGGAACTGGTATCGGGCATGCACGGGCGGCTGGGATGAGCGATGTCTTCAACCACCCTTGGCTTTGCGGCCTTTTCGGAGATCCAGAAATGCAAGCCCTCTGGTCTCCAACGAAGCAGATCGCACATTACACCGCCTTTGAAGTGGCGCTGTCCCACGCGCTCGAGGACGTGGGAAGAGTGCCTCAAGGCCATGGCGCCGCCGCCGCTGCGACGCTGGAAGCCAGCATCATCGACCCGGCGTCGCTTGCTAGGGACGTGGCCCGCGACGGCATACCAATACCCGCACTGGTGCGCCGCTGGCGCGCAGCCGACCCCGCACACAAGGACGCGATTCACGCTGGCGCGACGTCTCAGGATGTAATGGACACCGCCTTGGCATTGACTCTCCGGGCCGTCTCAGATCTCCTGACGCGGCGGCTGCGTAACTTGGACGCCACCCTTTGGGATCTTGACGCTCGCTTTGGGGACCGACTGCTGATGGGCCGGACGCGGATGCAGGCGGCGCTGTGGATTCAGATAGCGGACCGGTTGCGCAGCTGGCGCGTGCCGCTGGCAGCCCATGCGGACCGGCTTGACGCCGCTCGAGCGGGAGTTGAGCGACTGCAGTTGGGCGGCGCGGTTGGCACGCGACACAGCTTTGGCGACCAAGGGCAGGCTATTGCCAACACCATGGCGGCGCGGCTCAGCCTGTCGGCGCCAGATCACGCTTGGCACAGTGAACGCGGCGGAATCGTTCACTATGCGGCTTGTCTCGCAGGCCTTTCAGGGGCGCTTGGCAAGATTGGGCAGGACATTGTACTGATGTCCCAGCAGGGGCTCGACGATATCCGTATCGCGAGCGGTGGCGGATCGTCAGCGATGCCACACAAATCTAACCCAGTGCTGGCTGAACTGCTCGTGACGCTGGCGCGGCTGAATGCAGGGTCTCTATCGGGAATGCATCACGCGCTTATTCACGAACAGGAACGCTCGGGCGCGGCGTGGATGCTAGAATGGGCCCTACTGCCGCAAATGACGTTGGCCACCGGCCGGGCAATCACGGCCGCGCATGCGCTCTGTGACGGAATCGAAGATATGGGCGCCGCATGACCGCAACTGTCACTCTGGGTGTGGCTCTCGCGGTGCTGTCGGCCTTTTGCTATGCATTCGCATCGGTTGCGGCCACCAAAGACGCGCGGGCCAATGGCGGTCGCGGCACGGCTGTTCTGCTTTCGGTGTTATTGACCGCGCTCTTGTCGGCGATCGCATGGTTGTTCGTCGGCCCGCCGCTGCCAGCTTGGTCGCCGCAGCTATGGCAGGGAGTCGCAGCGTTTTGCACGGCAGGACTGCTGGCAACAGTGCTAGGTCGAGTGTCGTTTTTTCGCTCGATCGAGCTCGCTGGTGTTATCGAGACATCGCTGCTACGCAGGCTTATACCGGTATTTGCCACGGTTTTGGCAATAATTATGCTCGGGGAGCGGCTAAGCCCGCAGATCCTTACAGCCTTCGCTCTTATCTTCGCGGGCATCGCGATCGTATGGATATCAGCGCCGCCGATGGCTGCGAAGGCCAAAGGCGCGCGTGACGGGCGCGCGCGGATGACCGGGCGCTTGTTGGCTGTGGTATCCGCCGCCAGCTATGGCGGAGCTTACGTAGCGCGCAAGTTTGGGATCGCGGGCCTGCCCGACCCACTGCTGGGCACTGCCATCGGTGCTGGCGCGGGGATCGCTTTTTTCTGCTTGGCCGCGCCGGTGTCGCAGGGCTTTGCAGCGCAGTTGGCGGCAGTAAAGCGGCGGCCAACCGGCTGGCAACTGGCGGCGGCATCGGGGATTTCTATCGGGCAAATTCTACTTTTTCTTGCGCTGGTATACGCGGGTGTGGCCACGGTTGCGATTGTTGCCTCTGTCGAAATGTTCTTCGCCGCGTGGCTGGCTGGGGTCGTCTTTAGGACGGAACAGCGACCCGGAATGGCCTTCGCGCTTGCATCCGCGCTGGCCTTTTTGGGTGTTTCAGTGCTAGCGCTGGTTTGACGCAAGGTTCGGGAATGCGAACTTCACATCTATTTGGTCCGCTTTTCCATCTGCGGCATTGGCAAGCACTCGGTGCATTACATCAAGCAGTTCTCGACCACAGAATCTCAAGGTAGATTTGCAAGCAGATGGTTGCTCATCAGTTATTAAGAGGAAAGGGATATGTTACGTAAGCTTGCGCTACTCCTGATCGGAGTGACAATTATCGCTTGCTATGCCGTGCCATACATTTTTTTGGGACAGATGGCGGATTGGAAGGGGGCTTTCCTGTTTTGGTGTCTTGCTGGTTTAGCCATCATCCTCCTCAACGCTGCAGCTATGGCCAGCTTCAGTGAGGAAGACGAATGACCACGTCTTATTTATTGACTGGCATTTTTTTCTACATCGCCGTCTCTCTGCTTGTTGTTTGGCTCTCACGGAAAGGAACATCGACCTCAATGTCGGGCTACTTTCTCGGGGGCCGATCGATGGGTGGAATTATATCCGCGCTGAGTTATTCGGCGACAACCTACTCCGCCTTTATGATGATTGGGCTAGCCGGTTTGACCTATCGGGGTGGCGTTGGCGCACTGGGCTTCGAGATTGTCTATTTCTCTGGTGTCTCTCTAGTCGCAATATTCGGGCCGCGGTTTTGGCGAGTAGGAAAAAAATACGGCTATGTCACGCCTTCAGAGCTACTTGGCCACCGCTATGGCGAACGCAGTGTCGCAATTGCAGCCGGAGCTACAAGCCTTGTATTCTTAATCCCTTATTCCGCCGTACAGTTGTCAGGGGTCGGCTATCTTCTTTCGGGCATGACTGGTGGCAGTATAACATTCATGATGGGAATCATCATTGCGACCACTCTGGCGGTCACTTTCTCTTATATTGCCGGCATTAGAACTGTGATGTGGACTGACAGCCTCCAAGCACTTGTAATGGTGATCGCCTCGATTCTGGTGGCGATTATCGTTGTCCATGGTTTGGGGGGCTTCACCGCCATGTTCCGCGCGGTCACCGAAAGAGCGCCGGATATGTTACAGGTTCCCGGACCCGGCCTTTTCAGTTTTAAGACGTTTCTCGGGCTCACAATCCCCTGGTTCTTTTTTTCAATTTCAAACCCGCAGGTCAGCCAACGTCTATTCATGTCAGCGAACCTGGTGGCGATGCGTCGGATGGTACTAATCTTTTTGTGCTTCGGTCTGATATACACGATCGTGTCAGTCATTTGGGGATTTGCGGCATTTGTCACCTTTCCGATGCTCAATCAGCCTGACCTTGCGACCGCGACCCTCTTGACGTCAGACTATATTCCGCCAGTTCTTGGTGTAACTGTAATGGTCGGCATTCTAGCGGCCGCTGTCTCGACAATCGACTCCATCCTACTAACGCTTTCCTCGATTTTCGCTCGTGACGTGTACGGGAATATGGGCGGGTCGCAAAAGGACCACGACCAGTTAGTTATTGCCAAGTTTGTGATACCATTGATCTCAATCTTAGCGATGATGTTCGCGGCAGCAGAATTTTCAATGATCGCGGTACTCTCAGTAGCTGCGTCGGCCGGCTTGGTCGTCGTTGTGCCGGCGATCGTTGGTGCCTTTTTTTGGACAGGTGGCACAGCAAAAGGAGCCTTGACATCTATCGTAGGTGGCGCGGTCTTTGTTCTCTGCATGTATCTGACAGGCAACAATTTGTTTGGCCTAAACGCTGGCGTGTTAGGCCTACCTGTGTCCGCTCTCTTGTTCGCGGGTGTCAGCCTTGTCACGAGGCCGAACGCCGCATCAGTGACTGAGGGGTTTATCGACGGAATACCTGATTCTGTAGAAACCCTTTCGAATATGTCTAAGCTTTCCAACAGGTAACTGAAGCGGTTTGCAAATTCGCGATCTGCAACGGATGCTCTAATGGTGATTTTCCGACGATTCACGAGGGGGAATATTTAGAGGCCGTCAAAATCTTACCTATGATCCGTTTAGTGCGCTTATTCAGTTTCTTCAAAATCACGGTGAAGCGGCTGACATGCGCAGCCAGTGAGGTGACCTGGTCTGTGCACAGCTTAGGATGTTTGGACGTGTCACGGTTTGATGCCGCTCCTTTGATAGCATTTATTGCAGTAAAGGAGACGAACTATGGGAACGAAACGCACGGGCGAATTCCGCGCTGATGCGGCGCGGATCGCGCTGACAAGCGGGCTGACACGCAGGCAAGTTGCCTCAGATTTGGGTATTGGCTTATCGACGCTGAACAAGTGGGTGACGGCGCATCGTGACACCAATGCGGTGCCTGACAAGGACTTGGATCTTGCCCGGGAGAATGAACGGCTTCGGCGAGAGAACCGCATTCTCAAGGAGGAGAGGGAGATTCTAAAAAACCGTTCCGGGTTGGAGCCCGCCTGCGCGCGGTAGCAACAGCCTGTGCTATGTTGCGCTATGAAGGGCAGCGGCCGTTCGCTTATTGGTGATCCGCCTAAGGGCGGAACCCCGTTAAAAAACGTGGTCCATGGGTTGGTGCGAACTTGAGAGTGGTGACGCCGTTTTGCGGCGATCCCGGTTAGGAAGATGACGGATTTGCATAGCCCACGCCCTTCTGTTGCCGACAGGAGGATAGATGATGGCAAAGCAAAAGACCGAACGGCCCCCTACCATTGAGACCGTCAACATTGGCGCTGCCGCTGTTGATATCGGTTCACGAGAACACATGGCTGCAGTGAACCCTGACGTGACAGATGCACCCGTGCGTGCGTTTGGAACTTTCACGCATGATCTGCATGATTTGGCCTATTGGTTCAAATCGCACGGTGTGACCAGCGTCGCGATGGAATCCACGGGCGTGTATTGGATCCCAGCCTACGAGATACTCGAACAGCACGGCTTCGAGGTTATACTGGTCAACGCCCGCTACGCCAAGAACGTCCCAGGTCGGAAGACGGACGTCAGCGACGCAAGTTGGCTGCGGCAGTTGCATTCATATGGGCTCCTGCGTGGCAGCTTTCGACCAACGGCTGAGATTGCGACGTTGCGGGCTTATCTGCGCCAGCGCGAACGGTTGGTGGAATATGCAGCTGCTCACATCCAACACATGCAAAAGGCTCTGATGGAGATGAACTTGCAGCTGCATCATGTCGTCTCTGATATCACCAGCGTGACGGGGATGAAGATCATCCGTGCGATTGTTGCGGGCGAACGGGATTTGGACGTGTTAGCCGCGTATCGCGACGTGCGTTGCAAGGCTTCAACAGAGACAATCAAAGCCGCGCTCAATGGCAATGATCGCCCCGAACACATCTTCGGGCTGACCCAGTCGCTCGAACTCTATGACTTCTATCAGGCCAAGATGCTGGAATGTGATCGCCATCTTGAGACGACGCTTGCGGTATTGGGCGCAGATACCGAACATGATCCCAGTCAACTGCCACGCCCGCGCACAAAGACCAAGCAAGTCAGCACGCCTTCGTTTGATGTACGGGCCGCACTGTTCGCCGTCCTTGGCGTTGATCTGACCCAATCCACGGGATGGGGCCGTCTCTGTCACTCAAATTGGTTGGCGAATGTGGCACTGACCTGCGCGCATGGCCAAGCGCCAAACACTTCACCTCGTGGCTCTGCCTAGCACCGGGGAACAAGATATCTGGCGGTAAGGTGTTGTCATCTCGAACGCGGCGATCATCCAGCCGCGCTGCAGCCCTCTTGCGTTTGGCTGCGGTCACGATCGGGCGCAGCGATACCGCTCTTGGGGCTTTCTACCGCCGACTGGCAGCACGCGCGGGCAAGGCCAAAGCAGTCACGGCCACCGCGCGCAAAATTGCCGTTCTATTCTACAATACCCTCCGACACGGCATGACCTACAAAGATCCCGGCGCATCCCATTATGAAGAACGATACCGCAATCGAGTGCTTAGCAATCTCAAACGTCGAGCCAAGTCATTCGGGTATGATTTGCAAGAGTTACCACTGGAGGCCGACATGGCTGTTTCTTAGGAAGGCAACGCAGTTCTTCGCGGGGCAAAAGCCATGAGGTTCCGGTTCATCGAAGAACACCGTCACGCCTTCTGCGCCAAGCGGATGTGTGACATGCTGGGTGTCAGCTCACGCGGCCTGCGCGCCTATCGCAACCGCCCTGCCAGCCAAAGACAGAGGACTGACATGGTCGTGCTGGCCCACATCAAGGAGCAATCCCGTCTAAGCTTGGGCAGCTATGGACGACCGAGGATGACGGAAGAATTGAAAGAGCTGGGCTTGAATGTCGGCCATCGTCGGGTTGGCAGATTGATGCGTGAAAATGGCATACGGGTCGAGAGATCGAAGAGATACAAGGTGACAACGGATAGTAATCACGCCTTCAACATTGCGCCCAACCTGCTGAACCGTGACTTCCAGGCGGAGGGATCCAATCAGAAGTGGGCAGGTGACATCAGCTATGTGTGGACCCGTGAAGGGTGGTTGTATCTCGCGGTTATCCTCGATCTGCATTCACGCCGGGTGATCGGTTGGGCGGTGAGCAACCGGATGAAGCGCGACCTGGCAATCCGGGCATTGAAAATGGCTGTTGCGCTGCGGCAGCCGCCCAAGGGCTGCATCCATCACACCGACCGTGGGTCGCAATATTGTTCGCACGACTACCAGAAGCTTCTGCGCCACCATGGGTTCATAGTATCGATGAGCGGCAAGGGCAATTGTTATGACAACTCTGCCGTCGAGACCTTCTTCAAGACGATCAAGGCAGAGCTGATCTGGCGGAGACCATGGCATACGCGAAGAGAAGCAGAGCTGGCCATCTTCCAATACATCAACGGCTTCTACAATCCGCGAAGGCGGCACTCAGCACTGGGTTGGAAAAGCCCGGTCGCTTTCGAAAGGAAAATGGCCTAAACGAGCACGTGGGGCGGCACAAAAACGCGACAGGTCCAATGATCGGTCTCGCCTGGCCCGGGCATTGCGCCGTAAAGCTCCAGGCAGTCGAGGATGGCGCAGGACATGCCGGTCTCGTCGGGGATGTCTAACTGATGGAGCATTGTCTAGTTCCTCTGGTTGACCTGACCCCATTTGGATGGGGCGATATCAGGACCGGCGGCGACCGGGCCGCATCCATCAGGATCTGAGCGCAGCGGAGAATGCACCGTGGGCCGGGACATTAGTTCCGCGAGAAATGCTCTAAGCGGCAGGGGAATTTTTCGGTCCGGGGTGCATTGCTGCCCAGGCGAGGCGAGCTCTGCCCTGACACACTGACCCATCGCTACCCTTATCCAAACGGGATCAGATCGAACTAGCGGAACCTTTGCGCACTTAGGGCATTCGGAGGAAGGTGGTGTCACCCGTCTTCGATCTCCAAACCTTGCTTTTTCATGGCATCCATCAGGGATCGGCGCAGCGTAACCTTTTCCACGGCCAGCGGATCGTCGTCGAAATCGCCAGAAACTGGAATGAGCTCATCGCAGAGAATTCATATAAATTACTGCGGGTTATGATATAAAACTGAACCACTACCGGCTGGCGCCGGTAGGATCGGCGATGTGCTGCTCCAAGTACTGAAGTACGATGTCTTCGGTGATGGCACCGTTGGTCGTTGAGAAATACCCTCGGCCCCAGAACCTGCGGCCCCAATAGCGCCTGCGCAACTCCGGGAATTCCCGTTGCACCTTGTGGGACGAACGACCCTTCATCTTGCGCACCAGATCGGAGATGGCGAGCTTCGGTGGCACTGATACGAACATGTGAACGTGGTCGCTCGACAATACGCCGCGCAAGATGTCGACTTCGTTCTCGTGGCACACCTGGCGGCAGATGTCGCGCACACGCAGGCGCACCCGACCTTTGAGAACCTTGAAGCGGTACTTGGTGGACCAGACCAAGTGATACCGATGATAGAAAACACAGTGGCTGCCGGTGTCGTATTGCATGAACATACCCTCTGAAAAATGAGCCTCCGACCCGGCTGCGGCTCATTTTTCAGAGGGTATGTTCATAAGACGATTCTTTCACGCTGAAGCGCAACCGACTGGAAGTCGGTGGGTTTGCTCCAGAGCGTGGATACTAAAATCTTGCATCGGGCTTTGTCAATGTCTCGCGCGATCCAGATGCGCTTGATCCCCCACAGCGGAACGAAGAGGCTGAGACTTGTAGCTGTAGGACAAGAGGCGAGGTTTAGAGCATTTCTACTTTAACCTGAGGCATAGCCGGCAGCCTGAAAGTAGTTTGAACACTCCTGCGGGGAGTACATCGCGCAGATATCGCCAAGGGCTTCGAACACCGAGGTGAATGATCGCGCACTGATGCGTCTGAGGTGAGCCTTCAATTTGGAGAAGGCCAACTCAATCGGGTTCAGGTCTGGCGAATATGGCGGCAGATAGAGAAACCAGCATCCATGGGCCTTGAGTGCCGCCGCGGCTTCTTTGTTGCGATGCGTCGCGAGGTTGTCGAGAACCACTACCGTGCCGGGCGCGATCTCAGGGATCAGTACCTTGCGCACATAGGCTGCAAAGGCAGGGCCATCCATCGCACCTCTGATCACCCAAGGTGCGATCAGAGCCTCATTTGTCAGCCCCGCAATCAGGGTTTGGGTCCCCCAACTGCCGAAGGGCGCGTCCATTGTTAGGCGCTCGCCACGAGGGGCCCAACCGCGTAGCCGTGTGAGGTTCGTTTTGACCGCTGTTTCATCAAGAAAGACCACGCGTTCCGGCATCCGCGCGATGGCTGGCAAGCGGTGTGCGAACCAATCCTCACGTCGTCGCCTTACCTTTGCGCGGTGACGTTCGGTAGCGACCAGTGACTTTTTTTATGCGTGAACCCGAGCCGCTTTAGCAGGTGTCCGATAGCAGAGTGGTGGACCTGAAGTCCGGTTGCATCAGCAAGTGCATCACGCAACTCAAACAATGTGATATCAGGGTCTTGAGCGATCAACTCTTCGAAAAAGCCAACGTAGGGGGCTAATTTTCCAGACCCTTTTGGACGCCCCTGTACGGCCGGATCAGCCCGGCCTGTCTTTTGAATCTGTTGCCGCCACCGTGCGCCTGTTGCTGGCGACAACTTCAAGCGCGCTGCCGCCGCTCGCCCGCTTAATCCTTCCTCAATATATCTCTGAAACCGCGCCCGAAGCGCTGATGGCAAAGGTGCTGACATAGTTCATCCTCCCAAACAGGATGAATCACAATCAGACCATTTTGGGAATCCCCTACGATTCAGGTTTCGTTAGAAACGCTTTAGCTCAGAGAAAGCTGTTCCGACCGAGAGAGTATTCCCGAGGCCTCAGCCGACGATGAGATCGCTGCGATTTGAGGCGGACCAGCAGACGGCAGTGCCATGCAGCTGCCTTAGGATACGATTCGGGCCCTCGATCTCGGCCAAACCGCCGAACGGTTCGAAATAGACCCTTGCGCATCCGGTGATCCTGCGCCGAGTGCCGGTAATCTTTGCGAGCCGGGCAGCAGCCCTTGGCAGTGGATCAGCGTCGTCATCGCCCTGCCCAAGAAAAGCTCCGAGTGATAGGAGAGCGACGGACCAACCTTGTGACGCAACGCCCGTGGAGACATGTAGCAGCCAAGATGCCTAGGACTGGCTCGCCTGCGGCGAACAGTTTGCGCGCTGGCGTCTGCATCCGGGCGTTCAGCCCTTTTGGTATCACGAGGTGCAGCAGGGCAGGGGGCTTCTTCAGGCAGATATTCTCATCCTTTGAATTTCGTAGCAGGCGTACTTCTTCCGACAAGAGACCCCGTATTCTTTCTTCCAGTTGAAGTTCCTCGCCCGGCTGATCTCCGCCTAACGGCAGATCTCCGGGGCCGGCGTGCCCTGCTCGCCTCGCTTCAGGAAGAAGGCTTTCTGCGCCTCCGCAAACCTCGATGCTTTCATGCCGTTTCTCTTCCGATCAGAGAAACTTCGCGGAGAAATCCAGCTTCATACGGTTTAGTTTTCAGAGTTCATTGCAAACTCTGGGCCGCGTGGAAGTTCGACGGGTCGTCGTGTTCGATCATGGCCTCCGGGCGCCAGCCGACCGTGCTCCCTGCCTGCCAAATGCTCTAGTCGTTTTAGGCACCGTCTGGCAATTCGTGAGTGAGTCGTTCTTGCGGGACCCGCCAAAGCTTGTGGGAGATAGGCCTCCGCAAGAACGTCGTGGTTCAGAGCCGGTGTGTCGACAAACTGTGGGTGAGACATCGTGAAGCCGAGATGCGGGGGGTCCTGTTCGCAGATGGCCGGCGCGCCCGAGGCTTCTGCCAACGCGGCCAACTCTTTCAGACCCGGAGGTTGCCGGCTACGCTGCCGCTCAGAAACACAAGGCGCTTAGCCCGTGCCAGAAAAGTGGCGTTCTCGTCCGTGCCCGCGCGATCCCGTGCCCTCATGTCAAACCGCCGGCTTTCAGCATAGCTCCGGCGCGCATCGGTTCTTCATAGAGCTCCGAGGCGAGCTATCACTTGCGGTAATTAGTTCCGCTGAGGCACAACCGTTCGCGGCTCAGACGGCTTCCAACGCAATGGCGATCCCTTGCCCAACACCGATGCACATAGTGGAAAGGGACTTCTCGCCAGGTTTTAACTCCAGCATAGCCGTGCCGGTAATCCTTGCTCCCGACATGCCCAAGGGATGGCCAAGACTAATTGCGCCGCCGTTGGGGTTCACCCGCGGATCGTCGTCAGCGATCCCCAAATCGCGCAGGGTAGCGAGACCTTGCGAGGCGAAAGCCTCGTTCAGTTCGATGACTCTGAAATCCGCTTGTTTCAGCCCGAGCCGCGCCATCAGCTTCTCGGACGCAGGTGCAGGACCAAAACCCATGATGCGCGGTGCGACCCCGACCGTCGCGCCGCCGAGCACTTTGGCGATGGGGGTCAGCCCATGTTTTTCTGCGGCTTCTTTGGTGGCGAGGATCAATGCCGCCGCACCATCATTCACACCGGAGGCATTGCCCGCCGTCACCGTGCCATCCGCTTTGACGAAGGATTTAAGCTTTTGCAGCGCCTCCAAGGTGGTCGAGGGGCGGGGGTGTTCGTCTTCTGACACGAGGATGGGATCACCCCGGCGCTGCGGGATAGAGACAGGCACGATCTCTTGCGCCAGACGCCCGCTGGCCATGGCGGCACCTGCTTTTTGCTGGGATCGCAGAGCGAAGGTGTCCTGATCTGCACGGTTGATGTTAAAATCCTCGGCCACGTTCTCGGCGGTTTCAGGCATTGAATCGACGCCGTATTGTGCCTTCATCATCTTGTTGACAAAACGCCAGCCGATGGTGGTGTCAAAGACCTCGTTGTTGCGTCCAAAGGCGGTCTCGGCCTTGGGCATCACAAAGGGCGCGCGCGACATGCTCTCGACCCCACCGGCGACGATTACCTCGGCCTCTCCGACCTTGATCGCCCGTGCGGCGGTGATCACCGCATCCATGCCCGAGCCGCAAAGCCGGTTCATCGTGGTGCCGGGGACGGTCTCGGGGTAGCCCGCCAGCAGCAGCGACATGCGCGCGACGTTGCGGTTGTCCTCGCCCGCCTGATTGGCGCAGCCGAAGATAACTTCGTCAATTGCCGCAGGGTCCAGAGAGGGGTTGCGTTCGATCAGCGCCCTGAGGGGCACCGCGCCCAGATCATCCGCCCGGACTGAGGACAAAGCTCCGCCATATCGGCCAATGGGTGTACGGATGTAATCACAGATATAGACGTCGATCATGCCAATTCCTCCGGTACGATAAGATCGGCAACATCGCCTTCAATGTACAACGTGGCCCCGGTAATAGCCTGTAGAGCATCCATGCTCAGCCCCGGCACTTTCTCCCGCAGGATGAACCTGCCGTTCCTGATGTCGATCACCGCAAGGGAGGTATAGACTTGGGTGACACATCCTAAGCCGGTCAGCGGGAAGGTGCAGCGCTCAACCAGTTTCGGGCCGCGATCCTTGGTGACGTGATCGGTGACCACGGCCACGCGTTTGGCGCCATGTACGAGGTCCATCGCGCCGCCCACGGCAGGCACGCCTTTAGTGCCGACGCGCCAGTTCGCCAGATCGCCATTCTGAGCCACCTGATAGGCTCCCAGCACGGCGAGATCGAGATGCCCGCCGCGGACCATCGCGAAACTGTCGGCATGGTGGAAAAACGCGGCACCGGGCTTGAGCGTGATCGGCTTCTTGCCAGCGTTGATCAGATCCCAGTCATCTTCGCCCTCTTTCGGGGCCTGACCGAAACCCAAAACCCCGTTTTCGGTGTGATAGGTCACATCGCGACCTTCGGGCTGGAACTTGGCAATCATCTCGGGGAAGCCGATGCCGAGGTTGACGTAAGACCCGTCTTCGATGTCCTGCGCCGCGCGCCATGCGATCTGTGCGTTGGAAAGCTTGTCCTGCATGATGTTGAACTCAGCCATCAGTAAACCACTCCCGTGCGCACAAGCACTTCTTCTTGTTGAGGTTCGGCCACTTCCACAATGGCGTCGACAAAGATGCCCGGAGTGATGACCGCTTGCGGGTCAATGCTGCCAGGCTCGCCGAGCACGCTGACCTGCGCGATGGTTCTTTTTGCCGCCATGGCCATCAGCGGGTTAAAGTTGCGTCCCGCCATGCGGTAGGTGAGGTTGCCGGTGGGATCTCCGTCCTGCCCCTTGATCAGCGCGTAATCCGCCTTCAGCCATCTTTCGCGGACATACATCTTGCCGTCGAATTCTTCAGTCGGTTTGCCTTCGGCAAGTTCCGTGCCGAAGGAGGTTGGCGTGTAAAAGGCCGGGATGCCAGCACCGGCGGCGCGGATGCGCTCGGCCAATGTGCCTTGGGGGACGAGGTCCAGCTCGATCTCGCCCGCGAGGTACTTTTCGTTGAAGGCTTCGGCGTTGGAACTGCGCGGGAATGAGCAAACCATCTTGCGGACCATGCCCGCTTTAATCATCGCGGCGATCCCACAATAGCCGTTGCCTGCGTTGTTGTTGATGACAGTAATCGCCGCCGGGCTGCCAGTGGCGCGAAAGCGGTCGATAAGGGCGTGGATCAGTTCGATGGGCGCGCCAGAGCCGCCAAACCCCCCGATCATCACCGTCGCCCCATCCGGGATGTCGGCCACAGCCTCGGCCACGGTAGGAAGTGTTTTGTCCATTGCTGGTCTCCTCAGGTTGCAGAGGGTCTAGCGGGCAGATGCCTGCACGGCCAGAAATTTGTGCGTATGTTGACATTTGTTCGCATTGCGTCATTTGATGTGCGCATGTCGAACAAATCTAGCAGTACAGTCTCCTCTCTCGCTAAGGGACTTCGGGTGATCGAGTGTTTCGACGCACAGCGCCCCAAGCTGTCCATCAGTGAGGTCGCCGCGCTGACCGGGCTTGACCGTGCCACCTCGCGCCGATGCCTGTTGACGCTACATGCCGAAGGCTACGCCGCCTATGACGGGAAGTTCTTTACGCTGACACACCGCTGCTTGCGCCTTGGCACCGGGGCCATCGGTGGCTTGCAACTGCCTCAGGTCGTTCAGCCCTGGCTGGATCAACTGACCGAACAGATCGGCCAAAGCTGTTCCGTCGCCATCCTTGACGAGACCGAGATTGTCTATCTCGCCCGCGCATCGCAGCGGCGGGTCATGTCGATCGGCCTGATGCCCGGCTCACGCCTCCCGGCGCATAGCACCTCCATGGGGCGGGTGCTGCTGGCTGCGATGCCGGACGTGGAAGCGCGCCGCGTCATCGAGGCGTCCGACCTGTCCCCGCGCACCCGGTTCAGCCTGACCGACCCGGAGGAAATCATGGCGCAGGTACAGGCGGCGCGGACGCGCGGCTATGCGATGGTCGACCAAGAGGTTGAGATCAGCCTGCGGTCGCTCGCGGTGCCGGTGCTCAACAGCAAGGGTGCCGTGGTTGCGGCCTTGAACACCGGGATGGCAGCAACGCAGCCGAATCCACAGGAATTGGTTGATAGTTACCTGCCCGTATTACTAAAGGCTCAGGCCGGAATTGCGCGCATTCTTGGGTAGTTCACACGGTTCCCCTACACCCACGCAGCGCTGACCGTGAACATCCTGCGCAGCATCCCGGACGTTCTAGGCTCAGAGGCTCTGGACCGGACCATACTCATGCGTACGGCGAAGTTGCAGGCGCTTTGCGAAGAGGCGATGGCCGACTGCGTGCTCCTAGCTGATCGCTCCGGAAAGCTGGTCGAACTGCACAATGCCGAAGGCTACATGGCAGCCGCCGAAGAGGGCGAGGACTGAGTACTGTGCCCTATGGAGAACCACTTCCCGATCCGCGCCGCGGAGCCGGTTTGCCAGAGGTTCTGCTGCGCCGGGAAGTAATGTTCGAGAACGCACTCGGTGACGGAATCTCGGTGGAGTTTATCGTTGGCGGCGGGCGGTGCTGCACCTACAGCATCGCAGGGAGGTCATGGCCGCGCGTGGTTCGCAAGGTCGTGCATCACTTCTACACGGCCAGGCGCGAGGACCCGGTGATCGGTCCTCTAATCCGCGCCCACTACAAATTGATATATAATCGGCATATTTCGACAAAATCGAGGCTTTCTAACGCTCACTCCTTCTTAGCACACGCGGCTACTAGGGCCAGCGTATGCATACACACCGTGCGATATCGGACTTGAATAACGACCACTCCCGGCGGTGGCTCACGCTCTTTCGGTATACGGTTACGCAGCTTTGCCCGCCGAAGACCCCCAAGCCTTTCGACCAGGAGATGTCTGGCTGGACTCTGTAGATAGTCGGTGCGAACCCTATCTGAATTCCTTTTAAGATTGGATAACAATGCGCGCAGCTGCCAGCGCAACCGTTCAGACCAGATGATACAAACTTTAGAACTTGCCGCCAAAGAAGAAAGCAAGGCGCCGAAGAACAATTCGGACCGCCAATTGGGCCTCACTTGCCAACGCGCGATGGCTCCTGAACGAGATCGACGCCGAACCTCAATCGAACGGCGTCTTGTGCGCGCGCGGCAAGCGCGTCCACGTCGCCCAAGGTCGCTCCGCCAACATTGACGAGAACCAGGGCGTTGGTCTCTGAAAATGCGGCGCCGCCCAATCCGTGGCCGCGAAATCCGCAGAGATCGAGCATCTTGCCCGCCGGCAGCTTGACGCCGCCCGGGACCCGGTGGCCGCAGACGTCCGGAATGCGGGCCGCGGCGGCAATCGGCACGACCGGATTATGAAAGAAAGAACCCGCGTTTCCAGTAATCCGCCAATCAGGCAGCCGAGCGCGCCGCCGCGCCAACACGGCGTTCATGACCTTGGCCGGTCCGTTCGGAGAGGCGCATCCGGACAGGCCTTCGTGTGAGAGAACGGGGTCCCATTTGGTCGGTAGGTAAAGCGTAATCCCGGTCACCAGAAAGCGCCCGGGCTCGTTTTTGAACCGGCTCTGGCGATACCCGAAGCCACACTCGGCGGCTGCCAGTCTACGTGGCTTCCAATCCGCAGTATCGATGACATCGACGCTCTCGGCCAGGTCGCTCAGCTCGACGCCGAAAGCGCCGATGTTCTGGATCGGAGCGGCCCCGGCTGTACCCGGAATCCCCGCAAGGTTCTCGAGCCCGCCGAAGCCCCGTCTGACGGTCCAGCGGACGATGTCATCCCATGTCTCTCCTGCGCGGGCGGTAACGCGGACGCCGCCTCCGACACGCTGCAACCGGCGGCCGCGCGCGCCGGCGATCCCGACCACCGCGTCGATCTTTTCGGCCAGCAGGCAGTTGCTTCCGCGCCCAAGCATGTGAAAGGGCAGGCCCACGCGGTCCGCGAACTGCGCGGCCGCGATAATCTTGCTCTCGTCGGTCAGAACGCCGCCGTAGCTGGCACGAGACCGCAAACCGAGCGTATTGCGCCCGCTGAGGTCAAACCGAGGCACCAGCGGGGCGGGCGGCTCCCTCATGGATAGGCTTCCCGCGTAAGTTTAGGCCGGAACATCAGGTCCTCGCCGCGGTCCATGCCGATATTGATCCGGAACGCCTCGGCAATGCGCTCGGAGCGCTCGACGAAAAGCTCGGCGGTCTTTTGGGGGCAAATCTGCGTGACCGTGTGCCGGAACAGCGCCAGCCAGCGCCGGAAGTGATCGTCGTTCAACTCTGAAATCGCAAGGTGCTTGGGCATGGGCCGACCCTTGTAGCGGCGTGTGCCAAGAAGGCTCGAGCACCAGAAATCCTCGATCGAGTCGAGATGTGCCTGCCAGCGATCGTCCGGTACCCGAGCGCGAAACACCGGGCCGATCACCGGGTCCTCGCGCGCGGCCGCGTAGAAATGATGCACGACCTTGCGGATCATCGCCTCGTCGAGGCCTTCGGCTAAGGCCTCGGGAAAACGTGCCACGAGGCGGGGCGGCGCGTCCATCAGGATGCCTCGCGGATGACGTAGGTGCAGCGCCGCCCGCCGCTGACGATATGCTCCACCCGCTCGACCGAGATGCCGTCACCCAGCACGTTCTCGAACACCGACTTCTCAGCACGGCAGAATCCTTGGCAAACCGTCGCCGCAGCGCATATCGGGCAGTGGTTTTCGACCAGCCGAAACTCCCCGTCCTCGCCTTCCTCTGCAGCCGCCATGTAACCCTCAGCATTTCTCAGTTCGACCAGTTTGCCTAAGCGATCACGTAGGGACACACAGTCAGCTATCGCCTCTTCATAAAGCGCTTGCGTCTTCCACTCGCGCGCCTGGATAATCCGGTCCAGCGCTTCCTCGCCCAGGACGCCCGAGATGCTGCGCAGGATGTCCACGGTTAGCGCAGCGTGAGTGTCGGGAAAACGGGACTGACCCTTCTCGGTTAAGCGCCAGCGTACTGAGGGCCGGCCGCGCCCGAAGGGCCTACGTTCGTCGGCCACGAGGTCATCCTCTGCCAGCTTTAAAAGCTGCTGTCGTGCTGCCTCTCCAGAGGTGCCGAGACGGGCTCCCACCTCGGTCGAAGTCAACGCGCCATGCATCTTAAGAGCCATCAGGACGCGTTCGGAGGCGGAGCGTGGCGACCACACCTCTTTTTCCAAGACATCACTTGACATATTGACTCCAAAAGTTTTCAAAGTACCTGCTTGTTTTAATAACCCGTCGCACCGCGCGGCGCAACCGCACCTATCAGAGGGAGCCTGACATGGCCTTTGAACTGCCAGCCCTTAACTTCGCCCACACCGCCCTCGAGGGTCTCGGGATGAGCACCGAAACGCTCGAACTGCATCACGACAAGCACCACGACGCTTATGTGACTGCCCTCAACGGTTTCGTCGAAAGAAACGCGGACCTGCAGGGCAAGTCGCTGGAGGAAATCATCACCGCGACCTATGGCGTTGCCGACCGTGAAGGCATCTTCAACCAGGCGGGCCAGCACTGGAACCACATCCACTTCTGGAACGCGCTCTCGCCCAATGGCGGTCGCATCCCCGGCGCGCTTGAAAAGAAGCTGACCGCTGACTTCGGCTCGGTCGATGACTTCAAGCAGGCGTTCAAGGCTGCGGCCACCGAGCAGTTCGGGTCCGGCTGGGCTTGGCTGATCCAGAAGTCAGATGGCAGCCTTGGGGTGACGAAAACGCCCAATGGGGTAAACCCACTGGCTACCGGCGAGGGGACCGCGCTGCTCGGCCTGGACGTGTGGGAGCATAGCTACTACGTCGACTACCGCAACCGCCGTCCGGATTACGTCGACAACTTCTTGGATCGGCTCGCGAATTTCGAATTTGCAATGGCCAACCTCGCCTGATCAGCCGCTTCCCATGCGCGCGTTAGGCGCGCATGGGCCTTCCTCGAACCAAGAGTCCGCCATGACATATGTCGTCACCGAGAACTGCATTGCCTGCAAATACATGGACTGCGTCGAGGTCTGTCCCGTTGACTGTTTCTACGAGGGAGAGAATACACTCGTCATCCACCCCGACGAATGCATTGATTGCGGCGTTTGCGAACCCGAATGCCCCGCGGACGCCATACGACCCGACACGGAACCAGACAGCGAGCGTTGGGTCGATTTTAACCGCAAGTACGCCGAGATTTGGCCTGTCATCACCGCTGCCGGCGAGCCGCCCGCGAATGCCGCCGAGATGGACGGCATACCGAACAAGCTCCAGACGCATTTCTCGTCCGAGCCCGGGCAGAAGGAGGCGTCATGACTGCCATCGCATCCGCAAAAACGGACCAACCCGCTAACGCGTTCCGCGAGGCCATGGCATCACTTGCGGCGACGGCATGTGTGGTTACGGCCGCCTATGCGGACGAACGCGTCGGGCGCACGGTGACGGCGGCTCTGTCGTTGGCCGTCGACCCACCCTCGCTGCTAGTCTCGATCGACGCCGGCGCGAGACTGTCTTCGCTGATCCGCGCGAGCGGCGGCTTCTCATTCGCCATGCTGCAAGCCGATCAACAAGCGGTCGCTCAGGCCTTCGCAGGCAAGGTTCCGCGCGACCGGCGCTTCGATCACGGCACGTGGGAGGCTTGGCCATCTGGTCATCCCCGCCTGCGAGAGGCGATGGTAGCGATGGACTGCAGCCTCACTGGAGAAATCGAGACGGAAGACCACGTCCTTTTTGTCGGGCGGCCGAGGGCAATAGACCTGGCCAAGACCCGGCAGCCCCTCATCTGGCACCACCGTCGGTTCACCACCGTTCGTCCACTTTGAGCGAACGGCCTTATCCCTTTAGATACAATATAGAGGACAGCCCATGTCTACGATCCCCTGGCGCCACATCTTCGCTGGCGCGCTTGTCGCATTCTTCCTTTTGGGTGGGGCCTTGAACATTTTCGCCAGCACAGAGATCCGCGCAGACTATGACCGTTGGGGCTATCCCGACTGGTTTCACTACATCACTGGCCTGCTGGAATGGACCGCGGCCGCACTGATTGCGCTGCCTCGAACACGCCTGCTTGGCAGCGTCCTTGCAGGCTGCGTCATGGGCGCCGCGTCCGCGACAGTTCTTCTGCACGGAGAATTCGGTCATGCAGTGACACCGCTGGTCATACTCGCTCTTGTTTTGGCGAACGGATGGCTGACTTGGAAAAGGTAAATTTCAGTTAGCTGACATAGGGTTTTACCGAAACGACCTTCCCGTTTTCCAGCGTCTGCAGGGGCAACCAAAAGGACATCGACCTAATGCGGCATTTGATTTCGGTGTTCTTCGCATCGCTGTTGGTTCGTGGTCAGCTAATTTTTTTAGGGGAAGAAGTAATTTAGTTATCGGGAGAGGGCAGCGCAAGGGACGCGGGTAGGGTATCGGCTATGACGCGGGGTCAGGCCGGCAGACCTGCGCACATTGGGCACTGCTATGGCTGCTGCTCGATCTGTTGCGGGGCGTTCGGATCAATGCGAACATCAAGTTAGAATGGCGCGCGCTGACGGATGGCGCATCAACTTCGTTGGTTTTCGGGCAGCGGATGGAGTTTTGAGCTCCCCACAACCTGAAGTCGAGCGCGGTCGCGATGAACGGATCGGTCGAAATATTCGTGGCTGCGCGGCGTCCGGCCCACGCCTCTGCCGTGTACTCGATGCTGACTATGGCTGAGCCGGCCATGCTCGGCTAAGCACGGACCGTTTGACGGATTCGGATTGCCTTGACCGGCCGGATCCCCGAAATTTTATCACGCGCGCGAAGCATCCTTTTCGGTCGTTTTGAGGCGCCCGCTGCCACGAAACCTTTCGGATTTTGGTAGCTTTTTAGACGCCAAGCCTAACCCGCTCCTCTGCGCGCAAGCATGTATAATTATAGAGGTCTAACTTTATTATTGACCTAACTCATTGTTTATATTTATGGTCGATGTATGCAAAGTGGAGGCAAGGCGTTTTCCGCCGAGCTCCGAACGTCTTATATGCTCGGTCAGTCACCGGGCCGGTCGAGGGAAGTTAATAAATGCAGGCTTGCGATCTCAGCGCAGTCGAAGCACGTAGGCAAATTGGCAATAAGGTCCTGTCGCCAGTCGAGCTTCTGGATTCGTGTTTAGCCCGGATCGAGGCGGTGAACCCTCCGGTCACCGGTGTTGTCGCGATAGCTTATGGAGCCGCCCGCGCCCGTGCCAAGGAAGCCGAGGCGCAGGTTATGGCTGGGGGTGACCTTCCGCCGCTTCACGGTTTGCCGGTTGGAATCAAGGACCTCGTTGACACTGCTGGCCTAACCACGACCTATGGATCCGAGATGTTCCGCCACAATGTCCCCGAGAAGGACGAGGCGCTTGTGGCAAACCTGCGGACGAAGGGAGCCAACATCTTTGCCAAGACAAACACCCCGGAACACGGTGCAGGGGGAAACACGTTTAACCCGGTCTATGGCGTCAGCGGCAACCCCTTCGTTCCTTCACGTACCTGTGGCGGATCGTCCGGCGGGTCTGCCATTGCGCTGGCGACAGGCATGATGCCCCTGGCCCATGGGTCGGACAATGCCGGGAGCCTGCGTATTCCCGCATCGTTCTGCGGTGTCGTCGGGATGCGACCCACGGCAGGCATCGTTGCATCTGACAAGCGGATGATCGGTTCAACGCACTTTCCCGTCCAGGGGCCAATGGCACGGACGGCAGAAGATACGCTTTTCATGCTGAAGGCCATGGCGACGTCGGATCCAATGGATCCTCTTGCCTCATTCATGGATTACTCGCACGACCGGCCCGTCGATCTTTCGAGCCTGCGTGTAGCAGTGTCGGAAGACTTGGGCTTTGCCCCGATCGAAGACAGCCTGCGCGCGGTCTTCCGCGAGCGCTTGGGTATATTCGGATCGGCCTTCCGCGAGGTCGCGGATGCGTCACCTGAGATGGAGAATGTCGACCACCTTTACGAAGTGCTACGGGCCGTCAGCTATATCGGCATGTACAACAAGCGGGAGCAGGCGCACCCCGGCAAGTGGGGTCGGCTGGTCGCTCAAAACCTAGAACATGCTTCGCAGTTCTCGATTACGGATGTAGGCCAAGCGATGGCTGACCAGACGGACCTGTACCGCCGAGCGCAACTGTTCTTCCGGGAATTCGACCTGCTAATCACGCCGACCGTCGGCGTGTCACCTTGGCCGAAACACGAGGTCTATCCCTCGGTTGTCAACGACCGTCCAATGTCGAACTATTTCGAATATGTCGGCCTGACTTATGCGATCACGCTGCTTAACCATCCGGCCATTTCCATTCCCTGCGGCGTCGATCGCGAGGGTATGCCCTTTGGGATCCAGATCGTCGGACGCCGGAACGAAGATCTGAAGGTCATGCACGCGGCGATTGCGCTGGAACAGCTTCTGGCCCGCAACCCGCTGACAGCCCGCCCTCTTCCTGACCTCGTGGCGCTGGAGAAGGTCAAGGTCCGGGACGAGATGGAGCCAGTCGTATGATCCTGTCCCCTGCTTCCTCTGTGTGCGCCGGCCTGCCGGTGGGCGCATCGAAGATGCGGGTGGACCGGCCCCCGCATTTCACAAGTAGGAGGAATTGGGACTTGAAGATGCGCGTGAGGGCCGACAGCGAGACATTTCGCGACAAGGCCACAAATACTATCCGTGAAGCAATCATGTCGCTGCATTACCGGCCGGGCGAGCCGCTAATTGAAAGGCATCTGTGTGAGGAAACAGGTGTCAGTCGGACGCTGGTGCGCGAGGCATTGCGCTTGCTGGAGGCCGAGGGGTTAGTCCGGCGCGAAAACACCCGAGGCCTCGTGGTCACCGAGCTGTCGCCGGATGAAGTGCGCGACATCTTCGACCTCCGCCTCATCCTGGAATCGACCCTCTTGCGGCGATTCATCGCCAAGGCCAACGAGGAAGATACTGAAAAGATGAGCCGACTGCTGGACCGGGCCCTAGATGCGGCCGAAAGGAACAGCAAAGACTACACTAGCTTCATCAGTCGGTTCGTCCACCTGATCTGGGCCGGTGGCGGGAATGAGGTCGCCGTGCAAATTTTGGATTCTCTTCAAAGCCGGATAAATTACGTCCGGGTCATGCTGTTCCGCGCAACAACTCAGGATGAGCACAGGATAACTATCGGGCTTCTACGGTTGGTCACGCAATCTGTGGCGGACGGAGAGACCAACGCGGCGGTCGATACTTATTGCCGTTATCTGAAGCGCGCAGAGGACCGGGCGACCGGCATCATAGAGGGGCGAAAGGCCTCTCGGCTAGATATCCGCGCCACCAAAACAGACCGCAAGAAAGGCTAAGAAGACAATGGCAGTCGACGCGCGTAGTAGCACCATCGCGAGAGCGAAGAATTA
This sequence comes from Sulfitobacter sp. L-8, assembly GCF_056859255.1. NCBI lineage: Bacteria > Pseudomonadati > Pseudomonadota > Alphaproteobacteria > Rhodobacterales > Roseobacteraceae > Sulfitobacter > Sulfitobacter sp. L-8. Next base: position 71,624 of record NZ_JBSXOD010000029.1, read on the forward strand.
CTTGGCTTCTGGCGAGTTCTTGGACACGCTTGGCAGGCTGGTTGCGGTGCAGACCGAAAGCCATCCACCCTCGCGCAAGCCCGAACTAGAACGGTACTGTCACGAGGTGGTTGGCCCGTACTTGAAGAACCTTGGCTTTAAGATCGACATCTTCGACAATCCGCTGCCGCAGCACGGCCCCTTTCTCGTCGCGCGGCGACACGAGGATACCGCCCTGCCAACGATCTTGGTCTATGGGCATGGCGACGTGGTGCGCGCTATGCCAGAACGCTGGCGCGAAGACTTGGACCCATGGGCTTTAAAAGTCGAGGGCAAGCGGGTCTACGGACGTGGTACGGTAGATAATAAGGGCCAGCACCTAATCGCGATTGAGGGCCTGCGCGCAGTGATTGAGGAACGCGGATCCCTTGGTTTCAATGCCACGGTGCTGATCGAAATGGGAGAAGAGGCAGGATCGCCAGGGCTTCAAAATTTTTTGGAAGACAAGAAGGACATTCTAGCAGCGGATGTCTTCATCGCGCTGGACGGGCCGCGCCAGAGTATGGAGGTGGCTGATATCACCCTGGGTACACGTGGCGGTCTGGGTATCGATCTGGTCGTTAATCTGCGTGAGGGTAGCCATCACTCTGGGCACTGGGGCGGGCTTCTGAAGGACCCGGCGGTGATCCTAGCCCATGCGATCTCTACTATCATTTCTCGAGATGGCCGCATTCTGGTTGAGGGATGGCGCCCCAAAAACGTTCCTGTTTCTGTACGCGGGGCGAGCCGAAAGGTGAAGGTCAAGGACTTGCCCGGCGCACCCGCCCCGGACGAAGGGTGGGGTGAGCCGGGGATGAGCCGGACCGAACGTATCTATGCTTGGAACAGCGCGATCGTGCTGTCCATGATCAGCGGTCAGCCGGAGAACCCGGTGCCCGCGGTCCCCGGCTATGCCCGGTCGCGCATCCAGTTGCGACACACGGTCGACACGAATGCCGACGATGTGGCTCCGGCGCTGCGGAAGCATCTAGACGACCACGGCTTTCCTGAGGTCGAGGTGCAGCCGATCACCGAACGCGATATGTTTCCGCCATCGCGCACCGATCCCAAGCACCCTTGGGTGCAGCTGATCGCCAAGTCGATGACGCTGACGATGGACGGTGATCCGAACATAATTCCCACCATCGGCGCCTCAGGGCCGTCGGAATTTTTCAAACAGACGCTCGGGGTTCCGGTCATGTGGCTGCCACAGAGCTATGGCGGCTGCGGCCAGCACGGGCCGAACGAACATGGGCTAATTGGCCTGTACGATGACGGGCTGGCCATGATGGCTGGGATCTTCTGGGACATCGGAGAAGTCTCGGAAGGCGAGCGGGAGATACTAAAAAATAAGTGAAGGCAGGGCAGGGGACCCAAACGGGTTTTCACATCCACAAACTTAGACGGCTAAGTATATTTTGACCCCCGCAAGCGGAAAGATGGGGGCAGATCCGACAAGCGAAAGGGAGAACGACCACATGAAGACTAACAGAAACCGCCTGATCGCCGGAGCGCTGAGCGCGCTTGCGGTCCTCGGTACGGCAGTTCCCGCCGCGGCCCAAGACGACAAGCTGCTGATGGTGACCAGCACCTTCCCGATGACCTCTCCGACGCCTTACGCCGAGAGTAACGCGCAGATGTATTCGGTCTGGTGCCAGACTTATGGCTGCCTGGGGCGCTACAACTATGCCACCAAGGAATACGAAGGCATCTTAGTGGAAAGCTGGGAAATCGTCGACGACAACACTTGGCGCTTCAAGCTGCGCGACGACTTGGTCCGTCACGATGGAGGCCCCGGCCCGACGACGACAGATGTGCTGCATTCTTATGATCGTGTCCTGAACGATCCGGCGAGCATCCAGAAGAACATCTTCAGCGAAGTCGAGACAATCCGCGAAGTTGATGAACACACCTTCGAGATCGTTACGACAAAGCCCCTGGCGTCGCTGCTTTCCTACATCTTCGACCGCTTCATCATCACAAGCGCTGAACTGGCCGAGGACAGCGCGTCACCGGACGAGGACGCGCCCTATGGCTGGGGTCCTTACAAGCTTGCGTCATACACGCTGGATCAAGAAATCGCGCTGGAGAAGAACGACGATTTCCCTGGTATCGCTGAGGCCGCGCCCGACACCGCCGTTTACCGGCAGATCCGCGAGGCGGAGCAGCGTGTAACTGCGCTGATGAATGGCGAAGTGCAGATCGCTCGCCTGATCCCGCCTCAGCTGGTGTCGCGGATCGAAGGGAGCGAGTCAATCTCCGTCGTGGAGAGCCCGTCGATCGAACAGATGTTTTTGGCCTTCAACCCCAAGTTCGAACCCTGGACCGACAAGCGAGTGCGCCAGGCGGCCGCTCATGCCATCAACAAGGACCTAATTATCGACCGGTTTCTAATGGGTCTTGCGGACAAGCTGGACGGTCCCCTGGGTGAACAGCAGATCTGCTACAGCGGGCCGCTCGATTTCGTCATTGACTATGATCCTGAAAAGTCGCGCGAACTTCTGGCTGAGGCCGGGTACGAAGACGGCGGACCGGCGATCGAGTTCATGACCGCTTCGGGCCGCTACATCTCAGACCGGCAAGTTTCCGAAATCGTGACGCAGATGCTGACCGAAGTCGGATTCAAAGTTGATCTGCAGGTGCCGGAATACGCCAATCTAACCGCCGCGATGCGCGCCGGTGAACTGCCGATGTACTACCTCGGCCGGGGCCTGTTCCTGGACCCCTCGGAGCCGCTGTCGCAGTACCTTGAATCCGATGTCACGCAGCGGATTGGCTACACCAACGCCGAACTGGACGCGCTGCTGCAGCAGGAACGTCAAACCCTAGATCCGGAAGAGCGCTGCCAGATCGTCCGGCAGGCGGCTGAACTGATCGCCGAAGAGGTGCCGATGTTCTTCATGTGGTCGCACCGCCTGGTGCATGGCATGCAGAAGGGCATCGAGTGGAATGCCAGCGCCGATGGCGAAATCTGGCTGTCCGACGTGAAAATGTCAATGTAAGCCAAGGGCTTGCAATGGACCCGCGGCGGCAGCATCGCCGCGGGTCGGCCTGCAACGACATTTGGGAGCATACGTTTGTTACACCTAATTACGACGAGGCTGCTCGGAGCGATCCCGGTCCTTCTGCTTGTAACAATGGCCATCTTCGGTCTTCTCAGGTTGGCTCCGGGCGATGCGGCGGAACTGCTGCTGCCCGACGACGCGACCGAGGAGCAGGTCGCCGAAACACGCGAGGCCTGGGGGCTGGATCGTCCGGTTTGGGTGCAATACGGCCAGTTCCTAGGCAACCTTGCCCGGTTCGACCTGGGTGAATCCTATCGCTACCGTGCGCCGGTGTTCGAACTGATCGGAGAACGCTTGCCCGCTACGCTCGAACTGTCGTTCTACGCGCTGCTTCTGGCCATCGTGATTGCCGTGCCGCTCGGTATGCTCGCGGCCCTGAACAAAGGCAAGGTGATCGATGCGATCGTGTCCGTGCTGTCCATTTCAGGGGTGAGCGCACCGTCATTCTGGGTCGGCATCCTCCTAGTGCTCTTCTTCTCAGGATACATGAATCTGTTCCCTTCCAGCGGCCGACTGCCCTATGGCGTTTCCGCGCCGACGGTGACCGGCTTCGTCACCATAGATGCGCTATTGGCCGGCTCCTTCGAGACCTTCTTCCAGGCCCTGCGATACTTGGCCTTGCCCGCCCTGACACTGACGCTAGCAATGATCGGGATAATTTCCCGGATCACGCGTGCTGCGGTTATCGATGCAGGTCAGGAAGAGCATGTATTCACCGCGGTCGCCAAGGGCATGAAAAGGCGGTCGATCGTCCGGCGCCACCTGATGCCCAACGCGGCCATTCCGATCGTCACCATCATCGGGCTTGAACTGGGCGCACTGATCAGCGGGTCCATCATCGTCGAAGTTGTGTTCTCATGGCCGGGCATCGGAACCCTGTTGTTCCAATCGATCAGCGTGAGGGACATGCCCCTGACGACCGGGGTCGTGGCCTCCTACACCATCCTATTCATCGCGCTGAACCTGTTGATCGACATCTTCTACGTCCTGATCGACCCGCGCCTGCGCAGCAACAAGGCCTGACCATGAAGTTCGATTTCTTCAACCTCAAATTCCTAATCGGAGCCTTCCTGCTGGGTTTCATCCTATTCCTTGCGGCCTTCGGAAACCTGCTGACGCCCTTCGGGGCGAACCGGCAGAACCTCCTGGCTTCGCTGCTCCCGCCACTGACGGACGGGCATCTCCTTGGCACCGACCACCTGGGCCGCGATATTCTCGCGCGCATGATCTCGGGCGCCCGCGTATCACTCGCCATCGCGGCGTCGGTCGTGGTCATTTCGGGGGTCGTCGGTGTCACTGTCGGCGCGCTGTCTGGTTACCTGCGGGGCGCCTGGGATCTGGTGACGCAGAAAATCGTGGAATCCTTCTGGGCCTTTCCGCCGATCCTGCTGGCTATCGCGATTCTCGCCTTTTTGGGGCAGAGCCTGACTAACGTAATCTTCGCGCTCGTGATCCAGCGGTGGATTCCCTATTCGCGAATGGCCCGCGCACAGGCGATGGTCCTGCGATCACTGGCCTATGTTGAATCATCCCGTGTGATGGGAGGAGGGTTGTTGTGGGTCATGCGGCGGCACATCCTTCCAAACCTAATGGCTTCGGCGATCATCGTCGGCACCTTTTCCATGGCCACCGCAATCTTGGCAGAGGCCTCGTTGAGCTTTCTCGGCCTGGGTGTCCCGCCGCAGATCGCCACCTGGGGCGGCATGCTGGCCGAAGGCCGCTCCTACATCACGCGGGCCTGGTGGCTGGCCGTGATGCCCGGCGCGGGGATCTTCATGACCGTGCTGTCCCTGAACCTTCTGGGAGACTGGCTGCGTGACCAGTATGACCCGAAAAAGACACTGAACCTGATATGATACGAGATACAGACTCACAGACCCCACCCCGGGACGCCGCAACCAGGACCGATCCGCCGGTACTGTCCGCGCGCAACCTGTCATTGTTCGTCCGTGAGGGGCGCAAGCGGATTAAGATCGTTTCCGACGTGTCCTTCGAAATCAATGCGGGCGAGTTCTTCTCTCTCGTTGGGGAAAGCGGTTCGGGCAAGACGATGATCGCCCGTGGAATCATGCGGCTGCTTCCGTCCTCGCTGCTGGAAATCGAAGGCGAACTTGATTTCTGCGGTGACTCGCTCATCACCCTGCCGGAGTCGAGGATGCGCAGGCTGCGGGGCGGCGCGATCTCGATGATTTTCCAAGAGCCGATGACTTCGCTCGATCCGCTGATGCCGATCGGGCGCCAGATCGAGGAAACGCTGGAACTGCACAGCAAGCAGTCCAAAAAAACGCGGACCGAACGGATCGAGACGTTGCTGTCGGAGGTGCGGTTCGATAACCCGATCAAGATCGCGCGGCTGTTTCCACATGAACTGTCTGGCGGGATGCGCCAACGCGCCATGGTCGCGATGGCGCTTGCCAACAATCCCAAGCTGCTGATCGCCGACGAACCGACGACCGCTCTGGACGTGACTATTCAGCGCGAAGTAATGGAGATTATCCAGAGGCTCCGCCAGAAACACGGTTTGTCGGTGCTCTTCATCTCTCACGACCTGTCGCTTGTCCATCAATACACAGATAGGGTCGGGGTGCTGTACGGCGGTGTCCTGATGGAAACCGGGACCGAGGCAGACGTGATCGGCCGTTCGGCGCATCCCTACACCCAGGCGCTTCTGAACTGTGCACCAGGGCGCAGGGTCGATGGCAAACGGCGGCAGGGAATCCCCGGCACCGTACCGTCGCCCCTTGACTGGGATGTCGGCTGCCGGTTCCGGGATCGCTGTGGCAAGGCGGATGCCGCCTGTGCCGAAGCCCCCATACCCGTCAAAGAGCTAAGCCCGCAGTGGCGCGCAAAATGCGTGAGGCCTTCTGAATGATACATACCAGTCCCACCGTCTCCATGTCTGCCCGAGATATCAGGAAGACCTTCCACCGGTCCCACGGCTGGTTCGCTCCGCCGTCAGAGACCAGGGCCCTGCAGGGAGTTAGTTTCGATGTGCAACCCGGAGAGATCTTCGGCATCGTCGGCGAAAGTGGATGCGGAAAATCGACTTTGGCCCGCGTGCTTGTAGGCCTGGAAGAACCTGACGCCGGAAGTCTATCTCTGGCCGGACGCGACCTGTTCGGACCCGGCGTCTCGGGTGTACCCCCGGTGCGGCGCGGCATCCAGATGGTGTTTCAGGATCCCTATGCGTCTCTTAACCCGCGTATGCGCATTGGCGAGGCCATCGCCGAGGGACTGGCGATTGCCGGCATGGCGAAATCTGAACGAGACGACCGGGTGGCGGAGACCCTGTCGCTGGTCGGGTTGTCACCGGATGCGTCCCAGAAGCATCCATTCCAGTTTTCCGGTGGTCAGCGGCAGCGTATCTGCATCGCGCGGGCCCTGGTGATGGAACCCTCGTTTTTGGTTGCAGACGAGGCGGTTTCCGCCCTCGACATCTCGGTCCAGATGCAAATCCTAAACATGCTGCTAGATCTGCGCGACCGGATCGGGCTGTCTATCATATTCATTACACACGACATCTCTGTCGTAGAATATCTCTGCGATACGGTAATGGTGATGTACGGAGGCCAGGCGGTCGAGCGGGGGCGTACACTTGAAGTTCTGGACAATCCGCAAGACAGCTACACCCGTTCACTGATCGCCTCGGTTCCGCGTCTACACCATTAGTTCTTCGCGGGCCAGAAATTAGCTCGTCTAGAGCAATCCTTGGCGGTCTACGGGCTCGCGTCGCAAGGCAAGTGCCGTCGATCTCACTTAGCTAAGCCTTGCGGAGACAAGTAGCGTGATTGTGATGATGTAGGTCAGATCTGGATGACGCAGTCGCCCTTATTCCGTAACCAAGCCATTGGCACCGCGGTTTATGCGGCCTGACTGCTTGCTTCAGGGTGTAGCGCCTTCCAGTTCCACGGCAGCAGCTCATCCAGCTTGTTGATCTTGTGGTCGTGGATACGGTCGAGAACGTCCGCGAGATAGGCCTGTGGATCGAGGCCATTTAGCTTGGCTGTTTCGATGATGGTCATGGCGCGAGCCAAAGTTTCCGCACCTGTGTCGGCCCCTGCAAAGAGCCAGATGAGATGACCGTTTTCCGTGACTGCAGTGCATAATCGTGCGGCGAGGAAAGGAGAACTGTTATGGATAATTTTGATGCCTATGTGGGTCTCGATGTACACAAGGATACAATCGCTGTGGCTTTTGCTGAAGGCGAACGATCCGGCGAGTTTTGCTCTTTGGGTTCAATCCCGAACGAGACGACCGCCATCAATCGAATGGTCAAGAAATTGGCGGTCAGGTTTGAAGCGATATCTTTTGCCTATGAAGCAGGTCCGTGCGGCTATGGCCTGCACCGCCATCTTATCGGACTCGGACATGTCTGCGACGTCGTTGCACCCTCCAGAACCCCTGTTCAGCCGGGAAAGCGGCGCATGAAGAACGATACGATCGACGCGCTGAATCTGGCCCGATTGCACCGGGCCGGTGAACTCACCTATATCTGGACACCGGATGCGACCCACGAGGCGATGCAGGACCTGGTCAAGGCGCGGCGCATATCCTCTCATCAAGTTCGTAAGGCACGCCAGCGCATCAGCTGCTTCTTGCTGAAGCACGGCCGGCGCTATGAACGGAAGAAATGGGGACATCGACATTGGGTCTGGCTGGCGGATCTTCAATTCGGCCATGTTGCAACGCAATTCGCTTTGCAGAGCTATCTCAATGAAGAAGAGCAAGCTGTTGATCGACGGGCCCAGATTGACGGACAGATTGAAAACCTGATGTCAGACTGGGTTTTGGCCCCGATCGTGCGAGAACTCACAGCCCTTCGCGGTCTTGACATAGTGATAGCCGCAGCGGTTGTCGCCGAAGTCGGCGATTTTGCTCGGTTTGAAAACCCACGTCGTCTGATGAGCTACTTTGGCCTGGTGCCGGGGGAATTCTCAAGTGGGTCCAGCATACGCCCGCGCGGGATCACTAAGGCAGGATCCTCGGACGTTCGCGCGCTCTTGTTCGAGGCTGCCTGGCTCTACCGGCTGAAGCCAAAGGTGGGACAGTGGTCACTGGTTCGACAAAAAGACCTGTCACAGGCAGCGAAGGATATCGCCTGGAAAGCGCAGTTGCGATTGTATGGCCGATATCAGCGTCTCACGCAGATACGCCACAAACGCAGTCAGGTCCTGTCCCAGGGAGAGGTGTAACTTCTGGTAGCGCTTTTGGTGGCGTCCGCGCCCTTCATGAGGCGCCGTAGGACGTCATCAAAGGCGCGGTGGTCATCGGTGAATTTTCGGTAAGGTCGGGTTGCGAACATCAACCTGAACCGAAGGAAGACCCCGATGACCAAACCTATGATGGACCTGAAAGAGCTTGTCGAGAAGAGCGCGGATGCCGATCTTCTTCGAGATATGATCGGTTTTGCCGCCGAAAGGCTGATGGAACTGGAGGTCGGCGCAAAAACCGGGGCCGACTATCATCAGAAGACGTCGGAGCGGAAGGCGCAGAGAAACGGCTACCGCGAACGCGATTGGCAGACGCGAGCCGGGAACGTGGAACTGCGGAACCCGAAGCTGCGCACCGGCAGCTATTTTCCTTCTTTCCTGGAGCCGCGGCGGGCGACAGAGAAGGCGTTGAGCGCGGTTATCCAAGAAGCTTATGTCCATGGCGTCTCAACCCGTTCTATGGACGATCTCGTCCAGGCGATGGGTGGGACCGGCATCTCGAAGAGCCAGGTTAGCCGCCTGTGCGAGGAGATCGACGAGCGGGTCGATGCCTTCCTTACCCGTCCAATTGACGGCGAATGGCCCTACCTTTGGATCGATGCGACTTATCTCAAGGTCCGCCAGGGCGGGCGTATCGTCTCCGTTGCCGTCACCATCGCCGTCGGCGTCAATACAGACGGCCGCAGAGAGGTGCTGGGCATGTCCATCGGCCCGTCCGAGGCCGAAACCTTCTGGACGGAGTTTCTGCGCGATCTGGTGCGGCGCGGGCTATGTGGTGTGAAGCTGGTCATCAGTGATGCCCATGAAGGCATCAAGGCCTCAGTCGCACGCGTGCTGAACACGAGCTGGCAGCGTTGTCGGGTGCATTTCCAGAGGAACGCTCTTGCGCATGCAGGCAAGAGCAGCCGACGCGTCGTCTCCGCCTTTATCGCAACCGCTTTTGCACAGCCAGACCATGCGGCGGCGAAAGTCCAATGGCGCAACGTCGCCGACCAGATGCGGTCCAAGCTGCCTAGGCTCTCTGGGCTGATGGATGATGCCGAGGAAGACGTGCTCGCCTACATGACCTTTCCCCAACAGCATCGGACGAAGTTGCATTCGACGAATCCGATTGAACGTTTGAACGGCGAGATCAAGCGCAGGACAGACGTCGTGGAGAGCACCGCAAAGTGCGGGGCAATCAGGCCACCATTTGCGTTTCTTCGTGAGATTTCAGACCGGGATACCACTGCTCGAACTTGGCGCGGAGAGTCCCGTCAAGCGCGCGGGCCCGGGTTTGGAGCATGAGGTGGG
>NZ_JBSXOD010000030.1:0-3506 GCF_056859255.1 Sulfitobacter sp. L-8
GCGCGGCTGCGGGATAGTCTCATAAATATCGACTCCTTTTCCTCTACAGTATCAATTACCCCGACTCAATCTCAAAATGAAAAAACCACAAACCATTGAAAACACATGGCACCCAGTCTCAAAAACCTCGGCACAACGACAGAACCCCCGAACGACACCTCGATCAACGAAGACAACGCGAGTGATAGCCCTGACAGCGCGCCCCTCAACCTACCTTCCTCTGTCGCAGGCTCTGGCACACTCAATCGGCTGGTCGACACAGCCCGCGACTATGCCCGCGCCGCCGCTTCAGAAAATACGCTGAAGGCCTATGCGAAGGATTGGGTTCACTTCACGCGCTGGTGCCGGCTGAAGGGCGCGGAGCCGCTGCCGCCCTCGACTGAAATGATCGGGCTTTACCTCGCAGATCTCGCATCCGGGTCAGGGCTATCCCCTGCCTTGGCAGTCAGCACCATCGACCGGCGCCTCTCGGGCCTCGCTTGGAACTATGCTCAGCGCGGATTCGCCCTTGATCGCAAGAACCGCCACATAGCCACCGTGCTTGCGGGGATCAAGCGCAAGCACGCGCGCCCGCCGGTGCAGAAAGAGGCGATCCTGGCCGAGGATATCCTTGCGATGGTCGCAACCTTGCCCTTCAATCTGCGTGGCCTGCGGGATCGGGCGATCCTGCTTCTGGGGTATGCCGGCGGCCTGCGGCGTTCGGAAATCGTCAGCCTAGATGTTCAGAAGGACGACACGCCGGACTCTGGCGGCTGGGTCGAGATCTTCGACAAGGGGGCTCTCCTCACCCTCAATGCCAAGACCGGCTGGCGCGAGGTCGAGATCGGCCTTGGGTCCAGCGATCAGACCTGCCCGGTGCATGCGTTGAAGCAGTGGCTGCACTTCGCCAAAATCGACTTCGGGCCTATCTTTGTCGGCACCTCGCGCGATGGCAAACGCGCGTCCGAGGCAAGACTGAACGATAAGCATGTCGCCCGCCTGATCAAGCGCACGGTCCTCCACGCTGGCATTCGATCCGACCTGCCAGAGAAAAAGCGCCTTGCCCTCTTCTCCGGCCACTCCCTGCGCGCAGGTCTTGCCAGTAGCGCCGAGGTCGACGAGCGCTATGTTCAAAAGCAATTGGGCCATGCCAGCGCCGAGATGACACGCCGGTATCAGCGAAGGCGTGACAGGTTCCGGGTGAATCTCACAAAAGCAGCGGGGCTATGACGGTCAACCCTCGATCAGATAGGCTGTCAGGTTCTGGTGGGCATACAGGATGCGGAGGATATCGACCACCTTTCCGTCGGTTTTGTAAATCACTAGATACACTCGGCTAGGATGAATGCGTAACGGAGTTGTGAACTTATTGCGTTCACGGGCCATCTCCGGAAAGTTTACAAGCAAGTCGAAGATGGCAAAAAGACCGTCTGCATAGCCATCTGTTTGCGCTACACCCCGTTGCCAGCTCTGTGCTGCCAGATGTCAGACAGCTCCGTTCCAGCCGCCGTTCTAATAACCCAACGGCTATTCTCCGGCATATTCGGCGCGCATTTGGGACTTGAACGTGCTGCGATCGAGCGTGGCCGCCGGGCCGATGGCCAGGCCCACGTCGACAGCGGCTTGAATTTCAGCAATGGCCTCATGATGGGCGCGGTCACGCCGGATCAGGTCGCGAACATAGTCGCTGGAATTAGCATAGCGTCCAGTTTTTGCTTGTTCTTCGACCCACGTCTTCATCAGATCTGGCAATGAAATATTCATGGTACCCATGATCATCTCCCTCTTTAGAAAAAGTATGGCAGAGTTTGCCAAAATACAAGAATGGCCCATACAGCTACTGCCACTCGTGTCGAAGCGGCGGTTACCTTGCTCATGGCCACCAAACCGTTGGCGCAGGAAACACTTCCCAGTGAGCGCGTGAACATTGGCCGAAAGGGCAACCGCATCACCATTGATGTGGACGCTGACCTCTCTCCTCGTGTTGAGGAGGCAGTCCGGAAACTGGTCATAGAGCATCTTGACCGCGGTCAAGATGGGCCAGTCAATGTGTCGGTGGGCTGGCTTGCGGTGGCGACAAGCCCCCTGAGGAATGTCCAAAAACCGATCGGGACAGCCCAGCCGAAGCTATTGTGGGGGCGATGACGGGCGTGGATGAATTCCAGATCGCCGTCCCTGAACCAACCATGCCCGCCCTGGTCTTGCCAAAACTAAATTGCCTGGCGAGGTCCGTGCCAGATGCCCGCATCATTGCGGATCAGCTGGAGAAGAAAGGCGTAAAGCTCGCGGTGGGAGTGTCCATCTACGATCTGGCAGATCCAATGGTTAAGATGCTCGTCAACATCCTTGCCACCTTTGCGGAGTTCGAAGCAGATCTGATCCGGATGCGAACCAAGGAGGATATGGCTGTCGCACGGGCAAAGGGCAAGTTGCGGGACAGGCAACGAAAGCTTTCGGACAAGCAACAAAAGGAGCTGGTGCGCATGCCTGCCACCGGGGAGTATTCCATCAGCGATCTGGCGGAGCTGTTCGATGTCTCGAGACCAACCGTCTACAGAACCTTGCAACGCGGGGCTGTCAGCGGATAGCATATTTTCTGTCCGCTTGGGCCCATTACAACAGCGCCAGTCATCTTTGCAGTTGAAGCCATGAGTGCTATCTATGCGCATGATGTATGCCTATGAGGTACACATGACCAAAAGTGCGACCAATTTGACCATAGACCCAGTGCTTCTGGACGAGGCTCGTGCGTTGAACATCAATCTGTCGGCCACGTTCGAGCGCAGCCTGCGCGAAGCCGTGCGTAAACAGAAAGCTTCTGAATGGCTGGAGAAGAACCGAGCCGCGATCCAAAGCTCGAATGACTGGGTCGCACAACATGGCCTGCCTCTGGAAAAATACAGGCAGTTCTGATGGCGCAGTATGATCTGTTCGCGGATCCTGCGGAAAACGGCTATTTGCTGGATGTGCAAAGTGACCTGCTGGAGGGGTTAATGTGCGCGCAGTAGTGCCGCTCCTACGGAAAGATATCGCGCCCATTGCTGCGAGCCGGTTGAATCCTGCGTTTGAGATTGAGGGTGCAGTGCATGTGATGATGACGCAATACATTGCCGCCGTGCCGACCAGCATATTGAAGTCCCCGATCGGGGAATTGTCTGAAAGCTTTGCTGCGCTCGACATGTTGTTTCACGGTTTTTGATCGCCAGTCTTTAAGCCCGTGGGTAGAAAACCGGTGTATTGAGGCAAGTCTCTATCAGCGATCTGGCGGAAGTGTTCGCTGTTTCAAGACCAACGGTCTATCGGACCGTGCAGCGCGTCGCCATCAGCCGCTAGCGCATTTGTTCCTGATTGCTGTGGAAAATTTGCCACAACATCTGGTGAAAATCATTCCTCACTCGACAACATGTTTGACGGAGGTGTAGATTGCTCGGTGAACCCCAGTCGTGTTTTGGATGGCAAAGGTGTATACAATGCATAGCCATTCTATCATCTGACACTTCATCTATATAATTTAATAAACTCTATAG